>NZ_JXSY01000001.1 GCF_004329715.1 Bowmanella sp. JS7-9
TCCATGTTGCTCCATTATCTTTTCGTTATTGATTTGAATACCATGGGCGCAGGTATGCCATGTTATCCGTTAATGAGAATGGTATTCTTATCGTCATAATAATAAGACGACTGGAATTGATTGTTTGAAACTACGTACGCAAATCGCTTTAAGTTTAGTGTTGGTGAGTTTAGTCAGTGCGGCATCGGTGGGTGGTATAGCCTATTGGATGTTAATGCGTGATTTTAAACAATCGGTGCTTGACGATGCGTTTAGTCGCTTTCGCGATGACGTAGCCGCTTACATTGATGCCTACGGTAGTTGGCAGCAAGCGGTGCAAAGTGAACCCTTTCCGCGTTTTGTGGAATACCGCAATCGGCCTTTGCCCGGTATGACCGAAGGGCCACATTCATCCCTTCGGGAAGATTCCTATTTTCAGCGTCGTGCTACCGCGCCCTTTATGTTTTTGCTGCTTGATACTCAGGGTGTGGTAATGAAACCCGCCGAAGGTTATGCCATTGGTCAGTCGGCGCCGGAATTATTAGATGATGCATTTCCAATCAGCCTGCGTGGTGAGGTAGTGGCTAAGGCGGTGCCGTTGGGCGATCCTAATCTCAGCCCGCAGGACGAATCCTATTTACGCGCGATGCGCCAGGCACTCCTAACCGGCATGAGTGTGGCGGTATTGATTGCTCTATTGCTGGCACGTATGTTTATGCGCCGTATGAGCAAAGGCGTGGGACGCTTGATGGTCGCTGTGCGACAGATGCGTCAGCAGGGCAAACTGCAAGAGCCGATCCCGGTGCGCAGAAACGACGAAATTGGCGCGCTGTCAGAGGCGTTTAACCATATGAGTGCCGATTTAGCCAAAGCCCATGACAAGTTACGTGAGCTAAGCATTCGCGACCCGCTGACTCAGTTATACAACCGCCGACATTTTGTGGAGCAGGCTTCACAACTGTTTGAACAAGCCGCTCGTTACGACCACCCATTGACGTTTTTACTGGCGGATTTGGATCATTTTAAACGTATCAACGATCAGTTTTCCCACAGCGTGGGTGATGAAGTGTTGCGACAGGTGGGGCAGTTATTCACTAAAAATTTGCGTAAAAGTGATGTTATCGCCCGCTACGGTGGTGAGGAATTCGTGGTCGCGTTTGCCGAAACCTCGCTGGCTCAGGCGTGGCAGCGTTGTGAAACGCTGCGTCTGGCAATTGAAAACCATCCGTGGCATGAAATCCATCCCGAGTTAAAGGTCACCCTGAGTGGCGGTCTTTGTGGGGCGTTAACACTCGGCTCGGTAAAACGTATGTTGCATCAGGCCGACACGAATTTGTACCGCGCGAAAAAGCTGGGACGTAATTGCATCGAGCGCAGTCCACAAGAGGTGGACAGCGTCGCCTGAGTTAACGTACGCAGCGCACCAGATTCTCAATACGGATTTCATCCTGCTGACCACCTTGTTGCTGCGCGACTCTCGCCCCGCGCAGTTTGGGGTCGCTGCGCTGTGCACCTGCTCCGTGTACATCAATACCCTGTACCGACGTGCACTTTCCAAAACATACATAGTCAGCCTGGGAAATATCGTCGCCATGGGTGGTACTGCTCCAATACCAGGCGGCTGGATCACTGACGCCAAAACTAGCCGTGTCAATCGCGGGGGCTGGGCGCTGATAATTCACAATGCTCTGTAGTTCCTTCACGTTGGGCAAACGCCAGTCGGTGTGTCCGGCCAGAGTTAACCCCTTACAATAGTTCAGCGCCTCTTGCCAGTTGCGGGGTTTACCATCGTCCTGTTGTTGCCACATCAGGTCACTCATCTTATCGCTAACGGTGCCATTATTGTTGTCGACAAACTGATTCTCACCCCATGCAGGACCGCGCACACAGCGATAAAATAATCCCTCCCGTCCGCGCGTCGGCGCTTGCTTGATGCGGCCATCCAAAAAATTAACAAAAAACGCCGCTTCGACGTTGGGATCATCCCAATGTTGACCGGCATATTTAGTCGCCGACCAGGTTTGCCCCATCATTTCCGGCCTGTGATTGGCGGCAAACGGATCATTTTTGCTCAAGCTGGCTGGTGGCCGGATATCAAACTCATCGGGCAGATAAGCGCGTTGCCCAACGACACCCCGAAAATCAATAATTGAGAACAACTCTTTTATGCTTGGTAAGCGCCAGTCTTTGAATCCAGCCAGCGTCAACGACTCACATGCCTGATTCGCCTGGTACCAGTTGATGCGTTGTGGGTTATGGGCCTGTTGCCACATCAGTCCGGTAACGTTATCGGTGACAGTGCCGGATTTATCCTGTGTGTAGCTGGGCGTTGCACCTGCATAGTGGGCATCCTGACCATAAAATGCGTCATCTTTTGGCGGGCAAGGGATCTTTTGGTGATTATCAAAACAGCTGCCCTGGTTCGTATCGGGTATGCGACTCGTCGTTTTTACTGCATCGTTTGTTGTGGCATCGATGTCGATTTTGGCGCGTTTAGGTGGTTTGTTGCGTTGATCATTACGCTGATTGCTGCGATTAAGCATAGGCGGCATACTATCAGGCACACACAGTAAGCCCTCTCTGACGTCGCGACATTGTCCGCTAACCTTGCCGTGAGGCGCGATAAATTCACAGCGCTGCCCCTGAGGTTGTCCCTCGCAGGCACTTTTCGCCTCCGGTGGCGGTGGAGGTAATTGCTGGGCAAAGACAGGGGGCGCCAGTAGTAAACTGACAAAGAAATATCGGCGCATAGACAAGCTTGGTAGAGAATGATGGCGTTATGGTCTGGCAGATAGGTGCAAGAATCAAGTAATGAGGGTGGGATTGTATTTGTTGGGGTCGCCCACAAACGGGTATGGAACCCATTTGAACAGCGACAGCTAGCCTGCGGAGCAGGGGATAAAGCACGGGATTTAATTATGTCGATAGCAAATATTGAGGAAATCGATGAACATGCTGTACACGTGGGTAAAAAATCCAAGAGAGTTAAGCTTGAAGGCACCCTCTCAGTAAAAGTCTATAAAGTCATCAATTTTGAATTCGTAGTTTGCCGTTTAATTGTCGAAGAAATCCTCGTCGACTCTCTTTAAGTGTAGGGTCTCAATGTCTCGGCATCCGACGTTGTATCGAAGCATTAACTTTGAAAGCTCCTTCCCGTTGATCAAAACGATTCGCGTCCCGAGGTCTTTCGCCGTTTGAATTGCTGACGGAGTGAAGTCGGACGTTGTAATGAAAATCCCCTTACTGGCCTTCTTGAGGTTCAACGCACCGAAGAAGTCCCGGATGTCTCCGGCTCCGATATTGTTTCCGCTCGCATATCTCTTTGCTTGGATATAAATTTGATCAACGCCTAAAGGGTCTTGGTTAATAACCCCATCGACACCATTGTCACCAGTTTTTCCGAGAGCGTGAGCCGCCCCATCTTCGCTTCCTCCGTACCCCATTTCGACGAGTAATTCGACGAGCAAGTTCTCGAAGAACTGAGGTGTAACCGTTCGGACCCGGTTAAGTAAATCGGTCGAAAGCGAGTCGTTTATCTTCTGATAAGCGGCCCGGAGAGCCTCGTCGGGAGTTACGTGTTCGTCTTCTTTGGGTAGAGCCGTATCGACCTCGGTATCGGCTGAAGTTTGCCCTTGGAACGCGTTAAAGTCATCGAACTGTTGAAGGTACTTATTATTGATCTCTTGGCCTGATGAAAGGGCATCCTCTCCGAGCTTAGTTATTTTGAAGTAGCCTCGCTTTGTGACTTCGATGAGTCCCGCTTTTGAGAGGTAAGTCTTAGCCCAACCAATACGATTAGCAATAACGGTTTGCTTTCTACTTGGGAGCATCTCCGTGAGCTCTTCCTCTGTGAGATTGAGGTCTGAACTAACTTCATCGACGACCTTGCTTAATTTTACTTCTCCGTTAGCTGCTTTTTTTAGTACGGGTGTCATCAGCTCTTGATAAGTAGGAATCATCCCTTAATCCTTTTTTGTTTTTCGTTTGGCTCCAGTATAACTAGTTCGGTTTATCTGTCTAAGGGCATGCTCGACTCTTCACATGTTGATAATGTAAAGCGCACTTCATTTACCTTTCCGGTTTAAAAATTATCCTTTCAACGATAACAGAACATCTAGACAACCCTAAACTTCTGTTCGAGACTGATTACCGACGAATAGAGACAATATGCTAATTCTGGCGGGATTGTCCTCAGCGCCGTCCATGGCGCTGACCCTTCGGGCGCCTGCGGCGGTACAAAATGTTCCAGACATTTTGTGAACCCACTACGCGGGTTAGACCAAACCCTAACAACAACCAATAAAAAACCCCATGCCTAACGGCACAGGGTTTGTTATTGGTGGAGCTGGCGGGATTTGAACCCGCGTCCGTAATACCTACATCCTCAGTCCTACATGCTTAGTCAGTCTTTTCTTTAACTGTTTGGAACTCCGACAGACAGGATTTCCTACAGTGAGCCCGATTAGATTTAGCGCTTAAGCTACGGACGAAGCCGCTGCGCGATCCTGCGAGTATGACCTTCCGAATCTCCACCAGCAGGCAAGGCCGGAGTGGAAGGGCTCCCTACCGGGTATTAAGCGGCTAGAGCGTAGTTTTCGTCGTTTGCGACTATTTATTTGCGGCTTTTTTACGAGGCCTACCGCACCTCGGCATGCACCTTGGGTTTCGTGTATTCCGTCGAATCCTAATCAGCCCCGATTCATGAATCTGGGATAGGAGTACGTGGTTAACTAAAACCTAAGTGGTTTGAGTGTACCATAGTGTTTTTCACACTGCTGCACTTAGCACAACATATGGGACTCAAGTGATGAAATTTCAACCGTTAACGTGCGGTATGTTTCATCAAACGTTCTTTTTCGCGTGCCCAATCACGATCTTTGACCGTGTCACGCTTGTCGTGTTCCTTTTTACCTTTGGCCAGATAGCATTCCAACTTCACCCAGCATTTTTTCCAATACATGGCGGTGGCGACGATGGTCATGCCTTCGCGATCACGGCCACCTATCAGGCGATCTAATTCGCGTTTATTCAGCAATAACTTACGCGAACGTTCCACGTCACAGAACACATGGCTGGAGGCCTGATTAAGCGGCTGAATTTTACAACCAATCAGGTAGGCTTCGCCGTTTTGCAGGATCACGTAGGTGTCGGTGATATTCACTTTCCCCGCGCGAATGCTTTTGATTTCCCAACCTTGCAGCGCAATGCCTGCCTCGAACTTGTCGTACAAATGAAATTCGTGACGCGCTTTTTTATTCAGGGCGATAGTGCCGGTGCTGTTGGCTTTGTTTTTATTACTTTTGCTCATGCCGCGCATTATACGCAAAGCTGACAAGGATGGGAGAGGGGGAATAAAAAAAGGCGGGGTCTTTCCCCGCCAAAGGCACTCAGTAGAGGAATCGTCCAAGTGGGTTGAGTAAACGGCTCAGTCCCTGGGTGAAATGCAACGCATCGTCTGCCGCGGTCAGGCACACACAACCTTTCGTGCTGACCGGGCTATGAGTGTGATTACCGTCCAGCCAGATAAAATCACCACGTTGGTATTTGCCCATGTCGTCACTGAAACTGCCATCGAGCAGCAGCGTGGCTTCAAATCCTTTATGGGTGTGAGCAGGAATTTCGCCACCGGCATCGATTTTCAGCAGATGGCAGTGAATATCGTCCTCGCCGGTTTCGATCCGTGCACGTGACATTTTACCTAGGGTAAACCAATCGCCCATGCCTACGTGTCGCAGGGCGCGAGGGAGTTGAATAGCTTCGGCTTCGTTAAGTTCAAGAATGCGCGATTTGACTTCTGGTTCCGCTGGCGCATCGCCCTGGGCCATAATGCGAGCCGCCATATCCGCAAAATCATAGGTGTTATCGCTAGCGCTGAACGATTCGTTGGCCAGCGCCAATTCGAAAGTTTCGATGTGCTGCTGACAACAAGCGCACATTTCTGCGTGTGCAGCGACGAGCATGTTCAGCCCGCTGGGTAATTGAGCTGCGGCAAATGCGCGTAGCAAGCCTGGGTCTGGATGGAAATTAATCATACTACTGCACCTGCTGACGAAGTTTTCCAAGGGCAAGGCGAAGTCTCGATTTGACCGTTCCTAGCGGAATATTGAGGTGAATCGCCAATTGTTCCTGCGACATGTCCTGAAAGTACACGCCACGTACTACCTGTTGCTGCGCTTCTGGCAGGCTTTCAATCAGTCTTAAAAGTTGAGACTCTTCCAGATGGTCATCAAATACTTCCACCTCGTCCAACGCAGGCTCTCGGGATGGCCATAAATCATCACTGACGGGTAATTCACGACTATTTTTCATTTTGCGCAGCATGTCGTAGGAGACATTACGCATCACGGTGTATACCCAGGTGGTCGCCGCACCTTTCTCACGGTTAAACAAGTGAGCTTTGCGCCAGATATGCGTCATGGTTTCCTGCACGACTTCCATGGCCTGAGTTTCATTATTGAATTGGCGAGCCGCTACACGACGGATTTTAGGGGCGAACCAGTTAAATAAGTGAGTGAACGCAGAGCGGCTTCTGGTGGCGGCGATTTCTTCCAGCCAGCTACACAGCTGCTCATTGTCCTCGGACGGCGTTAGGTTGTGCGAATCTGAGACGTTGTGACGCGCTTGAGTTGCCATAGTGTGTCAGTCCTACTTGATTTGTAGGGGCATTACGCAGGCTTAATCTGATTGGATCACTCGGCGCATGAAGTTTTGTCTACAACCATGTTGATCAATTGACGTTCGCACTCGGTAAAGCTGTCAGCAGCAAGAAACCCCACCTTGCTGGTGGCGTTAATTGGTAAAAGCTCCAACCAACGGGCGCACACCCAATTGGCATTTTGCCATCTGGGAGCGGGGTACAGGTTGTTAAGCTCGGGATGTTCCGCAAACAGATTTTCTAACAGTGTCGCAAGTTGTTGATTATCCAAGCTTTGACCATGCTCAGGCCAGTGAGGATAATGGGTGATGGTCGCCCGGCGCAACCCGTCTGGCTCGCTATGTATGTTGGTTAACTCAACCAGTTGGTTGGCCATTACGTCGATGCTGAGCAAGCCATCGGGTAGGGTGGCAAAGTCTGTGATAGATACCCAGGCGGCGATCGGCGTGCAGCTCTCAGGGCGGTTCGGATCCAGCACAGTCAGGGCGAACCCATCACCCCGCGACGCTTCCTTTACCATCCGTAAATAGCGCTGCTCGAAAATTCTGAGACGGGTAGCCCCTCCGGGCAATAAAAAGATCGGCAATGGAAAGACTGCCAACGATTCTGGTGGTTGATGTTGCAGTGTCATAATGCCCTCCATAACGCAATACACGGTGTGTATTCAGAGTGTTAAGCTGGCCGCGATAAGTATCACGGCCAGCGACGCAACTACATTGCAGTAAAGTCATCCATCAGCAACAGATTGCCCGGCGCATTGTCCACCGCGACGGCAGAATAAATACCGCCTGCATCCAGCGTAATCGTGCCGGTGTTAATGGCCTCGACAGCGGCATTGCCGGTCGGGGTCACCGTTACAACATAATCACCTGCGGCCACACTGACCCAATTGGTATTGGCTTTATATGGCACATCGCTAAAAGCAGGGGTAACACCCGCAATGTTTCCGTCAGCGGTCAGGTAGATATCAACGTTACCAACGGTTGGGTGAGCATGGGTCAGGCGCAATTTGGCTTCCGTTGCGACACGACGGGTACTGTCATCCAGCACATAGTATTCCAGTGCAATATCCGGATCTTCGGTCGCAAGCGTACCTACTGCCAGAACAGTCACTTTGTCATTTGCATCCAGGGTTAAGTCGGCGGTTATGCCAACAATGCTGTTGTCTGACGTTAGCGCGGTATCAACCTGATACGTCCCCGGGTCTACGGCCACATAATCGGTAGCAGACGGGAAGGTAGCGCCGCTTAACTCATCAATTTTGCTGCCATCGGCCAAAATATCGACGCTCGGTACGTCTGCAGCAGCATGGCCGACACGCACCCATGCCTGAGTACGATCATCCATAAACACCGCGGTATCTGTGCCGTTATTAGCCAGCAGCACGACCGGCGATGTGGTCACGCCTGTATTAGGCAATGCAGTGACAATCCAGTCAGAGCCAGCGCTTAACTCAGGCAGTGTTGCATCAAACGCAACCGTACCCGCACCATCTGTTCCTTCTGGTAACACCAGGCGAACACGATAGCTACCCGCTGCTACTTCTAACTGGGCGGTGTAGTCACCATAGGCAAGTGTGGTTGTGGGTGTGTCCAATTCGCCGGTTGGCGTGGTCAGGTAAACATCAACCGCAGGTGCGTTGGCTGCGGCGTGGACTACCTGCAGACGGAAATTGCCAGCCGTGACTGCGGAGCGGGCATTGGCGATGACCAATGTGTCCAAATCATTGCTGGTATCACCATCTTCAGCGACGTAGCCGTGCGCAATAACGGTGTATTGGGTATCAGCTGCAAGCGCTGCGTCATCTATTGCCAGTACCGTGGCGGTAGACGCATCGGGAAGTACTGCGTCCACGCCGATATCGTAGGTAGCGGCATCAACTTCGACAAACCCAGAGGCCTGCAGGTAATCAACCCCTTCCAGATTCGCAAATGTCGCACCATTAACAGTAATGTTTACTTTCGGTGCATCAGCACCGCCGTGGATTACCCGAACGTCAGCTTTGGCAACAACTTCGGGTTGCATCTCTTTATCGTCATCATCATCCAGCACACATCCCTGGATGATTAATGCGCCCAACATTGGTAAGATTACGGTAGTGATCCTCTTCATGTTTAGTCCTCGTTAGTGTGTGATTGGCATTGCGTGCTACGAACTAAGCAAAAAAGCAGGATCACTTTTTTTATGATTGAAAATTTTCACCTTGTATTATTATCACGAAAAAAACAGGGAAATGCCGATGCCGCATGTAGCCAGAAGCGCGCTGATTAACTTCAGTGCTGGTCAAATGTACGATTTAGTTAATGACGTTGGGGCCTATCCGGCATTTTTGCCCGGCTGCGTCGAAAGCAAAATCCTGCAGCAGGAACCCAATTACATGAAGGCGTCACTCAAGGTGAGCAAAGGTGGCATAAGTCAGTGGTTTAGCACCGAAAATCATCTGATCCCTAACGAAAAAATTATCATGAATCTGGTCGATGGCCCGTTTAAATCATTGACCGGAGGCTGGACATTTACACCACTGGCAGACAATGCCTGTAAGGTGGAACTGAATCTGCATTTTGAGTTTAGTAACAAATTAGTTGAAATGGCTTTTGGTAAGATATTCAGTCAGTTAACCGCAAATATGGTAGACGCGTTTACCCAGCGGGCGAAGCAGGTTTATGTATGACAGATAATCAGATTTGTGTCGAAGTTGCCTATGCCCTGCCAGACAAACAGGCATTAGTGCAGGTGACAGTGCAGGCCGGTAATAGCGTAAAGGACGTGATTGAGTCCTCCGGGCTGTTAAAACGTTTCCCTGAGATTGATCTCAGCACCTCGGCGGTTGGCATCTGGAGCCGGGTATGCAAGCTGGCAGATATTCCGCGCGATGGTGACCGAATTGAAATCTACCGCCCATTAATTGCGGATCCAAAAGAAGCCAGACGTCGCAGAGCAGAAAAAGCCAAAGAAGAAGGGCGGGCAGATAAAGTGACCGGTGGCCGACCCAATGCCATCAGAAAAGCCGACGCGGAATAAAATTTAAATTTATGCCGAAAAAAACCGCGCATTGCGCGGTTTTTTTATATTTGGGCTATTGCTCGAGCGGCGTGTTGAAGTCTTCCGACAGCTCTACATCACCGGTGATTTTTGCCACCCGATCATTGCTGAATTCAATGCGCATGGTCTTTTCAACACTGTCATCTGACATACCACGTTTCATTTTATACACGTAATACCAGGTGTCGTGATCAAAGGAATCTTTGACCAATGGGCGGCCAAGCACGTAAACCACTTGTTCCCGGGTCATATCAATGCGCAATTTATCGATATCTTTCTGTTCAAGGTAGTTACCTTGTGGGACATCAATACGGTAAATAAATCCGGTACAACCGGAAACACCCATCGCTAATAGCGAGGTTAAAATCAGTGAACGGAACGTCTTCATTATTATCTGTTTCTCCTGCGAGCCGGCATCCTAACCTAAAATCTGCCGCCGGCTCAACGCTATTTTATTAATTAACCGCAACACAGGAGAGTCAGGCTGCTTTATGCTGCCCCAGCAATTCTCTGGCATTCGCCAACGCTGACTCCGTCACAGTGTCACCAGCCAATAGACGCGCCAATTCACGGATTCGTTCCTCATCGCCTAAATTTTGTATGCGTGTTTCTGTACTTTGCTTACCAGATAACTTACTGACAAACATCTGATGATGAGCGCAGGCGGCAACCTGCGGTAAGTGTGTCACACACATTACCTGATTATGTTGACCCAGCTCACGCAGTAGTTGTCCAACCATTGCGGCAGTTGGGCCGCTGATACCGGTATCCACTTCATCGAAGATAAGGGTGGGGACATCCTGATGTCCCGCGTTAATTACCTGAATAGCGAGACCAATACGCGATAATTCGCCACCGGACACGACTTTATCCAACGTATCCAGAGGTAAGCCCGGGTTAGTGCTGACTTTGAGCCTGATGATATCCAGACCGTGCGCACTGAGTGGATGCTGCTCGCTGTAATTGACCTCAATTTCCACCCTGGCTTTAGCCATATTCATCTGTTGAATACGTTGCTCAATGGCTTTGCTCAGCTGTTTGGCGGATTTGTTGCGCGCGAGGCTCAGTTTTTGCGCGGCTTGTACATAATGGCTGCGCGCCATTTCTAACAAGTTGTGCATATCGTCCAGGCTATCCTGCTCGGTTTGCAGCGCCTTAAATTCCACTGTCAGTGCCTGATGATAGGCATACAGACCTTCCGGTTGAACCTGATGCTTACGCGCCAGAGACATCGCCTGAGCATAACGCTCTTCAATTTGCTGAATACGCATGGGGTCAATTTCAAGGCGTTCGTAATAATCACGCAATTCATTGGCGGCTTCGTTCACCACGATGCAGGCATCATTGAGCATCTCTGCAATGGGCTTGAGTACCGGATCGCTATCCTGAAGCTCTTCCAATCTGTGGATACTGGCCTGAATTAAGCTAAGTGCGTTGCCTTCATCTGCGGCGTAAAGTTCATAAACACAACGCTGAGATTGTTCTAACAGAGCCTGGCTGTTACTCAGGCGTTTAAATTCCGCTTCTAATTCTTCAAACTCGAATTCCTGCAGGGCAAATTCATCCAGCTCCTGTACCTGATAGGTCAAAAGTTGCTGGCGAGCCTGACGTTGTTCATTACTGGCCTGCAATTGTTTAAATTGTTGTTGTAGCTTATGCCAATGCTGGTAAGCATCACCGACCTGGTCACGCATTGCCAGCAGCTGACCGAATGTATCCAGTGTTTGACGCTGTACATCAGGTTTTAGTAACAGATGGTGGGCATGTTGGCCGTGAATACTGATCAGACGTTCGCCCAGTTCACGCAATAATGCCAGTGGCACAGGTGCGCCGTTGATGAAGGCTTTTGAACGGCCTTCTGCGCTGATGGAACGTCGAATGATGCATTCATTCTCATCTACATCCAGTTCATGCTTTGCCAGCCATTTTTGCGCACGGGGATTCTTATCCAGGCAAAAAGTTGCGGCAATTTCAGCTTTGTCTGCACCGGGTCTGACCATGGAGGCATCGGCGCGATCACCCAGACACAGGCCCAGCGCATCGATAGCAATCGACTTACCCGCACCGGTTTCTCCCGTGACGGCAATCAGGCCTTGATTGAAGTCCACATCCAGAGATTTAACGACAGCAAAATGACGAATAGACAGATGACACAGCATAGTAGTAACACATGGTTATCAATACAGTATGTGTAAATTTATACAGTATTTCTGCGCTTGTCTAATAGAGTTTCGAACCCCAGCGCAATTTATTGCGCAAAACATTGAAATAACTATAGTTTTTGGGGTGAAGCAGGCTAAGTTTGTGGGCGTATTTGCGAATAATCACTTCATCGCCGGGTAAGGCTGATAATGCTTCATGGCCGTCACAACTGACCTGTAAATTATCACGGTTTTGACTGGATATTTTCAGGCGAATCTCACTGTTCGCATCGATGACGATGGGGCGAGAAGATAATGTATGCGGGTACATCGGCACCATTACCAGTGCATCCAGATTGGGTGTCAGAATCGGGCCGCCGCCACTGAGCGAATAGGCTGTCGAGCCTGTCGGTGTGGCGATAATCAGGCCGTCAGAGCGCTGACTGTAGACAAATGCATCGTTGACGTAGACTTCAAACTCCATCATCTGTGCGACTTTGCCAGGGTGCAGTACGGTCTCGTTGACGGCACAGTTATGGCTTTGCAGTAAACCATGGCGATGCACTTCCGCTTCGATTAAAAAGCGTTGTTCAATCTGATATTCGCCGTTGAAGATCGCATCTAATTGCGGCTCAAACTCGTCCGGATCTAAATCGGTTAAAAACCCTAAATTACCCCGGTTAACCCCAACCACGGCGACATTGAAACGGGATAATACCCGCGCCGCGCCGAGCATGCTGCCATCGCCACCGACCACGATAGCCAGATCAGCCTGCTCACCAATGCTTACCAAATCGGTAATGTCGACCTCGTCGTCATCCATTTTCCACGCGACGTTTTTTTCCAGCAAAATGCGGCACTGGCGTTTTTTCAGATAACGCAGAATGCCTTTAAGGCTGGTATTAGCGCCGGGATGGTCGGGTTTACCTATCAGGCCGATGGTGCGAAAAGTCGTCATGGGCGGTGTTTTCTAGATCCTTCATGGCCAGCAGTATAACTGTGCTTTTGAGATAAAGTCATGAATTTCAACACCATAGACTTTGTTCGCGAATGCTCAGTCATCTTTCAAAAGTCGGCATCATCGGAAAACGGTATTTTCTTTAAAAAACTTAGCGTAATTCCCTTGAATACATGTGGGTTAACCCCACATTGCTGGCATCTGAGTTTAAAACCTTTTTTTGATGGAGTTAGGCATGAGCGACAAGCAGCCGCAAAACGAAGAATTTGAAACCACGCAAACCCAGGAAGTAGAGACCGACGCACTGGAAACAGAAGGTCTGACGGTAGAGCAGGCACAAATTGCCGAGTTAACCGAAGCGCTGAATGCCGCCGAAGCCAAACTGGCTGAGCAGAAAGACTCTGTGTTACGCGCACTGGCTGACGCTGAAAACACCAAACGTCGTGCCGAAGGTGAAGTAGACAAAGCACGTAAGTTCGCACTGGAGAAATTCGCCGGGGAATTGTTGCCGGTATTGGACAATCTAGAGCGTGCGATTGCTGCAGGTAATCCAGACGATGACGCGGTTAAGCCATTGCTGGAAGGTGTGGAACTGACCTTAAAAACCTTTATCAGTGCCATCGGCAAATTCAACGTGGAAACGGTTGATCCCCAAGGTCAGCCTTTTAACCCGGAATTACATCAGGCGATGAGCATGGTTGAAAACGGTGATGTGGCACCTAACACCGTTATCGCTGTGATGCAGAAGGGTTACACCTTAAATGGACGCCTGCTGCGCCCGGCTATGGTCATGGTGTCTCGCGCCCCTGAAGGCGGCGTAGATACAACCGCATAAAAAATACGGTTTTTTTTGTAAGGGGGAGTTGAAAACCAAAATGCCACCCTTACTTAACTAGCATCAGATTTTGAAACACTTTTTTCGGAGATTTAGTCATGGGCAGAATCATTGGTATTGACTTAGGTACTACCAACTCATGTGTGGCAGTACTGGACGGTGACAAACCTCGTGTTATTGAAAACGCTGAGGGTGATCGTACTACACCTTCAATCATTGCTTACACGCAAGACGGCGAGACCTTAGTGGGTCAGCCTGCTAAGCGTCAGGCAATTACTAACCCTAAAAACACCCTGTTCGCGATCAAGCGTTTGATTGGTCGTCGCTGGGAAGATAAAGAAGTACAGCGTGATATCGACATCATGCCATTCACCCTGACCAAAGCCGACAATGGCGATGCATGGGTAGAAGTGAAAGGCGAGAAAATGGCTCCGCCACAAATCTCGGCCGAAGTACTGAAAAAGATGAAGAAAACAGCGGAAGATTACCTGGGTGAAAAGGTAACGGAAGCGGTTATCACAGTACCTGCCTACTTTAACGATGCGCAGCGTCAGGCGACTAAAGATGCCGGCCGTATCGCGGGTCTGGAAGTAAAACGTATTATCAACGAGCCAACGGCTGCGGCGCTGGCTTACGGTATGGATAAGCGTAAAGGCGACAACGTTATTGCGGTTTATGACCTGGGTGGCGGTACATTCGATATTTCCATCATCGAAATCGATGAAGTGGAAGGCGAACACACCTTTGAAGTATTAGCGACCAATGGTGACACTCACTTAGGTGGTGAAGACTTCGATAACCGTCTGATTACTTATCTGGTAGAAGAGTTCAAGAAAGACCAGGGTATGGATCTGCGTAAGGATCCGCTGGCGATGCAACGCTTAAAAGAAGCGGGCGAGAAAGCCAAAATTGAACTGTCTTCTGCTCAGCAGACAGAAGTTAACCTGCCATACATCACGGCTGATGCGTCTGGTCCTAAGCACCTGACCATCAAAGTGACCCGCGCTAAGCTGGAGTCACTGGTAGAAGATATGGTTAAAGCGTCACTTGAGCCGGTTAAACAGGCGCTGGCTGATGCGGATCTGTCTGTATCTGACATCCATGACATCATTCTGGTCGGCGGTCAGACCCGTATGCCGCTGGTACAAAAATACGTGACTGAATTCTTCGGTAAAGAGCCACGTAAAGACGTGAACCCGGACGAAGCGGTAGCGGTTGGTGCGGCGATTCAGGGTGGTGTACTGGCTGGTGACGTAAAAGACGTATTACTGTTGGACGTAACACCACTGAGCCTGGGTATCGAAACCATGGGCGGTGTAATGACCAAGCTGATTGAGAAGAACACCACGATTCCGACTAAGAAATCGCAGACCTTCTCAACTGCTGACGATAACCAGTCTGCTGTTACAGTGCACGTGTTGCAGGGTGAGCGTAAACAAGCTGCCGGTAACAAATCACTGGGTCAGTTCAACCTGGAAGGTATTCGTCCGGCTGCGCGCGGTGTGCCGCAAATCGAAGTAACCTTCGATATCGACGCCGACGGTATCTTGCATGTATCTGCCAAAGACAAAGACACTGGCAAAGAGCAGAAGATCACCATTCAGGCGTCATCTGGTCTGAACGAAGATGAAATCGAGAAAATGGTGCGTGATGCGGAAATGAACGCCGAAGCGGACAAGAAGTTCGAAGAGCTGGTACAAATTCGCAACCAGGCCGACGGTATCGTACACAGCACGCGTAAGCAGGTTGAAGAAGCCGGCGATGCATTGCCAGCAGACGACAAAGCTAAAATCGAAGCGGCATTGTCTGAGCTGGAAGGCGTGATGAAAGGCGACGACAAAGCAGAGATCGAAGCCAAGATTCAGGCTGTTATTGAAGCGTCTGCCAAGCTGATGGAAATCGCCCAGCAGAAAGCCTCAGCAGGTCAGGCTGACACCGCTGAGCACAATAGTGCTGCACAGGACGATGACGTTGTTGACGCTGAGTTCGAAGAAGTAAAAGACGACGATAAAAAATAATCGTCAGTCGTAACGAACATAAGTGGGATAGGGGCGTCGCTTCGATCCCACTTATTTGTATCTGAAGACGCAAAAAAGAGGTGCCCTTCAATATGTCGAAGCGCGATTATTATGAAGTGCTGGGTGTCGCAAAAGATGCCGAAGAGCGCGACATCAAAAAGGCATACAAACGCCTGGCGATGAAGTATCACCCTGATCGCACCAAAGGCGACAAGGAACTTGAAGAGAAATTTAAAGAGGTTCAGGAAGCCTATGAAGTGCTGACTGACTCGCAAAAGCGTGCGGCCTATGATCAGTATGGTCATGCCGGCGTGGATCCAAATCGTGGCGGTGCCGGTTTCGGTGGTGGCGCGGATTTTGGAGATATTTTTGGTGACGTATTCGGTGATATCTTCGGCGGTGGCCGTGGACGCGGCGGCCCTCGAGCGCGCCGTGGTGCAGACTTACGTTACAACCTGGAACTGAGCCTGGAAGAGGCGGTACGTGGAAAAGAAGTTGAAATCCGTGTGCCCACGCTGCAAAACTGTGATGAATGTCACGGCTCCGGCGCCAAGAAAGGGACATCGCCGACTACCTGTCCTACCTGTCATGGTAATGGTCAGGTGCAAATGCGCCAGGGCTTTTTCGCGGTACAGCAAACCTGTCCTACCTGTTCGGGTAAAGGCAAAATCGTTAGTGATCCATGTCGTAAATGTCATGGCCAGGGCCGCGTAGAAAAAACCAAAACCCTGTCGGTGAAAATTCCGGCTGGTGTGGATACCGGTGATCGCATTCGCTTAAGCGGCGAAGGCGAAGCGGGTGAAATGGGCGCTCCGGCCGGCGATTTGTATGTGCAGGTGCATATCAAAGATCACCCAATCTTTGTGCGCGATGGCAACAACCTGTATTGCGAAGTGCCGCTCAGCTTTACCCGTGCTGCGCTCGGTGGTGATATCGAAGTACCCACACTGGATGGCAAAGTTAAGCTGAAAATTAACGCCGAAACGCAAACCGGTAAGATGTTCCGTTTGCGTGGTAAAGGGGTTAAATCAGTACGTAGCGGTGTTACCGGTGATCTGATGTGTAAGGTGGTGGTGGAAACACCTGTTAACCTGACTGCACGTCAAAAAGAGTTACTGGAAGAGCTGGATAAGTCCATGGGCACCGGGGAAGAAAGTGCCAAATACCGTCCAAAGGAAAAAGGTTTCTTCGACGGTGTGAAGAAGTTCTTCGACGATTTAGCGAAATAAATCAAAGCAAAAAACGGGGCAGATGCCCCGTTTTTTGTGGTAATTTATCGCCTGATTGTCGGAGGGACGGAAGATGTACGACACTTACCAGGAAATCTTTTCCCTGCGCGGGAATGCCTATCATGATGCAATGGCCCTCGAGCCTACCGCCAGAGATGAAGAGTTTCTCAATGCTGTTCGTTTGCTAGACCTTAGTGATGGTGAGGTGCTAGTCGACTTTCCGTCTGGTGGCGGCTATCTGCAGCAATACCTTCCAGAGTCTGTCCAGCTTATTCAGGGCGAAACCTGCCAATCGTTTTTTGACCAATTAAAACCAGAACAAAGTCATAAGACATTTATGGGGGACTTTGAGTCAATCCCTTTAGAAAGCGATACTGCTGGGGTATTTATTTGTCTTGCTGCACTTCATCATGTGGTTGATGTTGCGCAATTTTTTTCTGAGGTAACAAGGGTGTTGCGTAACGATGGACAATTCCTCGTCGCGGATGTTGTTGAAGGCTCGAACATCGCTGAGTTTTTAAATACCTTCGTTGATCAGCACAACAGTATGGGACACCACGGCGTTTTTCTGTCTTCTCAAACGCTGCAAATCGCTCAGGAGAAGGGGCTGAAATGCCAGGCGAACGAAGTGATTGATTTTGACTGGAAGTTTAGATCTGAGAAAAATATGCTCGACTTTTGTCGCGGTTTATTTGGGCTCGATTTGGCTAACGATGAGCGAATAAAACAAGGTATTCATCGATATCTTGTGCCACGTAAAAAGGGGGAACATTTTTATCTGCGCTGGCAGTTGGCATATATTAAATTCGGTCTGGCCGGAGACTGACATGTATTCACTGCGACAGTGGTGGAAGTTTGCGAAGCAAATTAACCACCAATATAACGTAAGTATTTTGCGGATGTTGCTGGAAAACATAGTTCTGTATTGCTTCAGAGGCGTAGGACCACGCTATTATTTTGAGGCTCAAATTTGGCAACCTCAGCTAAATTGGCACGATAAATTGTCATATTCGGACTCGCGAGGCTACAAGACCTTGCTCGCGGAGTTGAACCCACCTGCATATCGTAAAATTTCCCAGCATAAAGTCGTGGAAAAAGCCGTATTGCAACTCAACGGTATTCCTGTCGCACCTTTCATTGGTTTTTTTCACCCCTCACGAGGAATTGAACACAATGGACAGACGCTCAACAATCGTCAGACACTGCATAAACTGCTTTCAGCACATAATGGACAGCGAATTGTATTCAAATTAGTTGAGGGGTGGGGAGGACATGGCATGTCTGTAATTATTCCGCTCGAGGTGAACCATCAGTTACAAATCAAAGACGTGAAACTTAATACTTTTTCAGCGTTTGACGTATGGTTCTCGCAATTAACTGTGCCCCAAGACGGCCTGGTTCTGGAAGAGTATGTAGAACAACATTCTCAAATGGCGCGCCTTAATCCTGACTCTGTAAATACGTTGCGTGTATGGGTTAAGTTAGTCAATAACATACCGCAAATAGTGGGAACAATTGTAAGAATTGGTCGGGCTGGTAGTTTGGTCGATAACGCCTCCCAAGGTGGCTTCATCGCCAGAGTAGTGCAGGACACAGGTATAATAGATCAAGCGATGAGTTGTGATATTGTGCCTGTTGTATATCAAACCCATCCTGATAGTGGCATCAAACTGTCAGGCACAGAGATTCCATTTTGGCACGAATCCATGAGCCTCGCTAAGCGCGCTTTACTTGCCTTTCCGGAAATGAAATTTACAGGGCTGGATATCGCTATTACCGCTGATGGCCCCCTGGTGATTGAGCTCAACCTCGAACCAGACAAGGTGACCGCCAGAAATTTTGGTAAGTCGCTTAAACAGCTATTGGATGTTAATGCTAATTAAATCGCCGCGAATAATACGAAAAGCAGAATGCCCGCAGCCGTAAAGCTCAGGGTTTGATTTTTCATACTCGCCATCTTTAACCCAAGCCATAGGCCGGTCAGCAATACAATCACTAATCCCAAAGCCAATAGCTGTTGCAAAATCCGGAAGAGTCCCGGCCCATGGCCTTTATGCAATTCAACGATGGACGCAATTAAGTCCGGGCTGCGTGGCGTAATCAGTAAATCATTCCCTTGTTGTTCAATGATGAAATGATCGCGGCTGGTCGGCCGTGTTTGCCAACGTGTGCCTGCGCCCTTAAGATATTCAAAATCCGCATCCAGGCCCACCTGCATGAAGACATCGCGAATTTGCTGTTCGCGCAGATGTTCATCGTTCGCAAGTTGGATATTGTTAAGTTGCACTGGGTCACCGGATGTAACGTTGCCTTTGATACCCAACAAATACAAACCACCTGAAATTGCCATAATCAGCAAAATTGGGGCAAAAAAAGCTGCTAGGTACAGGTGTAATGCGACCAAGGTTTTTCGCGACATATTTAGTGAGTTCCTAATAATAATTTAAGGAAGCACAGCTTACCGTTTCACTCTTACCTTATGCAAATGATAATTACTCTCATTTGTGGGGGTGTTATCCCTAAAATATTTCCAATCTATTGTAATTATGACATGGCAGTTTGTACTAAATGTTCATAACTATCTGTAATTAAATGAAAAAAATTATGGAATGGGGTTTGCGTCTCAGATTGGGTCAATTTCTTTAAAAGGAGAAAAATATGAGTTCCGCTCACTACAATATTGAAGCCGTCTCGTCTTTGGTACATGTATTAAACAGCGGCATCGACTTTTATCGGGAAGCGAAAGAGAAGGTCGCAGACAGTCAAACCCAGCCTTATTTTGACCGGATGATTTCCCGTCGTGAGATGGTTAAACAGTTATTGACCCCATACGCCAAAGCGGAGACAGGGGATTTCAAGGCTCTGGATACGGGAAGTAATTTCGCGCTCGAGGCGCGCCATTGGCATACCACGATTCTGGCGAAAATTGCGTCTGACGAACAGCATACCTGGGTAAGCCAGCTGGAAGAGGTGGAAGATAAAACCCTGGAAAAATTTGATGAAGTTATCGCCCAGGGTCAATCGGTTGCCTGTGAAGCAGCGCTGCAAAAAGGCAGGGAGCTAATGCAATCCTGCCATGATCAGATGCTTAGTTTGCAGAAGGCCACTAAGCATTAATTTCCTGTGGTAAAGGTAGACCACCAGATCCGCTTTACTGCGCGTTCAGTGACTGGCCGTTCTGGTCTTTACTGATGTCACTTAGCAGATAAAGGTACAGCGGCATAATCTCGTCGGCGGTAGGTAACTTCTCAGCATTCTCAGCCGGGTAGGCTTTGGAGCGCATGGCTGTGCGTGTCGCACCCGGATTAATTGCATTAAAACGCATAGTGGAATTGGAGAATTCGTCCGCCAGTGTTTGCATCAGGCCTTCCACGGCGAATTTAGACACGGCGTAGCTTCCCCAAAAAGCGCGCCCTTTGCGCCCGACGCTGGACGTGGTGAATACCACTGAAGCCGCAGCTGATGCTTCAAGTGCTGGTAGTAAGGCTTGCACCATCAAAAAGTTACTGGTGACGTTTACCTGCATTACATTCGCCCATTCTTCCTGAGGGATGTCTTCAAACGGGCGCAATTTACCTAAAATACCGGCATTGAGCAGTAGGCCATCTAAACGCCCAAACTGATCCATAATAGTGGCATTTAAGCCCTGATAATGGGTTAGCGTAGCTCCTTGTAAGTCCATCGGCACGATGGCAGGCTCCGGATGTCCTGCAGCGACGATCTCGTCATACACAGCTTCAAGCTTTTTAACTGTTTTACCCAACAGAATAACTGTGGCGCCATGCGCCGCTGCATGCACTGCTGCTGCTCGACCAATTCCGTCACCCGCACCGGTGATCAGGATAATTTTATTTATTAGCGCGTCTGGCTGAATTTGCGGATACATAGTCATTTTAATTCTGTAAAAAACCGAAAGGCGGATTCTACCAAAAGCCTTGTAGTAGCAGGGAAAAATTTATGTTGTTAATAAGTCTTACAAACAGTTAACAAACCTTTGCAAAAATTTTTCAAACTCAATAAGATGGCACCAATGTCAACTGGTCGTACATGTACGTACAGTGCCATACAGGAACAATACACTGTGATGGTCATGACGGCTGATAATTATAAAAAGGATCCTGGGAGTCATAATGAAAAAACTGATCTTAAGCTCCACCATAGCAGCGGTTTTAGGATTAACCGGTTGTGGTGGCGGTGAAACACTGGCGGACAAACAAAAAGAGGCATCAGCATCAGAAGCGGTGCCGTTTACGCGCGTAGTGTTTGACCCGTCAAACAGTGACCTGAATATTCCAAATGATCTGCTGGTGATCCCAAAGGGCAACCTTTTTGACTTCACACTGAATATTCTGGCCGATGAAGTCGTAGACCCAGCAGACCCGCAATATGCTCTGGGTGCACTGGATGGCTGGTCGACTCAACATCCATTTTCTATGCGCTTTACTGTTGCTGCTGGTGTTGAAATTGATGCCGTAACAGCCGCAGCACCTGGTTCAATCCGCATTTATGAAGCAGAGCAAGTACTGGAGAGCGATGAGGCCATTTGTCAGGCTATTGCTGCTGAGGTTCAGGCTCCGGGCTTGCCTTGTTTGCTGCATGACGAGTTGCAGTTTGGCGTAGACTTCGTTACGCAGAAATCGTCTGCCAACACTATGAGCATTGTACCACTCAAGCCTCTTAAGCCGGGTCAGGGATATGTAATTGTTGTTACCACCGACCTGAAAGACTCTTTGGGCCGTGATGTCGTAGGTTCTACGACCTGGGAATTGGTAAAACAGGATCCTACTGCTTATCCATTGGGTTCAGATGCGCAAAAGCAACTTCAGCAAATTGTTGATTTCTTTGTAACATTGCTCGACGGCAAAGGCTTGTCTCGCGATGATGTTTCTTACGCAGCTTACTTCACCACGCAATCTGCCGGTACCGTATTAAGCACAGTTAAGTCATTGAATGTTGCGCCTTATGCACAAGCATTTGGTCAAGCTTACGCCGCAACAGGCAGCCCAACACAAGCTTATCTGGCTGCCCGAGAATATCTGCCGGAAGTTGCCGTGACTGATTATGTAGTGCCGGATGTGTTCACTGCATTTGCGGCGCAAGGCATTATTACAACCGAACAAATTCAAGGTTTGGCGGCTATCGGCATCACTGGCTGTAATGCTGCTCAATTCCAGGCAGCATTTGGCACTGGTAATGCACAGGTTATTGCTGCTGCATCAGGTGTAATGCCACACTGTGCTGCACAGATGCGTGCTGGCTCTATCAACCTGCCATATTACCTGAGTAAAGAAAATCCATTAGGTGACTGGTGGCGCAGCGCCTGTACCAGCGGTGCACAACTGCAAGCGATGGGTGCAGAAGCTGTTGGCGGTTTAATTGCTGCAGGTGCGGTAGGGGCTAACAATAATTTATGTCAATTAGCCAGTGATGGGCAGTTGTTTGACTTGAATCTGGCTGCAGTTGGTATCGATGATCCACGTAACCTGACGCGTTTTGCGCCAATCCCAGCAGCAACGACTGTTGACAATATTCCGGTACAAATCACTGTGCCAGATACTGCATTCCTGTCGTTATACAATCAGGCACCAACCACAATGCCTGCGACTGGCTGGCCTGTCGTGATTCTGCAACATGGTATTACGTCCAAGAAAGAAGATATGCTGGCCATTACCGGCGCATTGAGTCTTGCTGGTTTCGCCACGATTGCTATCGACCATCCATTGCACGGTGCACGTGGCGTGGTAGCAACAGATACCAATGGTGTTGAGCGTGAAATTAACGCGTCTACCATGTCTGCCACTGACTATATGAACTTAGCCAGTCTGCTGACAACACGTGATAACGTGCGTCAGAGTATCTCTGATATTCTGGGTCTGCGTTTAGGTATCCATAACGTTGATGATGGCAGTACAGGTGGAACCATGCTGGATGCTAACAACGTGTATTTTGTTGGTCACTCACTTGGTGCGATTACGGGTACCAGTGCAGTTGCCCTTGCTAACACCACAATGGGTGAAACGCTGGGAGTGTTCGACGGATTGTACGCAATGAAAGCGACCACTCTGGCAATGCCAGGTGGCAGCGTAGCGGCTTTCCTGTTTGATTCAGGTGCGTTTGGTAACTTAGTCAAAGGCTCACTGGTGGCTGCACAAAGCGCTGATTTCCGTGCGGCACTGGGTGCTTATATGCAAGCCAATGGCATTGCTAATCAGGAGCAAGCGATTTCAGTGTTCTTCCCACTATTCTTTAATAGCTTAAGTGCGGCAGAGCAGGCTGAAATTAGTGCAGTGTTCCAAAGCTTCTCGTTCGCAGCTCAGACTGTTACTGATGCAGGTGACCCGAACAACTATGCTGGCATGTTAGCCGCCACAGAAACGCCGGTACATTTGATCGAAGTAGTCGGCGGCAATGATGACAATGATGGTGGCACCTGGAAGTCCGATCAGGTTATTCCGAATCAAGGCAGCATTCCACTTGCTGGTACAGAGCCTCTGGCAGCGTTAATTGGTTTGTCGTCAGTTAGTACTACAACACCAGGTAGCGGTATTGTGCGCTTCCTGGAAGGTACTCACAGTTCGATTCTGGATCCGGGTCCGAGCCTTGCTGCAACGGCAGAAATGCAGAAGCAAACAGCTGGCTTTATGCAGTCAACTAATGCAGGTCAGGCAACGATTGTTGTGACAGACACCACAGTGGTTAAACAATAATTGCCGCTTGTTAATGAAATAAAAAAGCCAGGTTGATGCCTGGCTTTTTTTATGCGCCAATGTCCCCATATAAGAGCAAACTGTTGTTGGAGTAGATGAACTTGGAATTTTTATACGAATACGGACTGTTTTTGGCCAAAGCCGCCACACTGGTGGTCGCCATCTTGTTGGTGGTTGGCGTGATTATGGGCATGGCGATGCGCCAGCGTAAGCACAAAGGCGAACTGGAAATAACCTGTATTTCAGACAAATTGGACGATGTGCGCGACCATATGCAGGCTGAGCTGCTTAGTAAAGATGAGCTGAAAAAGCTGCACAAAGAGGAAAAGAAGGCTGAGAAAGCCAAGCAGAAACAAAGCAAAAATCAACCAGATGACACCCGTCAGCCTGTGTTGTATGTCATCGATTTCAATGGCTCAATGGATGCGCATGAGGTAGAGGGTCTGCGCGAAGAAATCACCGCGATTTTATCTGTAGCCACTTCGCAGGATGAAGTGCTGGTGAAAGTGGAAAGTGGTGGTGGCGTCGTGCATGGCTACGGGTTAGCGGCATCTCAATTACAGCGTTTGCGTGATGCGAACATCAAGTTAACCGTGTCAGTGGATAAAGTAGCTGCCAGCGGCGGCTATATGATGGCTTGTGTGGCCAACGAAATCATCAGCGCGCCGTTTGCCATAATTGGTTCAATTGGCGTGATTGCGCAGTTGCCAAACTTTAATAAGCTGTTGAAGCATAACCACATAGAGTTTGAACAGCATACGGCGGGTGAGTTTAAACGCACTTTGACGGTGTTTGGTGAGAATACTGAGCAGGGCAGAGAGAAGTTCCGCGAAGAGCTGGAAAGCGTACATGGTATGTTCAAGTCGTTTGTTGCCGAGCACCGCCCAACGCTCGATATTGCATCCGTCGCCACTGGCGAGTATTGGTACGGCAACAAAGCGAAAGAGCTTGGATTAGTCGATGTAATTGGTACCTCTGATGATTACCTGATTAACGCCAGTAAATCAGCGCGGGTGTATCAGGTGAAATACTCCCTGAAGAAAAATCTGGCAGAGAAATTAGCAAACTCCGCTTCTTTGACCGTGCAAAGTGTATTCAATCGCTTGTGGTCTTTGGGACGTACCGCCTTTAACGGCTAGTGCGTTTTCATGAACGTGTATAAAAAAGCCCGGATATCCGGGCTTTTTGTGTTTTAAACATTTAGCTAGTTAAGATTGAGACTGGTGTTCGACCACGGTGTCCAGATCAATTGCCTCTTCTTCGCCCGCTGCATCAGGATCCAAATAGCGTGCCTGATTAAATTCACCTTCACTCTTGGCAATAATCACCGACACCATCGAGTCACCCGTGACATTGACCATAGTTCGGGTCATATCCAGTAATCGGTCTACTGCCATGATCATACCTATGGCTTCATGGGGAAGATTAACCTGCTGTAGCACCATACCCAACATAATGAGCCCAACCCCGGGTACTCCTGCCGTACCTACCGAGGCCAAGGTGGCAGTTAATATCACCATCAGCAGCTGCGAACCGCTTAAGTCAACACCATACATTTGGGCAATGAAGGCAGTGGCTACACCCTGCATTATGGCCGTGCCATCCATATTAATGGTGGCACCCAGTGGCACGGTGAAAGAGGCAATATTTCGACTCACACCCATTTTTCGCGTAACCGTTTCATAGGTGACCGGCATTGTGGCGTTACTGCTAGATGTGCTGAAGGCAAACAGCCATGTATCTCGCATTTTACGCAGGAACATCAGAGGATTGAGACCAGTCAGTACCTTAAAGATTAATGGGTAGACTAATAATCCATGCGCGAGCAGCAACACTGCGACGAGCACAAAGTATTTACCTAAATTGACGAATGCCTGTGGATCGACGGTGGCGGCCATCTTTGCCATCAAAGCGAATACGCCGTAAGGCGCCAGATTCATCAGAATCATGACCAGTTTCATGATGACGTCATTGAGGTCGTCAAACAAACTGGCAATGCGCTCACCGGCTTTACCACTTAATGCGATAGCGATGCCAAACAGCATGGCAAATACAATCACCTGTAGCATCTTACCCTGAGCCATTGCTTCAATCGGGTTCTGCGGGAACATATCAATAATCACCTGACCAATGCCGGGTGACGGTTTCGGCGTAAATGCTTTGTCGGTTTCCAGCATCACGCCAGCACCTGGCTCTATAGCAAGTGCCATAAACAAAGCGAACGTCACGGCGATCGCGGTGGTTGCCAGGTATAGGCCAATGGCTTTACCTCCAAGGCGACCTAAACGGGTTGGGTCGCTTAGTTTGCATACACCACAGACGAGCGATACGAATACCAGAGGGACGACGAGCATTTTCAGGCTGTTAACAAAAATACTGCCGACTACGTTGAATATACCATCGACTAAAATGCTATACGTTGAGATGGTGGAGCCGAATACAACAAATGCGTAATCTCCACTATCATCAAATAGCCAGTTTAACGCAGTTCCGATACTGATCCCGGCGATCATGCCGATAACGATGCGTAGCGTGAGATTGTGTTTGGATGCCGAATTGGCCATCTGAGATCCTTGTTATAGTTTTGTTAGGGCGTAGCCTAGCAAGTTTGGCCGCAGCCAACAATCAGATAGGAATACTCGCGGAATAACCGCGTCAAAATGCAGGAAGTTGAACATGAAAAGCTTTGTTAAATATTTTGCCTCTTTAATGATCATGTTAGGTCTGAGTGCATGTGGTGGGGGCGGGAGTCTAACCCAGGACGGGAGCAACAACGGCGGCAATACCTCAGGTACGTCCTATACCATCGCCTTGACCCTGCATGACGCCGCCACCGATGAACAGGTGGATTCCAGCACCTTGCTAAGTAGTGCTAAACCGTTAAAAGTGAAGGCTACTGTGACTGCGTCTAATGGTTCGTCGGTTGCCGGGCAGGTCGTTGCATTTAGTTTCGACGAAGAAAATCTGGCAAGCTTTACCGTGCAAAACGGACGGGTTGCGCTAGATGCTAACGGGCAGGCCAGTATCGGTTTGATGGTCGGCTCGACCAGTGGTGCAGGTAACGTCATTGCTACATTTGGCACAACGACTGCACAGATTGCATTTACTTCAGCTGGTGAAGGTGCAGAAAATAGACAACCTGCCAACTTAGACTTGTTTGCTACGTCACTGCAATTGCCATCCAGTGGCTCCGATCAGATTACTATTACTGCAGCAGTCAAAGATAGTAACAACAGTGTTATGGAAGGAATCACCGTTAATTTTGCAGTTGACTCAAATGCTGCTCTATCTAGTTCTACAGAAGTAACGGGTGCAGATGGCAAGGCATCGGTTGTTCTTTCAACCGGTGATGACCCGGAAAACCGCCTCGTTACTGTGACCGCTTCGGTGGGTAGTGCCTCGCCTATTATTAGCACCCTTGAAGTCCAGATTGATGGATCTGTGGTTGTAATAAATGGTCCTAAATCCGTTATCCTCGGCGATACCGCCCCGATCAGCGTTAGTGTTTTAGATTCAGACGGTAAGCCAGTAAGTGGTAAAGAGGTGACGCTTACTGCACAACTAGGTTCGCTGAATATTGCAAATCCAATCACATCCGAACAAGGCGTTGTAACAGGAACGTATCAAGCAGCTGCCTCAGGCACAGATACTATAGTTGCAAGCGCTCTAAATTATTCAGAGAGCATTGAAATTGTGGTTGGTGAAGATTCTTTCCGCTTTACCACATTACCTACGGATGAAGTGTATCTCGGTACAACAGAAACTGTAACGGTAACTTGGTTAAAAGACGGTGCTCCATACGCGAACGGCGCGATGACATTTGTCGCAAGTCGCGGCCAGATAACCAATGCTGATTTAACTACCGATGCAAACGGGCAGGCGTCGTTTGATATTCAATCCAGTAGTGCAGGATTTGCTTCGATTTCAGCGATAGGAGTCGACAGTAATAATGAAGAAGTCAGTGCGCGGGTTGAAATTGAGTTTGTTGCCTCAACTGCGGCATCCATCGTGGTTGATGCTACACCTGATGCAATTGGACCTGATGGTCAGGAAGCCACTATTACGGCAGTGGTAAGGGATCCTGCGGGAAATCTGGTGAAAGGAAAACAGGTCAGATTTGAAGTGGAGGAAGTTTCCGGAGGACAGTTATCACCAGTTCTGGCGACTACAGACAGCAGTGGTTCCGCCTCAACCGTGTATACCTCTGTGGGCACCAGCGAATTAAATGGTGTAAAGATTACTGCCACTGTAGTGGATACACCGTCAGTCAGTGCGTTTACAACGTTAACTGTGTCTGATCGAGCCTTTGACATTTCATTTGGTACAGGTAATCAAATACAGTCACCTAACGATGCAACGTACTTGAAAGAGTTTGTGGTGTTTGTCAGTGATGCCAGTGGTAATCCTGTGCGCGGAGAACCTTTGAGTGTATCTATTGCTCCTCCAACCCCGACAGCGATTGCATACTACAAAGGCTTCTGGCAGTGGGATGATGACCTCAGTGTTTGGTTCACGGTTACTACTGCTAGTTGCACATCAGAAGACGGTCTGAACGATCCTGATGAAGTAAATGGACAACTGGACGCGGGTGAAGACCGTAACGGAGATGGCGATCTAACCCCGGGTATCATAGGTGTGATTAGTTTTGAAGATAATGTGAATACCACAGATGAAAATGGCCAAGTGATTTTGCAGTGGCGTTATCCGAAAGAGTTTGCCCCTTGGGTAAATATGGTAATGACGGTGCGTGGACAAAGCTCTGGAACTGAGTCGCAACAAACTCAGCAATACCGTTTACCAGTAGCGGCCGCAGACTTGAAAGACAAAGGTGCGAGTCCTCCGGCTAACCCATTTGGACTAAGCGGCAATTGCGCTGACACGTTGTAGTCTGCGTTGTATCAAAAAAGCCCGGGACATCCCGGGCTTTTTTATGACTGAAACCTAAACGGTGTTAAATCAATCCATCGCGCTGGAATGGATACACAGAGCCCAGTTTCATGATTTGCGTTAGTTCATCCAGGGCGGCGCGGCTTTCTTCCAGCAGCGCAGGATCATGCAGTTCATCGGCACTGAGTTCGTCGCGGTAGTGCTTGTCTACCCACTGATTCAAGCGGCTAAATAGTGCATCGCTCATCAGTGTGTTGGGGTTTACCGCGGCCAGTTCCTGGTCGTTTAGGGCCACACGCAGGCGCAAGCAGGCAGGGCCGCCACCGTTACGCATGGATTGTTTGACGTCAAAATAATGTACCTGCTTGATCGGTGTGTCTTGTGTGACCAAATCGGCCAGGTAACGGGAGACAGATTCACTTTCCTGACACTCGGTGGGGGCAATAATCGCCATTTCACCATTTGGCATGGTCAGAATTTGCGTATTGAACAGGTAGGTTTTGACCGCTTCTTCAACGCTTACTGCGCTGCTGTCTACACGTACAAAGTGCAGTGGGTGGTCACCAAATTTAGCGCGAATTTCGGCGAAATCGGCATCGGTGTTGGCAAAGGCTTCCTGATGGTAAAACAGCACATTCTGGTTGCCTACCGAAATAACGTCATTGTGGAACACACCTTTGTCGATCACATCCGGGTTTTGCAGCATAAACACAGTGTTTTCATCCGACAGACCGTGCAAGCGGGCAATGGCCTGACTGGCTTCTAAGGTCTGACGGGCTGGGTAGCGTTTCGGAGCCGGCTTACTGCTATCGAACGCGGTACGGCCATAAACAAACAGCTCAACCCCGGCATGGCCATATTGTGCACACAAACGGGTATGGTTAGCCGCACCCTCATCACCAAAATGTTCATTATCTGGCAGGTGTTTATGGTGGTGGAAGTATTTTCCGTCACTGAAAATGGCCTGCAGGATGCGCCCGGTGACCGCCGGCTCTAAAGAGCGGTGAAACTTATTGGTCAGGTTGGCTGGCGTAAAATGCACTTTGCCATCGGCCGTATCGGCACTGGGTGAGACGGTTGCAGCGTTGGCGGTCCACATGCTGGATGCTGAACAGCAGGCCTGTAATAACGCTGGAGCCTGCTTCGCCGCTTTTGCCAGTACCTGAGCATCGGTTCCGTTGAAACCTAAGCGACGTAGCGTAAGAATGTCTGGGCGTTCCTGAGGCGCCAGAATCCCCTGCACCATGCCCATATCGGCCAATGCTTTGGCTTTCATAAGTCCCTGTTTGGCGGCCTGACGGGGGCTACTTTTGGCTTTGGCATTTGATTGCGACGCGACGTTACCAAAAGAGAGCCCGGCATAGTTGTGTGTAGGACCAACTAAGCCGTCAAAGTTCACTTCAAAATGCTGCATACATCCTCACTTTTTATTTATTAAGCAGAGCGGGACAAGCCTGGATGTCAGACCGCTGATGGGAAAAGAGGCGGCATTATACGGTTTTTATGGCGGAAGCAAAATCGGATGTCTCAGCAATGAAATATATCCAGTGAAATAATAAAACCTTGTTTTCAGTAAAGTTTGTCTATATACCTTAAAAAGTTAAGAATTCTGTGTGACTGGGTGATGACCCGGTCTTTTCGTATAAAGCATCTAATTTTCAAAGGTTTACGTTTCATCTATGGGAAAATCTCTGGTAATCGTCGAGTCCCCGGCCAAAGCAAAAACAATCAATAAATACCTGGGTAGCGACTTTATTGTTAAGTCCAGCGTAGGCCATATTCGCGATCTTCCCACTAAAGCATTGGGCAAAGTTCCGCCCAAAAAGAGCAGTGCTGAATTAAAAAAACTCTCTGATAAAGCGCGTGATACTTATCTGCGCCACTATGAATATCTCAAATTAGTGGATCGAATGGGGGTGGACCCTCAGAACGACTGGGAAGCCCATTACGAGATCCTACAAGGTAAAGAAAAAGTCGTCAGTGAACTGAAAAAACTGGCTAAGCAGGCCGACACCATCTATCTGGCAACGGACTTGGATAGGGAAGGGGAAGCCATCGCCTGGCATCTGCGTGAGATCATTGGTGGTAAGGGAAAAACCTTTCAGCGCGTGGTGTTTAACGAAATCACCAAGAAGGCAATTCAGGAAGCGTTTTCACACCCGGGAGAGGTGAATATTGCCCGGGTAAATGCTCAACAGGCACGACGCTTTTTGGACCGTGTGGTGGGCTTTATGGTCTCGCCATTGCTGTGGAAAAAAATTGCTCGCGGTTTGTCCGCCGGTCGCGTTCAGTCAGTCGCGGTGCGCCTGGTGGTGGAGCGTGAACGGGAAATCAAAGCCTTCGTGCCGGAAGAATTCTGGGAAGTCCATGCTGACGTCAGTAAAAATAACAGCGAGGCCTTTCGTCTACAGGTAGCCCGTCAAAACGGCGAAACATTTAAACCGGTTAATAAAGCTCAGACGGATGCGGCATTAGCGCTGCTGGAAAAAGCCCAGTACGACGTTGTGAGTCGCGAGTCTAAGCCAACCCAGTCGCGTCCAAGCGCACCTTTTATCACGTCAACCTTGCAGCAGGCGGCCAGTACCCGTCTTGGTTTTGGTGTGAAGAAAACCATGATGATGGCGCAGCGTTTATATGAGGCAGGGCACATTACCTATATGCGTACCGACTCGACTAACCTCAGTGCTGAGGCGGTGAGTGCGGCGCGTGATTACATCGGTAAACAGTTTGGCGATAAGTATTTGCCGGCTAATCCGATTGTGTATGGCAGCAAGGATAATGCCCAGGAAGCGCACGAAGCGATTCGTCCTTCTAACGTCATTGTCTCAGCGGCTTCCTTATCCGATATGGAACGCGACGCTCAGCGTCTGTACGAATTGATTTGGCGTCAGTTTGTCGCCTGTCAGATGACGCCTGCACAATATGACGCAACCACGATAAAAGTTGCTGCCGGTGAATTTGAATTGACCGCCAAGGGCCGGGTATTGAAATTCGATGGCTGGACGCGGGTGCAAAATGCCATGCGTCGTAAAGGCGAAGAAGATGTGCTGCTGCCAGACGTTAACGCCGGCGATAAACTAGCGCTGCAAACCCTGTTACCCAAGCAACACTTTACTAAGCCACCGGCACGTTTTAATGAAGCGTCACTGGTTAAAGAATTGGAAAAACGCGGTATTGGCCGTCCATCTACCTATGCCAGCATTATTTCGACGATTCAGGATCGTGGCTATGTTCGCCTCGAGAGTAAACGCTTCTATGCGGAAAAAATGGGCGAGATCGTAAACGATCGCTTGCTGGAAAATTTCTCGAACCTGATGAGTTATGACTTTACCGCCAATATGGAGCAACATCTGGACGATATTGCAGAAGGTAAGCTCAACTGGAAACAGGTATTAAATGATTTCTATGGAGACTTTTACGATCGTTTGATTAGCGCAGAAAAACCAATGGAAGATGGTGGTATGCGCAATAATCAGGCAATCGAAACGTCAATTTCCTGTCCGAAATGCCAGCGCCCGATGATGTTAAGAACCGCCAGCACCGGCGTGTTCCTCGGATGTTCCGGGTTTAATCTTCCACCTAAAGAACGCTGCAGCACAACGATGAATTTGCTGCCCGGCGATGAGGCGATTAAAGCTGATGATGAGGACAGTGCAGAGACTGATGTTCTGCGCGCTAAACATCGCTGTCAAAAATGCGGTACTGCGATGGACAGTTACCTTCTCGACGAGACCCGTAAACTGCATTTGTGTGGCAACGCACCGGCTTGTAGTGGCACGGAAGTGGAGCAAGGTACCTTTAAGATTAAAGGTTATGATGGCCCGCTGATTGAGTGTGATCGCTGTGGCAGTGATATGGAGCTTAAAACTGGGCGTTTTGGTAAGTATTTCGGCTGTACTAACAGCGAATGTAAGAATACGCGCAAGTTGTTGAAAAACGGTGAAGCCGCGCCGCCTAAAGAGGATCCGGTGGACTTACCAGAGTTGCCATGTAGCAAGTCGGATGCACACTTTGTGCTGCGCGATGGTGCGTCAGGTATTTTCCTGGCAGCTCATAACTTCCCGAAATCCCGTGAAACACGTGCGCCGCTTGTAGCAGAATTAGCACGTTTCCGTGATCGATTACCGGAGAAGTTCTTGTACCTGGCCGATGCACCAAAGGCGGATCCGGATGGCAATCCGGCACTGGTCAGATTTAGTCGCAAGACTAAACAACAGTATGTGATGACGGAAAACGACAAAGGTAAAGCCAGTGGCTGGTCTGCCTGGTATGAGAATGGCAAATGGCAGGTCGACGATAAACGTAAATCGTAACTACTTGAAAAGGCTGCAATTCGCAGCCTTTTTTAATGGCCTAATCGGCGGGTAATTCGTTGCAGACTAAGCGCTATCAACGCGCCGAGTACAAAGCCCAGCAGTGGTAGCCTGATGGCAAACTCGACACCGAAAAATGTTTTAGCGCTTTGTTCCAGTGCGTTAAGTTCAGGGTGAATGATATTGCTAAGTAACACGTAGACCAGTGTGCCGCCGGATAACATCAGGCGCAGTCGGTGAGTCTGTGCCGGGTTAAAGGGCAGCCATGCCGCCACCGTCCACACTATCCAAGCGAAAGCGGCAGACAGCAATGCCACAATCGCAATATGTTCAAGACTGCCGAGCCCGCCGCTGACCAGAATGGTGACAGTTAGCAGTGCCGCGCTCAGAATAAAAGCGATTAGACTTTTGAAACCCAGAAAGGATGGGTGGCCATGAGAGCTGTTGTGCTGTTCCATGCTCAATCGGACTCCGTGTCATATATTGAGTAGTTGAAATTTTAACCGCGGTACTTTCTTAGAAAAGTAGTGAAAATGCAAGAAATAGAGTGTTAAGGCATTAAAAAACCCGGTGAACCGGGTTTTTGGGATTGTCGGCGTGTGGATATTATGCCAATTCAGCCAGGCACATTTCGTCGTGGATTTGTTTACACCATTGTTTTACGCGCGACTCGGTCAGCTCTGGCTGACGGTCTTCATCGATACCTAAACCAACAAAGTGATTATCGTCGGCCATGCCTTTCGATGCTTCAAAGCTATAACCATCAGTAGGCCATTTACCTACCAGAATCGCACCGCGTGCTTCTACGATGTCACGAATGGTACCCATCGCATCCAGGAAGTATTCGGCGTAGTCTTCCTGGTCACCGCACCCAAAGATCGCGACTAATTTATCGTTAAAATCGATTTGTTCCAGTTCAGGGAAGAAGTCATCCCAGTCACATTGGGCTTCACCGTAGTACCAGGTAGGAATGCCCAACAGCAGCAAATCGAATTCTGCAATTTGTTCTTTGGTGCTTTTGGCAATGTCATGCACTGCAATTAATTGCTTACCCAGTTCTTTCTGGATCATCTTGGCAACGTGTTCGGTATTACCCGTATCACTGCCGAAAAACAAACCTACGCTTGCCATCTACTCTTTAACCTTCTTAATGTGAAACTGTATTTAGCCGCTTATACCCTGCGCGTGCCAGAAAACCTGAATGATGCCTTTGATCAGAAAACCGGCGGCACCCAAACCTAATACGCCGTAAGCTACTACACGGCCTACCATTGGGACGTCATTCTTTTTCATCACGTCGTGAACGGCCATTCCCATCAACAGAAACAACCCTACCAGGCACAAATTCAGTAGCATTGACTCAATCTGCTCATAATTCTGATTAAACATTCGGCCAATCCTGTAAAAAAGCGGCGCGCACTATAGCATAATCATCCCATCGATGCATCAATGTGCTGACGCACGAAACGGCTGAATTCTGCCGGTTTTTGCGCATGTAACCAGTGCCCGCAACCCGCCATGATTCGAGCTTTCGCAGCCGGAAACAACTGTTCGATCGCATTTCGATGCGCAGCCTGAATATAGTCCGAATCTGCCCCTTTGATAAACAGGGTGGGGCCAGTATATTGATTGCCCATTTGTTGCATAGGTGCCCGTAAAATGTCGCCATAATCCCGTTGCAATAACGGTAAATTGAATCGCCAACGCCAGCCTTGCTCGGTCTGTTCCAGACTTTTTAGCAAAAACTGCCGGGTGCCGGCATCATCCAGATTTTTAGCCATGTAGGCGTCAGCCTCGCTACGGCTGGTGATGGTATCCAGTGGCACGGCATTTAATGCGGCAAACACATTGTCATGGCGAGGCGCATAATTTACCGGCGCAATGTCACCAATGGTTAATGAATCAACCCGGGCCGGATGCGTCAGCGCCATTTGCATGGCGACTTTGCCGCCCATGGAGTGGCCGAGAATGTGCGCAGATTGGAGCTGCAACTGGTCCATCACTGCAAATACTGCGTCTGAATAGGCCTGATAACTAAAGAATTCACTTTGCGGTGACAGGCCATGGTCGGGCAGGTCAATATTGATGGTAGAAAAATAGTCGGACAATGGCCGGCTTATCATCTTCAGATTGTCCAGTGAGCCAAACAGACCATGTAGTAAGATCAGCGCAGGCCCGTGGCCAGATTGTTCAAAATTTAGCAAACACACACCTAAAACTCTGTTATTTCATCGAAATCATGATCGATAACTGTACCAAACAGGTGCGGATTGTATAATGGCGCTAACTGCTGCCCCAAGGAGTAATCAGCAAAAATGAAACAAATTGAGATAGATGACGAGTTATATCGTTATATCGCCAGCCAAACCCAGTTTATTGGCGAAAGCGCCTCGCAAATCCTTCGTCGGTTACTGATGGGCGATAGCGTACCGGTTGCTGTCGCTGCCGAGACTCCCTCAGCGCCGGTTGCTAAAGCACCAGCGCCGGAGGTAAAAAGCGCAGCCACGTCGCTGAGTCAATTAATTAAAGATGCCAATCCGGCACAACACGCCAGTGCGGTAAAACGATTTTTAGTCTTACTGGGTATTTTACATCAGTACCACGGCAATGGTTTTGCCAAAGTATTGCAACTGAAAGGGCGTAACCGGGTTTATTTCTCTGCAGATAAAGAAACCTTATTACGTACCGGTAGCAGTACGAACCCCAAACAAATTCCGGATTCGGTGTATTGGGTGATTACCAACAATAACACCACCAAAAAATTAACCATGCTGACTCAGGTAATGACGTTGTTGGGTCACAAGGACGAAGAAATTAAACAGATTTGTGAAATTTTCGACCCGCAGGGAGAATAATTATGCATCCACGTGCAGGACAGCCAGCGCAACAAAGTGATTTAACCAATATTCCGCGTTTAGTCAGCCAGTATTACTGCCTGACACCGGATAGTACCAATCCGCTACAGGCGGTTAGTTTTGGTACATCGGGTCATCGCGGCAGCGCGGCACACTGTACGTTTAATGATGCACATATCGCAGCCATCTGTCAGGCATTGGCGGAATACCGGCAGCAGCAAAACATCACTGGGCCGTTATTTATTGGCATGGACACCCATGCACTATCTGAGGCCGCCTTTGCTACGGCAGTGGAAGTGCTTGTGGCAAACCAGGTATCTGTGGTGATCGAGCAGGGGCGTGGTTATACCCCGACGCCGGTGATTTCACATGCCATCCTGTCCCACAATCAGGATGGGACACAACGTGCCGATGGTGTGGTAATTACGCCGTCGCATAACCCTCCGCAGGATGGCGGTTTTAAATATAATCCGCCTCACGGTGGGCCCGCTGAAAGTGATATCACTAATCAGATTCAGGCCCGTGCCAATGCCTTGTTATCCAAAAATAACGAAGGTGTTAAACGCGTCGCCTTTGAGCAGGCTATTTTGCAGGTCACTGAACAAGATCTGGCTGCCGGGTATATCGCAAGCCTCGAACAAGTGGTGGATATGCAGGCGATTGCCAATGCAGGTCTTAAACTGGGTACCGACCCGTTAGGCGGTGCTGGGTTAGCCTTGTGGGACCGTATCGCCGAGCATTACGGCCTGAATATTGACGTAGTTAACCGCCGCATCGATCCGGCGTTTGCGTTTATGACACTGGATAAAGATGGTCAAATCCGCATGGATTGCTCATCTGCCAGCGCCATGGCGAGCCTGATTGAATTGAAAGATAAATTTGATTTGGCGTTTGGTAACGACGCGGATTTTGACCGCCATGGTATCGTTGATCCACAAATGGGCTTGATGAACCCAAACCATTACCTGGCAGTGGCGATTGATTATCTCTATTCCCATCGTCCCGATTGGTCTGCCAACATGAAAATCGGCAAGACGCTGGTGTCCAGTAGCCTGATTGACCGGGTTGCGTCGGGTCTTGGACGGGAACTGGCAGAGATGCCGGTAGGCTTTAAATGGTTTGTTGAAGGGCTTGGCAGCGGTGAAATCGCATTTGCCGGCGAAGAAAGTGCCGGTGGGATTTTCCTGCGTCGCAACGGATCAGTCTGGGCGACGGACAAAGACGGCATCATTATGTGCTTGCTAGCGGCTGAAATCCTGGCCGTTACCGGTAAAACCCCGGGCCAATATTACCAGGCGTTAACGGAAAAGTATGGCAGTGGTGTGTACGAGCGCATCGATGTGGCAGCGACACCCGCGCAGAAAAAGGTACTGAGTGGTCTGAAGGTTGATGACATTCAGGCGACAGAACTTGCCGGCGAAAAAATCACAGCGGTACAAACCCATGCACCGGGCAACGGCGCAGCCATCGGTGGGGTGAAAGTCAGCACGGCTAACGGCTGGTTCGCAGCAAGACCTTCAGGCACGGAAGATGTTTATAAAATCTATGCGGAAAGCTTTAATGGCGATGCGCATCTGGATGCCTTAATCAACGCCGCACAAAAATTGGTCGATGAAGTGTTTTCCAGTGTAAAATGAGCGGAATCTGTAGCGTAAGCTAAAGAAAACCCGTAGAGTCGCGATAACGTAAAAATAATAATAAAAACGCGCAGCACCATAGACAGAGGTTTGTAGTACTCAATGAGTTTGAGTTGTCCTGTACTGGCATCCATCCCAAATCGCTATATGTTCGTAGAGAAAATCACGGACGCGATTCAGCAAGACCCTAACATCTCACTAATGATGATCGATGTGGTGCGTTTTTCTGACGTAAGCACAGGGTTAGGCTATAAAGCGGGTGATCAGATCCTTGGACAGATTGGTAAACGTCTGCAGCGCTTAACCGGCAACAATGCCATATTAGGCCGTATCAGCGGCGATATCTTTGGTGTAATGCTGCCAAGTCGCTACAGTGAGTCTCGCTTTCGCGAGCTTTACACCCACATCATTGAACACTTCAAAGCGCCTATCACCTTGGATGGCCATTCGTTTATTGCCGATTTTAATGTGGGCGCGGTGGCGAATATGCCATCTAATAGTCAGGCAAATTTGCTATTTACCCGCACCGAACTGGCACTTAAGCAGGCGAAAGGCAATAAGTTCGAAAACTTCTGCTGCTTGCGTCTGCTTGATAACAACGAAAACGGCCGTTCACTGACGTTAAAAGCTGATCTCACCCGGGCCATCAAGAACGATGAACTGGAGTTGTATTTCCAGCCCAAAGTAAACCTGAGTAATTTGGAAATCGTTGGCGCTGAGTGTCTATTGCGCTGGCATCATCCTCTGGATGGCATCATTTTCCCAGGCGCCTTGCTGGAAGCCGCCGAGTCTTACAACATGATGAATGATATCGGTTACTGGGTGCTGGATCGGGCATTTCGCTCGTTAATGGAAATGCGCCAGTTTGGTATCGATTTGTCTTTGTCGGTAAATATGTCGCCTACCCAGTTGTATGACGAAGATTTCGCTAAAAAAATCAATGAGATGGTTATTCGTTATGGGGTAAAGCCAGAGCAAATTGAACTGGAACTTACTGAAGATATCGCCCTGAATAATTCGTTGATTGTGCATCAACAGCTGAACCTGATTAAGCGAATGGGATTCACGATTGCGGTGGATGATTTTGGTAAGGGTTACTCAAATCTGGCCTATATCCGTGATTTGCATTTGGACAGCCTGAAAATCGATAAGACCTTTATTTTGCAACTGGAAGATAACCCGGTGAATGAAGCCATCGTTAAAGCCACGTTGGTGATTGCCGAAGCATTGGGCTGCGAGGTTATCGCTGAAGGGATTGAAACCCTGAATCATTTGCATAAATTACGTGAACTGGGCGTACCGCAAGGGCAGGGGTTCTTGTTTTCTCGTGCCGTGCCATTTGACGACTTTATCCGCTTAACCCAGAGTGAACTGGCGGTGGGTGGCTCTCACGCTTATCAATCGCAAATCGCCTGATTTTCTGCATTGAAGCCGGTACAATAGTGCGGTGTTCAATCATTTATGGATCCCCATGGCAGTTCACCCAGTGCTGGCCGCAGCAGGTCAGTTCTTACACCTCTCCCGTACGCAAGCCGAATTATTTAACCAACCCCAGTCTTTGAGCTTAAGCGATGGCACGCAGGTCACGATTCACGCTGCGGGTATCATTGAGTTTGCACCGATAAACGCGGCCACCCAAGCCATCCTGCTATCCTGTGGGATCCATGGCAACGAAACGGCCCCTATCGAGATACTGGATGCGATGGTGCAGGACATTTTATGTGGTCGATTGGTGGTGAAGCATCGCTTGATGGTGCAGTTTGGAAATTTACCTGCCATGGATATTGCGGAGCGATTCGTTGATGAAAATATGAATCGCTTATTCAGTGGCGCGCACTCCAAAGCGCCGGGTCTGGTAAATCAGGAGCGCATCCGTGCCAAGCAGTTAGAAGATTGCACCCGCGCGTTCTTTTTAAAGGATTTGCTGCCGCGCTGCCACTATGATTTGCATACCGCCATTCGTGCCTCAAAGAACGATAAATTTGCGGTATATCCGTTTTTACACGGTAAGCCCTGGAAAGCGCAGCAGATTAGTTTTATGCAGGCGTGTGGGGTCAACACCATCTTGCTGTCCAACAGCCCAACGACGACTTATAGCTATTTTTCTTCTCATCAGTTTGGCGCTGATGCCTTTACCGTGGAATTAGGTAAAGTTCGCCCGTTTGGACAAAATAACATGGCAGATTTTGCCGAGGTGACATCCACGTTGCGGGCGCTGGTGGCCGGTGAAGCATTGAATTTACCCGACTATCAGGATGACGCGGTGAACCTGTTTAGCGTTAATCAGGTGATCAATAAGACGCAGCCTGATTTTCGATTGCACTTTGCAGACGATGCCCCCAATTTCAGTGATTTTAAACAAGGCGAGTTATTGGCCAGTGAAACCGGTCACGAGTATCGGGCGTTGGTGGATGGCGAGGCGATAGTCTTTCCTAATGCTAATGTAGCGTTGGGTCAGCGGGCACTGCTGACCGTCGCGCCGGTTACGTTGCAGCAAGCCAACGAGGGCAAAGCGGATGTTTGAATTGGATAGTCGACTGGCAAATGATTGCGCTCTGGTTACCGACCTGCCGCTTTGCCGGGTGTTACTGATGAAAGATGCCAATTATCCCTGGCTGATTCTGGTTCCCCGAATCGCCGGAGTGAAAGAAATTATTGAGTTAAGCACGCATCAGCAAAGTGAATTGTATCTGGAGTCAAACCGTGTGAGTCGCTGCTTGCAACAGCTGTTCAGCCCTGACAAACTGAATATTGCTGCGCTTGGCAATGTGGTGTCACAGTTACACATTCATCATATTGCACGATTTACCTCGGACGCGGCGTGGCCGAAACCGGTATGGGGTACAGTGCCGGCAACTGCCTACTCGGACCAGGCGTTGAACGAGCGCATTGCATTAATAAAACAAGGATTGGAGACAAATTATGATTATGACCACCACCAGTAATATCGAAGGAAAGAAGATTACTCAGTACATGGGGATTGTAGTGGGTGAAGCGGTGATGGGCGCGAATGTGTTCAAAGATATTTTTGCCAGTATTCGCGACATCGTCGGTGGCCGTTCCGGCAGTTACGAAGAAGAATTTACCAAGGCACGCAAAATTGCGTTTCAGGAAATTCAGAATGAAGCGTTAGCCATGGGTGCAAACGCGGTAATCGGGTTGGATATCGACTACGAAGTGGTGGGGCAGAACGGCTCCATTCTGATGGTAAGTATCAACGGTACCGCAGTACGTTACGAAGACGCCTGATTAGGCGTCTCCAGCAATCCAGCTGCGAACCAGCGTTTGTAGCTCCTGCATATCGAATAACCTCAGGCCTTTGGCAAAAAACGCATCAAGCTGAGTTTGATCAGGATGGCTGAAATAATGGCCACCGTCGCTGGGCGAGGCCGACTGCAATGGCTTGCCGAGGTTAAGGCTCTCGACCGCACTGACCATGGCATCCACGCCACTGGTATATAGAGACAGCACGTTGGTTAAGTAAGATTGCCTGTAATCCAGCGGCTGGCGCTGAATGGAAACAATATCTCCACTATCAATGCCAGCATCCTGAATAAAATGCAAGGTGGTACCAATCTGTTGTTCTGTATTCAACATGGCGTGAAATGTCGCCATCACGCCGCGATAATCCGGCAAAATTCCTGAATGCAGATTCAACACACCCAAACGCGATAATTGAATTACTGGCTCACGCAAGATCAGACCAAAGCGAATCGATAAGATGAGATCCGGTGCGATCTGTTCAATCTGCCTTATAGTCGCCTCATCGTTAATGCTACTGATCTGCTGAAATTGTCCTGCCGACACCAAATGTTCAAAAGAACGAATGCGACAACCATGCTGGCGAGCGAAGGGCAGCAATAACTCGGGTAACACCTGACGTTCGAGTAAATCCAGTTGCGCCAGCTCCGGTGGGGGTTGCTTGCCTTTGCCAACCCGGGCGGATGTCCACAACGTAACATCATGATACGGAAGCGCCTTAATCAGGCGGTTACAGGCAAGTAAACTGGCAATGTCCTGATTCCCTAACAGCAGAATTTTCATTCGTCATCATCGCTATAGGGTTGGGCTTTTACGCCGGGAGGCACCTCGTTTTTACTGTATTTATTGTTGGCGGTTTGTTTAAGCAACATCAGGTTGCCAACAATTACCCCCAGCACCACAAAAATAATGATGCCGACAATCCAGCCACTCATAATCTGACCTTATTTAATATGTATCGGTAAAAAATATCGTCGATGTGCGCAAGAATCGCCGATTTACCGGCAACACACTGGGTGCGCAGTAGGCTTACCAGTTGTTCAACGTCAAAGTTGTCACTGATTTCCCGCGCTTGCGGCCGGTAACTCAAATGCCAGGGTTCAGCAGCGATGGCACCATGAAATTCTGCATAAGGCCGGTAAAAACCATACGTGTGTGCGTGTTGTTCAAGCCATAGACTCATTGCCGCACAAGGGCCATTATCGTGATATTCGCTGGCAACCAGTTGCAGAGCATGGCCCCGTTCAGCACAGGCTCGGGCATCATACACGTCCAAATCTGTGCCCCAGTGGTGGCGACTTCCTCCCGGTATGGCGGAATAGAGTAAAATGGCAAACAGTTTTTGTTCATCACTCAACGCCTGCATGTCCACTGCTTGCTGATGAATATCCAGCACCGCGCGCTGACCCTGCCATTTGGCCTGCCAAATCGCACTTTGGCGGTCGAAACTACGGTGACTGCTGGCAATGGCAATGTCTATACCTTCGGCCGCAGCGGCCCGTTGCATCTGGATAAACGCTGCGGCAGCGTCGGGGGTAAGGCGATGGCCACTGGCTATCCCGACCAGATGGCTTTCTTCTATTCCCAAATACTGCGCGCTGCTGATCATGCCAGTAAGTTCTCCAGAATATGGAAGTACATGGCTTCCAGCTGAATAAGGTCATCGACTTTCACACATTCATTGATCTTATGAATGGTGGCATTGGGCGGGCCTAATTCCAGCACCTGTGCGCCGGTGGGGGCAATAAATCGACCATCCGATGTACCACCGGCGGTAGAAAGCTGTGTCTTGCGTCCGCTGACCTTTTCGATGGCCTTTTCAGTTGCCGCCAGCAGCGCGCCGCTGTCAGTTAAAAACGGTTGCCCGTTAAAGGTCCATTTAAGGTCATAGTCCAGATTATGTCGGTCGAGGATTTCTTCCACTCGCGCGATAAGTTCGCGGTCGGTGGTTTCGGTAGAAAACCGAAAATTAAAGCACACCTGCATTTCGCCCGGGATAACGTTACCCGCACCTGTACCCGCGTGGATGTTGGAAATCTGGAAGCTGGTAGGCGGAAAAAATGCATTGCCATCATCCCAATGGGTTGCTGCCAGTTCTGCCAGGGCACTACTGGCCTGATGCACCGGATTGCGTGCCAGGTGCGGATAAGCCACATGGCCCTGAATACCTTTTACCGTCAGATCACCGGTGAGTGAGCCTCGGCGGCCGTTTTTCACCACGTCGCCAGTATATTCAGTAGATGAAGGCTCACCGACTACACACCAATCGATTTTTTCATTTCGGGCTTCAAGGGTGTCCACTACCTTAGTGGTGCCATTGATAAATGGCCCTTCCTCATCGCTGGTAATCAACAGTGCAATCGACCCCCGATGATTAGGATATTCTTCAACAAAACGCTGGGTTGCGCACAACATCGCAGCCAGACTCCCTTTCATATCCGCGGCGCCGCGGCCATACAACACCCCGTCTTTTATGGTCGGTTCAAAGGGTGGGGTATCCCACTTCTCAGCCGGGCCAGAGGGCACGACGTCGGTGTGGCCGGCAAAACAGAACAGCGGGCGCTCAGTTCCCCTGCGCGCCCATAAATTGGTGGTGTCATGAAATACCATGCTTTCACAGGCAAATCCCAGCGGCGCCAACATATCTGTCATTAATTGCTGGCAACCGGCGTCATTGGGGGTAACTGACTCGCGGGCGATCAGGTCTTCGGTAAGCGCAATCACATCATGACTCATGCGAAAATCCCGGCATATTGGGCAGCTTTGAAACCCAGATAAAATTGCTCGTTGTGTATCAGCACAGGCCGTTTGATCATGGCCGGGTGAGCCAGCATCAGTTCGATTGCTTTGCTTTGTGTCATGTTCTGTTTGTCGGCGTCCGGCAATTGGCGGTAGGTTGTGCCGCGGGTATTGAGTAGTTGCTGCCAGCCTAATGCCTGCTCTGCATTAATCAACCACGCTTCACTCAATCCATCTTTGCGATAGTCATGAAAGCTAAATTCTATATGCTGCTGTGTGAGCCAGGCTTTGGCTTTTTTGATGGTATCGCAGTTGCTGATGCCGAACATTGTTGTCATGTGAATTCCCATATAATGCAATGAACCGCATTGTGGCATCGCTGTTAGTAAATATAAAGTAGGCGCCACTGCGGGGTCTGCGGCCTACATCAAGTTAATTGGATTCTGCAACGAATGATCGATCCGATCAAAAGGTGTGGATAATCTGCCGTTAACCCTTGAATTGTGTGAATAATTTCAAGGATCTGAGCGATCTAATCCACAGGCAAGGGTTCGGTTTGATGAAATGATCGACAAATCAATAAGTTGATCCTGATTGTCGGTAAGGCTTTGCTGATTAGATCTGCATCAATCTGCGCAGTCATTACACAAATCCTAACAGCAACAATAAGTTATTCAGGTTATCCACGTTTTCTGTGGATAACCTTGTTGAAAGCACTGGTAATACCAAGTAAGTGCATGTTTTTAAAAGATAAAAAATTATGCGCAAGAAATGAGCAGGGCAAATAAGTGTCTTAAAAATGTCATTTTTCGCCATTATTATCCTTGACAGTTGTGGAAAACTACCCGGTTATCCCCGAATGTTATACACAAATTCCCCTACATCGCGCTAAAAATGTGGATATTATCCGCTAGGTGTCGCTGATTACTGACACTTAAATTGTTTGTTTACCTGTCCGGTTATGAGGAATAAATACGATCAATGGCCACCTGAGGGCGGGTAAAGCGCTTTGGGAATAGCGATCTGTATGCGATGATTTCGGCAAACAATAACCGCCTACAGGATGCAGGGAGAAAAGCTATGGCCGCATTGCAGTTGATGGCCGGGGAAAATGCGTTATCGCAAATACGGGAACATGGATTACGCCCGGCATTGTTCGATTTTATGTTGGGGGCATCGGGCGGCCCAAAGTGGTTTGTACTGGCGGGTCTTGACCGGGTCATCATGCCGCAATTTTTTGCTGGCCGGCAAAAGCCGCTGGATATACTGGGATCCTCAGCCGGTTCTTTTCGCTTTGCCTGTTACGCCCAGCGTGACCCATTGGCGGCGATTAATCGCCTGGCCGACCACTATTCTCATACCGTTTATACTGACAAGCCTGACAGACAAGAGATCTCTGAAAAAGGCTGGGCGCTGATGGATCATTTCCTCGGAGAACATGGTGCGCAGGAAATTGCTTCCAATCCCGTGGTCAGGGCGCACTTTGTGGTAGCGCGCAGCAAGGGGATTATTGCCTCTGAGCGTACCCCTTTACAGGTGACAGGTTTATTAGCCAGCGCACTGGCAAATCGGGTGTCACGTAAGACCCTGGACTGGTTTTATCACCGCCACGTATTTTCATCTTCTCATTCTACGCTGCAACTGGACGATCCTTATCAGTTAGCCATCAGCCAGCATACGCTGACGCCGGAAAATCTGCCTAAGGCGTTGATGGCGTCTGGATCGATTCCTGTGGTTCTGGAAGGGGTGGAGAATATTCCTGATGCACCGCTGGGTATGTATCGAGACGGTGGCATCATCGATTACCATTTTGATATGGCGCTGAGTCGGCCGGATAGCCCGCAGGGATTGGTGTTGTATCCGCACTTTTTCGATCAACCGATCCCTGGTTGGTTTGATAAGTCGAATAAAAAGCGACGCCCTCATCGCCAGAGTTTTGAGCGGGTGCTTAAACTGGTGCCAAGCGCCCAGTTTATTGCGTCCTTGCCCTACGGCAAGATCCCGGATCGTAAAGACTTTGAAAGTTTGGATGCCACAACGCGGATTAAGTATTGGCAAACGGTGCTCAGTGAGTCAGATCGCCTGGGTGAAGAATTTATGAATTTGGTCGAAAAGCAAGACGTCGCCCATTTGATCAAGCCGATTGATTACTGCATAGGATAACGATGAAAAAGAGCATTATCAGCGCACTGGCCTTGATTGTCAGTACTGCCGCAGGTGCGCAACAGGCGCAGCTGGAACTGGTTGAGATTCAGGTAGGCCCGTTGGCGCTTAAAGTTGAATTGGCTAATGAACATGATGAACGGGTCGCTGGGTTGATGAATCGACGCATCGCGCTGCCTGGCATGTTGTTTTATTATCCTGAGCCGCGTCATATGGCGTTGTGGATGAAGAACACCCTGATTCCGCTGGACGCGGCTTACATTAACGAGGCTGGCGAAATTATCGATATTATCCAGCTGGAACCACATGATCTGACGAGTCGCCCGGCACCGGATAAGGTGATTGCGGCGCTGGAAATGCCTAAAGGATGGTTTGCCAAAAAGGGCATAAAAGTAGGGGACAACGTCAGTATCCCTGCTGATGTAAAGGCATACTATTAGCCTGCATTTATTGATAAGCTTTTGTAAATTAAAAAGATTTAAGGAATTAGTATGTTGTTACGCTGTAAAAAGCCTTTGCTGTTGGCTGCTGCCATGGCGACCAATATGGCTGTGCAGGCACCGGCCTTCGCGTGGGGCCAAACTGGCCACCGGGTCACTGGTGCCATTGCAGAACAATATTTAAGTGTTGAGGCTCGGGCTGCGATTGCCCGCTTAGTACCGCATAGCTCACTGGCTGAAATCTCCACCTACGCCGACGAAATGCGTTCAGAGCCTAGTGAGTACTGGCAAAAAATTACCCCACCTTGGCATTACGTCACGGTACCGGAAGGTAAGCATTACCATGCAGAGAAGCATGCGCCGAAACAGGGGGATGCCTACACCGCGCTGATGGGGTATAGCAAAACCTTAAAAGATCCATCGGCAGCCGATGCAGATAAACAGCTGGCGCTGAAAATGATCGTGCATATTATCGGTGATTTACATCAACCGCTGCATGTGGGTAATGGCACCGACAAAGGTGGTAACGACGTTAAAGTACGCTTTTTCTGGAACGACTCTAACTTACACCGTGTGTGGGATAGCCAGATCATTGACCAATATGGGTTGTCCTATACCGAGCTGACCAGCTGGCTAAGTGAAAAGATCACTGCTCAGGATGTTAAAGACTGGTCGAGCATCAATCCGCAGGACTGGATGGCAGAGAGTATTGGTTATCGCGATAACCTGTATCCCAAAGACGCCAATAACATGAACTATGTTTACCAGCATGAAAATCTGCCTACCGTGAAGCTGCGTCTGCAGCAGGCCGGTGTGCGCATTGCCAGTTATCTGAATGCGATCTTTGACAAATAAGATCTGGTTCAGGTGAGAGAAAGCCAGCATTGACTGGCTTTTTTTATGTTCGCTGCCCGGCTTTTTGCTCGTTAGCGCTATCAGCTAAGCATGCTAACTCAACCTGTACTGTGGAGTTGTTTCAGCGGGTTGTAAGTTATCGGCTGCGAATAATTTGCACGGGAGAACTGTTACGCTCGGTTTGCACTGTGCAAACCGAATCGATTTTGCCTAAAAATACCAACGATGTGATTAGGTGTTGGCGTTTAATGTACTGACTTTACCACCCGGTAGTGAGTAACGCAGAATACGCCAGAACACAGTGCCATATTGGCGTAAAAAGCTACCCGTGTTGTAAGGAATGTTAAACCGCGCTGCGATGGCTTGGACCTGTTGCGCCATTGCCGGGTAGTGCCGTGCTGGGATATCCGGAAACAAGTGATGCTCTATTTGACAGCTCAGATGGCCGGTTAAAATATGCAGCCAGGTGGGGCCGGTAAAATTAGACGAGCCGAGCATTTGACGAAAATACCATTGACCACGGCTTTCGTTTTCGCACGCTTGGGCATCAAAGGTATGAATATCGGCTGTAAAGTGGCCACAAAAAATAACGGTTGAAGTCCACAGATTGCGGATCATATTTGCGAGAAAGTTACCGGCTATTACCCAAAGCCACATGGGCCCGGCGATGAGAGGGAAAAATAAGTAATCTTTCAAAAGCTGGCGAGCACCTTTACCAAAGAAGGCATTTTTAAGGTCCTTATCACTAACCTGACTATGGCGGTCAGCTTTTTTCTTACCAAAAAACACCCGCTGGGCAGCCAGTTCATGGTATGACACGCCCCATTGAAATAACAAACTTAACAGCAAATAGGTGCCGCCTTGCCACAGATTGCGTAACCGCCATCGAAAATCATTACTCAGGCGCAGTAAACCGTAGCCAAAGTCGCGATCTTTGCCGATGATATTCGTGTACGTATGGTGTTCAAAGTTATGGGTGCGCTGCCATGAACCCGCATCGCAAGCAATATCCCACTCATAACGTTTGGAATGGAGTACGGGATCGTTCATCCAGTCGTACTGGCCATGCAGCACATTGTGGCCAATTTCCATATTATCGAGAATTTTCGCCAGAGCTAGCAGCATTACTCCTGCCAGCCACAGCCAGGGCGTAACAAAGCCGAGCACCAATAAAATGCGGCCACTGATTGCACTTAGGCGCTGCCACAGCAATACGCGGTGGATATAACGTGCATCAGTTTCGCCAAGCTGTTGTTTTACCTGTGATTTAAGCGCATCAAGTTGGTGCGCGAGCGCGTCATATTGTTCGCTGGTTAATTTCATCTTTTACCTTAAAGCTTAATAACCAGCTCGCTGACTGGCTGACTGATACAGAGTTGAATTTGCTCGCGGCCATGGCCGCTCAGAGTACCGTTGCGTATGTCACGCACCTGACCGGATACTTTTTCACAGACGCACTGAAAACATACCCCCATGCGGCAGCCGAAGCTCGGTGTTAACCCTTGTTGCTCTGCACTTTGCAGTATGCTTTGTGATGTCGAAACACTGATGTTGTGGGCCGTACCTGCTGAGATTAGCGTGCTGTTAAACACTGTCTCTGCTGCTGCGTTTGGGGTCGCTGGCGCTATGTCTACGCCAAATTGCTCGCGAAAAATATGCTCCGCTTGCACCGCGTTTTGCACAAGCTGTGCTGTGATGCTTTGCATAAAGCCTGCGGGGCCGCATAGGTAATATTGGGTGTGGTTATCGCTACAATGATGGCGAAATTGTTCACTGAACAGGGCCGCGGTTTGCTCCCGGCTATCTGAAAACACCAGATTAAATAAGGGATTCCGTTCAGCCAGTCGCGTCAGCGGTTGGAGTAGTGCAGCGCTTTCGATACCGCGTGCGCGATAGTAAAGGGTAACGGGTGCCAGCCAATGGCGCTGGCTTAACAGCATGGCGGCAATTGGGGTAATACCGCTGCCTGCGGCGATAAATACCGTTGGCTTAGTTGGTTGCTGCCAGTAAAAATCACCTTGCGCCGCGCTGATATTTACAATATCCCCGATATTTAGCGTACCAAGTAAGCTGGTAAATTCACCTCTGGGATCGACTCTGCAGCACAGGCGAATGCGGCGCATACTTTGCCACTCGTTAGTGGCTGAGCAAATGCTAAACGGACGTGTAATCAGGCGACCATTGTGATTGAGGGTTAAGTGAATGTGTTGGCCTGCAATAAACCCCGGCCAGCGCCGTGATACCTGCAGTGTTAGTTCGAGCATATCGGTGCATTGCCATTGATGGCTAAGCAGGCGTGCCCTAAATACATCAGGTAAAAAGCTCGGTACGAAGCGTTGAATAACAGGTAATAAATAGCGACTCAGGCTGGGCTGATTGCCCAGCATCAGACAAAATCCACGCCACAGACGTGTAAAAACAGCACTCACAACAGGTTTGCTCACTCAGCATTAATTTCGGCGCACAGTTGTACACTAAAATAACTGGTAAGGCCAGATTGAGCTTTTGGTTTGATTTGTGTTTTTATTTAAGTTTATGAAATATAGCTAAAAAAATAATTAAAATTAAATTCTTTTGATTGCGTAAAGAGAACGAGTGTTTGTTTTTGTGATTCATTTGCGGGCAGCTACCGCTATGGCCAGTGTGATGCAGTCAATATTGCTGAGACTGAACACTATCTGTACCGATATTTGGGGGAGTCAGTAATTCAGCTATTTTTTTAAGCCTACAGCTCAGGGTTTTCTATAGTTAAAGCTAGGCGTTCACGAGAGCATGGCAAATGAAACTGGGTCGGTGGTTGGAATTGGCAGGGATATTCGTTGTGTTGCCTGTTTTGCTGGCCATGTTTAGTCATTATTCACTGCGTTATCTGATGCCGTTACTCGCGGTGGTGGGGCTGTTGTGTTTGCTCTATTTGTTGCATGACAAGCAATTTAAACGTAAACGCTTATGGCGGATTAAGGGCGCGAGTGCCCATGTGTTGAATGCGATAAAATTGTTTTTGCCGCTGGCCATGGTGATTACTTTATTGGTCTATTGGTTTTTACCCGATAATTTTCTCGATTTACCCCAGCAACACACGCAGTTATGGCTGACAACCATATTTATTTATCCTTTGATCAGTGTATTACCCCAGGAACTTATCTTTCGCAGCTTTTTCTTTCATCGCTACAAACCCATTGTACCGGATAAACAACATCGCTGGTGGCTCAGTAGCGGCGTGTTTGCGCTGGCACATGCGGTATATGGTAACTGGCTGGCGGTGATTGGCAGCGTGTTTGCCGGCTTACTGTTTGGCTATCGGTATATTCAGAGCAAATCCACTCTGGTGGTAGCGCTCGAACACAGCCTATGGGGCTGTTTTGCTTTTACTGTTGGCTTGGGCGGTTTTTTCCTGTCGCAATCGCTTAATTAACTCGTCATATACGACTTTTGTCGACAATCCATGCCTTTTTGATTGCGGAATGACGACTTAAAGACTAAATTGTCGACAGTTTTTGCTTGACTCGACATTTAGTTTCTATGTTATTTCAGACTGAACAATCAGTAACTGCCGCGGATAAAACCTTTTATCAGCTACGCAAAGCCATTGTAGAAGGTGAAATTTCCGCAGGGACAAAACTCAGTGAAACCGAATTGTCGACAAAGTATGCGGTAAGCCGGGCGTTAGTGCGCGAAGCGATTAACCGCCTTGAAAGCAGTAATTTGGTTGAGCGCAAGGCGAATATCGGTGCCAGAGTGGTTAGCCTCTCTCCGGAAGGATTAGTCGAACTGTATCAGGTGCGTGAATCCTTAGAAGGCATGGCGGCGCGTTTGGCGGCGCAAAACATGACCGATGACGAAATTGCCGACCTGAATCAACTGCTCGGCAATCATTTTGCCGAGGTGAAAGACGGCCAATCCTACTATCAGGAAGCGGGTGATGTGGATTTTCATTATCGCATCATCATGGGCAGCAAAAACCGCCATCTGATCAGTATGCTACTCAACGGCATTTATCATCTTGTACGCATGTACCGGGTGCAATTAGGTATGGCAGGCCCGCGTGTCACTACCGCATTTGACGAACATCGACAAATTGTTCGGGCTATTTCTAATCGTGACGGTGAACTGGCTGAGATGCTGATGCGCCGCCATATTCTGTATTCCAAAAACAATATCGCGTCTAAGCTCGAACAGCTTAGTCTTGATCAACATAAGCGAGAAACCCTATGACTCCAGGCAAAAAATTCCGCCAGGCGCTGGCACAACACAAGCCATTGCAAATCGTCGGCACTATCAATGCTTACGCCGCGATGATGGCCAAACAAATCGGTCACAATGCTATTTATCTGTCTGGCGGTGGTGTAGCCAATGCGTCATATGGGTTGCCAGATTTAGGCATGACGTCGCTTAATGACGTGATTGCTGACGTACAACGGATTACCTCTGCCTGTGATTTACCTTTGCTGGTGGATATCGATACCGGTTGGGGCGGGGCGTTCAACATTGCTAAAACCATTCGCGATATGGAAAAGGCCGGTGCAGCGGCTGTGCATATTGAAGATCAGGTTGCGCAGAAGCGCTGTGGTCACCGTCCGAATAAAGAGATTGTGTCGGTTGAAGAGATGGTTGATCGCATTAAAGCCGCGGTAGATGCCCGCACCGATCCGGACTTCTTTATCATGGCGCGTACCGATGCATTTGCGCAGGAAGGTCTGGAACAAGCATTGGAGCGGGCAAAGGCCTACATTGCTGCTGGTGCGGATGGCATTTTCGCTGAGGCAGTGAAGACCGAAGAGCACTATCGCGCATTTGCGTCGCTGGGCGTACCAATTCTGGCCAATATTACTGAATTCGGACAAACCGAATTATGGAATACCAAGCAGTTAGGCGAGTGGGGCGCGGCCATGGTGTTGTATCCACTTAGCGCATTCCGTGCCATGAATAAAGCAGCCGAACTGGTTTATCAGACTATTCTCAAAGACGGCGATCAAAAGGCCGTGCTGGATACCATGCAAACCCGCATGGAACTCTACGATTATCTGGGTTATCACGCTTATGAACAAAAGCTGGATGCCCTCTTTGCCGAAGGCAAAAACAAATAAAACTCTGACCCTTTTAGTGCGTCGCGACAGGCGCCAATAATGTTAACGAATTAAAAAATCAGGAGAAATTCCATGGCAAAGGTACTAAGTGGCGCAGGCTTGCGCGGACAGGTAGCGGGAAAAACCGCACTTTCAACCGTAGGTAAATCGGGCTCGGGCCTGACCTATCGCGGTTATGATGTGAAAGATCTGGCTGAGAACTGCCAGTTTGAAGAAGTGGCCTATTTGATCCTCAAAGGCAACCTGCCGACCCAGGCTGAACTGGATGCCTACAAAGCTAAGCTGAAAAACCTGCGTGGTTTGCCACAGGCGCTGAAAGATGTACTGGAACGTATTCCGGCCGATGCGCATCCGATGGACGTATTGCGCACCGGTTGTTCAATGCTGGGGAATCTGGAAGGTGAGCTGAATTTTGATATGCAGCAGGATGTGACAGATCGCATGCTGGCCTGTTTCCCAAGCATTATTTGTTACTGGTACCGCTTTAGCCACGATGGTGTGCGGGTGGATGTGGAAACCGACGATGACTCTATCGGTGCGCATTTCCTGCATTTACTGCACGGTGAAAAGCCTTCTGAGTTATTTGAACAGGTCATGCATGTGTCACTGATCCTGTATGCAGAGCATGAGTTCAACGCCTCAACCTTTACTGCCCGTGTGTGTGCCTCAACCCTGTCAGATATGCACAGCTGTATCACAGGTGCGATTGGCTCGTTGCGTGGCCCACTGCACGGTGGCGCGAATGAAGCGGCGATGGAGATGATCGAGGGCTTTACTTCAGCCGAGCATGCCGAGCAGGAAATGATGGGCAAACTGGCGCGTAAAGAGAAAATCATGGGCTTTGGTCATGCGATTTATTCTGAGTCTGATCCACGCAATGCCATCATCAAAGGTTGGTCTGAGAAGCTTGCTGCTGCGGTGGGCGATACGGTGCTTTACCCTGTATCTGTGCGCTGTGAAGAAGTGATGTGGCGCGAGAAAAAACTGTTTTGTAACGCAGACTTTTTCCACGCGTCGGCCTACCACTTTATGGGCATTCCAACCAAGTTGTTTACGCCTATCTTTGTGATGTCCCGTTTAACCGGATGGGCTGCACACGTGATGGAACAACGTGCCGATAACCGCATTATCCGTCCTTCTGCCGAATACACCGGTGAAGAGTTACGCAAAGTACCGGCCATCGCTGACCGTTAATTTTCAGGAACGGGCGGTGCAAGCCGTCCGCAAAAGTGATTATGAATACGCAATTTCGTAAAAAACTGCCGGGCACTAATCTGGATTTTTATGATACTCAGGCCGCGGTTGAAGCCATTAAACCCGGAGCCTGGGCGGGCTTACCCTATGTGTCGCGCGTGCACGCGGAAAATATCGTGCGCCGCGGTGAGCCAGACAAGATCAATGCATACTTAAGCCAGATTATTGAGCGCAAGCGTGATATGGATTTTCCGTGGTTCCCGGCCCGGGTGGTCTGTCATGATATTCTCGGCCAGACCGCGTTGGTTGACTTAGCCGGACTGCGTGACGCTATCGCTGAGCAAGGTGGAGACCCGGCGAAAGTCAATCCGGTGGTGCCGACTCAGTTGATCGTGGATCACTCATTGGCCGTAGAGCATGCGGGTTTTGAACCAGACGCTTTTGAAAAAAACCGCGCAGTAGAAGAACGTCGAAACGCCGACCGCTTCCATTTTATTAACTGGTGCAAAACCGCATTTAAAAATGTCGATGTGATCCCACCGGGGAACGGCATCATGCACCAGATCAATCTGGAGCGGATGTCACCGGTGATCCAGGTCCGCGATGGGGTGGCTTTTCCGGACACGCTGGTCGGTACTGACAGTCATACTCCTCACGTGGATGCTCTGGGCGTGATCGCCATCGGTGTTGGCGGTCTGGAAGCAGAAAATGTGATGCTGGGGCGCGCTTCGTGGATGCGCTTACCAGATATCATCGGTGTTGAATTAACTGGCAAACCTGCGCCTGGCATTACCGCGACCGATATCGTGCTGGCACTGACGGAGTTCCTGCGTAATGAGCGGGTGGTATCCAGCTATCTGGAGTTTTATGGCGAGGGTGTGGCGCATCTGACCCTGGGCGATCGTGCCACTATTTCGAATATGACGCCGGAATACGGTGCCAGCGCGGCGATGTTCTCTATCGACCAACAAACGCTGGACTATCTGCGTCTGACCGGGCGTGACGAGAAGCAGGTGCAGCTGGTGGAAACCTACGCCAAACACTGTGGCCTGTGGGCCGACTCGCTGCAACATGCCGAATACGAGCGTACCTTAAGTTTCGATTTATCCAGCGTTGGCCGCAACATGGCCGGGCCGTCTAATCCACATAAGCGGGTTGCGACGGCTGATCTTGCCAAAGCCGGCATCGCTGGTGCCTATGAACAGCAGGATGGCCTGATGCCGGATGGCGCGGTGATTATTGCTGCGATTACCAGCTGTACCAATACCAGTAACCCGCGCAACGTGATTGCTGCTGGTTTGTTGGCACGCAATGCAAACAAGTTGGGATTGACCCGTAAACCGTGGGTGAAAACATCACTGGCACCTGGTTCTAAAGCGGTAAAGCTTTATCTGGAAGATGCCAATTTATTACCTGATCTGGAGCAGCTTGGTTTTGGTGTGGTCGCGTTTGCCTGTACCACCTGTAACGGCATGAGCGGTGCACTGGATCCGGCTATTCAACAGGAAATTATCGACCGTGACCTGTATGCCACGGCGGTCTTATCCGGCAACCGTAACTTCGACGGCCGAATTCACCCCTATGCGAAACAGGCATTTTTAGCTTCACCGCCGTTGGTAGTAGCCTATGCGATTGCCGGTTCTGTGCGCTTCGATATTGAAAAAGATGTGTTAGGCACTGACCAAGATGGTAATCCGGTCACCCTGAAAGATATCTGGCCAAGCGATGAAGAAATCGATGCAATTATCGCCAAGCATGTTAAACCTGAGCAGTTCCGTCAGGTTTATGATCCAATGTTTGACCTGAAAGTAGAATACGGTGAAGACAACAATCCGCTGTATGACTGGCGTGAGATGAGTACCTATATTCGCCGTCCGCCATACTGGGAAGGCGCATTGGCTGCACCACGCACCATGCAGGGCATGCGTCCTCTGGCCGTGCTCGGCGATAACATCACAACCGACCACCTGTCACCGTCTAATGCGATTCTGGCCAGCAGCGCTGCCGGAGAGTATCTGGCCAAGATGGGGTTGCCGGAAGAAGACTTTAACTCCTACGCTACCCACCGTGGCGATCACCTGACCGCGCAGCGCGCCACCTTTGCTAACCCAAAACTGTTTAATGAAATGGTACGGGAAAACGGCGAAGTGGTGCAGGGCTCTTTGGCCCGTCTGGAGCCCGAAGGCACTGTGATGCGCATGTGGGAAGTCATTGAAACCTACATGCAGCGCAGTCAGCCGCTGTGCATCATCGCCGGTAAAGATTATGGCCAGGGCTCGTCCCGTGACTGGGCGGCTAAAGGTGTGCGTCTGGCCGGTGTAGAGGTGATTGTAGCCGAAGGTTTTGAGCGCATTCACCGTACCAATCTGATTGGTATGGGCGTGCTGCCGCTGGAGTTTAAAGCGGGTACCGACCGTATCACGTTGGCTATCGATGGCAGTGAAACCTTCGATGTAAAAGGGGATATCAGCCCGGGCTGCGATATGACGTTGGTTATCCACCGTCGCAGTGGAGAAACAATCGAAGTCACGTTGAAATGTCGACTGGATACTCAGGAAGAAGTGTCTGTGTACAGTGCGGGTGGGGTGTTGCAACGCTTTGCCCAAGACTTCTTGGCATCTGAAGCGTAGAAATGGGTTGGCTGTGCCCATGCCTTTGGCGGCAGTGCTCATGTACGCTTTGTACACTGCGCGCTGCCTTCGCGGCCTGAACTCAGCCACCACCATTTTTCCTGCTCAGACTTTCTGAGTGATCTGAATTTAAAAGGATTGAATGAATGTTCAAACCACAGATAAAAATTCCCGCCACCTACATGCGTGGCGGTGACTGTGGTTTACGCGCGTTGCGCTTGGTCGCGGCGGAAAAAGTGTGATTTTTCCTTGCTCGCAAACACCTGTGGTGTTTGGTAATGCTGGCGCATTACCGACGTACCGCCACATCGTTGCGGGATTTATTCAGGATATGAAAAATGTTTAAACCACAGATAAAAATTCCCGCCACCTACATGCGCGGCGGTACGTCGAAAGGCGTGTTTTTTCGGTTGCAGGATTTACCGGAAGTGGCGCAGCAGCCCGGTGATATGCGCGATGCAATATTGCTACGCGTGATTGGTAGCCCGGATCCCTATGGCAAGCACACCGATGGCATGGGCGGCGCGACGTCCAGTACCAGCAAAACCGTGATTTTGAGTAAAAGTGACAAAGCTGAGCATGATGTGGATTACCTGTTTGGCCAGGTCGCCATCGATAAACCTTTTATTGACTGGAGTGGTAACTGCGGCAATTTAACCGCGGCAGTCGGCGCATTCGCGATTAGTAATGGTCTGGTGGATGCGGCGCGCATCCCGCAAAACGGTATCGCGACGATTCGCATCTGGCAGGTCAATATCTGCAAAACCATTATTGCTCATGTGCCGATTACCAACGGTGAGGTGCAGGAAACCGGTGACTTTGAGTTGGATGGCGTGACTTTTCCGGCTGCAGAAGTACAGATCGAATTTATGGATCCGGCCGATGGTGAAGGGGATATGTTCCCCACGGGTAATGTGGTGGATACACTGGACGTGCCGGGGATTGGTAGCTTAAAGGCAACCATGATCAACGCCGGGATCCCAACGATTTTTGTTAACGCAGCGGATATTGGCTATTGCGGCACCGAGTTGCAGGAAGCCATAAATGGTGACGGGTCAGCGTTGGATAAATTCGAAAAGCTGCGGGCCTATGGCGCATTAAAAATGGGGCTGATTCAGGATTTGGCGGAGGCGGCTGCCCGTCAGCATACGCCAAAGATCGCCTTTGTCGCGCCGCCGCAAAGTTATACCGCCTCCAGTGGCAAGCAAATTGATGGCAATGATATCGACCTGAATGTGCGAGCCCTTTCCATGGGGAAATTACACCATGCCATGATGGGCACGGCTGCTGTGGCGATCGGTACGGCAGCGGCCATTCCCGGCACATTGGTGAATCTCGCCGCGGGCGGGACAGAACGTGAGGCGGTGCGTTTCGGACACCCTTCAGGTACCTTACGGGTTGGCGCGGCAGCGACTCAGCAGGACGGTAAATGGCAGGTCACGAAAGCCATTATGAGCCGTAGCGCCAGGGTGTTAATGGAAGGCAACGTGCGCATTCCGGGTGATATTCTAGAGTAGTAAAAATCAGCGTTTTTAATAAAAACGCGTCTAAAAGGCGCGTTTTTTTATTTATTAGCAAAACCACCGTGAAGGCTTTGGTTAAATCGTTGATATAAAATAAGTATTTTTCATTCAAAGACCTTGTGGATTTTTACGTTTCTCATTAAATGTACGTAATTGTACGGTTGCGGCTAGAGAAAGTGAGTGTAAATCTGGGTAAACACTGTTTTTTATGGTCAGTGAAATAAAATTGACTTTCTAAACTGGTCATACCTATAATGCCGTTCCAAAGGAGGTGCACCCGCACCTTTTTTTTGCCTGAAAAACGCCAGATGAACTATTTGTGACGTTTTGAGGGACAAAAAAATTAAAGCATTGCAAGTGGTCGTCATACCGCGCGCCCTTTGGAGACACTCATGAAAGCTACATTTACCCGACGTTTTAATGCGTCACTGCTGGCCAGCGCTATTGCAGTGGCATTTTCCGCACATGCTCAGGAGCAAACCACTGAGCAGGAGCAGGCAACCGAACAAAAAATCGAAGCCATCACGGTAACCGCAGCAAAACGCTCGCAGGTCATTTATGAAGTACCAATTGCCATGAGTGCATTCAGTGGTGAAGCACTGGCCTCTCAGGGCATCACTGACATGACTGACGTAGGTAAATTCGTGCCTAACCTGAATATCACGGGTTTCTCTGCAGGCCACACGTCATCAGCTAACCCATTCATTCGCGGTATTGGTTTGCAAGACCACCTGATCACAACAGATCCGGGCGTAAGCGTTTACGTGGATGGCGTTTACTTAGGTCGTCAGGTAGGGCAAAACTGGAACCTCAACAACATCGAGCGTATCGAAGTGCTGCGTGGCCCACAGGGTACCCTGTATGGCCGTAACTCTATCGGTGGTGCGATTAACATCATTACTAAACAGCCTAATGCGCAGGACAAAACCATTGTTAGCGTGGAAACCGGTACGCGCGGCCGCCTGAAGGGGGACGTGTTCGTTAACCACGGTTTGAGCGAAGATGTATCGTTCAACTTCAATATGGGTTACAACCAGCGTGACGGTCTGGGTAAATTCATCAACCTGCCAAATGCAGAATATGATGTGGGTGAAACTCAGGAAATGTACGGCCGCGTGTCAGTGAAATATGCGCCGAGCAAAGACTTCAGCCTGGTGTACACCGCTGATGCCAACGACGGTAAAGGTGGTCTGCGTCCTTACACTGTAATGATCGACGAAGTACCAAATGGTGCCTATGCACAAGGCGGTCGTTGGGGCGTTCCATTCCCGTTCGGTCCACTGACCAACGCGGATGTAGCGGAAAATATTTATGACAATGCCACCGGTACGGCAGCGGTAAGCAGCGTATCTAACAGTGCCCGTGGTCAATCTTTGACTGCTGACTGGAACTGGACTGATACTCTGTCTTCAAAAGTGATTCTGAGCAACCGTAGTTCTCAATATAAAGCGGGTCTGGATGACGACGGCACTATCTATGAGCTGGATCATTACCCGGAGCATGGTGAAGCGGATCAAACCTCAGTTGAGTTCCAGGTAAATGGTTATGTGGGCGACGTAGACTTCGTGTCTGGCCTGTATTACTTCACCGAAAAAGGCAGCAACCTGCAGGGTGAAGACTCCAGCTTCAATGGCGGTCCTAACCTGTTATCTCTGCACCAAAAGACCACCAGTAAAGCGGTATTCGTCAACCTGGGTATGGATGTAATTGAAGATCTGCGTGTATCGGGTGGCGTACGTTACACCATGGATAAAAAAGTTGCAGATGCTGATGTAGGTGCTGCGTTAGGCCGCGTATTCTCTGAAGATAACTGGAACGAGTGGACGTTTGATCTGTCAGCCAACTACACCATGGACAATGGCCTGAACGTATATGGCTCTATCCAGAACGGTTACCAGTCTGGTCAGTACCCAGCCCGTCCTTACTGCCTGTTTGGCGGTGACCCAGCGTGTTTCTCTGCCTCTGATAACATCAAGGCGATCAACTACGAGATGGGTGTAAAAGGCGAAGTGACAGCTGATTTCAGCATGAGCATCGCGGTATTCAATACCAAGTTCACTGACCTGCCTTATCAGGTGAGCACTACAGCCGAAGGTGGCTTCAATACCAGCAATCTGGTAGTTGAACAAACCTCTCGCGGTGTGGAGTGGGAATCAACGGCTTATTTTGGCGACCACTTCAAACTGCACAGCAGCGTTGGTTTCATGGATGTTGATGTGCAAGAGCAGGATGGTGTAAAACCTGTCGCGCCATTAACGCCAAAATGGACGCTGTCTTTAAGCCCAAGCTACAGCACAACATTGGCTAGCGGTGCAGAAGTTGAATTCCGCGTAGACTACTCTTACCGCGATGACATGTACGGTGAGCCAAGTTCAGATGAAGGTCGTCTTACTCAGCTGGAATCACGTGCATTGACTAACTTCAACGTGTCTTACACCCCGGCTAACGATGCTTACACTGTGTCTCTGTACGGTCGCAACATCTTCGACGAGCGTTATGACAATGCCCGTCTGAATACCGGTGACTATGTTCTGCGTATTCTGTCTAACGATGCCAGCGAATTTGGTGTACGTTTCCGTACCCAGTTCTAAGTATCTAGTAAGATAAAAAAAGCCCGGCCATTGCCGGGCTTTTTTGTAAGAATTTAGCCATTGTGCCAGCCACATTGCGGCTATTACATTAATCATCTTTTCAGTCATTTGTGGTAGATACAGGACGTATAAAAATGACAGCGATAGCAGAGCGTTTTAGTGGATGCCTGTTGGCCGGGGCGATAGGTGATGCCATGGGAGCGCCGGTTGAATTTATGAGCAGTGTTGAAATTGACAGCCTGACCCACGGTGAGGGCGTCAATCAGTTTTATCAAGCCTACGGAAAATTGGGGGCGATTACGGATGACACCCAGATGACCCTGTTTACCTGTGAGGCATTACTGCAAGCCAGCAGCGATGGAGACTGCAGCTCTGAACAGGTCATCAGTTACTTCAATCAGGCGTATTTGCACTGGTTAAATACTCAACAAGAAGCCTCGCCACTGCCGTTAACTTACACCAGTCATTTGCTCAATGTGCCTTCCCTCAATGCCCGTCGGGCACCAGGCATTACCTGTATTACCGCGCTGCGCAACAAGCCAAGCCTACAGGCTCTGGCAGAAAACGAGAGTAAGGGATGTGGTGGCGTGATGCGCGCCGCGCCGGTTGGCTTATTTGCCGTCCGTAAGGCCTTATCAGATGAGGTGACTTTTCGCCTTGGATCCCTGTGTGCGCATGTCACGCACGGCCATCCGACGGGATACCTGTCAGCCGGCCTTTTTGCCGTTGTTATCCGCTGTTTAATTCAGGGGATGACATTGCGTGCTGCCATTGATGTTGGGTTACGGGAACTGCAACGACACAATGGTCATGAGGAAACCTTACTGAGTGTGCAACGAGCTTTAATGCTATCGGCCACCGGGTTGAGCCATCGTCAGGCGATACAAATGCTAGGTGAAGGCTGGGTAGCAGAGGAGGCGTTAGCTATTGCGTTGTATTGTGTGCTTGTGGCGAAAGATTTTAGCCAGTTAATCAACTATAGCGTAAGTCATGGCGGCGACTCTGACTCTACTGGCAGTATTGCGGGTAACCTTTGGGGGGCAATGCACGGGCTTAATGGGATCCCTCAGCCGTGGCTGGCGCAGCTGGAGGCTCATCAGTGTATTAATCAGATGGCACTAGCGCTACATGATTGCGCGTAAAACCAGGCACTGAAGCACTAAATCCATGATTGTTTAACCAGGTCACTGCTTCAGCCGGAGAGGAGGTATAAATTTGCGTGTCCTGATTGTAATCGCTGGCGTTTTGCACGATTTGACGTTGCATTGAGAACTTACAAATTGTTGCCTCATGGGTTTGGTTATGCTCGATACACCATTGATAGATTTGTGCGAAACCATTCATTGCTTCAATACTCGGCATGATCCAATCCAGCATATCCACATAGGCAGCCCACGGTTGGTTGCATAGCGGCAGCATGTGTCTTTGCACCTGCAATAGTGCAGTTTTAGTTATTTCTGGAGTCCATACGCCACGTAATTTGACGTAAAGCACGCGCTCATTGACGAACATATCAAAAGGACTAGAAGTGGGCATATCGGCTTCCCTGATGGATATGATGAAAGTCTATGATTTATAGAGGATTATTCAAGCCTGCGCGATATTTATGTTTCGGCTTGGTTGTGAAAAACGCTATACGATATTGGTCAGCCAATTAGCAATTTTGGGCAGCGGGACGCAAGTCAATCGTTGGAGTTGTGTGGATGCAAATCCCCAAAAAGCGCATCAAACGTTGTTTTACCCGATTCACGCAAATAATGGCTAAAAACACAAAAAACGTTATCAATGTGGTGTGTGCGGGTGTTGCAAATGGTGAAGCAGCTAGCCGTTCAAATAAAGGTATAACACTGCATCATCTTGCGGATTATTCAGCATTGCTTGATCCCGGTCGAATACACACAATAGAGCCAAAGAACATTACAAACAGAGTAAGACGATGGGCAAAACAACTATGGCTATCTGCATGCTGGCTTTTTCCTCGCTGAGCCATGCCGATTGGTACAGCGAGCAGCACAGCATAATGGGTACCAATATCCACATTGAATTATGGGCGGAGTCCGAAGGTCAGGCGCATCAGGGTTTAGCCGCGGTGGTGGCCGAGATCCATCGCATCGATAACCTGATGAGCAGTTATAAGACAGACAGTGAATTGAGCCGCATTAACCGAGAGGCTGCCAGCGCGCCGATGTTGGTCAGTGACGAGATGTTTGAGTTACTGCAAACCGCACAGAACATCTCACAGCGTAGTCACGGTGCGTTTGATATCACCTTCGCCAGCGCCGGTTTTCTATATGATTATCGCCAGCACCAAAAGCCGACCGATGCACAATTACAGCATGCAATAAGACATATAAATTACCGTCTGGTTTTATTGGACGAGGCTAAGCACACAGTGTATTTCAATCATCCTGATGTCAAAATTGATCTGGGAGGCATCGCCAAAGGTCATGCGGTAGATCAGGCTCTGGAAAAATTACGCGCATTAGGCATTGAGCATGCGTTAGTGACCGCAGGGGGCGACACTGGTTTGTTAGGCGATAAACGAGGCAAGCCCTGGATCGTCGGGATACGTGATCCGCGCAATCGAGATCGTCAGGCCGTGGTGCTGCCGCTAGAAAACATTGCCCTGTCGACATCCGGTGATTATGAACGTTTTTTTGAAGAGAATGGGGTGCGTTACCATCATATTTTATCCCCCAAGACCGGCCAATCTGCCCATGAAGTGCAATCTGTGTCGATTTCCGGGCCGCTGAGTACTTTGACTGACGGCCTGTCCACGGCGGTGTTTGTACTAGGAGTGCAAGAGGGGATGGACTTGATCAATCGCATCCCGGGGTATGAAGCGATTATTATGGACAGCGAACGCCGCCTGCATTATAGCCAGGGCTTGCAACGCTAACTACCGGTTTGATGTGGCTGAGGCACATGCCTCAGCTAATCGTGCCATTCACTATCGGTTCAAACGCGGTCAGGCTGTCCATCAGAGTCGCATTACCCAATCCATGACCGGGGAAATAATTACTGAACAGATGTTGTTCGCCATGTAACGCCAGATAGTTGAGAATCACAGTCTCCACTAGCAGGTTGACGTTATTCGCGGCTGGTGATGAGGCAGTTTCCACCGATGCATCTGCCCGCATAAAGCCAAGTTGCTGATGTTGGGCCTGCTGCTCCATAGTGGCTCCGATAAGTTGCGGGGCGCCACCGGGATTGTAGACCAGGAAGAAACTTGCGGCAGTTGAACTGTTGTCGCCGGTCCAAACGCCTTTGCCGCGACCGTCCATCGAGTCATCTATGCTGCCGTTACTGGCCACTGCGCCATCGCTCATTACGTACATCATCAGCGGCATCCCCAGGCGCGCTGCGTACTCCAGACAGGCGCCCATGCACTGGCCGGCGCGGAAATCGCGCCGTTCACCGGTGCTGCGATCCCCAGTGTGATAATCGAAGCCGCCCATGGTGATCGTGCCGGCACCGGCATAGCCATTCATGACCAGTTTCAATACCGAAGCGGTTTTACTGAATTCGGCGTTACTGTCGAATTCCTCCTGACTGAAGATCCCGCTGCTACCGACCAGATTAGGGTCCAGCGCCGGATTTAAGCTACTGGGGTCACCAAAGCGGTCGGCAATATCGGCGCTTTTTACATAGCCACAACGGACTAAATCCTTCACTACTGCATCGGTACTGATGCCAGTATCGGTACGGGCGAGTTTCATGTCGCTTATACGCTGTATTGATTCCAGCACCGCGACTGAGTCCTGTTGACTAAGCAGACCAATCAAATCGCCGGTATCAACCAGTCCGGTGACATCTGACGGCCTATCGATTTTGGTGGGGCGTTTAGCCGGGTCAATCATCGCTGCGGGTGCCATCGAATTGCCGCCAGATTCTGAATTACGCGAACCGATTAGGGTTAGCAAAGAACCGTCTGCACCAACCCGGTTAATTCCATACATAGGATTATGCGGGTTGTTACCTGTGTCATTTTCGCTGCGCGCCGGTATCACAGCACCGTTTATATTGGCGCGGTTGCCAACCGCGACTCGTTCCTGCATGCCACGCAAAAATGCGCTGTCAGCGTGAAAAGCCAGGCCGAATTCACTGTTAATAAAATCACTTAAGCCGGTTTGCGGATTACTGATCGAAGGGATCATATCGCCCGGGATCCCCAGTTTGCTGTACCCGGCGGAGCTGAGAAAATCCAGCTGGCCGCCACGTTTTCCGACCAGTACATTGGAACCGGCGATGTTAGCGCCTCCGGCCAAATCAAACACGATAAACGGGATTTTACCTGCACCCTGGGTTGCTATCCCGCAACTGGCCTTGAGGGCTTCCAAATCACTGGACAGTTCGGCCATGGCCATACGGGGATTGGCAAACAAGCCAAACACTGAAGTGCCCATCAGCGTCGCGACGCCGGCCTTCAAACCCTGAGCAATAAAATCTCGTCGTGTCATTGGGCGGGCATGATCGGCATGCAACAGTGGCGCATCGACGGGTAAATTTTGATAACGGGTAAACTTTTTCATGGTGTCACCTTTATTGCATACTCAGGGCGGCACTGCCGAGCACGGCGGCACAGCTGGCTTTTACTATGGTGGCGGTATAGCGACTGTCGCAGGCGGCAACACCATTGCACTGGCTGAGTTTATCTACCAACGCGTTCAATTCGTTACGCACCGACGAAAACTGTGGCTGGCTGAGTAAATTATCGCCCAGCATTTTGCTCATCAGTGGGTCGAACAATAAATTACGATCCTGACTGGCAAATGCCGTGCTGGCCGGTTGATTGAAATCGAAGCCGCTGAAGAACGCACTGCGTAATTGGCTGTCTTCGACCAGTTGATCGCAGTATTTGATGGCCATCTGGGTAATGGCCATTTGGTTAGAGGCAACGAAACTGCTCAGTCCGGTGACCGTCGGCAATTGCTGACGCAGATTGGCGTAGGTCGCCTCTATTTGTGGATTGGTCAGTGACACGCCGGTGACGGCGGCCATACTGGCATTAATTTCGGCGAAATTGCGCATGCCTACCTCAGGTTGCGGGGTTAAATCAACCACGCTGACAGGTTGCGGCGCATCGGCTTCCACCCGCACATAATCATGGCTACCCAATTTATCAAAGGTCAGGAAGAATTCGTCCGTCTCGACGCCCTTATCCACCGGGACCAGGGTGCCGAGACGCGACAGAAACTGGCCGCTGCCGGCAGTATAATCCTGCCCGAGGGTTTGTTGCACATTGGCAAACGCCTGGCCGGCGACCAGTTCGCGGCCATTAATCCCCAAACGTATACCGTTTAAGGCAGTAGCCGGGATGCTGGCATTATCATCCAGGCTGATGAACCAGGGTTCGCTAAACAAATAGCTGAAGTTATCGAACTGGCTGACGGTAAACACTACATATGCCTGTGGTACGTCAATCAGGTGAGTGATGCCAAACAACAGGTAGAATTTTTGCCCGACACCCACATCGAAGTTTTGTTGAATCTGTTCGTCGGTCAGCGCGCGGTTATGAATAGCCACAAAGCGCACGCTGCCAGCCCAGGGGCGATCACCGGACACCTCGTTACCGATCACCAGCGCATAACTGTCATTCCATTGATTAAAATCCCCGATAGCAGAGGGATCGGCATCGCCGGTAAATTGGCCATTGACGTATAAACGGCGGCCATTGATGGGATCGTAGCTAATCACTACATGCTGCAGTGAGGCCTGTACGCGCTCGTCGCCATCAGCGGTAGACAATGAAGGTAAGCCGTCGAAATCCGTATTGCTGTGGCGAAGTTGGAAATCGTAGTTGTAGAGGGTCTGCCCCAGCATCAAGTTGCGGGATTCCCTTCCGCCAGAGTAGCTCAGGATCCGCGCGGGCCCTTCTTGGGTGACATTCGCAGGCACCACCCAAGCTTCGATTGAAAATTCTCCAGTGGCACTGAGCAGGTCGTAGAGTTTTTTGCTGCTACTCGTACTGCCCTGAGCGCGCCCGTTGGTAAACTGCACGCCCCAGCCGCCTATCCAGCTGTAGCCGCCACTCAGGGTTAGATCGATAGCGGGTTCAACACCACTGGTATCAAACGCGGTGGCACCGCTGCCCGTTTTGAATTCCCATTTGGCGATCACCGCAGATTCATACCGGCCACCACCGCTGGCGATGGTACCGTCCGGCAAGGTTAATGCGCGGCTGGCCACAAGCTCGGTATCCAGTTCACTAACGTCGATGCCGTCGGCCATAGCCTGAATTGCAATGCGTAGTGCTTCGGCATCGTTACTGCAATTCGACCAGCAGTTGTGGAACTCGTTGGCTAATCGGCCGACCAAACGGGAGGCAAACGGGTTATCTAGGTCGATACGCACTTTGGCGGCCTGATAAGCTTCGTCCTGATTTTCACTGGCAAAATAGGGTGAAATTGGCACACTGGCATTGCTCTTATGGCAGTCGGCACAATGGGCACTCAGCAGCGGATAAACATTGTCGGCAAATAACTGGCTGTCAGCCGGAAAGTTCTTACTGCTGCCGGGTTGAATATCCGGTGGCACCGTGAGCTTGATCTGATTGCTGGTTTGCTCATTTTGCCCCCAATTGGCAATCCAGGTGGTCAGAATGTCGGCGCAGGCACTGTCACTGGTCAGCCAGCAATTGTGTCCACCGGCGACTTTCGTCACCAGAGCTGATTTGTCCGGTTCGTTCAGATTCACCAGTGGATTAGCAGCAGCATAAGCCTGATTGATGTCATCATTACGGGCAAAATGCGGTGATTGGCTGCTCTGCACGTGACAGGCACCACAGCGATCTTTGCCGGAAATATTGTCCCATAGCGCCAGCTTAAACTGCTGTACGTCATCTGTGCTGGGGGGCGGACCGGCGTAGTTGATCGGCGAATTATCCACCGGCGGTGGTGTCGGGGTTTGAGTTGGGCTGACGGTTTCCCCGCCGCAACCAGCCAAGCCGGCGAGCAGTAACACTGTGGTCAGGAGGCGTTTATACATCTCAATCTCCCATGCAATAGCCGGCCGCGTCGGCAAATACGTCTTTTAGCGCGTAGCCATTGGCGCTGAAATTCTGTGTCATTGCGTCAATCTGGCTGCGATCGGCCGCGTCTTGCGGTTTACGCAGGCAGACATTTTCAAATACTTTCTTTACCTGGCAGGACGCAAAAGCGGTGCTATTGGCCAATTCTTCGCCCATGCTTTTCGCACCCTTTCCTGTACCAGGCAGCGCGTTTGACCATCCAAGGCTGGCATTCTTGCCTTCACGCCAATAGTTACGCCAGCTGTCGTCGGGTGTAATAAAGCCATGAATGAAATTGTTGGCATTGATCAGATATTTGGCTTGCACCGCATTAGCGCTGTATTGCAACTGGCCTGTGTCGATATTGTCGCTGTACTGATAGTTGTAGTAAGCAAATGATTGGGCCAGTGGATCCATCCCGGCGTGGCAACCCACGCAGGAATTTAAATAAATACGACTGTCGCCGCCCGGACTGCGACTGACATCCTGACGGACTCTGTCGGGTACTCGGCTGGTATCTTTCAGTGCCTCAAGATCAGTACACAGATGATTGATCAGGGTAAAACGAAACATGGCACGGTTGGTGCCATCACTGAAATAGGCTTTGGCCGCGGCGCGGCTGGTCATGATGCCAGCCGTCGCCTCGGCTGGCAGGCCGGTAATGGCCGACTGTGTTTGCCGCACCAATGCAGTTTGCAGGTCGAGTTGGCGCTCTTCCAATGCTTCATAGTGGGCATTGTTGTTGCCAGAATACGCCGGCAGGTTCAGGTTGCTGGCACCGGTATACAGGATGTCGCCACTGAGGATTAGGCGAAAATCCACATCGTCACGGATCATGCCGATCACAGTGGCACTGTAATCATTCAACGGCTGGAAAATATCTGCGTCTTCGTTGGTCCAGGGCGTGATCCAGTTTTTCAGGGTCGTACGGTAAAACGCCGGATTTTGCATGGCGATCTGTGCAGCCTGCTGGGTGTCGCCAAGTTCAATCAGGTCGGCCATTTGCTGCAAGGTGGCGTTATCGGCTGGAACGCCTGCCAGTCTGTCATGCATGCGCTTGGCTTGTTCTAATGTGCCGGCCTGAGACGGAAATACGCTGAGTAACGCAAGGACTGCAAATATAGGGAGCTTTGCATGGTGACGGATTTTCAAGACGGATCTCCTGTCTGTTGCCGACATACTGCTATTGTTCACAATTGCGATTGTTGGTGCGATATGCTGGGCCATGCATGCGTGTGCGTTTTGATACCCATTTCTCCCAATATCCTTACATTTGGGATTCAGCTCATTACGCATGCTTAAGCGTGTGGCAGAAGTAAACCGAACAAGTCGATGTGTGTCATTTGCACCCATTGAATATAGTCGTTTTCCAGCGGTATACCCCAAATAGCAAGGGACGTGTGTGCCGTTCGGTGGCTAAAAAATCACAACTACAGCGCGTTCGTTGAGGCGATGGGTATCAAAAACTATTCCTAATGATGATTGCGTGCATTGAGCCTAATGGTGTGGGGTGAAAAGATAAATGAGGTTAATAAGGGTTTATTCCGGGTTACCAGCTTCATTGACTACACTTTTGTGCGAGCCGAGTCGCGGTTAACGCTACCCATCAGGAGAAAGAGACTTGCTGTTTAATCTTCGTCATCAGTGTTTATGTGCCTTGGCCACCTTGCTGTTGGTGGCCTGCGGCGGTGAGTCGCTGGTGGATAATCGGCAAAACCCGGATCCCGTGGTGGTGGATGTGCCGTTGGCCTTTATCAAGCGACATGTTCTGCTGGATGAAGATCAACAAGCCTTGCAACTAGACTTATTTCGCCCCGAGCAATTTATTCCTGGCGCGGCGTTGTATATCAAAGCTCGCGCGTCAACTTCAGCCACAGAGATAAACATCACCGACAGGGCGTTTGCCGTGGAAGGGCAGGCAGAGGCGCCACTGTATGACGTGAAAGATCTAAGTGTTTCCTACGATGGCAATCGTCTGTTATTTGCCATGCGCGCGCCAGAGTTGGAAGACGTGGACGATGACGAACAACCCAGCTGGAACCTGTGGGAATATACTCGTGACACCGACCAACTGCGCCGCATTATCAGCGATGATCGCATTGCTGAAGGTGGTCAGGATGTCAGTCCGACTTATCTGGCCGATGGACGCATTTTATTCAGTTCCACCCGCCAACAGGCTAATCAGGCTATCTTGCTGGATGAAGGCAAACCGCAATATCAGAGCCTGGAAGAATCGATGGGTGGACCGGCGTTTGTGCTGCATGTCATGAACGCGGATGGCACTGATATTCAGCAAATCAGTTTTAATCAGAGTCACGATCTCGATCCTGTTCTGTTATCCGACGGCAGAATCCTTTTCAGTCGCTGGGACAGAGCTGGTAGTGACAAAGGCATGCATCTGTACAGTATGCAGAGCGATGGCAGCCAGTTAGCCTTTATGTACGGCCGGCATAGCCATACCCAGGCACCACGACCACAACGGGTGCATTTCGTAAAAGGCCAACTGATGCCGGATGGCAATCTGCTGGCACAGTTATTACCGGCTAATGGCCCCTTGCTGCATAGCGAATTTGTCGCCATTGATCCCTTGCAATTTACTGAGCTGGAACTGCCCAGTTTTGCCGCCGGCAGCAACGCGCAAACGAATCCTCTATTCGCCAATTTGAGCGTGGATGGCAGTATTTCACCCGGTGGCCGTTTTGCCGGTGCTTACCCTTTGTGGGACGGCAGTCAGCGTATGCTAGTCGCCTGGAGCCAGTGCCGGGTCTACGATCCCACGCAGGCGGCAGACGATCCGGAGCGTAAAATCCTGCCTTGTAGCGAGGAATTACTGGCGACAGCCGATATAGAGGAAGCGCCGCTGCTGTTTGGGCTATGGATATTTGATGCAGCACAGAACACCCAGCGGGTGGTGAGTGTGGCACAGGAGGGGCAGGCTTATACCGAAGTGGTTGCCCTGCAGGCCAGACCTTATCCGGCTGACCCTCAAACCGGACTGAGCGACACTGAATTGGCTGCAGAACAGATGGCGTCGGTGCATATTCGCAGTGTGTATGATTTTGGCGGTGAAGATTTAAGCGGTGCTGGTATTGAGAATCTGCGTGACCCTATGCAGTACAGCGCCAACCAGCGTCCGGCTCGATTTTTACGCGTGGTTAAAGCGGTATCAATCCCGGATGACGATACACTGGATTTCGATCCTATCGCGTTTGGTCGCAGCCGTGCGCAGTCGCTGCGCGAAATCATCGGCTATGTGCCGGTCGAACCGGATGGCTCTGTTAAATTTGCCGTGCCGGCCAATGTGCCGCTGGCGTTTAGTGTGCTGGATGCCAACGGCCGGCGGATCAGTGCCCGCC
>NZ_JXSY01000010.1 GCF_004329715.1 Bowmanella sp. JS7-9
TTCTACGCACCAGAGATTTTCACGCAAGTACTTTTTTCACTTTTTCTATGTTTTTGCGTTCTTTCGCTTACTTTTTAGCTAAACAGGTTATTTTTGGTACACTTAACAGTAGTAAACCGCCAATAATCACGATTATGACACTGAAAATTTACAAAAATATAAAGCCAACAATTGCCGCAAATGCCTATATTGATGATAGCGCCATTGTAGCTGGTGAAGTTTTTATCGATGAAGAATCCAGTATCTGGCCATTAGTAGCAATCAGAGGGGATGTTAATAAGGTAAGTATTGGGAAGCGCAGTAATATTCAGGATGGGAGTGTGCTGCACGTAACCCGCAAAACCACCTCCAATCCAGCAGGCTATCCCCTATTAATCGGTGACGATGTCACTGTCGGCCATAAAGTCATGTTACATGGCTGCACGCTGGGTAATCGGATACTGGTCGGTATGGGCGCTATCGTTATGGATAATGCCACGGTAGGTGACGATGTCATTATCGGCGCAGGCAGTCTGGTGCCTCCCAATAAGTATTTAGAGTCTGGATACCTCTATGTAGGCAGTCCGGTAAAGCAAGCGCGTAAGCTCACTGATGAAGAACTTGCCTTCCTGCCGGTGTCGGCCAGCAATTACGTCTTATTAAAAGAAGAATATCTGCAGCAAGCCAAGCCCGCGTTTGCACTACCTGATTTATGTGACGAGCTGTCCCCACCATTAAGAATCGCAGAACCCCTGTTTACTAATTATGGTGGCAACTCTTCGTTTTACGGCGAAGTGGTCACAGTGGCCTGTTTTGAAGATAATTCGATGGTTAAGCAAATGGTTAGAGAACCAGGGCATGGAAAGGTGATGGTCGTTAACGGCAGAGGTTCACTTAACAAAGCATTGCTGGGTGACATGCTGGCCGAACAGGCTGTTAAAAATGGCTGGCACGGTTTTGTAATAAATGGCTGCGTACGTGACGTGGATATTCTTAAACAACTGCCAATCGGCATTAAGGCTTTGGCCGCGGCTCCTCAGAAGACCGAAAAACTCGGCAAGGGAGAGATTAACCAGAACGTTCAGTTTGCCGGCATACAATTTGTACCGGGTGAGTACCTGTATGCCGATAACAACGGCGTTTTAGTTAGCAGCCAACCGTTACTATAAAGATTGAGTCATTTGCGCACGCAAAAACTGCATGACCGGATTAACATCCGGTCTCACCCCGCGCCAGATAGCAAAGCTTTCCGCCGCCTGACAGACTAACATGCCAAGCCCATCGATTGTCCTGCTGGCACCTTGTTGACGCGCCCATAGATTAAATGGTGTTACGGTAGCGGCATAAACCATGTCATAGCACACCGCATCTGCAACTAACGGCCCGCGAATGGATGGCACAGAGCCAGCCAGGCTTGCCGACGAGGCGTTGATCACTAAATCAAACTCCCCTTCTATATTATCCAACCCTGAGGCAACCAACTTCGATGAAGGGTTTTGTACAGCTAATTCTACAGCGCGTTGCTCAGTACGATTGGCCACATGTATAGATGCAGGTAATTCACTTAATAAGGGGGCAATGACTCCGCGTGCGGCCCCACCGGCGCCTAGCAGTAGTATTCGCGCATCGGTTAGTGTGACTCCCTGCAGTTTTAAATCTGCCACCAGCCCTTTGCCGTCGGTGTTATCACCATATATCCGACCTTTATTAAATGAGAGTGTGTTGACCGCCTCTGCCAGCCTGGCCGCTTCTGATAACTGGTCCGCTAGCGCAAAGGCTTGTTGTTTGAACGGTAGCGTGACATTTGCTCCCTGACCACCGCGATGTATAAACTCGCCAACTGCCTTTTCGAAACCGTCCAACGGCGCTTCGATCACGCCATATTCCATGGCCTGCTGCGTCTGTTTGGCAAACATCGTATGAATAGCAGGGGATTTACTGTGGCTAATTGGGTTACCGAAAACTGCGTACTGGTCCATGAATCAACACTGGAAAGATGATTAATGCGCCATAGCCTACTGAATTAAGAAGATAAAATAAAACAGGCGGCACACTGGCCGCCTGTTTTTAACAACAATCCAATAAGCGCGAGCGCTATCAGAACTTGTAACCAACCATCAATGAGACCACAGTGGGGTTAATGTCGACGTCAACTTTACCTTTCGCTGCGCCTGCAGAGAAATTAGCCGTGGTATCGATATCGATATAACGTACAGACGCATTCACCATCCAGTTATCATTCAATTTGTAATCAAACCCTACTTGCGCCGCCAGACCAAAAGAACTGTCCAAATCTAAATCAGAAAAGCCAGCGTCCTTGAAAGTAGATGTAAAGTCTTCATCGAAGAATACCGTATAGTTCACCCCTACACCCGCGTAAGGCTGGAATGCGGCATCTTTATCATTGAAGAAGTACAGCGCACTCACTGTGGGTGGCAGGTGTTTAGTTTCTGCCAGTTTCGCGTTGCCGTCCGGAGTATGAACAATGATATCGTGGGAAAATGGTGTAGCGGCCAGCACTTCAATCGCCCAGTTGTTATCGTAGAAATAGACGATATTCAGACCCAGTTGGGCATTATCATCCACACCCACTGTTAATCCTGAGTCTGCACCGTCTACCAGCACTGCGCCGCTATCATCATTTGGCGCGACGTTGGTATAACCAGCACGCAATATTAAGTCACCCGCATCATAGGCAGCGGCAACGCCGCTCACAGCAGCCAGACCAGCAGTTAAAGCAAGAGTTAAAATTGATTTTTTCATGATCGTTTCCTTTTGAGTGTATGCGAATAGCGTAGGTGAGCCACCGCCAAGGAATATTGATCTGGTGCAATAACCGCGGGGCAGCCCGCGGCTTTTATTGTTTTAAATCAAATAAATGAAAGGTATCAGAGGAAACTACAGACTGAGCCAGTCTCGAGGAGCAAGAAACTCTTTATACAGCAGCTCCTCCTTACTACCGGGCAAAGGTTGATAATCGTATTCCCAGCGCGCCAATGGCGGCATCGACATCAGAATCGACTCGGTACGTCCACCGGTCTGTAATCCAAATAAGGTGCCGCGATCATAAACCAGGTTAAACTCCACGTAGCGCCCACGCCGATATAATTGAAATTGACGCTCCGCTTCAGTGAAACTCACCTCTTTTCGACGCTCCACAATCGGCACATACGCATCCAGATAACCGTCGCCCACTGCCTGAACAAATTCAAAGCTCTTATCAAAGCCCCATTGGTTTAGGTCATCAAAAAATAAACCGCCTACGCCACGGGTTTCATCACGGTGTTTCAAATAAAAATATTCGTCACACCATTTTTTGTAGTCGGCATACACTGTGTCCCCAAATGGCTGACAAAGTTTTTGCGCTGTGCGGTGCCAATGCAGTACGTCTTCAAACTGGGGATAGAATGGTGTCAGGTCAAATCCTCCGCCAAACCACCAGATGGGTTCGTGGCCTTCTTTTTCCGCAATAAAAAATCGTACATTCGCGTGTGACGTCGGTACATGTGGATTGTGCGGATGGATAACTAACGAAACTCCACAAGCCTGAAACTTACGGCCTGCCAACTCTGGACGGTGTGCCGTTGCCGACGCCGGCATTTGATCGCCAAATACGTGGGAAAAGTTCACCCCGCCCTGCTCTATCACTTTACCTGAGCGCATCACCCGTGTCCGGCCACCACCGCCCTCCGCACGTTGCCAGTTGTCTTCGATAAAGTTGCCCTTACCGTCTACCAGCTCAAGGGTTTGGCAAATATTGTCCTGCAGCTTATGAAAGTAGGCTATGACACTATTAATATCCGGATGAGACATGTTTACTACCTGAGTTGTTCGCCAGTCATGGCGTTAAATATTTTACTGGGGCTGGCATTTCCACCAACGGGTACATCAACCAACCAATCGACACCGCGACCTAATTGTTGGATTACATCTGCTGCGGTTATCGCTGGCGGCATACCGCTTACATTGGCACTGGTCGACACGATAGGCTTGGTCAGTGCGCGACATAACTCCCGCACTGGCGCGAAATCGGGGATGCGCACCGCGATTAGGTCCGAATCACCGCAAAGTAAATCAGACACCCGCTCACTTTTCGGTAATAACCAGGTAATTGGGCCGGGCCACTTTGAAAAAATCTCAAAACGGCGTTCCTGCGGAATACGTTTATCATCTATATATGGCAATAGCTGTGAATAATCGGCCGCTACGAGAATCAGCCCTTTGGAAGCTGGCCTTTGCTTCAGAGCTAGCAGTCGCGAGAGCGCATCTGAATTGTCCGGGTCACAACCCAAGCCAAACACGGCTTCAGTTGGATAGGCTATCAATCCGCCTGCATAAAACGCGTCTTGCACTGAGTGGAATTTGGTCGACTCGCTCACGATAATCTATGAGTTATTATACTGGCGGCGAGATTAGCATACTTTCTATGTAACTCGCAGCCGCGCTAAAGGTTTTAAGCTGTACATTAATGCGGCTATAATGCGCGCTTTCATTTTGCGCAGCCGCGCCAATTCGGTAGGAAGAAATATGAAAGTAGGCATTATTATGGGGTCAACATCTGATTGGCCAACCATGCAACATGCGGCGAGTATGTTGGATCATTTTGGGATTGCCTATGAAACGAAAGTCGTATCAGCCCACCGCACTCCGCACTTATTAGCAGACTATTGTGGCAGCGCATCTGCCCGCGGTTTAAAAGTAATTATCGCGGGCGCCGGTGGCGCAGCTCACTTACCTGGCATGGCGGCCGCATTTACCAGCTTGCCGGTTTTAGGCGTGCCGGTGCAATCAAAAGCCCTGAAAGGCATGGATTCTTTACTGTCTATCGTACAAATGCCCAAGGGGGTCGCCGTCGGTACGTTAGCTATCGGTGATCCGGGCGCGGCGAATGCCGGGTTGTTAGCGGCGCAAATCCTCGCCACCAGCGATGATGAATTGATGGGGAAAATAGATGAATTCCGTCAAAAGCAAACCGACACAGTACTCGCCAGCCCAGATCCAGCAGGACACTAACTGATGCAAGTCCTTGTTCTTGGCGCTGGACAACTGGCGAAAATGATGGCCGAAGAGGCCGATACACTCGGCCTGATTGTGCGAGCCTTTGATGTCCGAACCAATCAGGTCGTTGATCCCATCACGAAAGAGGCCCATGCCAGCAGCCTGCAAGCGGCTATTGATGCTGCCGACATTGTCACTGCCGAATTCGAACATATCCCATTAGATATCCTTACTATGTGCGAAAACAGCGGCAAACTTCGTCCGTCTGCAACAGCCATTCGCACCGGTGGCGACCGCCGTATAGAAAAAGGCTTGCTGGATGGCGCCTGGGTTAAAAACGCCGCATATAAAGTCATCAAAGATATCACCGAACTACAACATGCAGTAAACACACTGGGGCTGCCTTTGGTGTTGAAAAGCGCTATGGATGGTTACGATGGCAAAGGCCAATGGCGACTCAAGTACCAGCAGGATGTTGAACGCGTTGCAGTAGACATCAGTGAATTTATTAAGCACTCCAGTGACTCACAAGGCATCGTTGCAGAGCAATTTGTACGATTTGAGCGGGAAGTATCAATTATAGGCGCCCGTAACCAGCAAGGTGATGTGGCGTGTTATCCCATCACGGAAAATCAGCACCATGAAGGTATTCTGCATATCTCCGTTGCCCGTGGCGACGAGTCTGCAGAGTTGCAAGCGCAGGCACAGCAGATCTTTAATAACATTGCTAATGCGCTGAATTACGTTGGTGTGCTGGCGGTTGAATGCTTTGTGACAGGTGGCCAGCTGCTGGTCAATGAAATCGCGCCTCGAGTACACAACTCAGGTCACTGGACACAACAGGGCGCAGCCACCAGCCAGTTCAGTAATCATTTGCGCGCAGTGTGTGACATGCCTTTGGGTAGCACGGTACAAATTGCCCCAACGGCAATGATCAATATTCTGGGAGAAGATGAGCTCCCCAAAACGGTGTACCAAATGCCGGGTGTCACGGTGCATTGGTACGGCAAAGAAAAGCGTCCCGGACGTAAGATGGGGCATATTAATGTTACCGGACAAGACGTGGCTGAGTTAAACGCACGCTTGGCTGACTTAGCCAGCTGCCTAGACCCTCACGCATTTCCTTTAATGGCTCAATTTGCCTGATTATTCCTGCACGTGCTGACAACGTTTGTCAGCACAGCGCAGTTTGCCACCGCGCTTTTCCAATACGCCAAAACCACATTTCTGACAAACGCCACTGATTGGGGTGTGGTTCATCAGAAATTTACAGGCCGGATAGCCATTACAGGCGTAAAAACTCTTACCGTATTTATTCGCGCGCTTTACTAAATGCCCATTCTTACACACCGGGCAATTAACCTGAGTGTCATCCTGTGTTTTGATAGACTCAATATGATGGCAATCGGGAAACCGGCTACAGCCAATGAATAAACCGTAGCGTCCCTTTTTAATCGCCAGTGGCGCGTCGCATTCCGGACAATGAGAGCCATCAATCACTTTTATCAGGCTGTCCTCATGTTCATGCAGCGGTTTGCTGAAATCACACTCCGGGTAGCGTGAGCAGCCTATAAAGGGGCCTTTTTTGCTGCGCTTTAATTGCAGCGGCGCCGCGCATTGGGGACAGTCGCCAAAGGCCTGTTGCAGCGCATGATGATCGGCGTGAAAGAGTGAATGATCTATTTTAGACATGACAATATAAAAACGGAGCCAGAGGCTCCGTTTACTCGTTAGTGTAACGGACCTTGCGGTGTTTCAAACAACAGATCTTCCATCTGTGCGTAGGCATTTTCTTTACCTGGCACATTAAACAACACCATCAACACCACCCATTTTAAGTCTTCCAGACCAAACTCTGCAGAATCCAGTTCCATCACGCGATCAATCACCATTTCACGGGTCGATGCATCCAGCACTTTGATTTGCTCAAGAAAAATCAGAAAGCCCTGGCATTCCACGTCCAGACGCATTTGCTCCTGATAGGTGTAAATACGCGTGACTGGCGTTGTCGATAACCCTGCCAAATAGGGCTTTTGATCGGTTTCCTGCAGTGCGGCGAGTTTTTCCAGCCAGGAAAGCGCCTTATATATTTCATCGTGATGGAACCCGGCACGGGTCAGCTCTTCGGTGAGTTCATCCTGATCAACGCGAATTTCCGCTTCGCTGTGAATCAGATTTTCGAACAAATACATGAGGATATCGAACATAACTTTAACCCCTCAATTTGACGTAACCTCCGGGAACGGAAGCTACTAGTCCACGCAGCTCATATTCTAATAGTGTCGCTGTAACCTGCTCTATAGACAGCGCGCTGCGTTCGGCAACTACATCTATGGTTGTTACTTCATAATCAACACTATCTAACAAACTATCGGTTGCCAAGCGCTGAATGTTACTTTTTTCGGGTTTCTCCGCAATTGCCAGACCAACTGATGGTAATTCAGCCAAAATGTCATCTACCGACTCCACCAGCTTAGCGCCCTGCTGAATTAAATAGTGGCAACCTTTCACCATGGGGCTATGAATACTGCCCGGAATCGCAAACACTTCACGTCCTTGTTCCAATGCATATCGTGCCGTGATGAGCGAACCACTTTTCAGGGCCGCTTCAACCACTAATACACCTTTAGACAAGCCGCTGATAATTCGGTTTCGTCGCGGGAAATATTGAGCTAATGGTTTAATCCCCGGCGCAAACTCTGACAGAATCATCCCCTGCTGCTGAATGATTCGCTCCGCCAAGTTTAGATTGCGGCGAGGGTAAATATGGTCGATGCCACACCCTAAAACAGCAATCGTCGAATCCCCAAATGCCAACGCACCTTGATGTGCTGCCGCATCAATGCCAATAGCAAGCCCACTGGTGACAACCCATCCACGACGCACCAACTCCGTAGCAAACTCGCTTGCATGAGCTTTGCCCTGCACCGTTGGATTGCGACTTCCAACAATGGCTAATTGGCAACGGTTCAATAACGCCCTATTCCCCAGGCCAAACAGTAAAGGCGGCGCCTGAGCAATTTGCCGCAGGGGCTCCGGGTAATCGTCATCATGCAGGGTTAGTACAAAATTATGCTCACCGGCAGATAACCAACGCTGCGCGCAGTCGAGCCAGTGTTGATTGGGTTCACGCAAAGCGGATATGGCGGTTTGACTTAACCCCAATGCTTGTAAATGTTGAGAAGGAAGTTGGAGCAAATCATTTGGGGCATATCGCTTAAGTAAGCGATGAAGTAGCGCCGGCTTGATATCCGGCGCTTGATTGAGAACTAACCAGGCTAATATGTCTGGCGTACTCATAGTGTCATCTAAGGTTTCGCGACGATGGCTCCGCGCTTCACTGATTGGTTAGCTTTGATAATTAACGCATAACTACTGTTATCAAACACCTTAAAAACGACCACTTCGCCAATCTTTAACGCGGGTTGCTCTGTGTCACTGGTAATGGTGGAGATCAGTTTGTCTGTCTTATTACCATCATCGACATACTGAGGCTTATCATCTCGCTTAATCGCCGGGCCCTGTTTATAAATACCAAACACCGTACCAGGCACAACATCAGAGCTCCCCATATCCAGCGCGACTACGTCATATTTACCCATCAACGTATGGTTCTCGACGCTGCCAATCACATGGCCACGTTGCTGATTGGCCGGCACCAGCCCCAACACTTTATCTGTATGCATTGGCGGTGCGGGCATGATCCGATCGCCACGATTTGCTTCGAAGTTAGACGCTTTCACTTTGACGACACTGGTGCTGCCTGTGTCAGCCGGAATCACCTCTACATCGGCGACATTACGCACCTGCCAGCCGAGTAACTCATCATCCATGTCCATTAACTGATTCTGTTTGCGCACTATGACATAGTCGTTGCCGGCGGAATCAATCTTATCGCTGATAATCAAATCCCCGCTGGCGAAGCGAATGCCACCGTCGGGATCACCCAACACTATCGGTAATGCCTGGAATTCTTCATCTGACAGCAAAAAGTCATTGTTAACAAAGGATTCAATTACCGACCACGGGATAGTCGCAATGGGTTCTGGTTTGAACACTTTGCGGCCTTGAGGTGACAGCTTAACCAAAGGTTTTAATACTTCGGGCTCTCGTACAATTTCCAGTTCAGGCTCCCCCTGCTCATTCACCCGCAGGCGCAGTTCATCGCCGGGGTAGATCAGGTGAGGGTTGGTAAGGAAGGTGTTATTGCGCCATAGCTCAGGCCATTGCCAGGGTTTTTCCAGGTACATGCTGGATATATCCCACAGGGTATCGCCCTTTTTGACTATATATACGTCTGGTGCCGTGTCCTTAATCTGTATGGCCAACACGCTTAATGGCATTACAGCCAGCATTATTAACCATCGTAACCACTTAGCCATCTTGGCTCCCCCTTCACAGGATTGTGTCAAATCTACTCAGATAAGATAGAATATCGGTAATTTGATAACAGAGTAATAGGTTTGCGTACAAGGATCGTATACAAATTTATACTAACCCTATTGTAGCTAAAGAAATTATGGCCGTTTTAGAAGTACTTCGATTTCCAGATGAGCGTTTACGAACTGTCGCCACAGCGGTAGAAAAAGTAGATGCCGACATTCAACAACTTATCGACGATATGTTCGAAACCATGCGTGACGAAAAAGGCATCGGCCTGGCCGCCACTCAGGTAAATGTGCACAAGCGCGTGGTCGTCATGGACGTGTCTGAAGAACAAAATAATCCGCTGGTATTTATCAACCCGGAGATTATCAGCAAGGCCGGCTCGACCATCAGCGAAGAAGGCTGTTTGTCCGTGCCGAATAACTACGCCAAGGTCGATCGTGCCGAACAGGTTACTGTACGCGCACTGGATCGTGACGGCAACGAGTTCACATTAGATGCAGAGGGTTTATTGGCCGTCTGTATTCAACATGAATTAGATCATCTACGCGGCGTGCTGTTTGTCGATTATCTGTCGCCACTAAAGCGCCAGCGCATTCGCAAAAAACTGGAAAAAGAAGCACGTCTGGAAGCGAAACCTTGAGCAAGCCACTAAATATTATTTTTGCCGGTACGCCGGACTTCGCAGCGCGGCATCTGGCCGCGCTTCTCAATTCAGAGCACAAGGTTATTGGTGTTTACAGCCAGCCTGATCGTCCCGCCGGTCGCGGCCAAAAGCTACAGCCCAGCGCAGTAAAGCAACTTGCTGTTGAGCATGACATTCCGGTATTCCAACCACAGAGTCTGCGTAATGAAGAGGCACAAAAAGAATTAGCTGAATTAAACGCCGATCTGATGGTGGTGGTTGCCTATGGCCTGATTCTACCCAAAGTCGTATTGGACACCCCGCGACTCGGTTGCATCAACGTACATGGTTCATTGTTACCACGCTGGCGCGGCGCCGCTCCTATTCAACGGGCGATTTGGGCTGGAGATGAAAAAACCGGTGTGACTATTATGCAAATGGACATTGGTCTGGATACCGGACCAATGTTGTTAAAAGCAGAATTGTCCATTGAGCCCAGCGACACCAGCGCCACCCTTTATGACAAACTCGCGCAATTAGGCCCTCAGGCATTGCTGGATTGCCTGACAGATCTGGAGTCAATCTCACCGGTAGAGCAGGACAATGCGCAAGCCAACTATGCCGAAAAGCTCTCAAAAGAAGAGGCCAAAATCGATTGGCAGTTAAGCGCCGCGCAGTTAGAGCGCAATATCCGTGCTTTCAATCCATGGCCGGTGGCGTTTTTTGAGGCCGAGCAACAGGCCATCAAGGTATGGCAGGCCGACGTGATTAATCAATCGGGTCAGCCAGGTGAAATTTTATGTGCCGATAAACAGGGTATCGTGATTGCCTGTGGTGAACAGGCCCTGTGCATTACCACTTTGCAAATACCCGGTAAAAAGGCCATGGCGGCCAGTGACGTACTCAATTCCCGCGCCCAATGGTTTAACGTCGGAACGGTGCTGGCGTGAAATACAACATTCGCGCCATCTGCGCCAATCTGCTGTATCGGGTGTTAGAACAAGGTCAGTCACTTCGCGAGCAGTTGCCTGCAGCACAGGCACCTTTAACCGAAAAAGACAAAGCCTGGGTACAGGAGGTCACCTATGGGGTGTTACGCCATCTGCCCTTACTGCAGTTTTGGTTGCGCCCCATGTTAAGCAAGCCGCTAAAAGGCAAAAATAAGGTTATTGAACACCTGTTACTGGTGGGGCTATATCAGCTTAATTTTACTCGTGTTTCTGCCCACGCCGCATTGTCAGAAACAGTCAATGCCTGCGTGACACTGAAAGCACCGTCTCTGAAAGGCTTAGTGAACGCAATACTGCGCAATGCTCAGCGCCAAACACTCCCGCAACCGGAGGATGGTGCGGTTCAAAATGGATTGCCCAACTGGCTTTATCAGCACATCAGCCAGGCTTATGGCGAAAGGGCTGCAGATGTGTTTAATGCCATGCAACACAAGGCTCCATTATGGCTACGAGTAAACCGTGCACGCGTTACTCATCAGGATTTTCTGCAAGCGTTAACTGAACAACAGCTCGACTTTAGCTTAAGCGAGCAACATCCGGACGCCGTGATTCTGAACCAGTTTGCCGATATCACCCGCCTGCCCGGCTTTGCACAAGGTTGGTTTAGTGTGCAGGATGGTGCCGCGCAGTTAGCGGCGGCCTACCTGAACCCGCAAGCCGATGAGCGTGTTTTAGATGCTTGTGCCGCGCCTGGTGGCAAAACCGGCCACATTGCCGAGCTCGCACCTGAAATATCCGAATTAATCGCATTGGACAGCGAAGCAAGCCGACTGGAACGGGTGAAAGAAAACCTGCAACGCCTCGGACATCAGGCATCGATCATTTGTGCTGACGCTGGCGCAATAGACAGCTGGTGGGACGGCAAACCATTTGATCGGATCTTACTGGATGCGCCGTGCTCGGCCACTGGAGTAATTCGTCGCCACCCAGATATTCGATGGTTACGTAAGGCCTTTGATATTCCCGCTTTGGTCGAGTTACAACAGCAAATACTTAACGCATTGTGGCAAACGCTCAAACCCGGCGGACACCTACTCTATGCCACTTGCTCTATTCTGCCGCAGGAAAACTGCCAGCAAATAGAACGGTTTTTACAGCAGCACACAGATGCCTGTTTATTGCCGTTACCAGGTTCAGATGCTGAGTCTGTCGGCCGTCAAATTCTGCCGGGCGAGCAGCAAATGGATGGTTTCTATTATGCGATGCTGCTAAAGTCAGAATAATTTTTATCACTATAACCAATGAGTTAGCCGTTAATGAAAATAATCATTCTGGGTGCCGGTCAGGTCGGTGCCACACTCGCTGAAAACTTAGTCGGCGAGCAAAATGAAATTACCATCATTGACGCCAATGCTCAGGTGTTACGCGAACTGCAAGACAGACTGGATTTACGGATTGTTGAGGGCCACGGCTCTCACCCTAACATCCTGAAACAGGCCGGCGCCGAAGATGCGGATATGCTGATCGCGGTAAGCAATAGTGATGAAACCAATATGATGGCCTGTCAGGTTGCCCATACCCTGTTTAAAACGCCCACAAAAATTGCGCGTATTCGCTCTGAAGACTATCTCAATTTTCAGGAACAGTTATTTAAGCCGCAGGATATCCCGGTTGACCACCTTATTGCGCCGGAGCAATTGGTAACGCAGTCGATCCGCCGCTTGATTGACTATCCGGGCGCCCTGCAAGTCATGGAATTTGCGGATGGCAAAGTCAGCCTGGTCGCAGTAAAAGCCTACTACGGCGGTCTACTGGTTGGGCATGCTTTATCTACTCTACGTGAACATATGCCGAACGTGGATACCCGCGTGGCGGCCATTTACCGTCAGGGCAAACCCATACGTCCGTTAGGCACCACAGTTATCGAAGCCGACGATGAAGTGTTTTTTATCGCCGCGACCAAACATATTCGAGCGGTTATGAGCGAGTTACAGAAGCTGGAAAGTAGCTATAAACGCATCATTATCGCCGGTGGTGGCCTGATTGGTGCCGGGCTGGCAAAGCAGCTGGAGGAACGCCACAACGTCAAGCTGATCGAACGCTCGGCGCAACGAACAGAGCAATTGGCCAGCCAGTTGAACCATACTCTGGTGTTCCAGGGGGATGCATCAGACCATGAATTGCTCAGCGAAGAGCATATCGAACAGGCTGATGTATTTATCGCTGTCACTAATGATGACGAAGCAAATATCATGTCCGCTATGCTGGCAAAACGAATGGGCGCCAAGAAGACCATGGTACTGATTCAGCGCGGTGCCTATGTGGATATGGTACAAGGCGGTGAGATCGATATCGCTATTTCCCCACAACAGGCAACTATCTCTGCACTGCTTACCCACGTACGCAAGGGTGATATTGTTAATGTGTACTCACTTCGCCGTGGTGCCGCGGAAGCTATAGAGGCCGTCGCCCATGGTGATGAAAAAACTTCGAAAGTGATAGGTCGTCAGATTAAAGATATCAAACTGCCACCTGGTGCCACTATCGGTGCAATAGTGCGCAAAGCCGATCCGTTACTGGCACACTCAAATAAAATGATTGAGTCGATTGCGCAAAAAGATGAAGTACTGATTGCGCACTCCGATACGGTTATTCAGCCCGACGACCACGTTATTCTGTTTTTAGTAGACAAAAAGTACGTACGGGACGTTGAGAAACTGTTCCAACCCAGCGCTTTTTTCTTCGGGTAAGCCTCTTAGCTACGCCAGAAGGCTGGGGTGAACAGAACCAGCAATGAGAATATCTCCAGTCGGCCAAACAGCATGGCAACGACTAATAACCACTTGCCGGTATCTGTGACGTCACCAAAATGCGCTGCCACCTGCCCCAGGCCCGGACCGAGATTATTTAAGCACGCCGCTGTCGCCGAAAACGCCGAGATGTCATTCATGCCGGTGGCAATCAATGACAGCATGATCACCACAAACACTACCGCATAGGCAGAAAAGAAGCCCCATACTGCATCCACAACGCGGTCTGGCAACGCGCGGTTACCCAGTTTGACCATATACACGGCTTTGGGGTGAATTAGACGATTTACTTCGCGCATGCCTTGAATATACAAAAGCACGATCCGGATAACTTTCATCCCGCCACCGGTAGAGCCAGCACAGCCACCAATAAAACTGGCAAAAATTAACAGTATGGGTAAGAACAGCGGCCATTCTGCAAAGCTATCTGTCGCGAAACCGGCGGTCGTACTTATAGAGACCGCCTGAAACATGGCCTGATCCAGCGTAGCTTCGGTTGAGGCGTACCAGTTGTGATGCAGCAATACCAGGAAACACACCAGAATCAGCGCGAATTGCAGCATGAAAAAGGCTTTTAACTCGGGATCAAAGAGGTAGCCTTTCAAGGTGCGCCCGCTAACCGCTGCATAATGCAGGGCGAAATTCAGTGCTGAGATCCACAGAAAAACAACACAAACAATGTTGATAAGCGGACTGTCGAAATAGCCCATGCTGGCATCATGGGTGGAGAACCCACCGATTGCGATAGTTGAGAATGCATGACAAATAGCATCAAACCAACCCATGCCTGCAACTTTATAAGCAAGTGTGCAGGCAGTGGTCAACGCCAGATAGATGTACCATAGGTGTTTCGCTGTATCGGCGATACGCGGAGTCATTTTCGAGTCTTTAATCGGCCCCGGAGTTTCGGCGCGATATAACTGCATCCCACCCACCCCAAGAATAGGCAGGATAGCGACAGCGAGTACAATGATCCCCATCCCCCCTAACCACTGAAGCTGCTGTCGATAAAACAATACTGCTTTGGGTAGGAAATCGATTCCCTGAATGACAGTTGCCCCGGTGGTAGTTAAACCTGAGAAGGACTCAAAAAATGCGTCGGCCACCGTCATTTTAGGCTGTTCAAGCAGGATAAAGGGTAATGCCCCCACACTGCCCAGCACCGTCCAGAACAACACAACAATTAAGAATCCCTCACGGGCTTTGAGATCCCGCTTAAATTCGCGGTTGGGGTACCAAAGGCTCAGGCCAGCGACAATGCTGATAACAAAGGCAGTAACGAAGGGCAAACCACTGCCATCGGCGTAGATAACAGATACCAACGCAGGCGGAATCATCGCAACACTAAAAAGCGCGACAAGCAATCCCAATATGCGGATGATGGAACGATACTGCATGTTGTTATGTTTGCACCTGTTATCAGCCTGACAATCAGCAGAAATGCTAACTAATTGGCTGTTTTTTCATAGTTTTTATCAGCCTATTATTGTCTTTAGTTTTCTAAACCTAAAGCCTTTTAGTATTTTTTATTTCTCAAATGGTTAGCGCCCCGATAAAGTAAAACCAGCTATCAGTGCAGCAAAGGCGTACACGCATAATGAATTTGCCGAAAAATCCACTTAAGGTAAGTCTCACCCCTTACCTGCCTGATAGCGAAGCGCATGGCGTTATCATTCTTGCCCCGGCGATGGGAGTTAATCAACGCTACTATGCTGCTCTGGCGAACTGGCTCACCACAAAGGGGTTCATTGCGGTCACGTTTGACTTTCAGGGCATGGGTGTCAATTCCCCCAAACAACTGAAACACATCGACATCAACATCACAGACTGGATTGAGACTGACTGTGCCCGGGTCATTGCCTGGTGCCGTGAAAGTTGGCCAGACCTTAAAATAACCTGGGTGGGACATAGTCTGAGCGGGCAAATTTTCCCTCTAATCCCCAACCAAACTGAATTATCCGGCATTGTCAGTATTGCCTCGGGCAGTGGTTTTTGGCGCCTTGCTCCCATGACCATGCGCTTTAAAGCTCTCACACTTTGGCATTTGATAGTTCCTGCACTCACCCCTTTGTTTGGTTATTTTCCGGGGAAAAAATTAGGGGTGGTCGCCAACTTACCCAAAAGAGTCATCTATCAGTGGCGCAAGTGGTGCCTCGACTCCGATTACTGCCTTGCTGCCGCGCCACCTAGCATGCGCGCGACATTTACCAGCACTAAGCAAAAGGTTGTCGCACTGACATTTGACGATGACCACATGATTTCCCTTGAAAGTGCTCGCGCGCTGCACAGGCTGTTTGCGCGAAATGACATAGACCATCAACATATTTCATCATCGCAAACGCCGTTTAAGCGAATTGGCCACTTCGGCTTTTTCCGGCATCGGCAGCAGGAAGCGCTATGGGCAACCTATCTGCTACCCGCTATCCTCAGCGTGCTGGATCAAAAAGTGTGATGTTTTTCAGCTAATGCCAACACTTGCATCACCCATTTTTGGATCCCCTCCCAAGCTTGCTCGATGTTGGTTGCCAACATATAGGCTGGCGTGGTGACGACTTTATGGGCCTTATCCAGCACCACATCATTAACCTCACAATTGACATGTTTCGCGCCCATATTCTCGAGGGCGAGCGCGGTCTCCTTGTCATTGCCAATCGTCACAGAGATACCTTCACCATGTATTTTTGCTACCATCGCAGGCGAGATACACGCATAGCCCAGCGGTTTATCAGCCTGACTAAACTCCCTGCATACCCTTACAACTTCACTATCTACTGACATGGCCGAGCCCTCCGTTGCAAACGAACACAGGTTTTTTGCAGCACCGAAGCCACCGGGCACCAAACAAACATCAAAATCCCTGGCGTGACAGTCACTGAGCGGTTGAATATCGCCACGCGCAATGCGCGCCGACTCCACCAAAACGTTGCGAGTCTCATCAGGCTGCGGCTGCCCGGTCAGATGGTTGATCACATGCAATTGTGTTTTATCCGGCGCGAAACAGCGGTAACTAGCCCCTGCCAGCCTGACGGCCAACATAGTTAGTACCGCTTCATGAATCTCTGCACCATCATACACACCACAGCCACTTAGAATTATCGCGACTTTTTTCATATCTTGCTCCAGCCCTTGTATTTATTACCTTATGCTTGTTGATTATTTTTAAATCAGCTTTAAATCAAAAAAACTTTAAACAGAACACTTTTCAACCAATCTGGTTATGTTATTGTACTTGTCCGATTTGACCTGCTCAGCTTTGACAAATCGGAATATCCACAATGGAATACAAGAATAATAACAAGGTCTCAAGTTTCTTCTTATTCCTTACAGAGCATTATTAACATAGCCTTCAGACACTTCTTGTCCACGACACGAGGTGCGTTCATGCTAATCGCGAAAAAATTATCTACAAACTTATCCACAAGTTGTGCAATTTTGTTCACTGGTTGAGATAAGGTAACTGTGGCATCCTTGTCGCCATATTTTCCCGATATGTATTCACCATGAAAAAAATCGCTGACAACCCATTTATCCTGGTTGATGGGTCATCTTATTTATTCCGGGCATTTCACGCGATCAAAGACCTGCGTAATAGCAAAGGCCAACCCACCAACGCTATTTTCGGCGTAGTAAATATGCTCAAGAGCCTGATAAATCAGTATCATCCGACACATATTGCCGTGGTGTTTGATGCTAAAGGCAAAACCTTTCGGGATGATATTTATCCGGAATACAAAGCCCATCGCCCTCCCATGCCAGATGATCTGCGCAGCCAGATAGAGCCATTGCATAAAATTATTCGAGCGTTGGGATTGCCCCTGATCGTTGAAGAAGGTGTCGAAGCGGACGATGTTATTGGCACGCTTGCCAGAGAAGCCAGTGAGCAAGGTATCCATACCCTAATCAGCACTGGTGATAAAGACATGGCGCAGTTGGTTAACGAGCATGTCACGCTGATCAACACCATGGATAATTCCATCATGGATAACGACGGGGTGGTCACCAAATTCGGTGTCGGCCCGGAGTTAATAATCGATTTACTTGCCTTGAAAGGCGATAAAGTCGATAACATCCCCGGCGTACCAGGTGTGGGTGATAAATCAGCGCTGGGTATGCTACAGGGCATTGGCGGTATCGATGAGATTTACACCAACCTGGATAAAATCGCGGGCCTGGATTTTCGTGGTGCCAAGACCATGGCAGCCAAGATGGCTGAGTATGAGGAGCAGGCGCGCCTGAGCTACCTGCTGGCCACAATTAAAACCGACGTTGAGCTACCATATAGCCCCACTACCCTGTCTCCCACAGATCCGGACCACCAAACATTATTCACATTATTTAGTGATCTCGAAATTAAGCGCTGGCGCGATGAAGCAGAACGCCAACTACAAAAAGCGAATCTGCCAGCAAGCGCGATTGCTTCAGCTCCTGCCGAAGCAGATACGCCAGTGGCAATTAGCTACGAGACCATTCTGGACAAAGAACACTTTCAGCGTTGGCTGGATAAACTCCAGCAGGCTGAGCTATTTGCGTTTGACACCGAAACCACCAGCCTGGATTACATGGAAGCAGAATTGGTTGGTCTGTCTTTCAGTGTCATTCCCGGCGAGGCCGCCTACGTTCCTGTCGCTCATGACTATCCTGATGCACCAGAACAATTGGAGCGGAGCTGGGTGCTGAGTCAACTAAAACCCTTATTAGAAGACGATAGCCGCGCTAAAGTTGGCCAGCATCTGAAATATGATATGAATGTACTGGCAAATTATGGCATTACGCTGCGTGGCGTGAAGTTCGACACCATGCTTGAGTCTTACGTATTTAACAGCAATGCCGGCCGTCATGATATGGATTCCCTCGCCAGCCGGTTACTTGACGTAAAAACCGTTAAATTTGAAGAAATCGCAGGTAAAGGTGCAAAACAGCTAACCTTCAACCAGATCGCGCTGGAACAGGCGGCCCACTACGCCGCCGAAGATGCGGATATCACCCTGCGAATTCACCAGAGTCTTTGGCCACAGCTTAGTGAGCAGCAGGGCCCGGCACACATATTTTCCGAAGTAGAAGTGCCTCTGATTCCGGTACTGGCAAAAATTGAACAAACCGGTGTGCTAATTGACAGCCAACAATTGGGTGAGCAGAGCCAGTATCTGGCCAGTCGCATTCTGGAACTGGAAAAGCAAACGCACGACTTGGCTGGTCAGCCGTTTAATCTGAGCTCTACTAAGCAACTACAGGAAATTTTGTTCGATAAACTGCAATTGCCAGTAATTAAAAAAACCCCCAAGGGCGCACCATCTACCGCAGAAGACGTTTTGCAGGAATTGGCAGAAAACTACGACTTGCCACGCCTGATTCTGGAATATCGCAGCCTGACTAAGCTCAAATCCACATACACAGATAAATTGCCGCAAATGATAAACCACCGAACTGGCCGGGTGCATACATCTTATCATCAGGCGGTCGCGGCCACAGGACGCCTTTCGTCTACCGATCCAAATTTGCAAAATATCCCTATCCGCACTGAGGAAGGCCGCAAAGTTCGCAAAGCATTCGTCGCTAATCCAGGCTATAAAATTGTCGCCGCAGATTACTCGCAAATTGAATTACGCATTATGGCGCACCTTTCTGCCGATAAAGGCTTGCTGGACGCTTTCGCACAGGGACGTGATGTACATAAAGCCACTGCTGCCGAAGTATTTGAGGTTGATCTCGAGGCAGTCACAGTTGAACAACGCCGCAGCGCCAAAGCGATTAACTTTGGCCTGATTTACGGCATGTCGGCGTTTGGATTATCCAAGCAATTGGGTATTCCTCGTTATCAGGCACAGGATTACATGGACCTATACTTCGAACGTTATCCTGGCGTGCTGACCTATATGGAAAATACCCGCGAGTTTGCCAAGCAGCATGGCTATGTCGAAACCGTGTTCGGTCGTCGCTTGTATTTATCCGATATTCACTCCAGCAATGCGATTGCCAGAAAAGGGGCTGAACGCGCCGCGATAAATGCGCCAATGCAAGGCACAGCTGCGGATATCATCAAGAAAGCGATGTTAGCGGTACATGCCTGGATAGATACGCTGGACAACAATGCGGTGCGCATGATTATGCAGGTACACGATGAACTGGTATTTGAAATCCGTGACGACCTTGCTGAGGACTTTGCGAAAAAGATCTGCAACATCATGCAAAATGCCGCTCAACTAGCCGTGCCATTATTAGTTGAGGCCGGTATTGGCAAAAACTGGGATGAGGCACACTGATCACATTTTGTAATTTAATGACACACAAACACAAAATAAGACCCGTTAAACACAAAAAAGATAGAAAAAACCGCATTAAATGAAAAATTATTACATTTATTGTTGATTTCCCATGTTCCTACGCTATCATTTGCAGCGTAGGGTACAGAGGTAAGATGTTTATCTATCAGACCTTTGCTTCGGCCTCGGCAATTGCCGGGGCTTTTTTTATGCCTGAAAAAATTTTTGCGGGATAAATGAACTTTGCTGCGGACACAGCGTCAGAGTTTATGAGTGTATTGTGTTTTCATGTTTGTCTCCCTTCTACGCCTCGCTAAATGCGAGGCGTTTTTTTATTCCTGAGACATACCAAACCAATCGAACAGTTTATTTTCCAGTAAAGGTAAGCCAATTTTATCCAGTGAAGAAAAGGCTTCTACCTGCACATCTCCACCAAACGCAATTGCCGCTTCGCGAGCCATCAATACCTGTGCCTTTCGTTTACCCGACTTAAATTTGTCGGCTTTAGTCAACAAGGCTAATACCGGCAATTTGCTATCCACCGCCCAACGAATCAGGTCCTGGTCGAGATCTTTGAACGGATGGCGGATATCCATCAGCACCACCAGGCCTTTAAGGCTGCTGCGCTTTTCCAGATACTCAGCCAATGAGCGTTGCCACTTCTTTTTCATTTCCAGTGGAACCTGTGCAAAACCATATCCTGGTAAGTCCACCAGTCTACGTCCCTCTTCCAGGGTAAACACGTTGATCATCTGGGTACGTCCAGGCGTTTTACTGGTACGTGCCAGACCTTTTTGTCGGGTCAGGGTATTTAACGCACTGGATTTGCCTGCATTGGAACGTCCGGCAAACGCAATTTCAATACCATCATCCATTGGCAGGTGCTTAATGTCGGGGGCGCTGGTAAAGAACTGGGCCTGGGTGAAATAACTCAACTTACTCTCCAAACTTTATGTATGCGGCTATTTTACTACAGGCTGCACAATGCGCCTTGTTTTAATTGAATAAATCCCTACAAAACCTTGGGAATATATTTTCCTTAGTGGCTAATTGTGTACAATAATGGCTTCAAACTACTCAGTGCTACGAGAATGATTATGAAAAAACTCTGTCTTCTGCTGTTGGTCACATCTGGCTTAAGCTTTCAGGCAGCGGCCGCAGGTGATGCACAAGCCGGAAAAGATAAGTCTATGGTCTGTGCTGCTTGCCATGGTGCGGACGGTAACGCGGCCATCGATATGTATCCAAAGATCGCCGGTCAACATGCAGGCTACATTGCTAAGCAATTGCATGATTTTCGCAAAGCAGCACAAACAGCTGGCGCTGAAGGTCGTAATGATCCGATTATGAGCGCGCAGGCCGCTGCGCTGTCAGATCAGGATATCGAGGACTTAGCTGCCTATTTCTCAAGCCAGGAGATGACTGGTGGTGAAACCCCGGAAGATGTTGTTGCTGCCGGAATGAAAATGTATCAGGGTGGCGATGCTGAAAAAGGCATTGCAGCGTGTGCAGCCTGCCATGGCCCGCGCGGAAATGGTATGGAGCTAGCAAAATTCCCGGATATCAGCGGTCAGCACAGTGCTTATGTTAAAGCTCAGCTGGAAAAATTCCGTAGCGGCCAACGCGCTAATGATATGAACGGCATGATGCGTGATATCGCGAAGCGTTTAAGTGATGACGATATCGCATTGCTGTCAAAATTTGTTGCCGGTTTACACTAAAGCAAGCAATCAAATGCGACGAAAAGCGGCTAACAGGCCGCTTTTTTGTTGATTATTTAGCCAGCAACATATAGTTTAATGACTGCTGTTCAGTTTACTTGTAAAAAAGTTGTAAATTTTATTTTTTCCTGTATTCTGGCCTCCAGTTAAAACACGGACACGAAATACCACAGTCAGGAAGACTGAGTACGTGCGCTAATATGTGGCGATTGCCATATAGTTTTAGGGATGGTTAATAAAGCGTCAGGATGACCAATAAATAGAAAAAGAGCTTCGTAAACAACAATAAAAAGTGAAGCGCTACACAGGACGTTGTCAGTTTCTAGGGACTGGTAATGGGAGAAGTGTCTTAAGGCACTGAATATTAAAGAGAGGCGACTATGTCGCCTTTTTCTTTGCCTGTTGATACACTCTGCGCCATGACATGCCCCCTTTGCCACTTTTCTCAAACTCACTTTTATCATCAGGATAAACGCCGCCGTTACCAGCAATGCGCGCAATGCCAACTGGTGTTCGTCGAACCAGAGTTTTTACCGAACGCACAGCAAGAGAAACATGAATACGACTTACATGAAAATCATGCTGAAGATGAGGGTTATCGTCGTTTCCTGAATAAACTGGCAGCTCCGCTCAATCAGGTATTGCAGCCGAATAGTAACGGCTTGGATTTTGGTTGTGGTCCAACACCGCTGTTGGCCAACATGCTAAGCAAGAGTGGTGGTCATAGCATGCATGTGTTTGACCCAAACTATTATCCCAACCGCAACGTATTGGCACAGCAATATGATTTTATTAGCTGTAGCGAAGCGATTGAACATTTTCATACGCCCTATCGTGAATGGCAGATATTTTTGGATTGCCTTAAACCGGGCGGCTGGATTGGCATCATGACCAAGCGTGTATTGAGCAAAGAAAAATTCACAAATTGGCACTACAAGAATGATTTTACCCATGTCAGTTTTTTCAGCGAGGCAACGTTCCGTTGGTTGGCTGAACGGGACAACCTTTCGATGACTATCGTGAGTAATGATGTGATCTTGCTGCAAAAACTCGCGTAGTAAGACTTGGCAGCGTAAAATACCACCCAACTTCCCTGTTTACAGTAAAACCATGGCAAAGAAAAAAACGCGTAAAGTCGGTTTAATCGGCGTGCGCAAGCTTCCTAAAGAAGAATTAGAAAAGTTGAGAAAGTCTCAACCCAGTAATGAGCGTGTCAAAAAGCATAAAGGCAAACCTGCCGGCAATAAACAAGCCGAGGGCCAGAAGAAAAAACCTGTCGCGAAAACCAAAGCGTCAGCAGTGGATCCACGCCTCGGGAGCAAAAAGCCTATCGCGCTAATTGCCGAGGCAAAACCGAAGATAAACAAACCACGCTTCTTCTCACCTGCACAGGAACTTGAGGCCATAGAGAACGATAAGCGTCTGGAACAGCTGATAGCGAAGTTAGAGCAAGGTAAAAAGATAACTACAGACGAGCAACGTTTTGTCGATGAAAAACTCGCACGTCACCAACAGCTTTGTAAGATGCTCGGGATTGAAAGCGTTGATGACGTTGACGAAGAAGATGATGACGCTGACTTGCTGGAACGTTTCGAACAGTCCGATCTCAATGAGTATCGCAAATGACAAATATGCTGGTTTCTGCTGCAAGCTTAATTATTCTTGGGCTCGCCGGTTACGCCGGCTATTTGCTGACGTTATTGTATAAACAAGGTCAACGACAAAAAGCCGCCCGCGCTGCTCGCATCGAGAAAATTACCGAGAGTATTCAAACCATCGCTCTGGCAACCGTCCAACAACAGTGCGATTTGTCTGAGGCGAGTATTCGGTTATGCGTGTTACTGGATGCCATCCCCGTTTTACCGCAGCCCGACTATCGTGGACGATTCCCTGCCCTGCACGCGCTATACGATAAAGTGAAAAACTTGCCGACGCACGAGGCGCGAGCGCAGCAAAACAAGCTGGAACGCCGCAAAATGGATTTGTCCCGCAGCGAATGGGAAGCAGAGTTAGAGAGTCAGATTCTGCTTGAAGCCGAAACACTGGCCAAATTTAGCGTTTAGCCGCCGCGACACATTCAGCGTAACAATGGCAGTCGGTAATGTGGTCATTGACCATGCCCACTGCCTGCATAAATGCGTAGCAAATCGTACTGCCGACAAAGTTAAATCCAGCTTTTTTCAGGGCCTTCGACATGGCATCTGACTCCGGACTGGTTGCGGGCACCTGTCCTTGCTCCTGCCATTTATTTACTATCGTTTTGTGCCCAACAAATGCCCATAGAAAGTCACTGAAATTAATACCCTGCTGCTCCAATGCCAAAAATGCGCGAGCATTTCGGATAATGGACTGGATCTTCAAACGATTACGCACGATACTCGGATTTTGCAATAAACGTTCAACGTCACCTTCGTCAAACAGGGCAATTTTTGAAGGTTCGAACTGTAGAAACGCCTGCTCGTAATTAGCCTGTTTACGCAAAATGGTGATCCAACTCAGGCCCGCTTGCTGCCCATCCAAACATAATTTTGCAAATAATTCCTGACTGTCAGACACGGGACGCCCCCACACCTCATCGTGATATTGCTGATACATCGGATCCTTGCCTGGCCAGGCACAACGTTTTAACTGATTCATGTTTAATTCCTGAGGTTTAGCGCAAATTTAGCCTACATTCAACGCGCCGCAAAAGGTATACTTGTGCGCATTTTTAATCGGTTCATCAGCAAAAAGTTGCCACATGCAAAAGTTTGATATTAAGACCTTTCAGGGCCTGATTCTGGCCTTACAGGATTATTGGGCGCGCCAGGGGTGCGTAATTATTCAGCCACTGGATATGCAGGTCGGTGCAGGCACCTTCCATCCAATGACTTTCCTGCGTTCGATTGGTCCCGAGCCTATCAGCAGTGCCTATGTGCAACCGTGTCGACGTCCTACCGACGGCCGCTATGGCGAAAACCCAAACCGATTGCAGCACTATTACCAATTTCAGGTCATGCTGAAACCGTCACCCGATAATATTCAGGAATTGTATCTGGGTTCTTTACAGGAACTGGGCTTCGATCCGCTGGTTCACGATATTCGCTTTGTAGAAGACAACTGGGAATCGCCTACTTTGGGTGCCTGGGGTCTTGGCTGGGAAGTATGGCTTAACGGCATGGAAGTCACACAGTTTACCTATTTCCAACAGGTAGGGGGCCTTGAGTGCTCACCTGTAACTGGTGAAATCACCTACGGACTCGAACGTCTGGCGATGTATATCCAGGGTGTAGACAGTATTTATGATCTGGTTTGGACTGATGGCCCTATGGGTAAAGTTACCTACGGTGACGTGTTCCACCAGAATGAAGTTGAGCAATCCAAATATAACTTTGAATTGGCAGATGTACCTGCGTTGTTTAACGAGTTTGATGAGTGCGAAAAAGCGTCTCAGTTTCTTATCGAGCAAGGCCTGCCCTTACCTGCCTATGAGCAGGTTATGAAAGCCTCTCATGCATTTAACCTTCTGGATGCACGCCACGCGATTTCGGTAACCGAGCGTCAACGTTTTATTCTGCGCGTCCGCACGCTGGCAAAAGCCTGTGCAGAAGCGTACTTCGCCGCTCGCGAAGAGCTTGGATTCCCTATGTGTAAGCAGGAGCAGTAATTCATGCAGTCAGAAAATCTATTAATTGAAATTGGCACCGAAGAACTGCCACCAAAGTCACTTGCCGCCCTAGCGACAGCATTAGCAGACAATCTGCAGGCCGAACTGGACGCTGCCGGACTCAGCTACAGTCAAGTCAACTGGCTAGCCTCACCACGCCGTCTGGCAGTAAAAGTAAGTCAATTAGCCTGGCAGCAAGCAGATAAGACGATTGAAAAGCGTGGTCCTGCCGTTTCTGCCGCATTCGATGCAGAAGGTAATCCAACCAAAGCCGCGCTGGGTTGGGCCAAAGGTAACGGGATTGAAATCAGTCAGGCTGAGCGTTTATCCACGGATAAAGGCGAATGGTTGGTTTATCAGGCATTACAGCAAGGTCAGCCGCTGGATCAGTTGATCGAAGGCATGCTTAGCATTGCCGTTGCAAAATTGCCGGTACCCAAACCAATGCGTTGGGGCAACAACAAGACACAGTTTATCCGCCCTGTTCATACCCTCACGGTAATGTATGGCGAGCGCGTTTTACCAGCTAGTGTATTGGGAAGGACATCGGCCAATGTGCTAAACGGTCATCGATTTCATTCACAAGGGCAAGTTACCCTCAATCATGCCGACCAATATGAAGCCGTACTCGAGCAACAGTATGTTGTTGTTGATTTCGCAGAGCGTAAAGACATTATTCGGGCGCAGATTGATGCCAAAGCCAAAGAAATTGGCGCAGTAGCCGAGATTCAGGAAGATCTGCTTAACGAAGTGACAGCGTTGGTTGAGTGGCCGGTGGCGATGCTAGCGGAGTTTGAAGAGTCGTTCCTCGCCGTGCCACAGGAAGCCCTGATTTACACGATGAAGGGTGACCAAAAGTATTTCCCGCTTTTCGATAACCAGGGCCGCTTAATCAATAAGTTTATTTTTATCAGCAACATTGAAAGTAAAGACCCTATTCAGGTCATCAGTGGCAACGAAAAGGTTATACGTCCACGTTTGGCCGACGCACAATTTTTCTTTAATACCGATAAGAAGCAGAGCCTGGAAAGCCGGATTGCGACGTTAGGTACTGTGGTGTTCCAGCAAAAACTGGGCACATTAAAAGACAAATCAGAACGTATTGCAGAATTGGCTGGTTTTATTGCCGAGCAACTCGGTGCTGACGTTCAGCAGGCCAAACGTGCCGGTTTGCTGAGTAAAACCGATCTGATGACCAATATGGTCATGGAATTCCCGGATGTGCAGGGTGTGATGGGCATGCATTATGCCTATCACGACGGCGAACCGGAAAACGTTGCCAATGCACTAAACGAACAGTATATGCCGCGTTTCGCCGGCGATGCATTACCGCAAAATCCTATCAGCTGCGCGGTCGCGCTAGCCGATAAACTGGACACCCTGGTTGGTATCATGGGTATTGGCATGTTACCCAAAGGCGATAAAGATCCTTTTGCCTTGCGACGTGCTGCCATAGGTACACTGCGCGTTATTGCCGAAAGCAAATTACCATTGGATTTACAGGTTCTAATCGCCAAAGCAGCGTCGTTATTGACGGATAAGCTCAGCAATCAAACCGTTGAACAGGACGTTCTGGAGTTCTTGCTAGGTCGTCTGCGGGCGTTGTATCAGGAGCAAGGGATTACAGTAGATGTAATTCAGGCTGTGTTGGCTCGTAAACCTACTCAACCAACAGACTTCGCTGCGCGAATTTTTGCGGTAAGCCACTTCAAGTCATTAGCAGGCGCAGAAGCATTGGCAGCAGCCAATAAGCGCGTATCCAACATTCTTAGTAAGAATGCGTCAGACGTATCAGAAGGCTGGCAGTTATCTTTGCTACAAGAAGACGCAGAGATAGCGCTTGGAGAAGCCTTACAAGCCGTAAAAGGGCGTACAGCACCTGCGGTAGCCAGTAACGATTACCAGCAAGTATTAACCGAACTTGCCACGTTGCGCGAAGAGGTAGACGCGTTTTTTGATCAGGTAATGGTCATGGCTGATGACGCTGAACTGCGGAAAAATCGACTGGGTCTGTTAAATGATTTACAGCAACAATTCCTTCAGGTTGCTGATATCGCCTTGTTAAATCAATAAGAAGCAGGATAACCCGTTGTTTAAACGTTTATTACCAGCCACATTGGCATTAATGCTAAGTGGCTGTAGTACCCCAATTAAGAATTACCTCGAAATGACCCCGAGACCGGACTACGCAAATATGTATCTGGTCGGTAATTTTACCTGGTGGGAAGTCGATAATAAGTATCAATTGGTCAATGAGTTCGGATATCGCTACGTAGCAGATGCACAACTGATAGCCGATGGACAGCCTTACGAATTTAAGTTCATCGATAAGGGCTGGAGCGCCGGTACGAACTGCGGTTACGCCTTCGAAAATAAAGATAAAACCTTGTACGAAGGTCAGTGGGTAAACGCCAACTGTTTTTCTGGTTTCGAAAATTTCCAGTTTACCCCGGAAAAATCAGGCAAGTTCCGTTTCGTTATCGACTTTCAGGACAGCGAATATCCGCGCGTCACAGTAAACCGCTTGTAAGTAACGCTTCACCAACGGATTGGACTTCCCGAAATTCAACTATAAAAAAAGAGGCGTTTGCCTCTTTTTTTATTTAATTATCAAATAGTTACACATCAAGGTTAGCTACTCGCAGTGCATTTTCTTCAATAAATGCTCGGCGAGGTTCTACCTGATCACCCATCAAGGTGGTAAATAACTGATCAGCGCCGATTGCGTCTTCGATAGTGACTTGCAGCATACGGCGGCTAGCGGGATCCATGGTAGTCTCCCACAATTGCTCAGGGTTCATTTCACCCAGACCTTTATAGCGCTGGATATACTGACCTTTCTTAGACTCTGCCATCAACCAATCCAATGCTTGTGCAAAGGATTCAACTTCCAGAGTCTTTTCGCCACGCTTGATGTAACCACCCTCTTCAATTAAGCCGTTGATAACCTGATTTAGTTCTTTCAGGCGACCATATTCGCTTGAATCGACAAAATCTGCATCGAGGTTATAGGTGCTGTCGATACCATGTTGGCGGATCGTAATAGCCAGAACATATCCACCACGTTCCATATCGTCATTAATATCGAAACGATAGGAAGCACCATCCACTTCATGCTCACTCAGCGCAGCAACTAAATGCTCACCCATTTCAGTTAGCTTGGCCTTATCTTTTAAATGGGCTTTATCTAACACAGGTGTATATACCAAACGAGTTAACAGATTGCGTGGCATCATGCGGCTGATACGCTCGATCAGATTCATCGTTGACTGGAACTGACGAACCATTTGCTCTAGCGCAGCACCACTAATTCCTGGCGCATCTGCATTGACATGCAGGCTGGCTCCCTCAAGTGCAATATTTGTTAAGTGCGCAGTGAGTGCCGCGTCATCTTTAAGATACTGCTCTTGTTTACCTTTCTTGATCTTGTACAGAGGCGGCTGGGCGATATAGACGTAGCCACGCTCGATAATTTCAGGCATTTGACGATAGAAGAAGGTCAGCAGCAAAGTACGAATGTGAGAACCATCCACATCCGCATCCGTCATAATAATGATGCTGTGGTAGCGCAATTTTTCAGGGTCATATTCATCGCGACCAATGCCACAACCTAATGCAGTAATCAGAGTGGCCACTTCCTGTGAAGACAGCATTTTGTCGAAGCGGGCCTTTTCAACGTTGAGGATCTTACCTTTCAGAGGCAAAATCGCCTGATTTTTTCGATTTCGGCCTTGTTTGGCAGAGCCACCGGCCGAGTCCCCTTCCACTATGTACAGTTCAGATAAGCTTGGATCTTTTTCCTGACAATCTGCCAACTTACCTGGTAATCCGGCAAGGTCTAATGCACCTTTGCGTCGAGTCATTTCACGGGCACGACGTGCTGCTTCACGGGCGCGAGCGGCATCAATTATTTTACCCACGATGACCTTCGCATCGCCCGGGTTTTCCAGTAAAAACTCATGCAGTCTCTCAGCCATGACAGTTTCTACCGCAGATTTCACTTCAGAAGACACCAGCTTATCTTTGGTCTGAGAAGAGAACTTAGGATCAGGAACCTTAACAGAAATGACAGCTGTTAAACCTTCGCGAGCATCATCCCCACTGGTAGCCGCTTTATCCTTCTTATTTAAACCTTCCTTCTCCATAAAGGTATTCAGGGTTCGGGTAAGGGCTGCTCGGAAACCGGCTAAGTGAGTACCGCCGTCACGTTGAGGAATGTTGTTGGTAAAACAGAAAATATTCTCCTGGAAGCCATCATTCCACTGCATTGCAACTTCTACAGAAATGCCATCTTCTCGCTCATTAGCGAAGTGGAAGGCTTTTTGGTGCACAGGTGTTTTATTCTGATTGAGGTACTGAACAAAAGCCTGAATACCTCCCTCATATTTGAATTGATCTTGCTTACCATCACGCTCATCGGTCAATAGAATAGAGACGCCAGAGTTCAGGAAAGATAATTCACGCAAGCGTTTAGCAAGAATATCGTAATGGAATTCTATGTTGGTAAAAGTCTGCGCACTTGGCCAGAAACGCACGCGCGTACCCGTTGATTCAGTTGTACCAGTCACGGCCAATGGCGCTTGTGGTTCGCCAATACGATACTCTTGTTCGTGCACCTGACCTTTACGTTTAATGCGTAATTGCAGCTTCTCAGACAGTGCGTTAACAACTGATACACCTACACCGTGCAGACCGCCAGATACTTTGTAAGAGTTGTCATCAAATTTACCCCCGGCGTGCAGAACAGTCATAATAACTTCCGCAGCAGAGACACCCTCTTCCGGGTGTAAGTCAGTCGGAATACCACGACCATCGTCTTCTACCGAAACGGAGTTATCATTGTGAATGGTAACTTTGATTTGGCTGCAGTAACCCGCTAACGCTTCATCGATGGAGTTGTCGACAACTTCGAACACCATATGGTGCAAGCCGGTACCATCATCTGTATCACCGATATACATACCCGGACGCTTACGTACCGCGTCCAGCCCTTTCAATACCTTGATACTGGATGAATCATAATTACTTTGTTCAGCCATTTATTATTTTCTCCTCGTTCACGATACCTTGTTTCACGTGAAACACTTTTTTATCCACAGACTCTGTCAGTACATCTGTAACCTGATGAACATCTGTAGCGGTAACAAAAATTTGCGCCTCTGCTTTAAGCAACTCTTGTAAAAATAAGCCTCGTTTGTGCTTATCCAGCTCCGCGCCTATGTCATCTAATAGGAACAAACATCGCTCGCTGTTTTGCTGATAGAGCAATCGACTTTGCGATAATTGCAACGCGGCTGTTAACACACGCAGTTGTCCTCGAGACAGGATGTCTTGCGCCGACTTCCCATCGGCCTTTATGCGAATATCAGCCTTATGAGGGCCAACACTCGTGAATCCATAAGCACGGTCTCGATGACTGTGAGTTGCCAGAGAATCGGCTAAATTTGCATCCTTTTCCCAGCCTCTATAATACGTGATTTCAAATGAAAACTCAGGTAAGAATTGCGCAATTATGTGGGAAAAGTGTGGTTTTAACTGTTCAACGATCTCTTGGCGTAAGTGGTCTATGACGCTGCCATACTCGTTCAATTGAGCTAGCCAGAAACCTTCTTGCTGGCTATCCAATTGTCTTGTTTTAAGCATGGCATTGCGCTGCTTAAGTACCTGAGAATAGCGCTTGGACAATTCGCTAAAACTGCGTTGTTTCACGTGAAACAATAACCAATCTACAAAGCTACGACGATTACCTGGTGAGCCGGTTAACAACTCTGAAGACAGCGGCGTAAAAACCTGCGTCGGCATGCGGCTGGCAAAGTCCAAAATACGATTTAGCTTTTCGCCATCAATACGCATATCGACCTGACCATTTCTCTTTCGCTCTAAGCCAACCTTTCGGACGCCACTATGCTGGTCGAATACCCGTGCAAACAATACGAAAGCACTGCTTTCATGGGCTATTAAATTTTGATATTTAGAGGTACGAAACGACCGTCCATAACTTACGTAATGGATAGCTTCGAGTAAGCTGGTTTTACCGGAACCATTTTCGCCGACGATAATATTTAAGCAGGATGCCGGCATCAGCACAGCATCCTGAATATTGCGAAAATATTTTATCTGGACAGCGTCCAGGCGCATAGGTGTGTCGCTATCTTAGAGGCGCATTGGCATGATGACGTAGAGTGCTGCGTCATCATCAGAAGCTTCGATTAATGCACTGCTATTGGCATCAGCCAACGAAATCTTGACTTGCTCAGAGCTTAGCGTATTGAACACGTCCAGCAGGTAAGCGACATTGAAGCCAATCTCGAGAGAATCACCCTGGTAGTTCACATCAACGATTTCTTCGGCTTCTTCCTGCTCTGGGTTATTTGCAGTGATTTTTAGCTCACCCGATGTCAGATTCAAGCGTACACCACGGAACTTTTCATTAGACAAGATGGCTGCACGGGCAAATGAGTTTTTGAGTAACCCCTTCTCGGCTATAACTGTCTTATCCCCATCTTTCGGCAGCACACGGCGATAATCCGGGAAGCGGCCATCCACTAATTTACTGGTAAAGATAAAATCACTGGAGAACATCCGGATGTGGTTTGCACCAATCTGGATCTTAACCTGCTTGTCACCATCTCCAATTAAACGTTGGATCTCTATCACACCCTTGCGAGGAATGATCACCTGACGAACCGGTAATGGTGTTTCGGTATACGCCAAGCGACAGAGCGCTAGACGGTGTCCATCGGTCGCAACGGTTCTGATCACACCCTCTTCTGTCTCCAACGACATACCGTTCAAATAATAGCGAACGTCTTGCTGAGCCATTGCAAATTGGGTGCTATCAATCAGCTTCTTAAGTTCGGCCTGAGAAATCTCGAATTCGAGATCACCCTGCCAATCTTCCAGATTTGGATAATCCGATGCAGATAAAGTGGATAAAGTGAAACGGCTTCGACCTGAACGCAACAATGCGCGACTGTCCTCAACACTGAACTGAACTTCACTGCCTTCGGGTAAACCACGAACAATATCAAACAGTTTTTTCGCAGGAACCGTGATTTCTCCATCCTGATGATCACCTGTCAGAGTGACATTAGAAATGAGTTCAACCTCTAAATCAGTACCAGTCAGCCACAGTGAGCCTTCACTTACCTTGATCAGTACATTGGAGAGAATTGGTAAGGTATGACGTCGTTCAACGGCACCGGATACTAACTGAAGCGGTTGTAAAAAGTTTTCCCTGCTAATTGTAAATTTCATGCGCTTACTCTTAATTCTTCTTATGACGACAATGTTCGGATCAGGTTTTGATAATCTTCTTTAATATCATGACTTTCTTCGCGTAACTGTTCAATCTTACGACAGGCATGTAACACTGTTGTATGATCTCGTCCGCCAAAAGCATCGCCTATTTCAGGCAAACTATGATTCGTGAGTTCCTTCGCCAGAGCCATGGCAACCTGACGTGGACGCGCTACACTGCGGCTACGACGTTTTGACAAAATATCCGCGACTTTGATCTTATAGTATTCAGCCACTGTCTTCTGAATATTGTCAATGGTGACTAACTTTTCTTGTAACGCGAGTAAATCGCGCAGTGCTTCACGCACAAAATCAATGGTAATAGGTCGGCCGGTAAAGTTAGCGTTCGCGATGACGCGGTTTAACGCGCCTTCTAACTCACGTACATTACTGCGCAGGCGCTTAGCGATAAAAAATGCGACCTCGTCTGGCAGATGAATGCGGTTTTCTTGTGCCTTACGCATCAGGATCGCCACCCGGGTCTCTAACTCAGGCGGGTCTATCGCCATGGTAAGACCCCAACCGAAACGGGATTTAAGACGATCTTCCACACCCTGAATTTCTTTAGGATAACGATCTGACGTTAAGATGATCTGCTGATTACCTTCGAGTAGCGAGTTTATCGTATGGAAAAACTCTTCCTGACTACGTTCCTTATTGGCGAAAAACTGGATGTCATCGATTAGCAACGCATCGAGAGAACGGTAATAACGCTTAAATTCTTCAATCGCATTATTTTGCAGTGATTTGACCATGTCCTGAACAAATCGCTCTGAATGCATATACACCACTTTGGCATCTTTCTTTTTCGCCATGATGCCATTACCCACAGCATGCAACAGGTGAGTCTTACCTAAACCTGTCCCACCGTAGATATACAGAGGGTTAGAACTCTTACTACCGGGATTATTCGCAACCTGAATCGCTGCCGCCTTGGCCATGTGGTTAGACTTACCTTCCACAAAGTTATCAAACTGATAGTTTGGATTGATATTACTTTTAGGAGGCATCGCCGCCGGCGGTTGCTGGGCAACTGATTGTTCAAACACCCTAGCTGGTTGCTCCACAGCCTGACGAGTAAACACAGGTGTGACGGGACGCATCGCGCTAACTTCGAAACGCAACGTGGGCGCATTGCCATGGCAGAATTCACGACATAACGAACTAATTTGATCAATGTAATTATCTTTGACCCAATCCAGCACAAATCGATTTGGGGCAAACAACACTAACGTGTTGCTGTCCAACTCAGCGCGCAGTGGTCTTATCCACATGCTAAATTGCTGAGTTGGCAATTCTTGCTGCAGTCGTTCCAGACATTGATTCCAAAGTGACATAAACGCACGTTCCATCAGGCCTGAACATCACTTTCAAGCCAATTTTAATTCTTTTACCGGGGGCCTTTTTTGCTTATTCGTTGCAATGACCATGTATCGTGCCGCGAAGTATTTTTCAGCGGGCAACGATTATCGCGCAAATTTATCCACAACTTCAACATTGAATTTAAGCGGATTTATGCTTTCCCCTAAAAAATGATATACACCATTGTTTTATATCAACTTTTTATCATGAAAGGCGGGTAACAAGAATGGTCAGTTACACTCCGCAATAAATCGTTGTTGGCTAAAAAGTTGGCAAAAACCTTGCTATTAGCGACATTTTCTGTGGATAAAGAAACCAGTTTTTGCACTTTTATCAACAAGCCACTACTCGATCAGGCAAAAACTCTTATGGATCTGGACGATCAGTCGTTGACAACGTGCCTTACTCTCTTTAGAATTCGCCGTCCTTTTTGAGCGGTTATCGTTCAATAAGTTGTAATTAACCTTTAAGCGGCGGACCCGGTAATGAAAAGAACATTTCAACCAAGCAACTTAAAGCGTAAACGTTCACATGGTTTTCGTGCGCGCATGGCGACTAAAAATGGCCGTAAGGTTCTCGCTCGTCGTCGTGCCAAAGGCCGTGCTCGTTTATCTGCCTAAGTACATATATCGAAGTGGGTGAAAAATCTTTTTCAAGGGCAGTCAGACTTCTGACTCCCACCCATTTCGAGAATGTATTCTCTGATGCTGTTGCAGCATCCACTCCTCATATCACTTTACTGGCAAAAAAAAACCAACTGGATCACCCCAGACTCGGGATCACGCTGGCTAAAAAACGTATTCGCAGAGCCCATGAACGTAACCGCGTAAAGCGAATCGTACGTGAGAGTTTTCGCCACCATTTACCACAACTGGGCAATATCGATATTGTCATAATTGGTAAATCCGGTCTGGATCAGCTGAGTAATCAGGATCTGTTTAAACTATTGGAAAAGCAGTGGAACCGCATCTCTCGCCGTTGCAGCGAGCGTTAATCGCGGGCCTAAAAGGCTACAAGTGTTGTATTTCCCCTCTACTCGGGCAAAACTGTCGTTTCTATCCAAGCTGCTCTAATTACGCCATGGAAGCAATTAAAGTCCATGGGGCGGCAATTGGTGGTTGGTTAACCGTTAAACGCATTATAAAATGCAACCCTTTACATCCGGGTGGAATTGACCCGGTTCCAGAAAAACCCTCGAAAGAGACAGAATAAAAGTAGTCAGATATGGAATCCCAACGAAGTTTTTTACTGATTGGTTTGGCCGTTGTCAGCTTTTTACTTTGGCAACAGTGGCAGATTAAAACTGCCCCTAAACCAGTTGGCACCCCTTCTGTACAACAAGTGCAGGCAGATACACCTATCGCCACTGATAACACTGAGCAGATGTCAGATGTTCCGCAAGTTGCTGCAGATAAAGCTCAGGTTGTTAACAATGAAACCACTGGTCAACTTGTTACGGTAAAAACTGACACATTATACATCAGCATTGATACCCGTGGTGGTGATGTAGTTCGCGCTGACCTGATGGATTATGCCGTCACACAAAAATCTGCCGAACGCTTTAACCTGCTGCGCAATGATGCAGACGGTTTGTATATCGCGCAAAGTGGTTTGATCGGACCAAACGGACCCGATTCCAGTAAAAACCGCGCCGTATACAGCACAACCCAGACTGCCTGGGAACTCGAAGGTGATAGCCTGACAGTTCCATTAACCCTGACTACCGCGGACGGTCTGCAAATCACCAAAAACTTTATCTTTACCCGTGGTAAACATGATGTGCTGGTGCAATACGTACTGAGTAATCAGAGCGATAGCAACAAACAGGTTCGTCCGTATACGCAACTAAAGCAGGCCTATAAAGGTGCTGAAAGCGGCGGCATGTTTATGCCAACCTATCGCGGCGCAGCTTATTCCACCGATCAGGTCCGCTACGAAAAGTACACATTTGAAGACATTCAGGAAGCCCGTCTAGACATGAACTCAACCGGTGGTTGGGTTGCTATGCTGGAACACTACTTCGTTAGTGCCTGGGTACCTGCACAAGATCAAAACGTTACTTTATTCAGCCGCAATCTGAATAATGTCTACGGCACCATCGGTTATACCCAGGATTTGATTACACTGGCGCCCGGCGACCAGGTAGAAATCAGTAATGAACTGTACATCGGTCCGAAAGATCAGGATTCATTGGAGCAACTCGCCCGTGGCCTCGATTTGACTGTGGATTACGGTATTTTCTGGTGGTTATCACAGCCTCTGTTCTGGTTGCTGAAATTCCTGCATTCATTCCTGGGCAACTGGGGTCTGGCAATTATTGTTATCACCATTTTGGTTAAAGGGGCCATGTACCCACTGACCAAAAAGCAATATGAGTCCATGGGTAAAATGCGCGCGATTCAGCCTAAGATGCAGGCACTGAAAGACAAATATGGCGATGATCGTCAAAAGATGTCGCAAGCCATGATGGAACTGTATCGCAAAGAGAAAGTGAACCCGATGGGAGGCTGTTTCCCACTATTACTACAAATGCCAATTTTCCTGGCGTTGTACTATATGTTCCTGGAATCCGTTGAACTGCGCCATGCCGAGTTTTATCTGTGGATTGCCGACCTGTCGGTAAAAGATCCTTACTACATTCTGCCAATCCTGATGGGTGTCAGCATGTATGCATTGCAAAAACTGAATCCGGTTACTGTACAAGACCCAATGCAACAAAAGATTATGCAATGGATGCCTGTAGTAATGACGGTATTCTTCGTGATGTTCCCGGCAGGTCTGGTACTTTACTGGCTGGTAAGTAACCTGATTACCCTGGTACAGGCAAAAATGATCTACGCCTCCATGCGTAAACGCGGTATCGCCGTAAGCTAAATCATTCGTAAATAAGCAAAACCCGCCACAAGGCGGGTTTTTTTATTTAAAATAGGGTCATTACATTCAAGAGAGTAACCACATGCCTTCATTTGATATTGTTTCTGAAATCGACATGGTTGAAGTCCGCAACGCGGTAGACAATGCAAATCGCGAACTAGACAGCCGCTTTGATTTTCGTGGCGTCGAAGCCAGCTTTGAATTAAAAGATAATGCCGTATTAATCTCTGCAGAGGCCGAATTCCAGCTGAATCAGCTGCGCGACATCCTGCGTGATAAATGTGCCAAGCGTCAGATTGACGCAACGTCGCTGGAAGCCAAATCCATAGAACGTACCGGCAAAATGCATAAACAAACCATTCAGTTTAAGCAGGGTATCGACCAGGCAATGGCGAAGAAAATCGTTAAATTGCTGAAAGATTCCAAAATAAAAGTACAAGCCCAGATTCAGGGTGAGCAACTGCGCGTAAACGGTAAGAAACGTGACGATCTGCAGGAAGCCATCGCACTGATCAGAACCAGTGATCTTGGCCAGCCTTTTCAGTTCAATAATTTCCGCGACTGATGCAACCGGCCATTCATAACGAACCGACCATCTGCGCACAGGCCACTGCACCTGGCCGCGGCGGCGTTGGTATTATCCGCGTCTCCGGCGATTTAAGCGCCGACGTAGCGCGACGATTGCTTGGTAAAGTGCCCGCTACACGCCAGGCAGAATACCTGCCGTTTCGCAGTGCCGATGGCGCCATCTTAGATCAGGGCATCGCATTATATTTTCAGGGCCCAAATTCCTTTACCGGCGAAGATGTTCTGGAATTGCAGGGCCACGGTGGTCAGATTGTGATGGATATGTTGCTGAAGGAAATCCTCAGCGACAAACGCATTCGTCTCGCCCAACCGGGAGAGTTTTCCCAACGCGCATTTCTAAACGACAAGCTGGACCTGGCACAAGCAGAGGCAATTGCCGATCTCATCGATGCCAGTTCTGAACAGGCGGCCAAAAGTGCCTTGCGCTCGTTGCAGGGAGAATTTTCTGCGCATATTCATCAGTTGGTTGAGCAAATCATTCACCTGCGTATGTACGTGGAAGCGGCAATTGATTTTCCCGATGAAGAAATCGATTTTCTCAGCGATGGTAAAGTACTGGGTGACCTGCAACAAATCATTGCTCAACTGACCACCGTAAGAGCGCAAGCCAAACAGGGCAGCATCTTACGCGAAGGCATGAAAGTGGTTATCGCCGGGCGCCCTAATGCCGGTAAATCCAGTTTGCTCAATGCACTGGCCGGCCGTGAAGCGGCGATTGTCACCGATATCGAAGGCACTACCCGCGATGTACTGCGCGAGCATATCCATATCGACGGAATGCCTCTGCATATTATCGATACCGCCGGTTTACGCGAATCACCGGACAAAGTCGAACAAATAGGTATTCAGCGCGCCTGGGAAGAAATAAACGGTGCCGATAGGGTACTGCTGATGCTCGACAGCAGCCAACAGGCTTCCTGTGATCCTGCGACTATCTGGCCTGAATTTATTCATCAGTTGCCCGCCTCTGTGCCTGTGACAATAATTCGCAATAAGGTGGATATTTCTGGTGAAACCGTAGGGATCAGTGAAGTAAATGACATTCCGGTCATTCGCCTTTCAGCCAGTGGTAAACAGGGTATCGAGCTGCTCGCCAATCACCTGAAAGACTGCATGGGATTTAGCAGCAGCCCGGAAGGCCAGTTTATTGCCAGACGCCGCCACCTAGAGGCAATCGAACGGGCCGGCGAACACCTGGATATCGGACTGCAGCAGTTGCAGGATAACCTCGCCGGGGAGTTACTGGCTGAAGAGTTGCGGCTGGCGCAGCAATATCTGAATGAGATCACCGGCGAATTTAGCTCAGACGACCTGCTCGGCAGAATCTTCAGCAGCTTCTGTATCGGGAAATAAAGACAGATGTCACGGATGACAGTGTCACAACAAAACCGCAGTCTTGCTAATTTATTGCAACGTATTGGCCAGCAACTAGCAGTGGCAATCCGTCAGCAGGATCTGCTGGATATCCTGGATGAAATAGGTCGCTTTGGGCGGCCATTAACGTTCAACTATTCCCGTTACATTCTGGTCACTATCATTTCGGTCATCATCGCGGTGATCGGTTTCGCTATGCAAAAATCCGGGCTGATTACCCTACCCTTGCCGCCGTGGATACACGCTATTCTGCCGTTGTTGAGTATCGCGATCTGGTTAATCCAATTCGTTTATCGACGTCAACAAATCAACCGATTACAGGACCAGCTTTTCTACAAAAATGTATTGTTAGACAATTATTTACAACCTGAGTCTGTAGATGGAAAACAACAGGTCGCTGAGCTCGGTATACGTTTCGCGGACTTTCAGCGCGGTAACCACTTACGTGAACTGACCGAGTGGATAAAAGGCCAATACAACGGCAACGAACACAGCTTTACCTACTATTACTATGTTTTTCACTACGTCAATAAACGTACGGTGACCTATGTCACTTCAGATGGGAAAGGTCGCACCCGGGTTAGAACCCGCACCGTCTATGACCATTTTCACCGTTATGGAATTACCCTGCCATTTCATTATGTTAGCCGCTTACGGGTGGCTGGTTTTGATCTGTCAGCATTGCCACATGGCTATCGCCCGGCATCAAATCGATTTAATGACGTCTTTAAAGTCTCCGCCCATGATGAACTGGCCGCAGCAAAGTTCTGTTCCCCTAAGGTAGTGGAATCTCTGCTCAACCTTACCAACCGGTTAAACAAGGTTAATCTTGAATTCGATGCCAGTGGCCAATTATGTTTGTCGTTTGCTGACAGTGATTTATTGCAGTTACAGCGCCGCTATGGCTTCGATCAACCTGCCTTGTTTGCCGATGAGATTCGTCAAATCAGTAAACTGGACAAACTACAATCAACACTGGTATTCATTGAACAACTAATGAAATATACCGATAACAACTTCCAATAAGGTTGCATATGAGCACATCTATTCTGGTTATTCTTGCGATTGTCGTTTTGCTATTTGTGGTAATTATTAGCATCTACAATGGCATTATCAGCCGCGAAAATGCGGTTAAACGAGCCTGGGCAGATGTGATCACGCAGGAACGGCAGAAAAACAAAACGTTGCCACATATCGAACAAATTGCCAGCCAGCATCAGGAATTTGAACAACAGGTGCAAAGCAACATTGCTGCATTACGCAGTGCAATGGGCAAGCTTGACAGCACAACACCGGATACCGCAGCACTGGCGGCTGTAGAGCAACAAAGCAAACAATTGATTCAGGGAATGCACATTGCAGTTGAAGCCTATCCTGACTTAAAAACATCGTCCCTGTTTAATAACCTGATGCGCGAAATCAGTGAACAACAAGACAATGTAGGCGCAGCCATTCGGTTGTTTAATCAGAACGTTGAAGATTTTAATAACGGTATCAGCGTGTTCCCCAATGTACTGGTCAATGCCTGGTTTCTGCGCAAACAAGCGGTTGATACGTTCCGCGATAATGATGCTGAAGCAGGTTTTGATTACCGCCCGAATATTTAACTTCCCTCGCGGGCGGAGTACCATTGCACAAATACCTTAAGAATCATTCGTTATGCAGTTTGAAATAATTGTTGGCTCTATGCTTGGTGCCAGTGAGTACGTGGCCGACGCGCTGGAAGCCGAATTAACCCAGCGTGGTGCGCATGTAACCATTCATCTCCAACCTGATCTGAATGAACTTAATACCACTGCAACGTGGATTTTGTGCAGTTCCACCCATGGTGCCGGTGATTTGCCCGATAACATCCAACCATTCGCGCAACAACTGGCTCAGGCAAACTTAGCGGATACGCACTATTTTATTGTCGGTCTGGGGGATACCAGCTACGACACGTTTTGTTTTGGTGCCAAGCAACTGGACGGTTTAATGCAATCAGCCGGTGCAAAGGCGATTACCGACCCGCTATTTATTGATGTTCTGGAGCATCCGATTCCGGAAGATGTCGCTGTCAGTTGGATCCAACCATTTATTGCCCATGAATAACGCAGAGCTGGACGCACTGAGCCAGGCAGTCAGCAACGAAGCACGTGTTTTGTATTTACTGATTCTGCGACCTGGCGCTAACACCACAGGCGAAAGTGAGCCGCTTAACTACAAGCAGATCAAAACCTTATTAAATGCTCGCAAGGAAATTATTACCCTGGGTCGGCAAATCAATAGTCTGTTAACCGAACTGGCCAATGTGGGCCTGATCGGATTTCACCAAACCACTGATGCCGAACACAGCCTTAATGGTAAACGGGTGATTCTGCCAATGCTGGCTGCGACCCAGGATAAGTTCGATCGATTACACCTTGGTGCAACGGCTATGCATGCAAACTGGCAGCCGGATACGGGTTTATTTAATCAATTGGCGCGGCTGGTTGGCTTGTTGGATGCAAGGTACACTGAACAGGAAACAGGTGAGTTTATTGCTTACTGGCTGGGCCGTCCCAGTAATCAATTCAGCCTGTTCCAATGGACGCAAAAATTTGTACAACACCTGAAAAAGAATCGGATGGCCAGTGGTTATCAGGCAACCCAACGGGTCGGTAATCAGTTAGTCCAGAAAACGGCAGGTGTCAGCGCAGACGAAAACGCGCGTAAATTAGTGGAGAAATACCGTGCAAAATCTGAATGATAAAATTAACCAGTTGGCACGCATCCTGGGAAAAGCGCCGCTGGAGATGCCAAAAAAGGATTTTGCGGAAATACGTAAAGAATTTGCCGAACAAGCCAATCAGGAAATCAAGCAAGAGCAGCAGCAAGCACGTAAACAGCGGATTCTGAATATCCATGGCAAATCAGATCTTAACCCTCGCTGGACCTTTGATACCCTGATTGAAGACAGTGACGATGTACGCGAAGCAATTAGTATCGCGCAGTCATTTATTGCCGCCCACGAAGACCCGCACTGGCGCGCAAGCGGCTCGCATATGATGATTTTTTACGGCGATTATGGTCGCGGTAAGTCACATATTGCCGGTGCCATTGCCCATGCCCTGATTGATCAGTTTGAAATCAGCGTATTGTATCGCCAGCTATCCAGCCTATTGGAAATGCGCTTTTCCTCCTTTGACTTCAATGCTCAGGATAAGATTGGTGAAAAATTTCGAGAAGTTCAGCAAGAGCTGCTGGATGTCGATCTCCTCATCCTTGATGAGGTGTGTGTAAACGAAACTCAGCTAAAGAAAAATACCCAATCCTGGCTCGGCAATCTGTTACGTCAGCGCCTGGTAAATAATAAGAACTGCATTCTGATCACCAACCACGAATTAGCCGCGCTGGAGCACGCTCTTGGCCCTTATTGCTTTGAATCCATCAAGGAATACGATACCTACCGGGTGCGCTTTAGTGGCCCGAGCAGACGTAAAGCGCTTAAAGACGACATATATTCGGTACCCGTATATCAGCCAAATCAGATCAAATGATCACATCCGCTGACTATTTTTGCTAAAAAAGCTGATTTTGATCGGTTTTTTTATGTCTGTCGATCGCGCTGCGTAGAACCTCCAAAACCTTATTTTTAAAGGGCCGCAGATCTATCCACTTGTGAGCCTTTGCGATCTTATACAGATAAATGATCAATAAAAAAGCCTGTTGCACCCACGAACGTCTTTTTAGATCACAAATTACCCACAGAAAACTGATCTGGATCTTAACAAGTGTGGATAAAACAGCTTTAACCCTGTAGTTATCCTATTATAAGCCATTAGATAAGATCGATAACAAATGCGCCTGTGGATAAAAAGGCAAGTTGATCACTGGTAATACCCGGTTGATCAACGATTTTCCACACTTTAGATCTTGTGTAACTATTTGTTTTAAAACGGTTTTATGGAGTTATACATAAAAAGTGCGCCCTTAATAGATCTAAGAATAAGAAAAGATCTCAGAGATCCATAGATCTATAAAGCGATCACATTCACACTTTGCACAGTTTTTAATCGTTCCTTTCATACGTGAAAATCTATAGAATATGCGCCCCCGAAAAATCGGGTTTTTAATACTTGTGAGGTAAGAGATGTTTTACAGTGAAACCTATGATGTGATTGTTGTTGGTGGTGGTCATGCCGGCACCGAAGCCGCATTAGCATCGGCAAGAATGGGTGTGAAAACCCTGCTGCTTACTCACAATATTGAAACCCTTGGACAAATGTCCTGTAATCCTGCAATTGGTGGGATCGGTAAGGGGCATTTGGTAAAAGAAATAGACGCGCTTGGCGGTGCTATGGCCAAAGCGATCGATCTGGGTGGGATCCAATTCAGAACGTTAAATTCCAGCAAAGGCCCTGCGGTGCGTGCAACCCGCGCCCAGGCTGACCGCAGCCTGTATCGGGCAGCTATCCGTAGCATGCTGGAAAACCAGCCAAACCTGACGTTGTTTCAGCAATCTTGTGATGATTTGATCGTTGAACAGGATCGTGTTGTCGGTGTGGTTACCCAAATGGGATTAAAATTCCGCGCAAAAACCGTTGTACTGACAGTCGGCACATTCTTGGGTGGTGTTATTCACATTGGTTTGGATAACTACCAAGGCGGCCGTGCGGGCGACCCACCATCAAATGCATTAGCCAAACGCTTACGTGCTCTGCCATTTAGGGTTGATCGCTTAAAAACCGGCACACCTGCACGCCTTGATGCGCGCACGCTGGATTATTCCGTTATGCAGGCGCAGCCGGGCGACGATCCGTTACCTGTATTTTCATTTATGGGAAATGTTAGCCAGCATCCGCGCCAAATTTCATGCTACATCACCCATACCAATGAACAGACTCACGAGATCATTCGCAACAATCTCGATCGTTCACCTATGTATGCCGGTGTGATTGAAGGCATTGGCCCACGCTATTGTCCGTCTATCGAAGATAAGGTGATGCGTTTTGCAGACAAGACCAATCACCAGATATTTGTAGAGCCTGAGGGCCTGAACAGTATCGAAGTTTATCCAAATGGTATTTCCACCAGTTTACCATTCGATGTACAGCAGGCTTTGATCCATTCGATCAAAGGGTTTGAAAACGCGCATATTATTCGCCCTGGCTATGCCATCGAATATGATTATTTTGATCCGCGCGATCTGAAACATTCACTGGAAACTAAATTTATTGCCGGTTTGTTTTTTGCTGGCCAGATTAATGGCACCACAGGCTACGAAGAAGCCGGTGCACAAGGCCTGCTCGCTGGCCTGAACGCCGCTCTGCAAGTGCAGGGTAAAGATGCATGGTCACCGAGCCGTGATCAGGCCTATATGGGCGTATTGGTGGATGATTTATCCACCCTTGGCACCAAAGAACCGTACCGTATGTTTACCAGTCGTGCCGAATACCGCCTGTTACTGCGCGAAGACAATGCTGATATCCGTTTAACGCCAAAAGGTCGTGAACTTGGGCTGGTGGACGATGAACGCTGGGCTGCGTTTAACGCGAAAATGGAAAATATCGAGCTTGAGCGTCAGCGTTTACGCAGTAGCTGGGTTCATCCGGGCCATAGTTCAGTAGATGCACTAAACGGAAAATTAAAAACCCCGTTAAGCCGCGAAAGTTCACTGGAAGAGTTGATTCGACGCCCTGAGATTACTTATTCCGATCTGATGACGATCGATGGGATCGGACCGGGCCTCAGCGACATGCAGGCAGCCGAACAGGTTGAAATCCAAATCAAGTATGCAGGCTATATCGAGCGTCAGCAGGATGAAATTGCACGTACACAACGCAATGAAAACACGCTGTTACCAATGGATCTGGACTATTCAAAAATATCCGGCTTATCCAACGAAGTGGTTAACAAGCTGACCGCGGCGCGCCCGGAAACCATTGGTAAAGCATCGCGCATCTCCGGGATTACCCCGGCAGCCATTTCTTTGCTGCTGGTGTATTTGAAAAAACAAGGCATGTTGAGAAAATCCGCCTGATGAATATTGATATGACTTTATTGCGCCGATTACAGGATGCATTGGCGCACACTGACCTGGATGTGAGTGAACTGCAGCAACAACAACTGGTTGGTTATGTGCAGTTAATGCACAAGTGGAACAAGGCGTACAACCTGACGTCCGTGCGCGACCCTAATGAAATGCTGGTAAAGCATATTCTCGATTCAGTGGTGGTGGCGCCTTACCTGCAGGGTAGTCAGTTTATCGATGTGGGCACGGGCCCGGGTCTGCCAGGTATTCCGCTGGCCATTATGTTACCTGAGGCTAATTTCACCCTGCTCGATAGTTTGGGTAAACGCGTACGCTTTATGCGCCAGGTTGGTTTTGAATTAAAACTACCGAATATCACCCCTGTGCAGTCCCGGGTGGAAGAATTTATCCCTGCGGTACCATTTGATATGGTGTTGAGCCGGGCGTTTGCCAGCATAAAAGATATGTTGCACTGGTGTGCGCATCTGGTAGATTCTGCTGGGACGTTTATGGCGCTCAAAGGCCAGTTTCCGGAGCAGGAGATGGCAGAAATTCCTGCGGAATTTTATGTGCAAGACGTGATAAAATTGCGCGTTCCGGGTTTGGATGGCGAACGTCATTTAGTCAAAATCCGCAAGCACTAGCGCCATTTACGCTACCAGATTCTAATTATCATAATCACAAGCTGGGACTGAGATTTTGGGAAAGGTCATTGCAATTGCTAATCAAAAAGGTGGTGTAGGAAAAACCACTACCGCAGTCAATGTGGCGGCCTCCATGGCGGCAACACGACGCAAAGTGTTATTGATTGATCTCGATCCTCAGGGTAATGCCACAATGGGCAGTGGTGTCGACAAATTTGATGTGGACGCCACTGTGTACGAGTTGCTCATCGAAGATAAGCCGGTGAAGGATGTGATCGTATCCAACACCACTGGCAAATACGACCTGATCGCTGCGAATGGCGATGTAACCGCGGCAGAAATTAAACTCATGGAATTGTTTGCCCGTGAAGTACGTCTGCGTAATGCGTTGGCGCCAGTTCGTGACTACTACGATTATATTTTTATCGATTGTCCCCCTTCTCTTAGTCAGTTAACCGTTAACGCGATGGCAGCGGCAGATTCTGTGCTGGTACCCATGCAGTGCGAATACTACGCGCTGGAGGGATTAACCGCCTTAATGGATACCATTCAGAAGTTGGCGTCGGTCGTTAATCCTGCCCTGAAGATTGAAGGGGTATTACGTACCATGTACGATCCACGCAATCGTTTAGCCAATGATGTGTCTGAGCAATTAAAACGACACTTTGGCTCGCAGGTATATCGCACGGTGATCCCACGTAATGTGCGTTTGGCGGAAGCCCCCAGTTTTGGTACGCCGGCGATGTATTATGAAAAATCATCTACGGGCGCCAAAGCCTATTTAGCATTGGCAGGTGAAATTCTGCGCCGTGGAAAAGAGCAGCAAGCCCAGGCTGCCAGCTAAATTACAGAGGAAGACATGTCTAGTAAAAATCGAGGATTAGGCCGCGGGCTGGATGCATTATTGGCGAATAGTCAGCGTCGTCCGGATATCACTGATGCAGTGAAAGACAAAGACCTGCAGTTCCTGCCAGTGGAAATATTACAGCCGGGTAAATATCAACCTCGTAAAGACATGTCACCCGAGGCACTGGAAGAATTGGCCTCTTCTATTCGTTCGCAAGGGGTTATTCAACCGATTGTGGTGCGCAGTATTGGTGCAGACCGCTACGAAATCATCGCCGGTGAACGTCGCTGGCGGGCATCTCAGTTGGCCAAGCTGGACAGTGTGCCGTGCCTTATCAAAAACGTTGAAGATGAAGCCGCGGTTGCGATTGCACTGATCGAGAACATTCAGCGTGAAGATCTCAACGCCATGGAAGAAGCCCAGGCGCTGGAACGCTTACTGACAGAATTTGAACTCACCCACCAACAGGTTGCAGAAGCCGTGGGTAAATCCCGTACGGCAGTATCTAATCTGTTGCGTCTTAATAATCTCAATGACGACGTGAAGTTGTTGCTCGAATATGGCGATATTGAGATGGGCCATGCCCGTGCTCTGCTCGCGCTGGAAGGGGAACAACAATCGGACGCGGCACGCACTGTTGCGTCGAAAGGTATGACAGTCAGAGATACTGAAAATCTGGTCCGTCGTCTGCAGGAGCCACCAAAACCGAAAGCTGAAACATCGTTAGATCCGGATGTACAAAAATTGCAAACAGAGCTTTCTGAAAACCTTGGCGCCGAGGTTTCCATTGCGCATAACGCCAAGGGTAAAGGCAAATTGACGATTAACTTTGCCAATCTTGATCAATTAGACGGCATTCTTGCGCGTATTTCCCGCTAGCCCTCGCCGCATCTAGTTGAAAATAGGTGTTAAACAAGTATAATTCCGCTGCTTTTTGAGTCTGTTTGTTAAGAATAGGTTAAGAAAATTTTGATATCGCCACTGGCTGCCGCAGGCCGGGCAATTGCCGCAAAAATACTGATAGCACAGCTGGTCGTGACCGGCTTAGCAAGTGCAATAAGCGGGGCGATGTATGGCATGAATGGCGCTATTTCAGGTCTTGCAGGTGGTGTTTCCTGTATCCTCCCGTTCATGATTTTCAGCTGGTTTTTCTTTCGCACCGTGGGTGCCAGCCAGTTGCAACAAACCATGCGCAATATTTATCGCGGACAATCCCTGAAATTGCTTATTAGTATCGGATTGTTCTGCGCAGTGTACCAGTGGTCAGGCCTGATATTGTCGGTCATGTTACTCACTTACGCTGCTACTACTGCCAGTCAGTGGTTCGTAACGATTTTTGTAAAACTTTAAAGTAGGGTAAATCATGGCTGCAACTGAAGGTGGACAAACCTCCTCACAATACATCTTGCACCACTTAACCAACGCGAGCGTCGGTGAAGGTTTCTGGACCTGGCACATCGATACATTAGGTTGGTCAATTGGTCTGGGTATTCTTTTTCTCTGGATTTTTCGTCGTGTAGCGAAAAACGCGACTAGCGGTGTGCCAAGCAAAACACAGGCTGCGGTTGAGTTAATCGTTGATTTCGTAGACTCCACGGTAAAAAGCACATTCCACGGTAAAAACCCGGTAATTGCGCCATTGGCACTGACCATTTTCGTGTGGGTATTGCTGATGAACCTGATGGATTTGGTACCGGTTGACTGGCTGCCTGGTTTGGCAATGCTAATCGGTGAACATGCATTTGGCATGGATCCGCATCATGTTTATATGAAAGTCGTACCCACCACAGACCTGAACATGACGTTCGCACTATCTCTGGGCGTATTTGTCCTGATGATCTACTACTCGATCAAGGTTAAAGGTGCTGGTGGCTTCCTGAAAGAGCTGAGTTTTACGCCATTTAACCACTGGGCGTTTGTACCGGTTAACCTGATTCTGGAATTGGTTACCCTGTTTGCTAAACCTTTGTCTCTGGCACTGCGTTTGTTCGGTAACCTGTACGCCGGTGAGCTGATCTTTATCCTGATTGCGTTAACTGGTTTCTACCAGTTACCAATGCACTTTGTATGGGCGGTATTCCACTTGCTGGTAATCCCGTTACAGGCCTTCATCTTTATGATGTTGACCATTGTTTATCTGAGCATGGCTCACGAAGACCACTAATACTGTTTTTGAACAAATTGTATTAGTAAAAAGTTTAATAAAATCAAGTTTTTAACATTAACTTTAACTTTAAAAAGGTGAAATAAAATGGGTGAATTATACATCGCAGTAGGTATCCTGATTGGTCTGTGCGCTCTGGGTCCAGCTATCGGCTTCGGTCTGTTAGGTGGTAAGTTCCTGGAGTCTTCAGCTCGTCAACCAGAGCTGGCTGCTCAGTTGCAAACTCGCATGTTTATCGTGGCTGGTCTGATCGACGCAATCGCGATGATCGGTGTAGCTATCGCTCTTTATATGTTGTTCGTTCTGGGCGCGTAAGTTAACGCCACTTAACCCGTAACGATCAATTTTTATAAAGGGGAGCTGTTGTGAATATCAACGCCACTCTGATCGGTCAAAGTATCGCGTTTATCGTGTTTGTGTTGTTCTGCATGAAATATGTATGGCCACCAATCATGCAAGCGATCGAAAACCGTCAAAAACAAATTGCAGATGGCCTGGCGGCATCTGAGCGTGCAGAGAAAGACCTGCATTTAGCTCAGGAAAAAGCCAGTGAACAACTGAAAGACGCCAAGGCTCAGGCCGCGGAAATTATCGAGCAGGCTAAAAAACGTGCCAGCCAAATCGTTGACGAAGAGACCCAACGTGGTCACAGCGAGCGTGAGAAAATCATCGCTCAGGGTCACGCTGAGGTTGATGCGGAACGCAACCGTGCAAGAGAAGAACTGCGCAAGCAAGTCGCTACATTAGCGGTTGTAGGTGCAGAGAAAATTCTGGCACGTGAAATCGATGCAGCTGCACATTCTGACATTGTTGAAAAACTTGTCGCTGAACTGTAAGGAGAATGGCTGATGTCTGAAATGACAACCATTGCTCGTCCTTACGCTAAAGCTGCTTTCGCCTATGCGGTCGAGAATAATGCCGTTGAGAACTGGCAGGAAATGTTAGTGTTTGCTGCCGAAGTCTCTGCTAACGACGCAATTCAGGAATTACTGACTGGCGCGCTGGCAGCAGATAGCTTGGCAGACCTGTTTGTACAGGTGTGTGGCGAACAACTCAACGAAGCCGGCCAGAACTTTATTCGTGTTCTGGCAGATAATCGACGTCTGAAAGCGTTGCCGGCTGTATTAGCGCTGTTCAACGAACTGAAAGCGGAGTACGACAAAGAAATTGATGTCCAGGTGACATCGACTGTCGAGCTTTCTGATGAACAGACACAAAAAATTGCCGCGTCACTTGAAAAACGTCTGGCACGTAAAGTTAAGCTGAATTGTAACGTCGATTCTACCCTGATAGCTGGTTTGGTTATTAAGGCCGGCGATACGGTAATTGATGGCTCTGTGAAGAGCACCTTGAGCCGTCTGACCGACGCGTTGCAAGCATAACGGGGAACTGAGGATGCAACTGAATTCCACTGAAATTGCTGAACTGATCAAAAAACGTATTGAACAGTTCAATGTAGTAAGTGAAGCTCGTAACGAAGGGACTATCGTTGGTGTTACCGACGGTATCATTCGTATTCACGGCCTTGCAGATGTCATGCAGGGTGAAATGATTGAGCTTCCGGGTAGCCGCTACGCTATCGCACTGAACTTAGAGCGCGACTCTGTAGGTGCGGTTGTAATGGGTCCATATGCGGACCTGCAAGAAGGCACCAAAGTTAAGTCAACTGGCCGTATCTTAGAAGTACCAGTTGGTCGTGGTCTGTTAGGTCGTGTGGTTAACACCCTGGGTGAGCCAATCGATGGTAAAGGCGCTATTGAGGCTGACGGTTTCGAACCTGTTGAGAAAATCGCTCCGGGTGTAATCGACCGTCGCTCAGTAGACCAGCCAGTGCAAACTGGTTACAAGTCTATCGACTCGATGATTCCAATCGGTCGTGGTCAGCGTGAGCTGATCATCGGTGACCGTCAGACTGGTAAAACTGCCATGGCAGTTGATGCCATCATCAACCAGAAAGGTACTGGCGTTAAGTGTATTTACGTCGCTATCGGTCAGAAAGCCTCTACTATTGCTAACGTTGTACGTAAGCTGGAAGAGCACGGCGCAATGGCTCACACCATCGTCGTTGCTGCATCGGCTTCTGAGTCTGCGGCTCTGCAATACCTGGCTCCATACTCTGGTTGTACTATGGGTGAATTCTTCCGTGACCGCGGTGAAGATGCGCTGATCGTATACGATGACCTGTCTAAGCAAGCTGTTGCTTACCGTCAGGTATCATTATTGCTGCGTCGTCCACCAGGTCGTGAAGCCTACCCGGGTGACGTATTCTATCTGCACTCACGTCTACTGGAACGTGCTGCCCGTGTAAACGAGCTGTACGTAGAGCGTTTCACTAACGGTGAAGTAAAAGGCAAAACCGGTTCATTGACCGCTCTGCCAATCATCGAAACGCAAGCGGGTGACGTATCTGCATTCGTACCTACCAACGTAATCTCGATTACTGACGGTCAGATCTTCCTGGAAACTGACTTGTTCAACGCGGGTATCCGTCCTGCGGTTAACGCGGGTATCTCGGTATCTCGTGTAGGTGGTGCGGCACAGACCAAAATTATCAAGAAGCTGGGTGGTGGTATCCGTCTGGCATTGGCTCAGTACCGTGAATTGGCAGCGTTCTCTCAGTTCGCTTCTGATTTGGACGACGCAACCCGTGCTCAGTTAGAGCATGGTCAGCGTGTAACTGAGCTGATGAAGCAAAAGCAATTCGCGCCACTGTCTGTTGCAGACATGGCGGTATCACTGTTCGCAGTAGAGAAAGGCTACCTGAAGTCTGTTGAACTGAACAAAGTTCTGGATTTTGAAGCGGCCCTGCACTCTTTCATGAACAGCACGTATGCTGAGCTGATGGCCACTATCAACCAAACTGGTAACTACAACGACGATATTGAGGCGACCCTGAACGAAGCGCTGACTAAGTTCAAGGAAACCCAAACCTGGTAATCAGTGTGATGCGCCGCAAGGCGCATCCGTCGTTGAGTAATCGAGGAGATAGTCATGGCCGGCGGTAAAGAGATAAAAGGTAAGATCGGGAGTATCAAAAATACTCAGAAGATCACCAGCGCGATGGAAATGGTTGCTGCGTCAAAAATGAAACGTGCGCAGGAACGCATGGCTTCCAGCCGTCCGTACGCTGAGAACATGCGCAAAGTGATTGGTCACATTGCCCATGCCAACCTTGAATATCGTCATCCATATATGGAAGAACGTGAAGTTAAACGCGTTGGCTATATTGTGATTTCATCTGATCGTGGATTGTGTGGCGGCTTAAACGCTAACGAATTCAAGGCAGTCGCGAAAGAAATCAAATCCTGGAAGCAGCAGGGAGTCGATGTTGACTTCGCTGCGCTGGGGTCAAAAGCAGTCGCGTTTTTCAACCGTTTTGGCGGTGAAGTGTTGGCGGCAGAGTCAGGTCTGGGTGATAACCCGTCTGTACAGGATTTAGTTGGTGCGGTTCGCATCATGCTAAATGCCTATGACGAAGGCAAGATTGACCGCTTGTTCCTGGTGTTCAACAAGTTTGTGAACACTATGGCGCAGGAGCCAAAAATCGAGCAATTGTTACCTTTGCCAAAATCTGAAGAAGACAAATTAACCCACCACTGGGATTACATCTACGAACCAGATGCTAAGCCAATTCTGGACATGCTGTTAGTTCGTTACATTGAATCTCAGGTATACCAGGGTGTTGTAGAAAACCTCGCGTCTGAGCAGGCTGCGCGTATGGTCGCGATGAAAGCCGCAACAGATAACGCAGGCAACCTGATCGACGATCTGCAACTGGTATACAACAAAGCGCGTCAGGCAGCGATTACGCAGGAAATCAGCGAAATCGTTAGCGGTGCAGCTGCGGTGTAGGCAAAGGTTTTTAATTTAAGAGGAAATATCATGAGTCAAGGTAAGGTCGTCCAAATCATTGGCGCCGTTGTGGACATCGAGTTTCCACAAGATGCGGTACCACGAGTCTATGACGCACTGAAGGTTACTGAAGGTGATCTGCAGGGACTTACTCTGGAAGTACAACAGCAGTTAGGTGGTGGCGTAGTACGTGCTATCGCTCTGGGTACCACAGACGGTCTGCGTCGTGGTCTGACTGTAGAAAATACTGGTGCACCTATCATGGTTCCGGTCGGTAAAGCGACTTTGGGCCGTATTATGGATGTACTGGGTAACCCAATTGATGAAGCGGGTCCAATCGGTGAAGAAGAGCGTATGTCTATCCACCGTGAAGCCCCTTCTTATGAAGATCAATCTAACGCGGTAGAACTGTTAGAAACGGGTATCAAGGTAATCGACCTGGTTTGTCCATTCGCTAAGGGTGGTAAAGTCGGTCTGTTCGGTGGTGCCGGTGTAGGTAAAACCGTAAACATGATGGAGCTTATCCGTAACATCGCTATCGAGCACAGTGGTTACTCTGTATTCGCTGGTGTTGGTGAGCGTACTCGTGAAGGTAACGACTTCTATCATGAAATGAACGATTCAAACGTTCTGGATAAAGTATCACTGGTTTATGGTCAGATGAACGAACCACCCGGCAACCGTCTGCGTGTTGCTCTGACCGGTCTGACCATGGCAGAGAAATTCCGTGACGAAGGTCGTGACGTACTGTTCTTCGTAGATAACATCTACCGTTACACTCTGGCCGGTACCGAAGTATCAGCCCTGTTGGGTCGTATGCCATCTGCGGTAGGTTATCAGCCTACGCTGGCAGAAGAGATGGGTGTTCTGCAGGAGCGTATTACCTCGACTAAGACTGGTTCAATCACGTCTATCCAGGCGGTATACGTACCTGCGGATGACTTAACTGACCCGTCTCCGGCAACGACCTTTGCTCACTTGGACGCGACCGTTGTATTGTCTCGTGACATCGCTGCACTGGGTATTTACCCTGCGGTAGACCCTCTGGATTCAACTTCTCGTCAGCTGGATCCTCTGGTAATCGGTCAAGAGCACTATGAAACTGCCCGTGGCGTACAGTCAGTACTGCAACGTTACAAAGAGCTGAAAGACATTATCGCGATTCTGGGTATGGACGAGCTGTCTGAAGAAGACAAGCAAGTAGTATCTCGTGCCCGTAAGATCCAGCGTTTCCTGTCTCAGCCATTCTTCGTAGCAGAAGTATTCACTGGCTCACCAGGTAAGTACGTTTCTCTGAAAGACACCATCAGTGGATTTAAAGGTATCCTGGCTGGCGATTACGATCACCTGCCGGAGCAAGCCTTCTACATGGTTGGTTCAATCGACGAAGCGATCGAAAAAGCCAAAAAATAACACAGTTACCGTCCGGCTCCGGCCGGACAGTAATCTTGAGGAGGGTTAATGGCCGCCATGACAGTCCATCTGGATGTAGTAAGCGCAGAGCAGAAAATCTTTTCTGGTCTGGTTGAAACCATTCAGGTTACAGGTAGCGAAGGTGAACTGGGTATCCACCCTGGGCACGCCCCTTTGTTAACGACCCTGCGCCCGGGTATGGTGCGTTTGGTTAAACAATTCGGTGAAGAAGAATTCATTTATGTTGCTGGTGGTGTTTTAGAAGTACAACCAAGCAGCGTAGTGGTTCTGGCTGATGTCGCCGTACGTGCGGAAGAGCTTGACGAAGCGGCAGCTGAAGAAGCCAAACGTCGTGCAGAAGAGCACATCGCGAATCCTGGTACCGACTTTAACTATGCAGAAGCTGCAGCCGAACTGGCTCAGGCTATTGCGCAATTACGTCTGATTAAAAACCTGCGTAAGTAAGTTAAAGCGAATAACTGATTAAAAAGCCCCGCTGATGCGGGGTTTTTTGTTGGTGAATTTTGCTTTCTCCGCATAAACACTTATACAGTAGAGCCAAAAGTGAAAGGGATCTGACTTTGAGCGACACACAATCTACTCACACCACATCACCACGTAAACTGATCACGCCTTTGAACACGCTGGCGGTGATTGCTGTTTTGGCCGTGCTGTATTTCGCGCAATCCTTGCTTATTCCACTGGTGTTTTCCTTGTTAGTGGCGCTGTTGCTTAATCCGCTGGTAAGCCGCCTCAAGCAGGCGCACGTTCCGCGGATTATCTCGTCAGTAACATTGTTAACGGTGTTGCTGACACCTGTGGTGTGGTTGGGGGCTGAATTGGCAGAGCCGGCAGAGAAGTGGTTAAAGGCCGTCCCTAAATTTACCCTATATATAGAGCAACAGGTCGAGTCTTTTAATCAGGTCATGCAGTTGGGTGAGCAGGAAGCGCGTCAGGAGCTGGAAGAGCCTAAAAAAGAAGAGAAAGATTCGGGCTTTTTCTCCTGGTTTAGTCGCGATGAAGAAGAGCCTGAGCCCGAACAAAAACCGGATAATCAGCCCAGTGTATCCGAGCGAATCGAACAGGGCGGCGCAGAGTTACTGTTTACCTCGTTACTGGCAGCGCCATTATTTCTGGCCCAGTGTCTTGGAGGAGTGATTTTAACCCTGTTTATTCTGGTCTATGGCCGACGATTGTTTACCGTTTTCATCGATGAATTTCCACAGGTGACCAATAAAGACAAGGTCAAAGCTACCGTTAAAAGTATTCAGTCTGAGCTATCTAAATACATTTTTACCGTCGCCACCATTAATGCCGGGTTAGGCATTATGACGGCTACAGCCCTTTACTTGCTTGGTACGCAGGATTTTATTCTGTGGGGGTCTGTGGTGGCGCTGTTTAACTTTGTGCCATATGTTGGCTCAGTGATAAGCCTTAGCATGTTGCTGATGGCAGGATTGGTACAATACAACCTCACGTTGATGGCGTTGGCACCCGCCACGTTGTTTATGCTGCTGAATATTATTGAGTCGCAATTAATCACACCTTTGGTATTGGGGCGCAGAATGCAGGTGAATCCCCTCATCGTCATTTTATGGCTGGCCTGCATGGGCTGGTTGTGGGGGATGGCGGGAGTGTTGTTGGCTCTGCCAATCCTGGTGTGTATCAAGCTGGTCTTAGTGCAGATGGACAAAGCACCCCACTGGATCCGTCTGGTCGAAGCAAAATAGGCAATTAAAAGGTGACGCCAATATTAAATCCGATTGAACGGGCCTGCTGATAATCAATATTGGAAAGCTGTAGCCTGGCGCTGAATTTTGCGGTTTGTACACCTACAGCGATGGCCTTATCCGCTATCCCGTATGCCACAGACATCCTGCTGTTATCAGCCAACGGGAAATCAGCTCCCATATAAGGTAAAGATTGCTGCCGGTAGTGGATCACTTCGCCATTTAGCGTGAGCTTATCGTTCAGGTGATACTGCGCATGCAATCTGTGTAATGCATCGAAAGATTGTTGGTGAGTCTGATAGCCCTCATCACCAGTGATATTCGGGGTTACGCTTAGTAAGCCATTTTCATCAAAACTGACCGAGCGTGGTTGCAGGCTTGCATCGGTAAACGCCAGTTCATCCCAATAAATGCGGGAAGTGATATCGTCTGCCTGATAGCTGATAGCAAAATCATCATAGTGCCATTCCACACCAATTCTTAGACTCCAACCCAAGCCTCTGTCTTTGCTTACTTGTCTGTCTAAAATCGTATCGCGGGTGTAATGCTGGGCAAGGAACAGATTGCCCTGATAACTATCGTTATCGGTAATCAACTGACCGGTGAGCGTGCCGTCCAGCACCCTAGCTATAGTCACGACACTAAGCCCGGTGACAACACGCCAATGTTTATCCTGATAAACATGCGCCAGTTCAATACCTTCACCTTGCAATTCAAGCGCACTAATATCCATGTCGCTGCTTGTATTCTCCCGTGCTGGTAGCTTGTTTTTTTCCCGATAAAACAGATCGAAACTGTCCGGGCTGAATGTCAGGCCATAGTCATAGCGGCTCAACGCAGATAATTCGATCTGGCTATGGGCGTTGAGCGGATAGCGTACCCCGGCTTTCAACTGATTACGGGTAAAGGCATAGTTACCGCTCTGACTTTGCCCGTCCAGTTGATGAAAATAACTGTATACAGGCACGGTGTCGCTGATGCTCAGAGAATCAACCGACAGAAAATATTCCGTGGTTTGCGCGAAAGACGGGGTAACAACTGAGAAGAAACCGATCAGCAGTAAAAATTTGGGCATTAACATTCATCCATAAAAAAGGGGGCATAAGCCCCCTGATTAATCGGTTTGATCAGAAGGATTCAAATTCACCATCAGTGTAGCGGATGATAACGGCACCGTTGCTGGTTTCTTCCACAGTGGCGTATTGCTCGCCTTCCAACGAGATATGGCCGCTAATGACTTCATTTTCATCTTCCTGCATGGTTAGCGTGACACCATCCAGATTGGTCACCGTAACCATTTTCTGCGCAGAATCCATGCTGATATCATAGTCATTGCCGGTCCATGTGGCATCGATATGCGCCATGACATCTTCCAGTCCGCTGCGTTCCAGACTAAACGCCAAAGACGTCTGGTCATCGATGCCCGGCAGATTTGCAATAAAGGCCAAACTCAATTCAACCGCCATGTAGGCCTCGGCGGTTTCATTGTTAGTGGAGCTACTCTCATAGCTTTGGCCAAACTCACCGGTGGAGTTTTCGAAGCCTTCGTAACTGCTCATTTCTTCGAAGGTAATCGTAGTGCCTTCCGGTGCATTGGCGCTGCCCATTAAGACTGCAGATAAATTATTGCTGCCAAGGGTAAACTTACCGGCCAGCATTATGTCGAGGCTACTGACGCTAAGTGAACTACTGAACGACTGCATATAGCTGTATGAGCCGGTACCATCCGGATTGAAGGTGCCTTCATTGCTGTAGCTGTCATCATAGGTTTCAACTAAATCGGTCACCGCCAGCATGATTTCTCCTTCAAAACTGGCCGGAGACTCTACAACACCGGAATTGTGCGCGATCATAATATCGCCATGCAGGCTGATATCACCCATAAAGGTGCCACTATCTGTATTGCTGGAGCTGTAGCCGGTGTCAGATTGTGAATTTGTCCATGACCATTGCCATTGGTCATTAAACTCAGCTTCAAGGCTCAATTCTGTCAGGGTAACCGTGACCAATCGGTCCATCGCGGTACCACTGATCATAATATCCACGTCGCCAGTAGCCGTGCCCTCGCCACTATTATCCGTTTCAGTGGTTTGCTCATCAAACGTCGCATTCAGATCTGCCGTCATATCCAGAGTCACTTCACCAACTGTCACCTGATTAATGCTGGCTACGGCAGCACTGAGTGACGCGCCTGGCGTCATGGCTACGGTCAGCCCGTTACTGGCCGAGAAGTTATATGCAGCGGCTGGCAGCGAGGTTTGGCCATTGTAATCTTCGAATGCTTCGGTAAATGCAAGCCCCGCCTGAGTAATGGCATCGAATACCAGCATGGAGTCATTATCAAGCACCCTAGATGCCTGCTCCAGTTGTGAGGCAAAACCCTCAGATGTGCTGGTGCCATCAAACGCTTCAGCGATAGGCTGCAGGCTTACTTCCAGATTGCGCACATCGGCAACCATCGCCTTCACTTTGGCCATGTTGTCACTGTTTATTTCATCAGACGGCCCGGCGTTGGTTTGCTCGCCTTCGTCCAGCAGTTCGACCACCTGTTGTTGCTGGGTGGCTTGCTGTTGCACCGCGACTAAGCTGGCGGGAGCCTGACTTTCAAACTGTTCAGGGGTAAGCGCTAACGTTTGGGTCGCAACAGTCAGCGCGACATTGGATACCTGACCGAGCACGTCAGACAGGCTGACGGTGGTGTTATCTCCGTCAGCGTCATTTGCCACAATTTGCCCGTTATTGGCTGCCATGGTCTGCGCGAAACTATTCACCCCCGCAATGATATTGGCGAGGTTATTTCCGTTGGTGCCAGCTTGGGTCGCGGCGACTGTGGCAGCGGCATTGGCAACTGCCACAGAGGTTAACGCCGCTTTCAGGTCAGCTTCGCTGGCGCCATTAACGGAATCCGCATCGGTCAGGTCAATAACCGGCACATTGGTCACATCTCCCGAGCTGATATTAAACAGCGCTGCCACCTGGCTGTTGGCATTAGTTGCTGCCTCCGGTGTCAGGCCATTGGCTTCGGCAATTGATGCGGCAGCCTGAGTTAAAACGGTGACGTTGGTACTAATTGAAGTAGCATCCGCAGCAAGACTGGCAATGGCAGATAAGGTGAAGTCGGCAGGTAGAGGAATCACTTTGCCAAAGCTTTCAGTATCCGCATCAATGTTGCCATCGCCATCCACGTCACAACCGTCCGGCATATCACATTTCATGCTGGCGCCACCGGTTGGCACGCTGATGACCACTTTAAATAGTTTAGCTTCACCGCCTTCGATATTAATGCTGTATGTGCCGTCATCGCCGGTTGTCGCCGTGCCCAGCACGGTATCGGTTACGACACCATCGACTATCTCATAGGCGGTGACAGTGCCACCTATGATTATTCCCTTTGATGCCGCACCACTTAATGCCGCATTGACAGGTTCGGGATTCGGGGTGGGAGTTTCGTCGTCATCATCGCTGCCAAAACAGCCGGCAAGCGATGCACACAGACATAGCGTGAGCATTGATTTAGTGTGATGTAGTCGGGACATGGGCGGCCTCTCAGGTTCGATTGTTCCGTGAAAAAAGAAAAATATGGACAGCCAGATCAACACTTAAACCTAGCAAAGAAGTGCAATTACTCAATTACAACCAAGCTTTGAAGTGGCAGGAAACATGCTGTTCCATTACTTTTTGGTTGTTAATTCAAAGCGTTAATTAACTTTACGGGCCGGTGGAAATTTTTGTCTGTTGAGCGAGCGGATTGAGAGTAAATTATTGTCGCATTCATCGTCCCCAGCGTTGGCTAGCTGGGGACTTTTGAATAAAACAGTTACGCAGTCTCTTTTTTATAGATAAACCAACTGTACACAACTGGGATTAGGGCGGCGATGACGATCGCGACCAAAAATAATCGAAAACCTATGGTGACAGGTAACAATGTCGCCAGAATACCGATGCAACCTGCGGCGACAAATAATTTTGAACCCAGCCGATGGGTTTGATACCAAACTTGCTCGTTGCTTAACGTCCATGGGGTACGTATGCCAATGAAAAAATTGGAACGCACCCGTGACAAATAATTGCCCAATGCCATCAATAACAATGAGATACACAACAGGATGGCACTGGCAGGTTCCGAGATCCATTTTAAAGTTGCCGCTAAAGTGACAACCTGCAGTGCAAACATGGCGAGGATTAACGCAGTAAACATCAGCGAGTAACCCTGCTTTGACCCATGCATGTTGTCTTTGCGCGGCTCGATTGCTGGCAGCCATGCACGTAATGCCAGTAAACCCAGTTGCACTAATGGAAATATTGCAAATGCGGTCCATTTGTTGGTGAAACTGTCGGGCTCGCCGTTTAAATTCCAATGAATCGGTACCATCGCCCCTTCAGGTAACCATGACCATGCTATTGCCATAACGATAAGTGTTAGAAAAATACTCAGCCAACTAACTATTTTCACTGTCTTTACTCCCTGATTTGCCCAGATCAAATGCCTGCATAAGCCCCATTAGAGCCTCTTGTAAAACAGACAGATTCAGGCCGTAATAAATCTGATTGCCTTCGCGTCGTGAGTAAACCAAATCTGCGCTTTTCAGAACGGTAAAATGTTTAGACATCGCGGGTTTACTCATGTCGAAGTGGTCTGCTAGTTCTCCGGCACTTTTTTCCCGTACTTTTAACAATTCGAGTATTTTCCGTCTGGTTGGATCGGATAGCGCGCGGTATACATCGTTCATTAGGTGATGGATTTCCTGATATTCAATGGCTAATTAACTATTTAACTAAATGGTTAATTAGTCAAGCAAAAAAATCAACACAGCAAGTTCCGCAATCAGCGCCTGTGTGACAGACGCTTAGGAAGACTCGTGTTTGAGTGGTCGTTATGGCTTTTTGTTGTTGTGAATGAATTCCTCACAGTTGCCTTCGTACCCCACATCAATAACATCGAGGAGTTTCCAGCTCTCCTGCACCTTCACCACGGTAAAATGATTGCTGCCACAATGGCTCAGCGTGCCATCGATATAAAATGCAAACGGGGTCCATACGCTGGCCAGATTGCCCTCGACCGCAATGTTCACAGACAGTAACTGTTCGTCCAGATATTTAGGATGATTAGCAATGCTGGTGGCGAACTTGCCAATGTCAGTTTGCTGAATCTGACCATCCGGCTTTACCCGTTTCAGGGTGGCGTTATCCGTAAATTGCGCCAAAATTTTTTCGCTATTATGTTCGCGCATGCCATCAAATAAAGCCTGAACTGGGGAGATTGGTGAAGTATCTGCCAAGGCTGAGGAGGCAAATAACGCTCCGACTAATGTCAAAATCCGCATAGTGTCTTCGATTCCTGATTAACTGATTGATTAGATTAGCAAAGGCATTATGTGGCCAACAATCTGAACTGTTTCAATCTGTGTCGTTTGCTGGATTTTTATTTTCCTCCGCTACACTTAGTGGGCGGTCTGAGGTGCCAGGTTGTAATTGCTAGACCGGTTGGCATTAACACTATGTTGTGGAGGACACGATGGACAAATATCGCATTGAAGGTAACTGGAATGAAGTGAAAGGCAAAATCCAGCAACGTTGGGGGCGGCTTACCGACGACGATTTGGAAGTGATAGATGGATATCGCAATGAGTTGGTGGGCAAAATTCAGGAGTATTACGGTTATTCCCGCGATCAGGCGGAATATGAGGTAGACAAATACCTGCGATAAACAAAAACGCCGGCGTTAGCCGGCGTTTTTATTAGTTAATCAGGTTTGCTGCCAGTAACGCAATGATATAAGCCAGCAGGCCATAAGCGACCACCAACCCTGCTGCGATTCTGGCTTTGCCAGTCTCGGCCCGAAGTACCGCTACCGTAGCGACACATTGCAATGCCACAACGTAGAACAACAGCAAGCCAATACCTGCGCCCAGGGCTAAGCCATCGGCTTGAATATTTTCTGCCAGCCCACTGATATTTTCGTCTGCGCCTTCAATGCCAAACAGAGTACCTAGCGCACCAACAAATACCTCGCGGGCAAGGAAAGACATCAGTATCGCTACACCGTAGCGCCAATCCAATCCCAATGGCTCGAAGATTGGCTCAATGAAATGACCAATCTTACCCAAATAGCTGTTTTCCAGACCACCATGTTGCGGGAAGTAGCCTAACACCCAAATAACCACGGACACCCAGAAAATTACCGGACCAGCGCGTTTGATAAAGGCCAGTCCACTGTTAACGACCCGGTACATAAGGGGTTTCCAGTGGGGTAAGCGGTACGTCGGCAACTCAAGAATAAATGGCATATCCGACTTTTCGTCATGCTGGTGGGTAAATTTATGCAGAAAAAAGCTCACCAGTAGCGCTGTTACAATGCCAAATAAATAGAGCCCAAAGAACGCCACGCCTTGCAGATTAAAGATGCCCATCAGGGTGGCATCTGCCGGAATTAATACGGCAATAAGTAAAGCGTAAACTGGCAGGCGTGCCGAGCATGACATCAGCGGAATCGTCATCATGGTAAACAGGCGTTTTCGTGGAGACTCGATAGTGCGTGCCGCCATAATCGCCGGGATAGCACAGGCATGACCTGACAGATAAGGGATAAAGCTACGGCCTGACAGACCAAAGTAACTCAAAGGTTTGTGGCAAATCAGCGCCGCGCGGGCCAGATAACCGCTGTCTTCTAGGACACCGATAATCAGGGTTAACACCATGATCTGCGGTACAAACACTAAAAATGACCCAATCCCGCCAAAAATAGCATCTGACAAGAAGTCCGTTGTCATGCCCTCGCCAGTGAAGCCTGTCACCCACACGGCCAGTTCGCCGATTGCGAATTCCACTGCATCCATAAGTGGTGTGGCCCAGGTAAAAATACTCTGGAACAAAAAGAACATGATAAACAGGAAGGCGACGCCACCGAAGACGTTATTCAGCATGAAGCTGTCGATGCGGTTTTGCTTTTTCAGCACCACGTCCGCATTTACACCGTGATTCTTACTCAGTTCCCGCGCCACGATCAGCGCGTTCTCGGGTGCGATGGCAGACTGTTCATTGCGGTATTGCTCAGGCTGTCTGGCAATTTCGGGCAGCGCTTTTTGAAATTCGCTCAAACCAATCAGGGTTTTGGCAGACAAAGCAAACACCGGGCTGCCCAGTTCATCGGCAAGTTGGGTGGTATCAATATCGAAACCATAGCGACGCACTTCATCGATCATGTTCAGCACAAACACCACGGTTTTGTCATGGGCCTTGGCAAGTGCCTGAACCTGAAGACCGAACACCAAACTACGCTCCATGCGCGTCGCGTCCAGCACACAGACTACGACGGCTGTGTTCTCTTGTTGCATGGCCTCTTTTAACTTAACGACCGCAATTTCCTCATCTTTGGATAAGGTGTGCAGTGAGTAGGTGCCCGGAAAGTCCACCAGCTCAAATTCTTTAAACTGTCCGCTTTTTAGTTCCACCGTGACACCGGGGAAATTAGCTACTTTCTGACGTAGTCCGGTGAGCTGGTTAAACAGCAGACTTTTACCGCAGTTGGGTTTGCCGACAAGAATAATGCGTTTCATTAAACTACCTGAACTGTCACTGCCTCATTCAGGGCAGTGAAAAATCGAATATTAGCTAGCGTGGGCGAGATGAATTTGGTTGGCGACATCGCGTTCCAGTGAATACACGCAGTCTCCCAGTTGTACAACCAGTGGCCCCTGTAATGGCGAGCGACGCAAACAATATACGTCCTGTCCCGGAGTAAAGCCCATTTCACTTAGACGTGCCGCCACGGCCGGATTTAGCGCCTGGCTTAAGGCGTCAATCTGAGCAGAATTTTTTGCAGGGATTTCCCATAACGTCATTGGTGTGCTCCAGCGTCTAAATGATAATTATTATTATTAGCTTATTTTTCGTTCCGGACAATAGCTGACCGCTGAAAAACCAGCGGAAAGTAAGTAATACAGCGTTTTTTTTGCGTCAGGTCATGTTTTTACCTGGTGATTGATCCTGTTGCACAGAATGATCTGCGCATTGCTCAAGTGACCAACTGATCTTATGCTGACATTAACCTTTGCTGGGGATGGTGATATGAATTCGACAGAGTTTTGGTTGCAGTTAAAACAGGAAGCACAGCTGGTTGCGCAAAGCGAACCGTTACTGAGTAGCTATCTGCATGCCTGCGTACTGGTGCATCACAACATCGAATCCACACTGAGTTATATGCTGAGCGACACCATTAGTGATGAAACCGTGTCTGCGCTGGCGTTACGGGAAATGATCGATCAGGCTTATTTGCTCAGTCCTGAATTAGTGGACGATGCCATCGCGGACGTCACAGCTGTCCTACAGCGCGATCCTGCGGTAAGCGCTTGTCTATCTGTCATGCTTTATTTTAAAGGGTTTAAGGCCATTCAAATTCATCGTTTGGCCAATTGGCTATGGCAGCATAAACGTCGCGATCTGGCGTTATTTCTGCAAAGTCGTAATTCCGCCGTCAATGGTGTGGATATTCATCCTGCTGCGAGATTGGGCAAGGGCCTCATGTTTGATCATGCGACAGGTATTGTTATTGGTGAAACCTGTGTGATTGAAGACAACGTATCGCTATTGCAATCGGTAACACTGGGCGGTACCGGCAATGAATCAGGGGATCGCCACCCGAAAGTCAGACAGGGCGTCATGATTGGTGCTGGCGCAAAAATCCTTGGCAATATTGAAATTGGCGAAGGCAGTAAGGTCGGTGCTGGGAGTGTGGTACTCAGCGATGTGCCGCCTCATGTGACTGTGGTTGGCGTGCCGGCTAAAGTCGTCGGTAAACCGCGCTGTACCCGACCGTGCGAAAGTATGCAGCAGAATGTGTTAGAAGACGAATAACTGTAACAGACTATGTCATTTGTAGTCCTGCACTGGTGTTTTTAAGCGGTTCTGTCAAAGTACAGATTGATAATAATAAACAGGAACACACCATGCGTTACTCTCTCATTGCGCTTGCCTGTGCTTGCGCACTCAGCGCCTGTAGCCAGGCCCCGGAACAACGTACAAATTCTTCTGAAACAATTGTTCAGCAACCCGTTGAACAACTCGAATCTGGCGTTTATCTGCAAAATTTTGATAGCAGTGTTAAGCCAGGAGATGATTTCTTTCAGTATGTGAATGGCTCCTGGCTGGAAAAAACCGATATTCCGGCAGACAAAGCCAGCTATGGCGCTTTCCATATCCTGCACGAGAAATCCCAGGAAGATGTGATGGCGATCATCAATGAGGCATCCGCGGGCAATTTTGCGGCGGGCAGCGACGAGCAAAAGGTCGGCGATCTGTATTCCTCCTATATGGACATGGACACCCGTAACGCATTAGGGGTAACGCCATTGCAGCCTGAGCTGGCAAAAATTGCTGCTTTACAAAACAAAACGGACCTGGCTGCCTATTTTGCCTATGCCAACCGTTACGGATACGGCGCGCCGTTTGCAATTAACCAATATGTCGATTTCAAAAATCCACAAACCTATATGATCTACGCCTGGCAAGGTGGCATTGGTCTGCCTGAGCGTGAGTACTATTTCAAAGATGATGAAGCAACCCGCAATATTCGCGCAAAATACCAGGCGCATATTGCTACTGTGCTGACTCTGGCAGGGATTGATGGCGCTGAGGCCAAAGCGCAAAGCATTATGGCGCTGGAAACCCGCATTGCCGGCGAGCATATGAAAAAAGAGCAGACCCGCGACATGGTTGCTCTGTACAACAAATATCCCCTGGACCAGTTGTCGGATCTGATGCCGGACTTTGCATGGGATGTGTTTATGCGCGACATGCAGCTGACCTCGTTGGACGGGTTGGTCGTCACCCAGGTGGATTACATGAAGGCCCTGAATCAGATTATTCAGGACACAGATATGGACACCTGGAAAGCGTTTCTGCAGTGGCACCTGGTTAATGCTAACGCCGCACGCCTGAATGACGCGCTGGATCAAGCCAACTTTGAGTTCTACAGCAAAGTAATGCAGGGCGTTGAAGAGCAACTTCCTCAGTGGCGTCGTGGGGTTAACCTGCTCAATGGCCACGTGGGTGAGGTCATTGGCAAGGTTTATGTGAAGAAGCACTTCCCGCCTGAAGCTAAAGCTCGCATGGAAAAAATGGTGCAGAACCTGTTGCTGGCCTATGAGCAAAGCATCAAACAGTTGGACTGGATGACCGAAGAAACCCGCGTACAGGCGCTGGATAAGTTATCTAAATTCACACCGAAGATCGGGTATCCGGACAAGTGGCAGGACTATACTGCGCTGACTATCAGTAAAGACGATTTGTTTGGCAACCTGCGTCGCTCGGCAGAAGTGAAGTACGCACAAATGCTGGAGAAACAGCAGGGACCGGTGCGTAAATATGAGTGGAACATGACGCCACAGACGGTTAATGCCTATTACAGCCCGCCGTCCAATGAAATCGTCTTCCCTGCAGCGATTCTGCAACCGCCGTTTTTCAATATGGAAGCGGAAGATGCCGTCAATTATGGTGGTATTGGCGCGGTGATCGGTCATGAAATCGGCCATGGATTTGATGACTCCGGCAGTACCTTCGATGGTGATGGTGTGTTGCGTAATTGGTGGACCGACAACGACCGCGACGAATTCAAACGTCGCACCAGCGAACTCGTAGCGCAATACAGCGGTTTCCAGGCCCTGCCAGATTTGAACGTGAATGGGGAATTCACCCTGGGTGAAAACATCGGTGATTTAGGTGGCATCAGTATCGCGCTGAAAGCCTATCATTTATCGCTGAATGGCCAGGAAGCGCCGGTGATGGATGGTTTTACCGGTGATCAACGGGTGTTCATTGGTTTCGGCCAGGTCTGGGCAGCTAAGCAGCGCGAAGAAGCACTGCGCACTCAGGTATCCACTGATCCTCACAGTCCAGCGAAATTCCGTGCCAATGGATCAGTACGAAACGTGCCTGAATTCTACACTGCGTTTGATGTAAAACCCGGTGATGCGCTTTATCTGGCACCGGAGCAACGGGTCAAAATCTGGTAATGTATTGGTGATTTAAAAGCCCCCGCCTGTCGGGGGCTTTTTATTGCTGGCCTGGTAATGGGCTGAGCGCTGTTCTTGGCACAATAAAAACAGTAAAGTTGCTCAGATAAAGCATAAAAATCATCATGTTATCGTGAAGGGAAGCGAGATGTTAAAGCGGATTGTTTGGGCAGTATGTTGCTTACTGTTTATCAACAGTAGTTTTGCACAAGATTATCAGGTTGTGGCGACACCAGATTGGGTAATGGACGTATCCATTCCAGCCGCGTTGGCATCTGATGAGCAAAATAATGAGGGGCGTGCCTGGTTATTGGTTGACCGCCAATATCTGTTAGCCCAGCAAAACAGTAGCCGCTTCTACCGTTATGTGAGTCAGGTGACTAGCCCAGAAGGAATTGATGATGCAGCGAGCATTACCATCGATTTTACGCCTGGTTATCAGCAGTTACAGCTCCATGCACTGAATGTCATCCGTGATGGACAACGTATCTCACAACTTCATTTAGCGAAGATCGATGTTAAGCCTGCTGCAAACGATGCGCAAAGTCGGGTGTATAACCAGGACCAGCAGCTGAGCGTATTGTTGCATGATGTTCAGGTGGGTGATGTGGTCGAGTACAGCTTTTCCCGCGTTGGCGAAAATCCGCTTTTTGCCGGCCATTTTGCCATATGGTTGGATTTGGCCTGGAGGACATCAGTCGGCAAAGTATCTTATCGCTTGGTAAACAGGTCGCAGACGCCTCTTTCGTTCCGTTACCACCGTTCAGATGCGACATTCGATGAGTCTGATGACCAGAGCTTCCTGCTGCAAATAGACAATGTGGCTGGGATAAAACCGGATGAAGATTATCCCAATTCGTTTCAACCTTTTCCTTACGTACAGATATCAGACTTTGCATCCTGGCAGCAGGTCGTTGGGTGGATGTTGCCGAGATTTGAGAGCCGCGAGCGAGACCCTGCAATTTTGAAATTGGCGCAGCAATTATTTGCTGAGTCGATGAATCAGGAGCAAAAAGCACTTAAGGCATTGAGTTATGTCCAGGACCGCATTCGTTTCGTGGATCCGGATATGGGACTGCACGCGCAGTTGCCGTTGCCGCCAAGCCAGGTGTTACAACAGGGATTCGCGGACGTAAAAGACAAAGCACTATTGTTACTAAGTTTGCTTCGTTCGCAGGGGATTGAGTCAAAAATAGCGCTGGTTCACCAGCGGTTGGGCAAGGCGTTGCCCGAGTTTTTGCCTGCCCAGTACGGTTTCAATCATCTACTAGTACAAGTTGCGCTGGGTGAACAAACCTATTGGTTGGATCCGACCAGACAACACCAGCAGGGCTCGTTAGACACTTTGTATCAACCGAATCGTCACCATGCCTTGCCTCTGATTGAGGGACAGCGAGACTTGGTCTCTTTACCTCCACCTGCAAAGCAGCAACAGGTAAAACGGGTCATTGAAGAAATTGATCTGACATCCAGAAGCAACAACATGATGTATAAAATCATTGCGACCTATCAAGGGTTTTATGCAGATGACCTAAGACGCGAACTGGCGGAAGAGGGTCAGGTTGCGTTGGAGCAAGATTATCTCGGTTTTACGCAAAAATATTATCCGGGCATCTCGCTGCGCGCTCCTTTACGTATTGATTATGATTACAAAGAAAACATTGTTACCACGACAGAGTTTTACCAGCACGATGATGCCTGGCAACCAGTGGAAAACGAGCCAAAAATCGCGATTCAGTTTGAACCTTTTTTAATGGATGACCACCTCAAAGTGCCGGAAGAGGACACTCGAACGATGCCTCTTGCCATTGAGTATCCGTTGCACCTATCCCATGTCACTCGTATTTTGCTTGAACCAGGCTCTAGTATGGAGGAGCAGCAACTAGCGGTCGATGATCCGGCGTTCAGTTACACGAAAAACGTAACATTCAGTGATGGCGTTCTGACTATAGCCTATGACTACTACTCTAAAACTGATGTGGTAAATCCGCAGGATTTTGCACTCTACAAGCAAAACCTGCAGAACGCGTATGAAGCCGGTTACTATCAGATCTCGCGTAAAACGTCGCAAATCATTAAAACCACTCAGCCTGCTGAACCTAGAGCACCAAGCGAAGATGGTGGCGAATTGCAAAATGAAGAACAGGTAAAGCACAACCTTTGGTATGTAGTGGTATTTGCTGGCTTGGCTGGAATGGCGATTATATGGTTAATTTTTCGTAGCGATCCTAATCCTGTCCAATATACAGAGGGGATGCCATCGTCATCGGTCACTATGGCAATAAATGGCGTTATTTTGCTGATTGCGTTGGGATACACAATCAATGGAATAAGCGATTTCAGTGATTATTTCGACCAGCAAAATTGGACTGAGTTGGCACAAACCTATTCCAGCGGCTTTTTACAGTTGATTGAAGCCGAACTGGCCTTAATGATTCTAACGTTAAGTGGGCTTTTCGCCGTTAGCCTGTTGTATCTACAGCGACGCCACACCTTTGTTCCGGTATTTTGTGTGTTGCTGGTTGCAGATGTGCTTTTGGGCATGGTAGATGCCGCGTTGGTCGGCATTATCGGGAGACAGCAAGTCGAATTTACTTTGTTGGATTTCGCTTACCTGTTGTTGGTTATGCTCGTTGAGGTCATTTGGGTGATATATCTGGCTCTTAACCAATCAGTGAAAGCGACGTTTAATCAGCGTAGCGTCAAAAACCGGCCCGTTGGCGAGCAGCCAGTAAGGATAACAGCGGTTGAGGATCACACCCCTCTAACACACTGAGCGCATACGTGCAGGCTTCCAGCGTTGAAAGTTGCTGTTCACCTTTGGCGCAGCGCTGATAGGTACTTGGCGGTGGTGAGTCGAGATGCGCGATGGCCAATTGGTGTAACCAGGGGTTACTGCACCACAGCTTATAGGCTTTTCGCCAGGTGCCGTCCAACAGAATAAGTTGGCTCGGAGGCGCAGTTGGGGCGTTCGGTATTGAGAGCGGCTGACTGTGAGGATTGGGATACAACACAACCGCATCGTCCGCGATAGACAGATGTTGAAAATCTGCCGGCTGCTCACCTATGGCAATGGTGCAGTGATTTAAACTCAGTGCCAGTAAACGCGCGGTATTTTTTGCCACAGATACTTCGCTGGGATGCTGCAGAATCAGGATCTGACAGTTGTTATCTATTCGCGTTACGCTGTCACACAGGCACACCCGTAATGGGTAGTGGCATGTGGGACAATACGGACGACGTGGAGATTCTGGCATAGTGAAGCGCGATAGATTGCGTAAATCAGCAGGACAAATGAGTTAGCGGGTATGAAACAACATTATCAACGCATTTGGCAAACGGTTCAGGCCATCCCTTACGGCAAAATCGCCAGCTATGGCCAAATCGCCGATCTGGCAGGGTTGCCCGGGCGTGCCAGGCTGGTGGGCAAAGCACTGGGTTTTGTGCCAGAACAAATGGTGGTGCCCTGGTATCGGGTTCTGCGCAGCAACGGGCAGATTGCATTTCCATCAGGCTCGGCGCACAGTACTCTGCAAACCGGATTGTTGCAGGAAGAGGGGGTCGTGGTGTTGAATAATCGGGTCAAGCTGCGCGATTTTCAGTGGCAACCCAGCCTGGATGAGATGTTATTTACATTGCAATACTGAGAGAAAACAATGAAAAAATGGATAGCCTTATTGAGTGTATTGTCATTCACAGTCTTAGCCCAGGGCAGTAAAGAAGACCTTGAAAATCAGTTGCATGCATTCCTGACTGGAGCCAGTGTGAACGATGCTCAGATTCACAACCAGTTCTGGGCAAGTGACTTGGTGTATACCAGTTCTTCAGGTACCCGCTTCGGTAAAGATGTTCTGATGCAGGGCGTAAATGGTGAAGGCAAGGTCGACAATCCGGCTGTGCTGTATAGCGCGGATGATGTGCATATACGCCTATTGGATAACATTGCGTTGCTGGACTTTACTCTGGTGGCAACCGATAGCGCCAACGCCAATCAGAAAAGTTATTACTTAAACAGTGGCGTGTTTGTCTGGCGTGATGAGCGCTGGCAAGCGGTTAACTGGCAGGCAACCAAAAAGGCATTGCCAACTAAGGATTGAGATAGATATCGAAACGATTGGCTTTGCCTTTCATTTCAATCGAAGGCTTACATTCTGCCAAATAGGGCGCGTTGGCGGGTCGCTTGACCACCACGCGTTTTTTGGCCAGCTGACGCGCCGGTGCCAATAACCCATCGGCATCCAGATCCGGCCCCAACAGCAACTGAAACAAGCGCATATCTTTTTTGACCGCCGCAGATTTCTTGCGGTGTGGAAACATAGGGTCGAGATAAACCACATCCGGTTGTTCGTCTTGCCAGTTTTGCATCGCTTGCAGTGCAGGCACATTCAACAAACGCATACGCTGCACGGCCGGATCTGCTATGCCGCGCTGTAAGCCATCCTCAAGCAGCGCCGCCACGATTGGGCTGCGCTCTGTCATTGTTACCGAACAGCCCAGATTGGCCAGAATAAACGCGTCGCGGCCAAGCCCTGCGGTGGCATCGAATACCGTGAGATGATAATTGCCTTTTACTCCCACTGCCTTGGCGACGGCCTCCTTGAGTCCGCCACCGTGCTCACGACGCCAGCTCATGGCGGCGCTGATAAAATCCACCATCACGCCACCAGTCTTCGGTTCATCCAGATTCTTGAGCTGCAGACCCTCTGTCTCGAGGCTAAGTATTAAGCCGTGTTGCGCTTGTTGGCCATAAACAAAGCCGTATTTGGCAGCCAGTTGGCGAGCAGTCTCCTGCCGATTCGGATCCTGACAAAGTAAGCTAAAATCAGGCATGGCCGTAATCCTCGCGGTGCGGCAACCAGCGGTTAATAATGGCCTGCGCATGGGATGGATATCGTTGCCACAGGGTATTGGCGATATTCTGAACCTGGGGGATCAGTGCCTGATCGCGCACCACATCGGCAATTTTCATATCTGCCAGACCCGTTTGTTTGGTACCGAGTAATTCACCCGGGCCACGAATTTCCAGATCGCACTGAGCGATGTAAAAGCCATCATTACTCTCGCGTAGTACAGCCAAACGTTTACTGGCCGTTTTTGATAAGGGCGAAGAATATAACAGCACACAATGGCTTTCGACACTGCCGCGCCCTACCCGGCCGCGTAATTGGTGCAATTGCGCCAGTCCCAGGCGTTCGGGATTTTCGATAATCATTAAACTGGCATTGGGTACATCTACGCCCACTTCGATAACCGTGGTTGCCACCAGCAGATCCAGCCTGGCTTCTTTAAAATCCAGCATGATTTGCTGTTTTTCAGCAGGCTTAAGACGACCATGCACCAGTCCCACACGAATATCCGGCAAGGCGGTTTTAAGCGCCGTTGCTGTGTCTTCTGCGGCCTGACACTGCAGTACGTCTGACTCTTCAATCAGGGTACACACCCAGTAGACCTGACGCTGTTCCTGTTTAACCACCTCATCGACACGTTGCATGATTTCGCCACGGCGTGAGTCAGGCACTACTACGGTCTTCACCGGGGTGCGGCCGGGAGGCAGTTCATCGATGATGGAGGTATCTAAGTCCGCATAGGCGGTCATCGCCAATGTACGTGGAATGGGGGTGGCGGTCATTATCAGCTGATGGGGATAATGCCCCTGATGTAAGCCCTTTTCCCGCAGGGCTAAGCGCTGATGCACGCCAAATCGGTGTTGTTCATCGATAATCACCAGTGACAGATGGGAAAATACCACCTGCTCCTGAAATATCGCATGGGTACCCACCAGCATTTTTACCTCGCCACTGGCGAGGCGCTCGAGCATTTCCCGGCGGGCATTACCTTTCAGTTTTCCGGCCAGCCATCCCACTTCAATGCCCAGTGGGGTTAGCCATTGACGAAAGTTATTAGCATGCTGCTCGGCCAGCAATTCGGTGGGGGCCATGAGCGCAACCTGCCAGCCTTTGCCCAGCGCCGATAGTGCGGCCAGTACCGCCACCAGTGTTTTGCCAGAGCCTACATCACCCTGCACCAGACGCATCATGGGTTTGCCCTGCTGCATATCAAACTGAATCTCTTCCACCACGCGCTGCTGGGCGCCGGTGGGTTGAAACGGTAAGGTGCGTAAAAATCGACTGATGAGTTCAGCGTCGGTGGCAACAGGTTGAGCGCGGTGGGCATCGGATTGCTGACGTACTTTCAATACGCTCAGGTGGTGGGCGAGTAACTCTTCCAGAATCAGACGCTTTTGCGCCGGGTGCTGGCCGCTTTCCAGCAGGGTCAGTGCCACGTCGGGTGGCGGTCGGTGCACCAGTTTTAACGCGTCCGGCAGGCTGATCTGACCCGCATACAAACCATCCGGCAATAATTCGGTTAAGCCATGTTGCTCAAGAAAGGCCAGTGCCTGTTCGGTGATATTGCGCAGGCTAATCTGTTTCAGACCTTCGGTGGTGGGATACACAGGTGTCAGGGTTTCCTGTAACTCTGTCTGGCTGCTGTCTTCAATGATTTTGTATTCAGGGTGGGTCATTTCTAACCCGTGTTTACCGGTACGGATTTCACCAAAACCACGCAGATGCTTACCCGGCACCATGGCATTGCGCTGAGCGGCAGTAAAATGGAAAAACCGCAGGGTCAGTCCGCCGCTTCCGTCATGGATACGCACCACCAGCATGCGCGCTTTGCCATAGGCAATGCTGACATCTTTGATTTCCCCTTCGACACTGGCGTGCAGGCCGGGCAACAGGTCACAGACCGGGTAAATGCGGGTGCGGTCTTCGTAGCGCAGCGGCAAATGGAAAAGTACGTCCTGAACACTGTGCAGACCGAGCTTTTGTAGTTTTTCCGCCACTTTGGCACCCACGCCTTTCAGCGCGGTAACGGGAGTCTGGGTGACGGATTTCATCAAAGCGGTCTGCTAATCAGTAGGAATATCAAGATGATACCCCAATTAACCGGAAGTTTTGGAGTATTGCATCGCATGCCACCAGTCGGGATCGGCGGCAATCTGGCCGTCATCATCGATAGGTGGAAATGCCAGCCCTTTCGAAATGCACTGCTGGTAGAGTCTTGGGTAGCCACCTAAAAACAGCAGGCGCTGCTTTTCCTGCTCGGGAAAATTATCCTGCTGGTACATGCCGGCTAACTGACGCTGTCGTTGTGCTTCATACAGTACAATCGCGGTCGCCACCGAGACATTCAGTGACTCCACCATACCGGCCATGGGCACCACAATTTGCTGATCGGCGGCGGCAATGGCCTCTTCACATGCACCAAGGCGCTCCTGACTCATAATGATGGCGGTTGGCCGGGTATAATCTACCTCACGAAAATCTACTGCCTTGTCCGACATATGGCTAATCAGCACTTGCTTGCCTTCTGCCCGCAAAGTATCGATGGCATCTTCGATGTGTGGATGGTCATGGATCTGCATCCAATTATGTGTGCCCATGCTGGTGCCTTTGCGCAGCCCGGATTGCTGATCCATCCATACGGCATGCACATGATGCACACCGACGGCTTCGGCAGTGCGAATAATCGCGGACAGATTATGGGTTTTATGTACCCTGTCGAGACACACCGCCAGGTCGACCTGGCGGTGAGCTAACGCCGCGCGGATGCGCTGATTGCGTTCCGGCGTCATGCTTATTCTGGCAGGCGCAGAATGCCGTCTATTTCGATTTGTGCACCGCGGGGTAACTGTGCCACACCAATCGCTGCGCGGGCTGGATAAGGCTCGCGGAAGTAACCACTCATGATTTCATTTACTTTGGCGAAATGGCTAAGGTCAGTCATAAAGATATTTACCTTAACCATATCATTCAGGGTGCCGCCGCTGGCTTCACACACTGCTTTAAGGTTTTCAAAAACCTGTACGGTTTGCTCGCTGAAGTCGTCGCTAACCATTTCCATGGTGTCCGGTTTCAACGGAATCTGGCCTGACAGATACACAGTATTGCCAGCTTTAACGGCCTGGCTATAAGTGCCGATGGCTGCTGGAGCCTGATCGGTATGAATAATGGATTTGCTCATCTTAACCTCGAACTCAAATAGGGGCGCCGGATTAACCGGCGCGATATTGACTGTGGCGGGATACGCGCTGCACTTCCGGCATGACGCGGATCTTACGCATAATGTTGGCCAGGTGCAGACGGTCGGTAATGGTGAGCTCCATATCCACGTAGTAGATATTGCTCTCCTTTTCTTCCGTTTGCAGTGTAATGATATTTGACCCGGCACTGGTGACCGCATTGGTCAGGGTGGCCAGCGTACCCTGATGGTTGATCAGCTCCACCCGTAACGCCGCTTTGAATTCACCTTTTGGATCGTCATCCCATTGCATCGGCAACACGCGGTTAGGCTCTTCTTTGGCTATCCGCGCGATGTTTTTACAGCCGTGCTGGTGGATTACCATGCCTTTACCCGGACTCAGCAATGCGATGATTTCATCGTCAGGAACCGGGTGGCAGCAGCGCGCAAACGTGACCAGCAGGCCCTCAGTACCGCGAATGGCCACCTGCCCTTTAGTGGGTAAATCATCAATACCGGTTAAGCGCCGCGCAATGATGGCCGACAGTTCATTACCCAGCCCGATATCCGCCAGCAACGCGTCGAAATTCTCGTGGTTGGTTTCTTTGACCAGTCGTTCAATCTCGCTTGGTGGGATATCATCCAGCTTGGTGGTACCCAGCGCATGGCGCAGCAAGCGGTTACCCAAACTGATGGCCTCTTCGGTGCGCTGACGCTTAAGATATTGACGAATATATGAACGAGCCTTGGCGCTGATGACGAAGTTGAGCCAGTTAGCATTGGGCTTGGCGCGTGGCGAGGTGATGATCTCGACAGTCTGGCCGGTTTCCAGTGGCCGGCTCAGTGACCAGGTGCGACGATTGACGCGCACCCCAACGCAGGTATTGCCAATATCGGAATGCACTGCGTAAGCAAAATCGACTGCTGTGGAGCCTGTCGGTAACTCAATAATGCGACCATCCGGGGTAAACACGTAGATTTCATCCGGGAACAGGTCGGTTTTCACGTTCTCGATAAATTCAAATGAAGAACTGGCGCTTTGCTGCAATTCCAGCAGGGAATGCATCCATTTGTTGGCGCGTACCTGTGCGGTAGTGCCTTTGGACTCGCCGGGCTCTTTGTATAACCAATGCGCAGCAACCCCTTTGTCCGCCATATGATCCATTTCTTCGGTACGAATCTGGATCTCCACCGGAATACCATGAGGGCCCACCAGCGAAGTGTGCAGCGACTGGTAACCGTTGGTACGGGGAATGGCGATATAATCTTTGAAGCGACCCTCAATGGGCTTGTACAGGCCATGCATCACGCCCAATGCACGGTAGCAGGCATCGACGCTTGGCACGATCAGGCGAAACGCATAAATATCCATTACCTCATTGAACATCAGTTCTTTGTTTTTCATTTTGCGGTAAATGGAATACAGGTGCTTCTCGCGGCCGACCACGCGTGCGCCCAACTGGTGTTCACGCAGTCGGCTTTCAATTTCATGGAAAATGTTGTCGATGATTTCTTTACGGTTTCCGCGTGCCTGTCGCACGGCGCCCGCCAGTGCGCGGTGACGAAACGGATACATCGCCTGAAATCCCAGATCTTCCAGCTCGTTCTTCATATCGTGAATACCGAGGCGGTGCGCCAGTGGGGCGTAGATTTCCAGCGTCTCGGCGGCAATTCGGCGGCGTTTATCCGGGCGCAGCGCGCCGAGTGTGCGCATGTTGTGGGTGCGGTCGGCCAGCTTAATCAGGATCACACGAATATCCTGCACCATGGCCATAACCATTTTGCGGAAGTTTTCGACCTGCGCTTCTTTTTGACTGCGAAATTTAATTTTATCCAGCTTTGACACGCCTTCCACTAAGCCGGCAATGGTGTCACCAAACAAATCGGCCAGATCGGCTTTGTCCAATTCGGTGTCTTCGATGACATCGTGCAAAATCGCTGCACACAGGGTTTCGTGATCGAGGCGCATATCAGCCAGAATGCCGGCCACGGCGACAGGGTGCGTAATATAAGGGTCACCGCTGGAACGCAACTGACCTTCGTGAGCATCTTTGCCCACCTTAAAGGCGCGTTCGACTAACTCTACCTGCTCGACCGGCAAGTAAGCGCTGACTTTTTGTTTTAACCCTTCGAACAAATACACGCTGGAGCGAAAATCCGTGTGAACTAACGTGTGTTAAGGATACGGGGAAAGGAGGCTGTTGCCAACGCTATCACGCCGGCAACAGTGGATTCATCGAAAGATGATTAGTCTTGCTCAGACAGGATGCTGGCAACGGCATTGAAGTCAGTCATGACTTGTTGCTGTTGATCTCGCATATCTTCCTGTTCAACAGACTCGGCAGTCACTTTGCCTTCTTCGATTTCCCGCAGGGCAATAACGGTTGGCTTGTCGTTATCTGCCTCAACCTTTGGATCTTTGCCTTCGATGGCAAGTTGGCGGGCACGACGCGCGGCAACCAGAACCAGGTCGAAGCGGTTACCCATTTTGTTGAGAGCGTCTTCTACAGTTACGCGAGCCATTAAAATTCTCCGTGAGCTAGTCGGGTTAAAATAAAAGGTTGCATAGTTTACTTAGTAATCAGGCCCAATGCCAGCAACAAATGCGCCTTAACGGCGGTCATCCGGCAATAAACTGGCGAGTAACTCATGATGACGAGCCCGTTGTGGGCCTAAGCGTAAACGTTGGGTCAGGACGATGCGCTCTAAATCCGCCAACGCATGGTCAAATTCGTCATTGACCACCAGGTAATCAAATTCGGCATAATGGGAAATTTCCGCCCGCGCTTCAGCCATGCGCTGTTCGATCACTTCCTGGCTGTCCTGGCCGCGACCAGTCAGGCGTTTGCGGAGTTCATCTTCCGACGGCGGTAAAATGAAAATCGCACTGGCATCCGGGATCTGCTGCTTCACCTGACGGGCACCCTGCCAGTCAATATCCAGAAATACATCGATACCTTGTTGCAGGGTTTGTTCGATCACCGTACGTGAGGTGCCGTAGTAATTACCAAATACTTCTGCCCACTCAAACAGGGTGCCATCGGCAATTTCCTGTTTAAAACGCGCAACATCGACGAAATGATAATGTTTGCCATTTTCCTCGCCCGGGCGCGGTGCGCGCGTGGTCAGGGATACCGAGACTTGCATATTCTGGTCGGCATGTTTTTCAAGCAATGCTTTGATTAGACTGGACTTTCCGCCTCCGGACGGGGCGGCGAGAATAAACAGATTTCCTGCTACCGGACTCATGATTTTTTCGTGTGGCTCACTTTCCGGTATGTTAGCACAGCTATTTATTCTGTTCAGCCCTCAGACACTACTTGATCAATGGCGCGATTTTCCAGACCATACGGTTAATCTAAGTATTTGCTGGTAAATCTTCCCATGACACTGACTGAAGCGCGCTATGACCAACTGGTTGATGAAGCCTTTTTAAAAATCGAAGAAGCGTTGGACAACTGTGATGCCGACATCGATTACGAGAGTGCCGGCGGTATTCTGACCCTGATCTTTGTCAACGGCACTAAGATTATTCTCAATAAACAGCCACCATTGCTGCAAATTTGGGTAGCAACTAAGTTTAATGGCCATCATTTCAATTACACCGATGACGGCGTGTGGATTGATGAACGTACTGATGCGGAATTCTGGTCATTTATGAACGAGGCGATCAGTAAACAGGCAGGTATGGCTGTGGAACTGGATATCAGTCATGACTGATTTGGAGTTTGTCCAGGTTAATCCGGTCGGTGAGGTCAAAGCCTGCGTGATTTGGCTGCACGGTTTGGGCGATTCCGGACATGGCTTTGCCCCGATTGTGCCGGAACTGAAATTGCCCGCCGATGCCGGCATTCGGTTTGTGTTTCCTCACGCACCGGTACGGGCGATTACCATTAATAATGGCTACCAGATGCATGCCTGGTACGATATTCGTTCGCTGGAACTGGATAAACGGGCCGACCCCACAGGTGTGGCTGAGTCGGCGAATTTGATTGAACGTTTGATTGAACGAGAGCTCGAACTGGGCGTTGCGCCAGATAAAATTGTCCTGGCCGGTTTCTCTCAGGGCGGCGTCATTGCATTGCATCTGGGTACACGGATAACACACAAACTGGCAGGGATTCTGGCGTTATCCACATATATGAGTGAGCCAGACAAGTTGGCCAGTGAAGCCAGTGAACTAAATCGTCAGACACCGATACTGATGTGCCATGGCCGAATGGATGATATTGTGCCTATGACCTATGGTCGTCAGGCCTATAATGCGCTGCAACAGGCTGGATTCAATGTGCAGTGGCAGGACTACATGATGGAGCACAATGTGTGCGCCGACGAAATTGAGCAAATTTCTGCCTGGTTACAGGCGCGACTAACCGGATAACGGGAGCGAATTTCGATGAAAAAGTTAATCACTATGCTGCTGGCCAGCGTGCTAATGAGTTCGGCGGCCCTGGCCGATGTGGCGGAAAGTGTGCTGACCACAGGTATTGTGAATCGTCAGCCGGTGGATGATCTGCAGGCTCAATATCGGGTGCCAGCGCAGGGGATCAGCAAAGTCTATTTCTTCACCCGCGTGACCGACTATGCTGGTAAACAGGTGATGCACCGCTGGCTGTATGGTGATCAGGTTATGGCTGAAGTGAACCTCAGTGTTGGCAGCGATAACTGGCGTACCTATTCCAGTAAACGTATGGTCAGTGCCTGGAATGGTGACTGGCGGATTGACGTGGTGGTCGACGGTGAAGTGGTGCATAGCTTCCCGTTTAGCGTCGTTAACGCAGAATAAAAATAGTTTTGTTATGGGGTGATACCCGATTATCACCCTCTCCTATCGCACCTTGTCCAATAAGGTGTTGTATACAGGGTTAGTTTCATGTCTGAACAAATCACCGATCTGATTGAAGAAGTGGTGCACGCGCAGGATACCGACGACAACGTGCTCGCTTCGGTGCTGGCCTCGCAGGATGCCGCCGATATCGCGTTGTTGCTCGAATCATTGCCGGTTGATGAACGTCAGCACACCTGGGAACAAATACCCCAAAGTCGCCGCCTGGAAGTCTTGGTCGAGATGCGCGTGGATGCGCGGGAAACCCTGATCGCGGATATGAGCCGTGAGCAGTGGCTGACGTTACTGGCGGATATCGATGCGGAAGACCTGTTAGAGCTGTCTTACAACCTGCCGAGCCGGATTATCGATTTGGCTTTGTCGTTGATGGACGAGAAGCAAAGTGAGTACTTTGCCGATGCCGCCCAGTTCGATGATGATGAAACCGGGCGCTGGATTAATCATGACATGCTGGTGTTGCCGCAAAATGCCAAAGTCCGTGATGCAATGCGTCTGCTGCGCCGCGAGATTGCCCCCCATACCGATACATTGTTTTTGGTCAACCGCGCCGGTCAGTTTGCCGAAGCGGTGCGGATTACCGAGGTACTGCGTACTCCTGACCACACGCCCTTGGTAGATATTTCCGAAGATGCGTTCAGTGTGCTGCAGGCCAAAGAAGATTGCGTCGATGCCGCCATGTTGCTGCAAAAGTCGGGTTTTTCCGCCCTGCCGGTTGTCGACGAACAGCAAAAGTTGTTGGGGCGTTTGGATATCACTGCTGCCAGTGAACTGGTTAATGAATATTACGAAGGTCAGTTAATGGCCTCGGCCGGTATGGATGAAGAAGAGGACTTATTCTCTCCTGTGGCGAAAAGTGCCCGAAAAAGGGCGATTTGGTTGGGTATTAACCTGCTAACCGCGTTTTTGGCTTCTGCTTTTATCGGTTTGTTCGAAGCCACCCTGCAGCAGGTGGTGGCGCTGGCAGTATTGATGCCAGTAGTGGCCAGTATGGGCGGCATTGCCGGCAGCCAAACCCTGACGCTGATTATTCGTGGTCTCGCGCTAGGTCAGGTTAGCAAAGCCAATTTACAGGCACTAACCCGCAAAGAGGTGGGGGTTGGCGCGGTAAATGGGGTGATTTGGGCCGTTGTGATAGGTGCGGTGGCAAGCTTCTGGTTTGGTGATCCGCGCTTAGGGTTAGTGATTGGTCTGGCAATTCTGGCCAATATTATCTGCGCGGCGTTATCTGGCGTGTTGATCCCGGTGTTGTTAGAAAAATTTGATATCGACCCGGCATTATCCGGCTCCGTCATTCTGACCACAGTGACCGACATTGTCGGCTTTGTGGCGTTCTTAGGCTTGGGTACCATGCTGCTGCTTTGAGCCCGATGCTGACCGGAGATGAAAAGCCGCTGCCGCGGCTTTTTTTGTTTCAGCACAAACCGCCACAAGCGAAATATCTGGTACTATCAAGGCATTAAATGCATTTGTTGTGAGTTAACCGACTATGAATCAACGGGTCATCCGTATCGCTACCCGCCAAAGTGCTCTGGCCTTGTGGCAGGCCGAATTTGTGAAAGCTGCTCTGGAGCAGGCCCACCCAGGGTTACAGGTTGAGTTATTGCCTATGACCACCAAAGGTGATCGGATTCTGGATGCGCCGTTGGCCAAAGTGGGTGGTAAGGGCCTGTTTATCAAAGAGCTGGAAATCGCCATGCAGGAAGGTCGGGCGGATATAGCGGTTCACAGTATGAAAGACGTACCCGTCGAAATGCCAGAGGGGTTCGATATTCATTGCATTTGTGAGCGCGAGGATCCGCGCGACGCGTTTGTTTCAAATAACTATGCGGATCTGAATGATCTGCCACAAGGTGCGATTGTGGGGACGTCAAGCCTGCGTCGTCAGGTACAGATCCGTCAGGTTCGTCCGGACGTGCAGATTCGTGATCTGCGCGGTAACGTCAATACCCGCCTGGCTAAGCTGGATGCGGGTGACTACGACGCGATTATTCTGGCTGCCGCAGGGCTGATTCGTTTAGATATGGCGCAGCGTATCCGCACCTATTTGCCGGTCGAACAATCCTTACCTGCTGTGGGACAAGGTGCAGTGGGCATTGAATGTCGCAGTGACGATCAGGATTTGCTGGCATTACTCGCGCCATTGCATCATCAGCCAACCGCGTCCCGTGTTGTGGCTGAGCGCGCGTTAAATGGTGCGCTGCAAGGGGGCTGTCAGGTGCCGATTGGCAGTCATGCCATGCTGGATGGTGATATCCTGACTGTGCGTGGTCTGGTCGGTGGGGTGAGTTCAGGCAAACTGGTGCAATGTGAAATAAGCGGCAATGTTGCCGACGCTTCAACATTGGGTCTGCAAGCTGCGCAACAATTGTTTGCACAAGGCGCCAAAGCCCTGCTGGATGAGGCCTACGCCTGATGACGCATTTTCTGTTGTTACGCCCCCAGCCGAAACTCACCGCCAGCGTTGCCGCGTTGCAGCAGGCTGGGTTAGCGGTAACCGGGTTGGCGGTACAGCAGGTAGAAAACGATGTCAGCGAGGCTGCTCGTTTACAGGCCGAACTGGCAAAAAATCCACCAGATGGGTGGGTAGTGACCAGCACCTATGCGGCACAGAATCTGATTACAGCATTGGCTGAGCAATTACCCCGCGACGGGCGTTTTTACGCCGTAGGGGAGGCATCTGCCACAGTCTTGCGGGATGCGGGCCTGTCCGTCACTGTGCCAAAACGTCATGACAGCGAGGGTCTGTTAGAGCTGGCTGAACTGATTGATGTAAAGGATAAACGCCTTTGGCTGATTAAAGGCCATGGTGGCCGTGATTTACTGGCTGCCACCTTAACCGAACGGGGCGCCCAGCCAGAGAGTTTTAACCTGTATAAACGGGTAGATTTGGACATCAGTGCTGATATTAAAGCATTAATAGCAACACCGCCGGACGCCATTATTGCGACCAGCAATGAACAATTAGCGCTATTTTGTGAAGCGCTGTCAGAGGATTGGCTACAGGCACGACACTGGTGTGTGGCTGGTCAACGACAGGCTGACTATTTACACTCGAAAGGAATAACTCAAATCGCATTGTGCGACGGCGCCTCGGATCAGGCGCTTATCGCGGGTGCGCTTAAGATTGCGGAGCAGCAGGCCATGGCCGAACAACAAGCAAAAGATGCAGAACAACAAAACGCATTGACCGAACTGGAGCAAAATCTCAGTTTTGCCGACCGTGAGCAGCCTGCTGCGCCGGTAAAATCGGCCAAGTGGCCCGGAGTGCTGGCACTGCTTAATTTGTTGTTACTGGCGGGCGTAATTGCTGCGGCCGTCTGGTTTTATCTGAACTGGCAGCAATGGCAGGCGCAGCAGAATGAGACTCAGCAACAGGCTCTGTGGGCACAAGTAGAACAGCAACGTCAGGAGTTACAGACCCTGACCGCAGGCATCGAGCGTCAGGTTGCACAGCAGGCCGAAGCCGCCGAACAACGTATGCAGCAGATGATGGCGCTGAATGACAGTACTCAGCGTAAGTTGCTGGAAATGAGCGGTCGTCAGCCCAGTGATTGGATCCTTGCCGAAGCCGATTATCTGGTGCGTATGGCCGGCCGCAAATTGTGGCTGGAGCATGATCTTGCCAGTGCCCGGCAAATGCTGAAGGATGCAGATTTACGCTTGGCAGAACTCAACGACCCCAGCCTGATCCCGCTGCGCTCGTTGCTGGCCGATGACTTACAAACACTGGCGATGATTCAGGATGCGCCGATCATGGAAATGGCGTTACAAGCCGGTGCATTGGCGCGTCAGGTGGATGGGCTGGAGCTGGCCATGGTGGAATTGCCGGAAGCTATGGATGAACCAGAGGCAATCAAACCCAGTGGGGATGTGGCCGACTGGCAACAGAATCTCAAAGCCTTCTGGACTCGCACCGTGGACATCTTTTTCAAAGTGCGGCATCGCAGCGAAATGGTCAAACCGCTGATGTCTGCCCAGCAACAGTGGTTGGTCAAACAACAACTTCGTTTACATTTGTTAGAAGCGCAGTTCGCCGCGCTTCGTGAACAGCCTGAGTTATACGCACAGGCACTGAGTCAGGCGATGGCCCTGCTGCGTGAAAACTTCGACGGTCAGTTGGCACTTACCCAGCAATTCGCCGCCGCTCTGGAGCAATTGCAGGGCACCGACATTAGTCGTTTCTACCCTGAAAAGTTATCCGTGGCGGAACCCCTGCAACGTCTGCTCGCACAACGGGTAAATGGCGAGGTGGCGAATGATTAAATTATTCCTGCTGCTCGGCCTGCTGGTCGTTGGCATCATTGCCGGGCCGTTTATCTACGATAAGCTCGGCTATGTGCTGATTTCATTAGGTAACTGGACGGTCGAGACAACCATGCCTGGCCTGGCCGTAGCGTTATTACTGTTATGGCTGCTGTGGGAAGGCACCAAGTGGCTGTTATCCAAGGCGTTTCGACTTAGTAAGGGCTCGTTCGATCTCTTCGGTAGCTGGCAGAGTCGTCGCCAGCAAGTCGCCTTTACCAAAGGCCTGGTGGCGCTGGATGAACAGAATTTCCAGGAGGCACAGAAACAACTGGAGAAAGCCGCCAAAGCGGATGCGTTCTCTGGCGTGGATTTGCTGGCTGCCGCCCAGGCGGCGCTGCGCCTGAATCAAACCGATAAAGCCCGCGAGTTATGGCAGAAAGCGGCGCGCCAACCGGCCACCGAGTTGGCGGCGACATTGAATTTGGTCAGATTAGCGCTCAAACAGGAAAATCATGCCGAGGCATTGCGTTTACTGGAAGGGCTGCATGATAAACACAAAGATCATCCATCCGTGGTCGCACACTGGGCAGAGGCGCTGGCAGGCCTTAATCGTTGGCATGAACTGAAAGACAAGCTCAAAGGATGGAAAAAGCATTTGGGCATGGAGCGTTATGACCACTGGATGCGCGCCGCGGCGTTGGGAACATTCGCTGAGATAGCCAGTAAAGAAGGTGCCAACGAATTGAAAGCCCGCTGGCAGACGCTGCCGCGTTCGGCGCGCAAAGATCCGGCTCAGCAAGCCGCGTATGTGCGTCAGTTGATCAGTCAGGACATGCACAACGATGCCGTGGAAGCACTGGTGAGTTTTCTGGATGCGCCAGAGCCGGGATTGCTGGCATTATTCAAAGATATTCGCGCAAAGCAGCCGACCGCCGCCCTGAAGAAACTGGAAAACTGGCTAAAACAGGATGACGCTAACATCGCGGTTTTGTCTGCATTAGGCCATTTGGCCTACAATGCCGGTGAGTACCGCCTGGCAGAACGGGTGATCACCCGTCGCTTAAACCTGCAGCAGGATAAAACCGATATGTTGCTGCTGGCGCAGATTAAAGAAGCGACTCAACAACCAATGCAGGCGCTGGAGATTTATAAACAGACCCTCAGTGGTGAGTAAATGCAGCGGGTGTAAACGCCGATTCTTTACACCCGGTTATATCTAAGTCCATCAGGCATTTGATTTTTGTCTGAAAATCATTAGGTTAAATAGGCTTCGCAACTTCGCACGTAACGGGCCGGGCCCAAGGGAGAATTATGACTTTTTCCATCCGCGAGATGGCAAAACACGCAAGACACGCTTCACGTCAGGTGGCAAACCTGAGCACTCATCAAAAAAACGCGATTCTGAATCGCATCGCCGACTTACTCGAACAGCGTAGCGGCGCGTTGCAAAGCGCAAACCTACAGGATCTTAATGCAGCACGTGATAACGGGCTGTCTGACGCCATGATTGACCGTCTAAAACTGGATCAGCAGGGCATTACTAATCTGGCCAATGCCGTGCGGGCAATTGCCTCGCAGCAGGATCCGGTGGGCCGAATCAGCCATATCACCCGCCAGTCCAGTGGCATTGAAGTGGGCAAAATGCGCATTCCATTAGGTGTGATTGCGATGATTTACGAATCGCGACCGAATGTCACCATCGATGCCGCCGCCTTATGCTTTAAAGCCGGCAACGCCGTGATTCTGCGCGGCGGTAAAGAGGCCTTACATTCCAATCTGGCGCTGGCCGATTGTATTCGCACTGCATTGACCGAACATGGTGTGAATCAACATGCGGTGGTGGTCATTCCGGATCCGGACCGCGCCATTATGCAGGAATTGATGACGCTCAGTGAGGACGTGGATTTGATCATTCCACGCGGCGGTGAAGGTCTGATCCGTTACGTTACGCAAAATAGTCGCATCCCGGTCATTCAGCATTTTAAAGGTGTATGTCATCTGCTGGTGGACGCCCATGCTGACCTCAGCAAAGCCCTGGCCTTACTGGAAAACGGCAAGACTCAGCGAACCGGAGTGTGTAACGCGCTGGAAACGCTGCTGGTCGATAAGGCGGTAGCCGAACAGTTTCTGCCCATGGCTGCCAAGTTATTTGCGGCAAAAGGCGTACGGGTTCACGCCTGTGAGCAGAGCCTGGGTTACTTTGCACAGGCAGAGCCGGCAACCGATGCGGATTGGGATGCGGAATATCTGGCGCTGGAAATCGCGGTCAGGGTTGTGGATGACTATGAGGCCGGTGTCGTGCATATCGAGCAATACAGTTCCGGGCATACCGAAGTGATTGCCAGTCAGGATTATTCCCGCACCCAGGATTTTATTCGCCGGATTAACTCGGCGGTGGTGATGGCCAATGCTTCATCACGCTTTTCCGATGGGGGCGAGCTGGGACTGGGCGCGGAAATCGGTATTTCAACCAGCAAGCTGCATGCCTATGGCCCGATGGGTGTAGAATCGCTTACAACCGAGAAGTTTATTGTGTTGGGTGATGGTCACGTGCGTGGCTGATATCACACTATCCTGAACACAAAGCCCACCATTCGGTGGGTTTTTTATTGGAAAATCTATGCAAGTCGCAGTGTTGTTCGCTATCTGTACCTTAATTTGGGGCTCGACCTGGCTGGTAATCCGCCTGCAATTAGGTGTGGTTGATCCTATGGTCTCGGTGTTGTATCGCTTCGTGATCGCGGCTTTTTTGCTGCTGGTATGGATCACTCTATCGCGCCGCTCATTGCGCATACCCAGACAACTGCACCTTCCGGTCGCCGCCGGTGGGCTGGCGCTGTACTGGTTGGACTACACCCTGCTGTATTACGGCGAAGAGCACCTGATCAGTGCCGTGGTGGCGCTGATGAGTTGTTTAATGATTTATATGAATGTGCTGCTGCGTCGCTGGTTTTTTAACAAGCCGGTGCGGCGTGATGTGTTGCTTGGTGCCAGCCTCGGGGTGATTGGTCTGGTACTGGTTTTCAGGCCTGAATTTGCACGTCTGTCGACCGATAGCCTGCTCATTGGCGGGATTTTACTGGTTATTGGTTCCAACTTTTTTGCCTCAGTGGGCAACGTGCTGAATGAATATGTACTGGAGCATGGCGTACCTGTTGTGCAGTTGAACTTCTGGGGCATGAGTTACGCCGTGATTGCGATGTTATTGGCCATCTGGATAGGTGGTATCCCGTTGACCTTGCCGGCGGATTCAGATTTTTGGCTGGCGACGGTTTATTTAAGTGTGTTTGGCACCGTACTGGCGTTTGGTGCCTATATGAAATTGATGCAAAAAATCGGTTCTGATCGCTCAGTATTTGTGGTTCTGCTGTTTCCACTGGTGGCACTAGTGTTATCCAGTTGGTTTGAGAACTTCCAGTGGCAATGGCAAACCCTGCTGGGGATTGGCGTTATTCTGCTGGGCAATGCCACTGCACTGGGCAAACTTCGTTTGATGCGGCATTTGCGCCCAGCGCGGCAATCAGCCTGAGCGGGAGACCATGCGCCGATAGCTGGCTGGCGGCATACCGGCTTCGCGGTTGAAAACCGCCCGAAACGCACTGAGATCCTGATAGCCGACCTGTTGGGCAATTTGCTCGATACTCAGTGTACTGGTCTCCAGTAATTGACGTGCCTGTTCCATACGGCGGTTTTGCAGATATTTCAATGGCGAGATGCCACGTAACTGATTGTATTTGCGCAATAAGGTGCGGGTGCTGGTTTGTAATGCGGCGGCCATCTGATTCAGGTCATAGGGACTGGCCAGATTGGCATCCAGTAACGCCTCGACCTGTTCGGCGAAATGGCCGCGCCGAATGCGGGTCAGGGACAGGTTCATAAACGCTGCCTGACTGGTACGCGGTGCGTCAGCGAGTAACAGTTGTCGGCAAAGACGACTGATGTCTTGTGAGTAAATGCGGCTAATCAGCGTAATGATCAAATCGACCCAACTGAGCATTGCGCCGCTGGTTGCAATATTGCCATCGGTGATTAACATGGCCTGATTGTCGACAAAACAGGTTGGCGAATGCTGACGCAATTGATCGGCAAAATACCAGGCTGTGGTGGCGTGTTTCTTATCCAGCACTCCCGCTTCCGCTAACAGGAAACTACCGACACAGCAACTGGCCAGCAGGCGTCCCGATGCGGCAAAGTGCTTTAACAGATGGACTTCATCATGCAGCGCATTAATGATTTTGGGCAGTTCGGCGCGGCGCCGTAAAAAGAATCCGGGCACTAACAACACATCAATATCATCTGTCTGTGTGCTGCAGCCAATTTGCCATTCCCCATTGACGCTTTGTACTGAGTCCTGCAAACCAATCAGCTTGATATCCAGCGGCGGCAATTTTTCCAGCTCTGCCACTCGATTAGCCACCTGCAGACTGTCGCGCAATCCAAAAAGTTGCGAGGGTAAGCAATGGGGATACACCAACAGGCCAATGGTAAATGCCGGTTTGTTCATTGGCTAACCTTTTGCCGTCAGTGACGCATAGGCGCGCACAGGAAAGGTACCCATGCCCGCAACTTTGGGTGGCACGGCACTAAACAAAAAGTCCTGCTGCGGCAGGCTGGCGAGATTGGTCAGGTGTTCGACAATTAAAATCCGGTGTGACAACAGGTGCTGATGTACCGGACGAGTGACGCCGCGGGTATCGTCAATATTGTGCGAGTCGATGCCCACCAGCATCACACCGGCTTGTTGAAGATACCCGGCAGCGGCTTCGGTGAGAAACGGATGGTTTTCAAAATAGACCGGCGTGTTCCAGTGTTGTGACCAGCCGGTGTGGATCAACACCGCCCTGCCTCGCAGCGCCTTGCCGGCAAAAAGTTCGGGGCCGATGGCCTGCACGCCATGGGCATCGATGCAAATGCCGGGTAATTCGGCAAAGTGTGACAGTTCCAGCTGCGCTAAGTCTTCACCGTGCTCACAAAAATGAAACGGTACATCCACGTAGGTGCCGGTATTCGACACCATATTAATCCGGCCGATTTGCACGCTGTGCTGACCGCCATAGTTCGCCTTGCTTTGTTCACGGCTGAGAAAATCACAAATCACCGGAGCAGGGAGGCCTTTATAAGTAATTAAACCATCGAATATTTCGTGGCTGAGATCGATAAGCCGGGTATGCATAGGCCCTCCTTTTTGTTCACCATATAATCAATCGGGGCATAAAAAAAGCCCGGCTAAAGCCGGGCTAAACACAAGGCGAGGACTACCTAAAAATCAATTTCACTCTCGCTACCAGGGATTTACGCTTGTAAAACAATCGCTTGCATTGCTGTCATATAACCTCGTAACTGGGCACCGATGGTTTCAACCGGATGTTGACGAATCGCCTGATTCACATCGATTAGTGCTTTGTTATCTACCCCACCATGGGCTTTGGCTAGGCCCTTGCCGATTTCCGCCGTACTTAAGGTAGGCATCAGCTGCGCGCGCAGGGTCGGAATCGCGGCATTGGCAAACAGATAGTTGCCATACTCAGCGGTATCGGAAATCACCACGTTCATCTCATACAGGCGCTTACGAGCAATAGTATTGGCGATTAACGGGGTTTCATGCAGAGACTCGTAATAGGCTGACTCAGGCAGCATACCGGCTTGTACCATCGTATCGAAAGCCTGCTCTACGCCGGCTTTGATCATGGCAACCAGGAAAATGCCTTTATCGAAAAATTCCTGCTCATCGATTTGACCTTCATAAACCGGTGCATTTTCAAAACCACTCTGACGGGTTTCTTCACGCCATTTCAGCAGATTAGCGTCGTCATTCGCCCAGTCGGCCATCATAGTGCGGGAGAACTCGCCACTGATGATGTCGTCCTGATGTTTCTCAAACAAGGGTTTCAACAGTTGTTTAATCTCGTCCGACAGTTGATACGCGCGCAATTTCGCGGCGTTCGGTAAACGATCCATCATGTGGGTTACCCCACCGAGCTTGAGGGCTTCTGTGATCGCCTGCAGACCATATTGAATTAGCGCCGCGGCATAGGCTGCGTCGATGCCATCTGCGGTCATTTTTTCAAACGCCAGAATCGCGGCAGATTGCTGCATTCCGCACAGGATGGTTTGCTCGCCCATCAGGTCGGATTTTACTTCTGCAACAAACGATGACTCCAATACGCCAGCACGATCGCCACCGGTCGCCGATGCCAGAGCTTTGGCAATATCCAGACCATCACCGTTTGGATCGTTTTCAGGATGTACCGCAATCAGGGTGGGAACGCCGAAACCACGCTTATACTCTTCACGTACTTCGGTGCCCGGGCATTTGGGTGCGCACATGACCACGGTGATATCCGCACGAATCTGCTGACCTTCTTCAACAATATTAAATCCGTGGGAATAGCTTAATGTCGCCCCTTGTTTCATCAAAGGCATCACCGCCGTGACGACGGCATTGTGCTGTTTGTCCGGGGTCAGGTTATAAACCAAATCGGCACCTGGGATCAGTTGCTCATAGGTACCAACCTCAAAGCCGTTGCTGGTGGCACGTTGCCACGAATCACGTTTTTCGTCGATAGCCGCCTGACGCAGGGCATAGGCAACGTCTAAACCTGAATCACGCATATTGAGGCCCTGATTCAGGCCTTGCGCACCGCAACCTACGATTACGATTTTCTTGCCTTTGAGGTAATCGCAACCCTGGGCAAATTCTTCCCGCTGCATAAAGCGACAACGACCTAACTGGTCCAACTGGGTACGAAACGGTAACTGATTAAAATAATTGGCCATAACTTTCTTCACTGCATCAATCTGGAGCCCTTTCAGGGCGATAGGTTCACTGTAGAATCTTGCTGGTGTTGTATAAAGTGATATATTCGCAATACTTAATTGCAAAAAGTGCAACAAATGGACAGCCGTAACCTGCAACTTTTCACACAGTTAGCCACCAGCCTGCATTTCGCTAAGACCGCAGAAGCGATGCATGTAACTCCTTCGACTCTGAGCCGGGCTATTCAGCGCCTCGAGCAGGATTGTGGAGTGAGTTTATTTAGCCGTGATAACCGCAATGTACGCCTTACCTTTGAAGGCGAACAACTTCTGACCTTTGCCCGCCAATATTTGCAGGATTGGGCGACCTTGAAGGCGGGTTTCAGGGACAGTCAGCAAAAGCTGCATGGCCATGTGCATCTGTTTTGCTCGGTAACGGCCAGTTTCAGCCACGCACCGGCAATACTGTCGGCGCTTGCTCAGCAGTTTCCCCAGGTCGATGTCAAACTCACTACGGGTGAGCCAGGTCAGGCGGTTGCCAATGTGCTGCACGGCAACGCGGATTTGGCGCTAGCGGTGGTGGATGAGCAATTTCCCGCTGAACTGGACTACCGGCATTTAGACACCTTGCCGTTGGGGCTAATCGTGCCGGCCAGCATGAAAGTCACACAGGCAGAGCAACTTGACTGGCAACAGGTGTCGGTGATTATGGCGGAGTCTGGTCCATCGGTACCGCTTGCCAACCAATGGTTCCGGCAGCATGGGATTCGCCCGCGTATCTACGCTAAGGTCAATGGGCATGAAGCGATCGTGAGTATGGTCGCGCTGGGTTGTGGTGTCGGGATTGTGCCGAAAGTCGTGGTGGAGCAATCGGTGGCAGCCAGCCGCATCAGTTATTTGCCGCTATCCGGCATTGAGCCGTTTAAGCTTGGATTATGTTATATGCGTGAGCGTGCGCGGGATCCTGTCATTGCCGCTATCGTGTCCGCCACCCTTTAAACAGTTGACGTCAGTTGCGCCAGGGTACGATCAAGTGCCCGGTAGCTCAGCGCCTGTGCAAGATGGCTGCGGCCGATATTGGCGTCATCGGCTAAGTCGGCAATGGTGCGTGCCACTTTTATGATTCGGTGATAACTACGCACCGATAATCCCAATTTTTCGACGGCTTGCTCCAGAAAATGTTGATCGTCACTGAGCAAGGGGCAGTACCGTGCAATCTCCCGGGTAGAGAGCTGCGCATTGCATTTACCACACCGGGTCAGCTGGCGTTGGTGGGCAGCCATTACCCGTTCACGCACCTGCGCACTGGTTTCACTCTGCTGCTGGTTGGGATTGCTCAGGCTGCCTTGGGGTAGCCTTGGCACATCCAATTGCATATCGATGCGGTCTAAAAATGGACCAGATATGCGATTGATATAGCGAAGTACCTGATCACCTGTGCTGCGTCCGTCATCCAGTGCACCGGTGGGGCTGGGGTTCATTGCTGCAACCAGCTGAAACTGTGCGGGAAATTCCGCCTGCCGTGCCGCTCTTGAGATACTGACGGTACCAGACTCCATCGGTTCTCTGAGCACATCCAGCACTTTGCGATCAAATTCGGGCAACTCATCCAGAAATAATACGCCATGATGGGCCAGTGAAATCTCGCCCGGACGCGGATTACTGCCGCCGCCAACCAGAGCTACAGCAGAGCTAGTATGGTGGGGTGCGCGAAACGGCCGTTGGCGCCAGTGGACACTGTCCGGTTGCATGCCGGCAACCGAACGAATGGCCGCAGAGGCGAGTGCCTCGTCATCTGACATGGGCGGTAATAATGTGACCAGCCGCTGTGCCAGCATGGTTTTACCTGTGCCCGGCGGGCCTATCATCAGCAGGTTATGCCCACCTGCTGCAGCAATTTCCAGTGCCCGCTTGGCGGCTTGCTGGCCTATGACATCAGCCAAATCGAAAGGATAGAGGGTCTGTTGTGAGGTTTCGTCGTGTTGGCAAACCGGCAGACTTTGTTGACCCAAAAGGTGATGAAATACCTCAATCAGAGAATGCGCATTAACAACGTCCATATTATCAATCAAAGCGGCTTCGGCCTGGTTGGCATTGGGGACAATGGCTTTGTGGCCAGCTTTGCCTGCCGCTATAACAAAAGGTAAACACGCACTGACGCCCTGCAATTCCCCATTAAGACTTAATTCGCCAAGTAACTCGACGTTTTGCAAGGTATCAGGAGGTATCAGGCCGCCCGCACTGATGATGCCGATGGCGATAGCTAAATCAAATCGCCCTCCTTCTTTGGGCAAATCGGCGGGTGCCATATTGACGGTGATGCGTCGCGCAGGGAAATCGAATCCGGAGTTTTGCAGGGCGCTGCGCACCCGCTCCCGCGCTTCTCGCACTGACGCTTCGGGTAAACCGACGATATTGAACGCCGGCAAGCCATTGGCCAGATGAACCTCAATTTGAATAAGTGGGGCATTGACACCAATTGAGGCGCGACTGAAAACGCGTGCTAATGACATGGGCTCTCCGTGGCGATAACAAAGCAACGCTGTCTATAAAACGTAGTCGCTAGCCGGGTAAGCGCAATGTCAGTGGAAAATATTATTTAATACAATAAGTTATCAATCGGGATACCACCTAACCTGTGGACTTGTGCGATATTGCGATAACTGTGTCATGATTACTTATTGTTTTAGCCTGCGAAATTAACGACCTGATATTTATGGAAAAATTAATCGAAAACTGGGCATTACGGCGTAGCTGGGTAACGCTGATTCTCAGCGTGTTGCTTACCGTTGTGGCAGCATGGGGCGCCAGCCAGTTGTATTTTCGTGGCGATTACAAAGTGTTTTTTGGCGCAGAAAACCCGCAGCTGCGCGACTTCGAGTCTATGCAGGCGACGTTTAATAAATCGGATAACGTCGGCATTGTGATTGCGCCCAAGCAGGACAGTGTGTTCTCTGAACGGATGCTCGAGCTGGTGTGGCGGATGACAGAAGATGCCTGGCAAACGCCCTACTCTTCACGGGTCGATTCAGTAACAAACTTCCAGTTTACCGAGGCCATAGACGATGATTTGTTGGTGGCGCCGCTATTGGAGTTCACTGAAGATTTGTCACCGGAAAAAGTCGAAAAGATTCGCACGATTGCCCTTCACGAGCCTTCACTAGTCAATAAACTGATTTCAGAAGATGGCCGTGTCACCATGATCAATATCACCGTGCAGCAATCGGATGATGATCAGTTAAAAACTGCACAAAGCGCCGAAATAGTGACATTTGTCCGCGATCTGGTTGCCCGCTATGACTTGCAATACGCAGGGGTCGAATTCCATCTTACGGGCGTGGTAATGGTAAACAATGGCTTCTTTGAAGAGGCCAATAAAGATGCGTCCACCTTATTGCCCGCGATGTTTATTGCGGTCATCCTGATGTTGGTGATTCTTTTGCGTTCGTTTACGGCAACAACGGGCACAGTGTTGGTCATTATCATGAGTATTGCCGTGACATTGGGTATTGCAGGTTGGCTCGGGTATTACCTTTCAACGGCGACAGTCAATGTTCCGATTATTGTGATGACGCTGGCTGTGGCCGATTGCGTGCATATGGGGTCGGGTGTGTTGTTTAATATGCGTAATGGTATGCATAAAAATGACGCGATTGCCGCCAGTCTTGCGCTAAATTTCAAACCTATTTTTATTACCAGCGCGACCACCGCGATTGGCTTTTTGACTTTCAACTTCTCAGACGTGCCACCCCTTCGAGATCTGGGCAATCTTACTGCGATTGGTGTGATTCTGGCGTGGTGGTTGTCGATAACTATATTCCCGGCATTTTTGCGTGTGTTGCCACTTAATCCGCCCGCTGTGGCGGAAGGTAAACAGCCAATGATGAACCGCTTTGCGGAGTGGAATATTCGCAATCGTGGTTGGTTATTACCCGTATCCAGTGCGGTAATCGTTGGTTTTACCGTATTAATGCCGTTTAACAGCATTAATGATGTGGCAATTGAATACTTTGATGAAGATGTCGCATTGCGTCAGGACGCGGATTTCATGCAGCAATATCTGACTGGATTTACCACAGTAGATATCGCGCTGGAAACCGGTGAAGCCAGCGGCGTTAACTCACCTTTGTTTCTGCAGAAACTTGAATCATTTTCCAGCTGGTTGCGTGCCCAGCCGGAAGTGGACCACGTGTTTACACTGGCTGATGTATATAAGCGCTTAAATCGTAACATGCACAACGATGACAATGACTTTTATCGTTTACCCAAAGAGCAGGATCTTGCAGCCCAGTATTTGCTGCTGTACGAGATGTCGCTGCCTTACGGACTGGATTTAAATAACCAGCTCAATCTGAATAAATCAGCAGTGAAGTTGTCGGTGACCCTGCACGAAAATGGCAGCAAGGAAATGGTGGCATTTGAGCAGCGGGTACGTAGCTGGCTCGCTCGCTACTATCCCGAAGTGAATGTGTCTGTTGCGGGAGTAGGATTGATGTTCGCGCATATCGGCGAACGCAATATGACCAGTATGCTGTGGGGCACAGCGTGGGCCATCGTGATGATCTCTGGGCTGCTGATGATTGCGCTAAAAGATGTCCGTTTGGGATTGATTTCACTAATTCCCAATCTGGCACCCGCAGGTATCGGATTTGGTGTGTGGGCGGTTTACAACGGTAACGTCAACTTGGGTTTGTCAGTGGTGACATCCATGTGTTTAGGGATTGTGGTCGACGATACGGTCCACTTCCTCAGTAAATATAAGCACGCCCGTCAGGCGGGCAAAGATGCCGAGCAGGCGGTACGCTATGCATTTATCAGCGTCGGTAAGGCGTTGTGGGTAACGACGTTGGTGCTGATTACCGGGTTTATGTTGCTGTCTCTTTCCGACTTTAACCTCAACAGCGACCTCGGTTTACTGACCGCTGCTATTATTGCCATAGCGCTGTTGGTGGATTTTTTCTTTTTGCCCGCGTTTTTGATGTTAGTGGACAAAGGCGAGACGTATCAGGAGGTGAAGGATGCGAACTAACTGGGTGAGATTTTTAATGGCCGCTTGTTTAAGCGTGTCAGTTTCAGCGATTGCAGACGACGCTACGCAGCAAAAAGGTTTTGATATTGCCAAGCAACGCAAAGAGCGGGATGTGGGCTGGGGCAGTTCTGAATCATCTAACCGTATGATTTTACGTGACGCGCAGGGCAACGAGTCGGTGCGCCAATTGCGCACCCAGGCGTTAGAAGTACAGGGTGATGGTGACAAGAGTCTGACTATTTTTGATCAGCCTGCAGATGTAAAAGGCACTGCCTTTTTAACCTACTCTCACGTTGATGGTGCCGATGAGCAGTGGCTGTTTATGCCAGCGCTTAAACGGGTTAAACGTATTTCTTCGAACAATAAATCCGGTCCGTTCATGGGTAGTGAGTTTGCTTATGAGGATCTGACGTCCTTTGAGCTGGATAAATTCCGCTTTAACTGGTTACGCGATGAAACTGTCAATGGCGTCGCATTGCACGTCATCGAGGCTACCCCAACAGATCGCTATTCTGGTTATACCAAAGTGATTACCTGGCTCGATACCGAGGCATTTCGTCCACTTAAAACAGAGTATTACGATCGCAAAGGCGCATTGTTAAAAACTGCGACGATGTCGGATTATCAGTTACACAAAGATAAATATTGGCGCCCTCATCGCATCGATATGGTCAATCACCAAACTGGCAAAAGTACGACATTAGCCATCGATAGCATCAGTTTTGATACGAATTTGAGCGTTGATGATTTTACTCAAAATAGTCTTAAACGTGCGAGATAATAGGATGACGTTAATGCCTACTCGTATTGCAAGGGTTGCGCTGGCCATTTCACTGGCAATCGGCTCAGCATCCAGCGCAGCACAAGTCTGTTCGCCAGGTAATGATCAGCAATATGGTCCGGTTGCCGAAGGGGAAACCTTGTGGCGTATCGCTTTTAACCACCGCCCGTTAGGTGTCGCGTTATCTGAATGGATGCAGGCTATTCGCGCTGCGAATCCACGTGCTTTTAACGATGCCAGCCTGACCAGCTTGCGTGCAGGCAGTACACTTACTTTGCCAGGGTGTGATGCTGTAGTTGCAGATGTTTCCGGTGAAGCTCATCCTGACAAAGCTCCAGCTCCAGCTCCAGCTCCAGCTCCAGCTCCAGCTCCAGCTCCAGCTCCAGCTCCAGCTCCAGCTCCAGCTCCAGCTCCAGCTCCAGCTCCAGCTCCAGCTCCAGCTCCAGCTCCAGCTCCAGCTCCAGCTCCAGCTCCAGCTCCAGCTCCAGCTCCAGCTCCAGCTCCAGCTCCAGCTCCAGCTCCAGCTCCAGCTCCAGCTCCAGCTCCAGCTCCAGCTCCAGCTCCAGCTCCAGCTCCAGCTCCAGCTCCAGCTCCAGCTCCAGCTCCAGCTCCAGCTCCAGCTCCAGCTCCAGCTCCAGCTCCAGCTCCAGCTCCAGCTCCAGCTCCAGCTCCAGCTCCAGCTCCAGCTCCAGCTCCAGCTCCAGCTCCAGCTCCAGCTCCAGCTCCAGCTCCAGCTCCAGCTCCAGCTCCAGCTCCAGCTCCAGCTCCAGCTCCAGCTCCAGCTCCAGCTCCAGCTCCAGCTCCAGCTCCAGCTCCAGCTCCAGCTCCAGCTCCAGCTCCAGCTCCAGCTCCAGCTCCAGCTCCAGCTCCAGCTCCAGCTCCAGCTCCAGCTCCAGCTCCAGCTCCAGCTCCAGCTCCAGCTCCAGCTCCAGCTCCAGCTCCAGCTCCAGCTCCAGCTCCAGCTCCAGCTCCAGCTCCAGCTCCAGCTCCAGCTCCAGCTCCAGCTCCAGCTCCAGCTCCAGCTCCAGCTCCAGCTCCAGCTCCAGCTCCAGCTCCAGCTCCAGCTCCAGCTCCAGCTCCAGCTCCAGCTCCAGCTCCAGCTCCAGCTCCAGCTCCAGCTCCAGCTCCAGCTCCAGCTCCAGCTCCAGCTCCAGCTCCAGCTCCAGCTCCAGCTCCAGCTCCAGCTCCAGCTCCAGCTCCAGCTCCAGCTCCAGCTCCAGCTCCAGCTCCAGCTGCACAGGAGACATCCTCGACAGATGCTGAACCTGAGGAAAATCCAACGGCAAGCGCTATGCCGGTACTATCGCCATTCGCTGCCCTACCTGAAGTTGCCAGTCGCTCTGAACAGCAACAATCACCGCTTCGACTGGATGGTGAACTCGCTATGCAGGGTCGCTATTTCTGGCAGCAGGCCGCCTATCCGGCGCAGACTGACAGCACTACCTCTATTAGCACTTTGTTAACCGCTTACGTGCCTTGGAATGATGAGAGGGACGCACTTGTTGCCAGTGTATTTGGCCGCTGGGACAGCCAGGATAGCGAGCGCAGCCATGTGGATATTCGTGAACTCAAATATTTTCACGTCGGTGAAGGGTGGGAAGTCCATGCTGGCATCGACAAAGTGTTTTGGGGACAGGCCGAGTCATTGCACCTGGTTGATGTAGTGAATCAGACAGATTTAGTCGAACATCCGGATACCGAAGACAAGTTAGGCCAGCCGATGCTGCGCCTTGCCACCAATGGTGGATGGGGCAATCTGGATATATTCGTCATGCCTTATTTTCGTGAACGTACCTTTGCCGGGCCCGAAGGGCGTTTACGCCTGCCAGTGTTGATTAATACCGATGACGATGCGCTGTATGAATCAGCGGATGAGCAACAGCACGTGGATTACGCCCTGCGCTGGAGTCAGTTATTCGGTGACTGGGAGCTCGCATTATCGGCATTTGATGGCACGTCACGCGATCCGTTGATGGTTGCTGACCCGTTGAATCCTATGACGCATTTGCGACCGCTCTATCCGCAAATGACCCAATATGGCCTTGAGTCGTTATATCTCAGCGGTGACTGGATCTGGAAGCTGGAAGCGATTCACCGCGAAGGTGAGCTATTTGAAGACTATCAGGCCGCAGTAGGTGGCTTTGAATACACCTTGTATGGCGTCAGCGATTCCGCCATTGATGTCGGTCTGTTGCTGGAATATCAGTACGACAGTCGGGGTACAGACGCCAGCAGTTTTAACCAGAATGATTTGTTCCTCGGCACGCGCATTGGGTTCAATGATATGGATGACAGCCAAATACTCGCCGGTATGATGCAGGATTTGGATGAAACCAGCAGCCGTGTTTTTCTGGTTGAAGGGCAAACCCGTCTTTCAGCGGCCTGGACCATGAATATAGATATCTGGCTGTTTATCAATCAACAGGCCAGCGACCCATTGTGGTACATACGTCAGGATGATTTCGCCCAGCTGACCTTTACCTACCATTTTTAATGGTTAGTCGGCGGATGAAAGACCGTTAGCTGCCAGTGGTAACGCATTGCCAGCAAGCGGATGGTCAGAGTAACCAGAATACCTGCGGCCATGCTCCAATGACTTGCCATCCCTACATACAAACACAGGGTATAGAGTATGCCGCCGATGATACAGGCGGTGGCATACAATTCGCCTTTAAGTACCAATGGAATTTCCCGGCAAATCACATCTCGCAGCAAACCTCCAAACACGCCACTCATGGTACCCATCATCACCGCGACAACCGGCGACACACCCATGCTAAGTGCTTTTTGAGCCCCCATAATATTAAAAAATGCTAACCCGATGGCATCGGCATGCAGCAAAAATCGCAATGGAAAGCGATCACTGCGACGGATCCAGATGATGGTGATGAGCGCTGCAAGCAAAATGGCATATAGGTAACTGTTATCGGACACCCAGAACACCGGGACATCCAGAATCAAATCTCGCAGCGTACCACCGCCAATGGCGGTCACCGTCGCCAACACAATGACGCCAATCCCATCCATGTGCTTTTTATGGGCCATCAGGGTGCCGGAAATGGCAAATACTGCCACGCCCAATAAATCAATCCAGTGCAGCCAATCGCTGGCATTGTCAGGTAAAAAATCGCCCATCGCGCTAATGCATCAAACGTAAAAGCCTATGTTCCCACATTAGGATAAAAATGTCAGATATCAGCGCATTGAAAATATTGTTGCTGTTTATTTTTAAATTGAGGATAAATGTTTCTTGATTGGCGGTATTTTTTCGTGATATCTGTATGTCCATCCTAGACAGGCATAAGTCACAGACATGAAATTTGCAACCGCTATTACCCTAATGATTATTCGAGTGGTCATCCCGAACCCGGGGGTGTAGTGGCTCAGTTTACACTGACAACCAAACCCCCGGTATTTCAACGGGGGTTTTTCGTTTTAAATGGCGATATACTCGACGCCAATCATTTGGGCGCAGTGGCGCAGGTTGCAAGGAATCAAGATGGCAAAGAAGAAAACAGCAGAACTGATTTGGTTTAACGGGGAAATTATGCCGTGGCAAAACGCCACAGTGCATGTGATGACTCATGCGATTCACTATGGATCTTCGGTCTTTGAGGGTGTTCGCGCCTATCACACACCGCACAAAGGCACCTGTGTGTTCCGTCTGCAGGAACATAGTCAGCGTTTGCTCGACTCTGCCAAGATTTATCGTATGACCATCCCGTATAGTCTGGAAGAAATTAACCAGGCCACGCTGGATATCGTCAAAGCCAACAAACTGAAATCTGCCTATATTCGCCCTATCGCGTTTTACGGCGATATCGGCATGGGTCTGCAGGTGCCATTTGGCACAGAAACCGAACTGGTTATCGCTGCCTTCGAATGGGGCGCGTATTTAGGTGAAGAAGGCCTGAAAAACGGTGTGGATGCAGGCGTATCCAGCTGGAACCGTTTGGCTGCCAACACTATGCCAACCGGCGCAAAAGCGGGTGGTAACTACCTGTCGTCGCAACTGATCTCCATGGAAGCCCGTCGTCATGGCTATGTGGAAGGGATTGCACTGGATCGTAACGGTCTGGTCAGTGAAGGTGCCGGTGAAAACCTGTTTGTGATCCGTAATGGTATCGTGATGACCACGCCGGTTACCGCGGCAATTTTACCGGGCATCACCCGTGATACTGTGATTACGTTACTGAAAGATATGGGCTACGAAGTGCGCGAACAAAATATTCCGCGTGAAGCCCTGTATCTGGCAGATGAAATTTTAATGTGTGGTACAGCGGCGGAAGTCACGCCGGTACGCAGTGTAGATGGTATTCCTGTCGGTAATGGTGGCCGTGGCCCGATTACTGAGAAAGTACAGAATGCATTCTTCGGTTTGTTCAGTGGCGAAACAGAAGACAAGTGGGGTTGGTTAACACCAATCGAGTAACACCACTTTTGCCTTCTTGATGGGCGCACATAGGTGCGCCCGCTGTGACAGACAGATTACGCTGTACCCTACTCACCGCTAAAAACAATAACAGGTGAACAAGAGTTTTCTGTTTAGCAAGAAGGACATGTGATGCCCAAATTACGATCCGCGACCTCGACTCAGGGGCGCAATATGGCGGGAGCCCGCGCGCTATGGCGGGCCACCGGTATGAAAGACACCGATTTTGGTAAACCCATTATCGCCATCGCCAATTCCTTCACCCAGTTTGTTCCCGGGCATGTCCATCTTAAAGATCTTGGTCAATTAGTCGCGCAGAGCGTCGAACAGGCCGGCGGCGTAGCCAAAGAATTCAACACCATCGCGGTGGATGACGGAATCGCCATGGGGCATGGCGGCATGCTATACAGCCTGCCTTCCAGAGAGTTGATCGCTGATGCGGTCGAATACATGGTCAACGCCCATTGTGCCGACGCGCTGGTGTGCATTTCCAACTGCGACAAAATCACGCCCGGCATGCTGATGGCGGCACTGCGCCTGAATATCCCTGTGGTATTTGTGTCAGGCGGACCAATGGAAGCGGGCAAAACCAAGCTCTCCGATAAGCTGATTAAATTGGATCTGGTCGACGCCATGGTCGCGGCAGCCAACCCGAATGTCAGCGATGCCGACAGCGAACAAATCGAACGCTCAGCCTGTCCTACCTGCGGCTCCTGCTCGGGCATGTTTACCGCCAACTCAATGAACTGTTTAACCGAAGCGCTGGGGTTATCGCTGCCGGGTAATGGCTCATTACTGGCCACCCATGCCGATCGTGAACAGCTGTTTATTCAGGCTGGTCAGTTGGTGGTGGAGCTGTGCCAGCGTTACTACCAACAGGATGACGCCTCTGCCCTGCCGCGCAATATTGCCAATCTGGCGGCGTTTGAAAACGCCATGTGTCTGGATATCGCCATGGGTGGATCAACCAATACCATTCTGCACCTGTTGGCTGCCGCCCAGGAAGCTGAAGTGGACTTCACCATGGCGGACATCGATCGTTTATCGCGTAAGGTGCCGCATCTTTGCAAAGTGGCTCCCTCCACTCAGCAATATCATATGGAAGATGTGCACCGCGCCGGCGGGGTGATGGGCATTTTGAATGAACTAAACAAAGCAGGTTTGCTCAATCCGGATGCCGGCCACGTGCTGGGCAGCAGTATTGCCAATGTGATCAGCCAGTGGGATATCACCGACAGTGCCAATGTGGATGCGACGACGTTTTATCGAGCCGGGCCGGCTGGTATTCGCACCACCCGCGCCTTTAGTCAGGATTGTCGCTGGCCGGATGCAGACACTGACCGCAGCGCAGGTTGTATCCGCGATATGCAGCATGCCTATAGTCTGGAGGGCGGGCTGGCCGTGCTCTACGGCAATCTGGCCGAAAATGGCTGCATCGTTAAAACTGCCGGGGTAGATGAAGATAATCTGCGTTTCAGCGGTCCGGCGCGCATCTATGAAAGCCAGGATGATGCGGTGCAAGGTATTCTCAGTGATGAAGTACAGGCCGGTGAAGTGGTGCTTATTCGCTACGAAGGCCCGAAAGGTGGTCCGGGCATGCAGGAAATGCTCTATCCCACCTCCTATTTAAAATCCAAAGGGCTGGGCAAAGCCTGCGCCCTGATTACCGATGGACGCTTTTCCGGCGGTACATCGGGCCTGTCCATCGGCCATGTCTCACCGGAAGCCGCCAGTGGCGGCACTATCGGGTTGGTGGAAAATGGTGATTTGATTGAGATCGATATCCCGGCCAGACGGATTCATCTTGCCGTTGATGACGCAACCCTGCAGTCACGTCGTGATGCCATGCAGCAGCGCGCCAGACCCTGGAAACCAGCGAATCGTGAACGCAGCGTGTCACTGGCGCTCAAAGCGTATGCGCTATTGGCAACCAGCGCCGACAAAGGCGCGGTACGGGATAAAACGCTGCTGGAAGGTGACTGATGACAGTCAGCGATGCCGAATACCTGAAAAAGATCCTACTGGCCCCGGTATATGATGTCGCGGTAAAGAGCGACGTGGATTATCTGACTCGTCTGTCCGATGAACTGGGTAATGAGATTTACCTGAAACGGGAAGATCAACAGCCGGTCAAATCGTTCAAACTGCGCGGTGCTTATAATCGCCTGTCGCAACTCAGCGATGCCGAAGCCGCCTGCGGGGTTGTTGCCGCATCAGCCGGCAATCATGCCCAGGGGCTGGCCTATTCGGCTCGTCGTCGCAATGTGCCGGCGGTGATTGTGATGCCGGAAACCACGCCGGATATTAAGGTCGATGCGGTACGTAAATTTGGTGGTGAGTACGCCACGGTTGTGCTGCACGGGACTAACTTTGATGCCGCCAAAACCCATGCTGCCCATCTGGCCGATACCCATGGCTACGCCATGATCCCGCCTTTTGACCATCCGGATGTGATTGCTGGGCAGGGCACCATTGGGCGTGAATTACTCGAGCAGTTACCCGAGTTGGATACCTTATTCATTGCGGTCGGCGGTGGCGGGTTGGCTGCCGGTATAGCGGTGTATCTCAAGCAACTTAAACCGCAGCTAAAAATCGTCGCGGTAGAAGCCGAAGATTCTGCCTGCCTGCAGGCCGCGCTCGAGGCGGGCAAGCCCGTGGCGCTGGATTCAGTTGGCATTTTCGCCGACGGGGTCGCGGTGCGGATTATCGGTGACGAGACGTTCCGCCTTTGTCAGCAATATGTGGATGAAGTGATGACGGTCAGCACCGATGAAATCTGTGCGGCAATCAAAGACATTTTCGATGATACCCGCGTCATCGCTGAGCCTGCCGGGGCGCTATCGGTCGCGGCCATTCGCAAGTATGTGCAACAGCATCACCTGCGCGGACAAAAGCTCGGTGGCATTTTGTGCGGAGCAAATATCAACTTCCATACCTTGCGCTATGTGTCTGAACGCTGTGAGCTTGGGGAGCAGAAAGAAGCCGTGTTTGCGGTGCGTATCCCCGAGCGCAAAGGCGCATTCCGTGAATTTTGCGCAGAGCTCGGTGGCCGCGGCATCACAGAATTTAACTATCGGTATGCTGATGGTGACGAAGCACATATCTTCGTGGGCTTAAAGCTCCGGGAAGGCAAAGCGGAATTTGCCGCGTTAACTGAGCGCCTGCATACCCAGGGCTATAGCCTGTTTGACTTGTCCGATAACGAGATGGCCAAGCTACACGTGCGCTATATGGTCGGCGGGCGACCACATCAGTTGCAGCACGAGCGGATTTTTTCTTTTGAGTTTCCGGAGTACCCTGGTGCGCTGATGAAGTTTCTGCAAACCTTGGGCGAGCGCTGGAATATTACGCTGTTCCATTACCGCAATCATGGTGCTGCGGATGGCTTGGTATTAGCGGGTTTTGAGATCCAGCCGGGCAGTGAAACAGACTTTATCGCTCACCTGCAGCAACTGGGCTATCAGTATCGCGAGCAAACCGACAATCCGGCTTACAAGTTTTTCTTAGCGGATATGCATGGCCGCAGCTAGCGGCCATCAAACAGGTTTATTTCGCCTGTTGCGCCGCTTCCAGTTCGGCGATTTTGGCTTCCAGTGCGTCCAGTTTGGCACGGGTTTTTGCCAATACCTGTGTCTGTACATCAAATTCTTCGCGCGTCACCACATCCAGCTTGGCTAGTTGCGCCTGCAGGGTCTGTTTGATTTTCTCTTCCGCCCCTTCGGCCATGGTTTTTACGCCTGGTGGAATGGCGTCGGTGATTTGGCGGGCGATTTCTTCAATTTTTTTGGCGTTAATCATGTTGCGCTAACCTGTGGGTTTAATCGGCTCATTGTAACCATGAAACGGCTGCTGTGGTAAACCAATACGCAGTTTCCTGCCGTTTGGGTGCATTGTTGGTGGTAGTCAGGCGCTGAATTCCTTAAAATTCGCTGCCATTACGCGGAGTCTTCATGAAACTTAACCCGGCCCAACAACAAGCAGTAACCTTTGTCTCCGGACCTTGTCTGGTACTGGCAGGCGCCGGCAGTGGTAAAACCCGCGTGATCACCAACAAAATCGCCTATCTGGTGCGCGAGTGTAAAATGCCCGCCCGGCATATTGCCGCCGTGACCTTTACCAATAAAGCGGCGCGCGAGATGAAAGAGCGGGTGGGCCAGACGCTGGGCAAACAGGAAGCCCGTGGCTTGCAGGTGTCGACCTTCCACACATTGGGCCTGAATATCATCAAAAAAGAGAACAAAGCGCTGGGGCTTAAGGCAGGCTTTTCGCTGTTTGATGACAAAGACACGCTGGCGCTATTGAAGGACCTAACCGAGACCGAGCTGGATGGTGACAAAGACCAGCTGAATATACTGCAAAGCTGCATCTCCAACTGGAAGAATGATTTGCTCGGGCCGAAGCAGTTGCTGCGCGAAGCCAAATCCCCCGGTGAGCGCGAATTTGCGGAATTCTATCAGCGCTATCAGAACCATCTGCGCGCCTACAATGCACTGGATTTCGATGATCTGATCCTGCTGCCCACCCTGCTGTTTAAGCAGAATGAAGAAATCCGCCTCAAATGGCAGCGTAAAATTCAGTATTTGCTGGTGGATGAGTATCAGGATACCAATACCAGCCAGTACGAACTGGTGCGTTTACTGGTGGGCGAGCGCGCGCGTTTTACTGTGGTAGGCGATGATGATCAGTCGATTTATTCCTGGCGTGGTGCCAAACCGCAGAACCTGATCCTGCTGGAAAAGCACTTTCCCAGCCTGCGCGTGATCATGCTGGAGCAAAACTATCGTTCCTCCGGGCGGATCCTGCATTCCGCCAATATCCTGATTCAGAACAACCCCCATGTGTTTGAAAAGAAACTGTTTTCTGAGCTGGATTACGGTGAAAAGCTGCGCGTGATCCCGACCCGTAATGAGGATGACGAAGCGCAGAAAGTGGTGGCCGAGCTGATGGCGCACAAATTTATGAACAACACCTCTTATGGCGATTACGCGATTTTATATCGTGGTAATTTTCAGTCGCGGGTGTTTGAAAAAATGCTGATGAGCAACCGTATCCCCTACAAGATCAACGGTGGTACCTCGTTCTTTGGCCGTGCAGAGGTTAAAGACATCATGGCTTATCTGCGCTTGCTGGTGAATCAGGATGACGATAACGCCCTGCTGCGTATTATCAATATTCCGCCCCGTGGCATTGGCCGTACCTCGCTGGAGCGCCTGGGTAATTATGCCAACGAACTGGGTGTGTCGATGTTTACCGCAGCCTGTGAACAGGGCCTGGCAATGCATGTCAGTGGTAAGCCGCTCAATGCCATCCATGCGTTTGCCCAGTGGGTGATTGAACTGGCCGACAATGCCAAGCGCGGTGATACCGTGCAGGTCGTGCGTGAAATGATTAAGTCCATGGGGTACGAAGAATACCTGTATGAAACCAGCGCCAGCCCGAAAGCTGCAGAGATGGGCATGGCTAACATCAGTACGCTGTTCCGCTGGGTCACCGACATGCTGGAAGGCGATGAACTGGATGCGCCAATGACGCTGCAGGAAGTGGTTAATCGTCTGATCCTAAGAGATATGATGGAACGCGGTGAAGATGAAGAATCCTCTGATCAGGTACAGCTGATGACACTGCACGCGTCTAAAGGCTTGGAATTCCCGTACGTGTTTATGGTGGGGATGGAAGAAGGCTTATTACCGCACCAGACCAGTATCGATGAAGACAATATCGAAGAAGAGCGCCGTCTGGCCTATGTGGGCATAACCCGTGCGCAGCGCGAGCTGTTTTTTACCCTGGCCCGTGAGCGTCGTCAGTTTGGTGAGATAATTCGCCCCGAGCCAAGCCGCTTTCTGGATGAATTGCCGCAGGATGATGTAGTGTGGGCGGATCGCCCGCAAACAGAAAGTAAAGAAGAACGTCAGAAACGCAACGAACAGGGTTTAGCCAATTTAAAAGGCTTGCTGGGGCTTAAGAGTTAGTCGCTTTGGCGGGCGCTTTGATGGACAGCTTACGCGCCGGCTCCAGATAATGGCCCTGGCCATACAGGCAGCCAATTCTGACCAGTTCACGGAATTGCTGAGCCGTTTCGATGCCTTCTGCAATCACCTTAAAGTTAAGGTGTTCACCAATATTCAGGACTGACTGAATCATCTTCAGGTTCTTTTGTGAGCGCGGTAGCGATTTCACAAAACGATGATCGATTTTGACGTAATCAAACGGGTAGGAATACAGGTAGCTCAGAGATGCCAGTCCGCTGCCGAAGTTATCCAGCACCAATTGAATACCGGCCTTTTTGAGTTTTTTCAGCGCAGGCAGAATATGCTGTGAACGGCGATTCATCTGGCTTTCATCAAACTCAAACAGCAGATGATAAGGGTTCACGCCGCTGGCACGGATAAAATCGAGAATTTTATCGATGAGCTTGGGCTGCACCAGTTCATTCACCGACATATTGATAGCGATGGAATAGCGTTTCTCCGGGCCATCAGAATATTGCCACTGGCGTAGCAGCGCACAGGCCTGGCCGATTAAGAACTCGTCCAGTTCCAGCGTCAGGCCACTGTCTTCGGCCACTTTATAGAACTGGTCACGCTTAATTTTGCCAAGCTTAGGGTGTTCCCAGCGAATATAGGCTTCGAAATACAGCGGTTCTTTCGTTTCCAGCGTGGCGGCCGGCTGAAAATAACACTCAAAGGCCTTTTCACGCAGGTCGCGACGGAATTCATTTTCCAGTGCCAGCTCTTCCAGCAGCTTTTCTCGCATGCTCTTATCGAACACCACATAGCGACCGCGGCCCGTGGACTTAGACTGATACATAGCGGCATCGGCATCACGGATCACTTCGTCGGCAGACTGGTACCATGGCTCAATTGAGGCAATACCAATACTGGCGCCCGAGTACATTTCTTTGTCATCCAGCACAAACACCCGAGACAGCGAGTCAATTATCCGGCTGGCCACGTCTTCGGCATCTTCCAGTGTCTCGAAGTTATCCAGCAGTACGACAAATTCATCACCACCCAGACGGGCAAGCAGATCGTGCCCGCGTATACATTTGCCAATGCGCTTCGCGACCTCAATCAGGAACAGGTCGCCGGCATGGTGGCCGAGGGTATCGTTAATTTGCTTAAAGCGGTCCAGATCGATAAACAGCACGGCAAAATTATGCTCTTTATGGCGCTGTTTATTGGCTACGGCCAGCTCCAGGCGGTTGTTAAACATCACGCGGTTCGGCAGGCCGGTCAGCGCATCATGGTGCGCATCGTGGATCAGGCGTAATTCAATTTCCTTGCGCTCTTCAATCTGTTTGCGCAGGTTTTCGGCGGTGCGGTTTAACGCCTCGGTACGCTCTCTGACCTTTTCTTCCAGCATCTGGTTAGTGCGCTGAATCGCTTCGGCCGCGCGTTTGCGCTCCATTGCCGTGGCGATGTGGTGTGAAACGAAACGCAGTAATTCCAGATCTCGGTGGCCATAGGCTTTGTTTTCGTTATAAGTCTGTACCGCAATCACCCCGTAGATCTCGCCTTCCACGATGAGTGGCGAGCCCAGCCAGGAGTTGAAGTTAGCATTCATATTGCCCGCGGTCTGTGGGTCGATTTCGCCCTGTACGGCTAAATCCGATACGTTAACGGTATCAATCAGGGCAGCCTGCCCATGGCGTAATACATATTCGGTCAGGCCGCGGCCAAGAGGACGCGAGGAGATTTCCGTGGTTAATTCATCACTGAAATACGGGAATTCCAGATGATCGCCCGCTTCATTTAAGGTGGCAATATAACAGTTAGGGGCACTGATCAGGCGCGACAGAATATCGTGCAAACTGGCATAAAACGTCGCCATGTCACCTTCAACATTGGCAGATAACTCAGAAATCTCGAACAGCGCCTGTTGCAGCTGTTCTATCTTCTGACGTTCAGAAATTTCTTCTTCCAGTTCGCTGTTGATGTTTTCCAGCTGCTGGGTGCGTTCTTTGATGGTTTTTTCAATCAGTTCGCGGCTTTTCACCCGCTCCAGCGCGTTAACAATGTGCTGGGACACGAACAGCATAAATTCCAGATCGTCTTCGCCATAGCGCTCTGACTCGTCATAGCTTTGAATAACCATGGCGCCGATGACCTGGCGGCCTTTTTTCAGGGGCACGCCGATCCAGTCGACAGGGGCCGCGCCGATGTTTTCGACATCCAGCCCTTTGAGTTGTGCTTCTATGGTTTCGTGACGCAGGAACAGCGCTTCGCCGCTACGCAGCAAATAACCTGTCAGGCCGCGTTTCAGTTGCGCCGCAGGGAAAGAACGTAGGGTAAGTTCATCGAATTCATCGACAAAATAGGTAAAGTTTACCGACTCTTCATTGTGGTCATACAGGGCAACGAAGAAGTTTCTGGCGGTCATTAACTCGCCAAGAATTTCATGGATCGCAGGATAAAGGGAGCCAAGCTCCGAAACCGAACTGGCTAATTCAGAGATATCAAAGAGTGCTTTTTGTACAAGTTCGGCGCGTTTATATTTTTCAGTCAGTTGCTGCAACTGCGGGACAAGCTCGCGTAATTCTTCGACTGTTAATTGTTCGGCCGGGTTTATTGTCGTCATACAACCCTGTTATGCAAAAAACTCGCTAGTGGCTCCTGCCAATAGCGAGCGTTAGCATACATCTTATACAAATAAAAGACCACACATTGGTGGTCTCGTGTAATTCAATGATTTTTAAGGGAATACCCGTCCCTTAGATATCCTTGATCATGTGTTCGATGGCGGCTTTGATCTCGTCATCAGAACAGGCACCACAGGTACCGCGTGGCGGCATCGCATTAAAACCGTTCAGTGCGTGGCTCAGCAATGTATCCATACCTTGCTCGATACGTGGGCCCCACGCCGCAGCGTCACCTGGCTTAGGTGCACCCAGTGCGCCAGTGCCGTGACAGGCGAAACATGAGGCTTTATATACGTCTTCACCAGAGCGAGGGCCAGATGCGGCAGCCGCAGATGACGCACCTGCAACAGTGACCTGAGCCATCGGCTTGATGCGCTCTTTAATTGCAGCGTCAGACATATCCTGTTGTGCATTTGCAGCAAACACCATTACGCCAGCAAGCAGACCGAATAATGCTTTCAGACCTGATTTCACACTTTCCTCCACGCTCAGCACTGCGAGCAGTTAAAAACCTTAGAAAAATTCTGGGTACGATTATAACGAACAAACGTTTGTGAACAAGATTTTGATCAGCGCGGGTGGCAAAACAGCGCAAGATTATGCACAAAAGCCGGATAAATCGGTTGATGCCCCGCAACCGCGCACGTATTATATGCGCCGCTTAAGCACCCGTAGCTCAGCTGGATAGAGCGTTGCCCTCCGGAGGCAAAGGTCATAGGTTCGAATCCTATCGGGTGCGCCATAGATACAAAAAACGCCGACTTAATGTCGGCTTTTTTGTATCTACAGTACCTCGTGGATGAGAACCTAGGGTTCGACAAATTTGCTGGGAGCAAATTTGAACGCACTTTAGTGCGGCCCGAAAGGGCGAGTATCAGGAAGATACGAGTAATCCTATCGGGTGCGCCAAAAAACACGAAAACCAGCCTTTATGGCTGGTTTTTGCGTTTTTGCACCCTACGGATGAGAACCTATTCGTTCGACCAAAACGTCAGGAACGTTTTTGCATGTCGGAGCAAAGCGACGACGACCCCAACGGGGCGAGTATCAGGATGATACGAGTAATCCTTTGCTTATCATCTCAGCCTTAACCAGCAATGTTGGTTTTTTGTATCTACGGTACCTTGTGGATGAGAACCTAGGGTTCGACAGTTTTGCCGGGATGATCCGACACATTGGCATTTTTGAACGCACTTCAGTGCG
>NZ_JXSY01000011.1 GCF_004329715.1 Bowmanella sp. JS7-9
TGCATGTCGGAGCAAAGCGACGACGACCCCAACGGGGCGAGTATCAGGATGATACGAGTAATCCTTTGCTTATCATCTCAGCCTTAACCAGCAATGTTGGTTTTTTGTATCTACGGTACCTTGTGGATGAGAACCTAGGGTTCGACAGTTTTGCCGGGATGATCCGACACATTGGCATTTTTGAACGCACTTCAGTGCGGCCCGCAGGGTGAGGGCAGGATGCGCCGAGTAATCCTAATAAGATCAGTTTTTAGGCTGATTTTTGCCTTTTATTTTGCTACTTCCATACAGCTCTCGTGTAAGCAGACGAGCTTTTCTGTTCAAAGCTGCTTTTGCAAATTTGTGCTCCTTGAGGATGAAACTTTAGAATCATAATGTCGCAGCACGGATATAGATGAGTATTCGTTAGAGCCGTCACTTTACTTGCCACCCTATCCCGATCTAGGCTGTTTAAAAATCAACCATAAGGACTGTGGCGACAATGCGAAAAAAGGCGAAGGGTAGTCTGGGCAAGGTGTCCTTATCTCAAAAAGACACCGTTCAAAAAACCAAAGGTTTGCATTGGCGTATTTTTGAAAGTTTCTTGTCGCCGCTTGGCATTCTGGCCATTTGGGCCGTGATATTCAGCTTTACCCTCGACCTCGACATATTCAGCCACCTGGCTCGACAGGCAAAGTCCGAACAAATCGCTGAACTGCAAACAAGCTCAAAAGATATTGTGGTGATTGAGTTTGATGCGCTGTCCATGGCGCAGTTGGGTGACAATGCGGATGAGGCGGCAGGGATATTTCAACTTGTTGATACCCTGTTGGCCCACGCCAAGCCCAAGCAAATCGTGCTTGATTATGCCCTGATGGATAAGCAATCGACCCCGATCGCGTTTAAGGCGGATTATGCACAGCGTTTGACCTGGGGAGTGGTGCCTTTCTGGCGGGGGTCGGAGAGAATTGTGCAGGGCTACCATCCCAGTGTGTTTCAACTCTCAAAACGTGACGAGTATCGATTATCGCGCCTGCAACAGCCGTGGGGCCATCTTCATCTGGGGCTGACCCCAGGTACTCAAAACGCGGTATCCAGAATTGAACTTATTCAGAATGAGGGAGGTATGCTGACACCAAGTTTGGCATTGGCTGCCTACTGGCGCGGTGAGTTCAGTCAGCCGCTGTCCGATGCGATGATTAACTTCAAACATGGAGATACGCCAAATTGCGAGTTGGCGCTTTTCGATAAGATGCCCCCCTGTGATCTGTTGGTCCAGCCAAATGTTTTTTATGCGCCGCCATTACCGTCTTATTTCCCGCAGTTTTCGGCATTCGATTTAATGGCGGATGATTTTTCCAGTTGGTCCTCCATGTTAGATGGCAAGTATGTGTTGATCTCATCCACCTGGTCCCCGGAAAGCGACCATTATCATAATGGACTGAGTTCCGTGTCCGACGTGATTGGCTCGATGCTAAGTATGATTGGTTTTATGGACGTGACTAAAAAAGCAGGTGCCGTACCGGGCGTGTATTATCATGCGGCGATTCTTGAAAGTTTGTTAAATGATAACGTTGGCTTTCCAGTGGCCGCCGGTGCTTCCCATACATTGATTCATTCGGTATCCCCCGTTTTGATGTTGTTTTTGCTTTGCCTGTTGATAAAAAAGCTTGTTGCGCAAGTCGGTTTGACTCTGAACGAAGATCACCACTTCTGGTCATTGTTGCTGGTGGTTTGTGTCATTGGTTTTCCCATATTTGAAGCACAAGCTGTCTATGCTTTATGTCAATTGAATACTCTGGTTTATCTGATGCTGCCGTACATGATTAGTTGTGTAATCGGTACCTTTATCATTCTTGGAGCTCGACATGACGACTAGATTGTTGACGGTGCTTTTATTGGTCTTTAGCTGGCAGTTGTTAGCTATGGATAAAGAGCATGTCTACATAGATGCGCTGTTTGGCGATGCCTGGATATTAAAAAACGGTGAAAAAGTGCCGGTTTATAACGGGCAGCGGCTGAGCATAAAAGATGTATTGTTTGCAGATGAAGACAGTGAAATCTATCTCTCATACTGGTTGCCGGGTAAGAGCAGACTCTCCCGAATGGGATTAAGTGGCAAAGGGGCGGGTAAGTCTCTGTGGGAAATCGTCAAACCGGTGGATTTCAATCAATCTTTAGAGGGGTATTTATCAACCAATGTCATTGGTGGGGCAACGCGGAGTGACAGCCATTGTCGACTGCCCTCAACCTTACACCTGCCGCAAGGCTTTGGTTTAATTAATCTGGTTAATGCGACATGCCCACAAGCGCACAGCAGTGAAGTAAACGTGTATATTCAAGGGCGTGATCGAGATAAGGCATTAGCAAACTTCCAGTTAAACTCAAGCGAGCTCACAGCCGGTGAAAACCGATTAGTCTGGCGTGAGAACGAAAAGGTAATTCATTCCACCCTGGTTTATGTCGAAGACCGGGAGGAAATTAAAGCATTGCTTCGCAAGCTAACTGATCGTATGACGGCGACCGACTTAGCTGAAAATAAGAAATTCGTGTTGGGATTGGCCAGTTACCTGAAAGGTTATGAGTTGATGGCCTTCTATGCGTTAGTGAATGCGGGAGAAGATGACAAAGTGACGCAACTTCAATCCCGACTCATGTCCTATATGCTCAGCAACTACACACAAGTTGCACTGGCTCACAAATAAAGGTCGAACGCACTCCAGACCCTGGGGGGATACTGTTGCATCAGTTGCTTTCTGGTGTTCCAAAGCGCGTCGGCAGGGTCAGCGTCATTCGTCATATTTTCTGATAAAAGCAGCATAAATTTTTGCGTCTCCAAACTATTCACCTTCCAGTGGCTCGCCAATACGCTGTTTGCATTGGCCAGACTAAAAGACTCCAGCAAAGAACCCAGTGTGTTGCCTTTTCCTATGGCGTTGGCGGTGTCGCAGGCTGCTAACACAACCCAGGCTCCCCGTACGTTTAGCCTGGCGATATCGGATGCCTGTAGCAAGCCATCATTGCCAGGTTCGGCTGATATGGGCGTTAGCGCCAGAGCGGGGTATTCGAGGTAATTATTGGGACTGGGGAACAGTGTATGGGTCGAAAATAAAACGATATCCCACTTTTTCTGCAGATTAGCCGTGACTTGCGCTTCAGTGGCCTGGGAGCCCAGTAACAAGTTCATGTTTTTGGCGCCAGCCACAAACTGTCTGGCCTCTTCTTCCGTTTCAACCAGTGGGACAAGGGTCTCCAGCGAGTCATTCCCAGACCGGAAAAAGCTATCGACATCTATATTGGGATTGCTCGCAATCAGGCGATTGTTAAACACCGGATTGGCGACAGCGAAGCGTGCATCAAAAGTGAACGATTGATTTTCTTCGTTCGGCTGTGTCAACGTAGCCAGATTCAGTAACCTCAGTACGTTGTATTTTTCCCCTAACCAATGGCGGGCATTTTCAGCACCCACAGTTAATGCGTTAGTGGGAATGCCGGCTAGCAGTTCCTGAGAATTGATCAGGAGGTTGGTCTTTTTCTGCATGATAAGCGCGTTTAATAACAGGCTGTTTGACACGGCCGCAGACGTTTGATGGAAATCTTCATCAGCGGTGAGTAATGCCTGGCGCAGGTTGATCACCTGTTGCCTGAAGAGCTTTGCATCGAATGGCGCGCATTGTCCAATCACGTTACTTGAATCTACTCGGACTCCACAAATGCGTATTGACGTCGTTGTCCACAGCAACAATTGTGTATCCATGTCTAACGATGTCTGAATGGTGTCGGTGGAAATTGCGCGTTTGGCAGTCGAACGCAGCAAGCTGGGATATTTAGCCTCTATTTCTCTATCAATCTGAGCTAGCTGAGTCTCTGTATCAGCAAGTAGTTGAGCAATATTGTTGCCAACGGATTGATGCAGGGAGAAGTAGCGGTTAGTCAAGGTTTCACGTTCAACGAATAACTTTCTTGCGTGCTCGTTAGCCAGGCCAGATTCCTGCGTTCTTGCCGGCGACTTTGCCGCTGAGCCTATCGCTTTAAGTTGTATGAGCGTTGTGAGTGTTTGCCAGCCATTGATGAGTTGCGACCAGTCGAGCACATCCACCAGTCGCTCCGAGCTTTGTTTCAACTTTAATAAAACATCTATTGAAAAATCCGGTGGCATTTTTCGATAAAAATTATCTAACTGGCTCAGGTAGGCGTTGAGATAGCTGTGTTTCAATTTGCTATTGCTTTCACATTCAGCCATCAACGCCAGAGCGGCAATTTGATTTATGGTCGATTCAATCTGGTTATTACGGTGTTTGGCTAGAATAAACTTCCCTTGCGCCGATTGGCAGCGCGCCTGCCCAACAAAGGGTAATCGTGCCAGCGCGTAACTGAGCATCAGTTCATCTGTGTAAGGATTTCCAATGCTGCGAGCAATCTCTTGGTCAATATCTGTTAATGCATCATCAGATATTTGCCGCTCACCAGTGAAGTGCATAAATTGCAGCCATCGCGTAATACGCAGCAGCTCCTGCCGGGCTTTCACATTACTGTTTTGTCCCTGAGTACTGGTGTAATCGAATGCTCGTGCACCATCGTAACCATGATTAAATACTTTTAAATCGGCCGCGGGATCATATAACTGGGTATCAACCTGAGCTTTACCGTCCAGTGCTATGGCCAGTAGCAGCGAGATGGAACCGGCGTTTTGGTTAACTGAATCTTGTAAGTCGGGGTACTCCTTCACCAGGCTTAACAATTCGCTGATAGTGGCAAGGGCCCGTTGGAACTGACCATTGAGATATTGGCTATAGGCCAGAGATAACAGGGTTTTGCTGTACCTCTGCCGATTATACTGAATCGAGGTTTGATAGTGGCGCTTAACATCGCGCAGCAATGCCAACGCTTTGTCATTTTCAACCCCAAACTGTGACCAAAACGTCCCTAACTGGAATTTTGCTTCGATAATTTTTCGTTCTGGCGCGTTGCATTGCTGCAGCTCGTCAAGTTTGGACACGAGAACTTGTTCGGCATCTAATGTGTGGCTGAATATCCCAGCGACGTCGAGGGACGAAGCCTGTTGATTGACACAAATTGCATAGCAACGCCCGCATGCCAGCAAACATAATGTCAGGACGAAGAATACGCGCATCATTCCGGTGACAAATAATTTAATGGCTGATATTCAAGTGCAGGTGCAATCTCACTGGTAAAGTAAATCATCTGCTGGCGTTGCCCTTTGGAGATCGCCTTTTGGAATTCCTCGGCTTTTTGTGCAAGTTCGTCAGGTAAGTTCTGAGGTTGGTCTGTTACCACTTTAAACAGCGTCAGCATCGTGCCAGTTAACTCTTGCAGCACGGTATTGTCGGTTTGCCGTGCTAACTCATATGCCTTTGAAATTCTAAGCTCATTTTGTGAGTTAACGGAGCGGGCAAGTAAGGTCTTGACTGGGATGGACTCCACCTGTGAGGGCGCATTTTCTACAAACACATTGTAAGCGACGGCATACCAAAGGGTTTCTGCCTCAATCGCGTTAATCTCCGGATGCCCTTTAAAGTGTTGCACCATTGTCTGCAGGGAAGCTAATGCCTCTGATTGGTTGCCTGCGGCAATTAACAGAAAATTATTCAGCGCTTCTGTGGGAAGAAAGTTTGCACCTGCAGACGATCTGAGAGCATTCAATTCATTTTGCAGGGTGTCGTTTGTTCTGAACATGCCACTTTGCATCATTACCGCGGCACCCATTGGGTTCGCAGCAATTTGTCGACTCATCTCGCGGCGGATATTCGCGTTCATCAGGGTTAGTTGCTGGCGAATATCATGGAAACTGGTGTGATTAAATTCACTTCTTTGCTGCTGTGGTGTGCCTGCCAGCAGGCTGGCGCCCACTTGAATCGCATTTTGTAAATTCGGCAGCGCGTCATCAGCATTGCCACTTTGCAGGCTTTTCTTGGCTTGTTGCAGATACATATAAACCGGTTGATATGGCAACATGCCAGCCGCATTCAACTTGAACAAAAACGGCGCGACGTTGGCATTGCCCAGATTATTGGTATTTTGTGCTGATGCCATGCCATCGAGATTTAACGTGGACAGTGAAACCTGTTCCCCCGCCATCCAGCGCCTTTTGAAATCTTGCCGCTGTGATGCGTTCAAAGATAAATACTGATCCTGAAACTCACCAAACGGTGTCTTGGTGACGGACGTGGTCATTTTTTTAAACATGCCCGACTGACCAATACAATCTGCAGAGACTGCATTAGGATGCTGAAATGATTGCTGGCCTCTTTCTAAAAGCGCGGACCTGAACTCAGCGGTAATTTGATTGGTTTGGCGACGCATGTTTTCGTCCATCGCTGATTTATCCGCGTCGCTCATTTGCATATAAGCCTTGCCATCAAGCTTTTGATTCATTTCCAGCAGCTTTTGCATCATGGCTTGCTGCTGCGCTTTAATGGCATCGTCGGCGGAGCCAGGCGACGCCTGTCGTTCTGCTACTTGAGTCAATGCCATTTGCTTCTTAAAGCATTCTTCTAATTGGACTTTGTCGTTCGGATCGATTAAATCCTGAACTGTTTTTTGACGGGTTGCTAATGCGTCGGGATTGAAATGTGTCTCCCATAAAACAGGAAGATTCGCCAGATGCACAGCCTGAATATTCTCAATCGCTTCTTCCAACTGCTCTGAGCCAGCGACATATTCAGCATTATCAAGGGCATACATGGCGAGTGCTGTGCGGCATAAGGACTCAGTAAGATGGTCGGATTCCGCTGCACAGGTACTTGGTTTTAGAGTGGAGAAGACGGATGTATCAAGCTGTTGAAGGTATTTCACAACTGATGTTTGAGTATCTGCACCGGCAGAATGACTAACAAACGTTGCAACCACAGCGATTCGAAGGGCTGTTTTCATGGCGTCCGTTCCAGTTCAAAGTGTTGTTCAAAATATAAACAGATGGTTTGCAAGATACAAATTTTAGGGATGAGTATTGATTTGCTCATGATGTGTAGTGATATAGGTTAAGTTGCCAGGCTGAGTAGTGGTTAACCGTACTATTTAGTTATTGGTGGTTGTCGTGAAAACCAGGATGTCTATGGGAAGACGATCCCGGTTGATTACTCCTCAGTCCGTTCCAGCAAAAGTCGCTCAATCAGCTTTTGATGCTCCTCCCCAGCAAACTCCTGAATATACCGCACAAAATCCATCGCATTAGCGGGCGGATTGGGGTAACTGTGGTGTTGCCACAGCGCGCGCAATGCGTTGAGAATAACCTCGTCACCCAGCTCCTTGCGCAGCCGCGCAAATACTACAGTGGCCTGGGAATATTGTTGAAAGCTCTTGCTTGCATCCACCATTGCCGGCAACGGGCCAAAATGATTGCGGTGGGCTTGATCAAAGCGCTGCTGCTCGTAATCGACCAACGCCTGCATGGCTTGTTGTCCGTAGCGCTGTTCAATCACTACCAGTTCAACATATTTTGCCAGTGACTCGATAAGAAACGCGCTGTCTTGTGGCTCACCATTGCCGATGTCGTGGCCAAACCATTGGTGTGCGGTTTCGTGCACCGTGCGGCGATAGCGCTGATCAAAGCCCGCCTTGGCATTGGGGTGGGCGCGAAAGCCGTGATCGTGATTAATCAATATCAGTTGCGGCAGTGCATAGCCACTTAAGCCAATCTCAGGCATGGCGATCAGGTTCAGTTGCGACGCGCGGTACGGTGCAAGGTTTTGCGCAAACCAGTCGAGTGTATCTGTCATTGCCTGCATATGCAGCGGCACGGCCGCACTGGCAGGATCGACAAATACATTCAGGTTTACACCATTGTGCTCGCTGCGGGTGACCAGCGCAGGCAGGCTAAACCAGGCCGGAATCGCGCGTATGGGCGAGCGGGTTTGGTAAGTGTAGGTATGGCGTTCACCTTGTTGCTGGTGGTCGGTTAATTTGCCCTGACTTAGCGCGACTTGGTCGCGATTGGTGCTCAGTGTGCTGGTTAGGGTGATCCAGTCATAGCTGCCTCGCGGTGCATCGGCGTTGGCAAATAGCATTGAAGGGGGCACTTTTTTATACAAAGGCAAACCATGATCAGCGCGGAGATGCTCATCCGTGAGTTCATAGGTGGTCTGATAACCAAGGGTGGGGATGAGTGGCACCGAACGCAGGTAGCTCATTGCCGGTGTCACAAATTGTTGTCCGCTCACCGGCCAGAGTTCGGGCTGCTGGTAACTGAATGCAGCGCTGAACTGGCGGGTTTCACCAGGTTGCATTGGCACCCGCAGGCGGTAAATGGTTTGGTTTAATTCAGGGTAGCTGTGGAGTATGTCGGCATCTGGAACGGCCAACTCAGCGGCATGGTAAAACGCCGCACGGCCGATGAGGATGTCGCGGATAGGCTTACTGTGCGGATTGGTCAGGGTATAGCGCAGTGCTAGCTCAGCGTTTTGCGCCTCAGGGTAAAAGTCTATCCTGGCATCAATATGGCTGATGACCGGCTGGAGTGCATCGCGCCATTGGCCCAGTGATTTTTCGTAGTTGGCTTTAAACGCTTCGCGTTTGACCGAATTGTACAGTGGCCGCTCTTCAGTGAGTTGCAGATGCAATTGCCAGAACACGCCAACGCACAGTAATGCGGGCAGTGCCAGCCAATAAGTTTTTTGCGTTGAACGGACTACCGGCAAGCCGCTACCACGGTGGCTTAGCGCGCTGGCGAATATTAGCGCCGTGCAGGCAAACAGCAACCAGGCGCGCATGTAAGGCCAGAACGCCTGGGCGCTGGCGGTATAACCCCAGAAATCATCGGCGGGTTGCAGTGGTGTCCAGCCCGGATTCCATAACGTGTGTGGCATGCCCAGCCAGGCCATGATAGGGGTAAATTTTAACAGCAGAATTATTGCCATACCGCCCGCCGCCAGTGCGGAGGAGCGTAGGCTATGTTGCAGCGCAATAAACAGCATGCCGATAACCAGCAGACTCAGGCCATTTGCGCCCAAGGCTACCCCATAACTTTGCAGTGAGACGCTGCTTTGCAAAAACAGTTCGGCGAAGCCAGTGCCCACCGCACTGAGCAGCAGCAATAACGCCAGCATGGTTGCCAACGTGAGTGCATCCAGCCACACCAACCAAATAGATCGCAGTGGCGTGGCGGCCAGCACTTCGGCAAAGTGCGCCCTCTGGGCGCGCCGACCAATCTGCCAAGCCCACCAGGCCAGCAGGACACAACCCAACAGCGGCAACATATCAAATGCGTAACTTCTCAGCGCATCGTTACTGCTGGCGGCATGGATGGAAAACGGCTCCACATAAGCAGCGGATGACGCCGCCGTGTTAAATACCAGTACCGACCAGCCCAGTAGCAGGACGATATTGATGCGCTGCGAAAGTAAATGCCTGACAGTCTGCCCCCACAGGGTGAGTAAATGGCTGAAACCGGGTGGTTGTGTACTGACAGCCTTGTATACCTTGCTGCTCTGCAAAACGTCGGTACTTTCACGCTCGCGGCGGCTTTTTATTGCGCGTTTAACCGCTGCAAACTGGCATAACCACACCCCGCCCACAGCCGCCGATGCAGTAAACAGCAAACGATTCATCCAGATGGCGAGGCTTGTGTCGGTACTATGGCCGTTCAGGGCCTTAATGTGCGCCGTGATGCCGAACGGGTCGAGCCATAACATACAGGCATACAACAGCTCACTGCTGATGGTACTGCCGGCCAGGATTGGATTGCCGGTGAGGCTGGCCAGGTACAAATAACCCATCCACAGTCCGCCAAACAGCAGGTAGCTGACGCCGGCTGAGAGGCGCAGCGACACAGCCTGGGCCAGGGTGGTGAGCAGCAATGCGGCCGGTACGCTGTAAAACAGGGTGTAAGTGAATAACGCACTGAATAACCCGCTAAGCGAGGGTTGGTTGAATAAAATCACCAGGTTGCTGAGCAAAGCCGAGGTAACCAACAAGCTGGCGAGCACCAACAGTCGGCTGAGATTACGCCGGAATAAGCTGGTAGGGGTGGCGTGAATGATTTCGTCCATCTGCCACTGGCTATCCCGATACAGTAACACGGGCGTAAAGCCGGCGCAGATCAGCGGCAGACTCATCATTTGTTGCGCTATCAACAGCAGTTGGAAGTGCCCAATGGCGTCATCTTCGACGACCTGCATGCCCACGCTAAGGGTAAACGCAAACAGTGCCGGCAGCAGCAGGCCTAGCCAGATTAAGGGCTGGCGCAGGGCGAAGCGCCATTCATTAGCCAGCAACATGTTGACCTCCTGCCTGATGCAGACTCAGGAAATACGCGTCCTGCAAGGTAGCGACAACCGGTTGTGCCTGTGCACAAGGGGCATGTTCGCTAAAAACACGAAACACGCTGTGGCCATGACGAAAGGTTTTACTCAGCACAATGATGTCCTGCAGCTCATCGGGTAGGGCGTCGAGTTGCCACACTCGCTGAGTCAGCGGGGCAATCAGGGTGCCCACATCAGCGAATTGCTGAAATTCGCCCTGATGCATAATCGCCACGTGCTGACAGAGGCTTTCGATGTCTTCGACGATATGCGTGGATAACAGCAGCAAACGCTGCTGACTGATGCTGACTAACAGATTGTTGAGGTTTTCCCTCTCCAGTGGATCCAGCCCGGCGGTGGGCTCGTCCATGATAATGAGTTTGGGATCACCCAGCAGAGCCTGGGCAATCCCAAAACGCTGACGCATTCCGCCAGAGAAGGTGCTTACCCGTTTTTTTGCGTGTTTAGTCAGGTTAGTTAGTGCTAACAAAGATTCAATTTGTTCTCTTCTGGCGGGTTTTGTCAGGCCTTTTAGCACCGCTATATGTTCCAGTAACGCGCGGCAACTCATATTCGGATAAACCCCAAAATGTTGGGGCAGATAGCCCAATTGCTGAAGCAGGGCTTGCGGCTTAGCCAATACATCGATGTCGGCAAACTGTATGTTGCCGCTGTCCGGCTGCTGAAGGCCGGCGATTGTGCGCATCAGGGTTGATTTACCCGCGCCATTTGGACCAAGCAGCCCCACCATGCCGGAGGGAAAGGTGACGCTGATATTTTTCAGTGCCTGAGTGCCGTCCGCATAGCGTTTATTCAGGTGTTTGAGTGTTAGCATAGAAGTGTCTCGCCATTGAATTGCCACCAATGTAAGGTCGGCAGGCTAGCGGTGCGACGATGAAGTGACCAAGGTGGCGATTGCGATGTTCAGCGTTAAAATTTTACTTTCGTCATGTAAATCAATACGTTGGTCATCTATTAATAAAGCGTGTTGGTGGCTTGGCACACAATAGGCAGACATATCATTATCTGGAGTGGCGAATGCCCCCAACATTAACCAGAGTATTGGGATTGATGCCGCTGCTGGCGGTGGTGGTGCTGTATGCCCACACGCAATTTTTACTACAGCCGGAGCGCGCGCTCGGGCAATATTTTTCAATGCAATTACAGCTGTTGCTGCAATGTGCGCCGTTTTTTATTGCCCATTGGCTGGCTACCCGGCATCAGGCCCCAAAAGCCTTGTGGATATGGGCAGCAGGCTTTGTTGTCTACCCAGCGCTGGTCGAGATTACCTTAGGATTATTTGCCGATAGTGCGGCGGATGAAGGCTGGCGTATCAGCGCTTTATGGCAAATGTGTGCACTGGCCAGCGTATTGTGCTGGTGGCTGGGGCGTTCGGGTAATGGGCGGCAGAGTCGTTTATCCGGCTGGATGAATACGCTGTTTTCGCTGGACAGCATGATTGCGCTGTTGGTGATCCTATGGGCGCTGACCGTCGCCGGCGTGCTGGCCAGCCACGAGGATGCGTTGATGAACCAGCCGGTGGAGCCGGTGGTGGATTTTGCTGTGATTGGTCAGGATATCCCGCTGTTTCTGCACTATTGCTGGCAGATGCTGGTGTATGCGCTGGTGCTGATTGGTTTGTATCTGTTTAACCGCTATGTGCTGGTGCGCAAGGTATTGAGCCAATATGGTGCGCTGGTGTTTATCAGCAGCGTGTTGGTGGCGACTATGCTGCTCACTCCAATATTGGCTGCGCTGTTAATTGCCTTGCCACTTAATGACCTGCCCGACTATGTGGCGAACCTGACCCCGGGCGGCGGTCAGAACTTGTTTAGTAAATACAACTTTCACGCTTTGGCCGCGGTGTTTGCGATTACCACTCCGGTGATTCTGGCCTATGAGCGCAAGCAGCAGGATGCACGCTGGCATGAAGCGCAGCAGCAAAAGACCCAGACCGAACTGAAACTGTTGCAGCAACAGATTAATCCGCACTTTTTGTTTAATACCCTGAACAACCTATATGCTCTGACGCTAAAACGTGCGGATGAAGCGCCCGAGGGCATATTACGCTTGTCGGATATGCTGCGTTACACCGTATACGAGGGGCAAAAAAATCGGGTGTCGCTGGCGCAGGAAATTCACTATTTGCAGGATTTTATCGCGTTGCAGACCCTGCGCTTTGGTGTGCGCGGGCATTTTGAGTGTCAGTGGCCAGATCAAGCAGGCAGCGTTCAGATCGCGCCTTTACTTTTGATTGTGCTGGTGGAAAACGCGATTAAGCATGGGGCAGAGTTGGCCAGTGGTGAGTTTAGCGTAAAGCTGACCTGTGAACTTGAGGGCAATCAACTGCGTTTACGCTGCGTTAATCCACGCCAGCCTGATGCCAGTAAAGTGGCAGGCGGCATGGGGCTGAGTAATCTGGCAAGGCGGTTAGCCTTACAGTATCCCAATCGGCACCAGTTGACCCATCAGCACAGCGAACAGCAATGGTGCAGCGAGCTAACAGTGGAGCTGGAAGCATGCTGAATGTGTTGATCGTGGACGATGAGCCGCTAGCCCATGATGTGCTCAAACATCATTTGCAGGGCCATGCTGATGTGCGGGTAAAAGCCCAGTGCTATAACGCCACGGAGGCGCTAAGTTGGCTGGCTGGCCAGCGCGCGGATTTGATATTTCTGGATATCAATATGCCGGCGCTAAGCGGCATGGATATGCTGCGGGTGCTGGCGAATAAGCCGCAGGTGGTGATCGTCAGTGCCTATCAGGAATACGCGCTTGAGGGCTTTGAACTGGATGTCACCGATTACCTGCTCAAGCCTGTCAGTGCAGCGCGTCTCGCGCAGGCACTGGATAAAGTCCGCGCGCGCATGGCGCCACAGGCAGAGCCGGTTGTGAGCCATATTTTGGTTAAAGTCGATCGCCATCAACAGCGTCTTGCTCTGGCGGATATGGTTTATCTGGAAGCATACGGCAATTACGTCAAAGTGTGGCAGCAGGATGGAATGCTGTTGGTCAACAGCAGTCTAAAAGCCCTGCTCGAGCAACTGCCCGATGAACAATTCGTGCAGATTCATAAATCCTTTGCAGTAAACCGCCAGCACGTTACTGCTGTAGCATCGGATAATGTCACGCTGAGCACTGACGTAATCGTGAAAATAGGTAAGTCATACCGAGGCGCACGAATCCTGGGCTAAACAGGCCTTATTATTAAGTATTGAATTGACATGCGCTAACCCGAGATTTTCTACATCTTTACTTAACTTAATGAAAAATAAGATTTAAATAATTTGATTAGGACGGTAGAGTAAAAAGTCCGTGCCACGGAAGGTTCGGTGAACTCGTTACGTCCACATGCAGTGAGTTATCGATTCCGTGAAATTTTTAAATCGGAAAAGGCTATTTGCAGCGAAGCAAATAATCGCCTTTCCCAATAAACGCGTCGGAATTGTAGATATGGAAAATAACTCGAACAGCAAATATGCGTTTGTCCTCCTTACGCTTTGCACATTGATTTCCGGATGTATTTCAAAGCCGGAGCGCACCGAAGAAAAAGTCAATTTTATTCCCGTTGCAAAGGTGGCAGAGACAGCCGGTAATCAAACCCAGACTCGAGCATCAGGTTCACAAGTAACTCAAGATCAGTGTGCAGATATCACTGAAAAAGACGCGGAATATTATGCGTGCGTTGACCGCACAAAAGATGCAGACAAAGCCCTGAAGAAAGATGGACCAATCATTTTGAGACGTCAGCAATGACAGCTCGAGTTTATTCCCATGTCTTTGCGGTGATTATTACGATTGGATTTATTTTATATGTCGGTCTCGAGCTGGCATTCAATTTATCGCTGGTGGATGTGTATTCAAAGTCTCTGAATACTGTCTTAGGGGGATGGAAGCCGGCGGCAGAGCAACTGGAACTGTGGGGCAGAGTGCTATCCAGTTTTGGTATTGCATTCTCTTTGATCAGCTTTACTCCCTTACATAAATTCAAAAATCCATTAAATGAATGGGATCCGGAGAATAAAAGCCAGAAAATGTTGGCCGTCTGGCTTTATCGGCCTGTTGTTTTCTTCTTGCTGTGGGCTCTTTTAATACCAACGCAAAGGTTGCTTATTGATGGGTGGGTGCAATCAACGACTGATGAACAAAAGCTCAGTGCAGTAAGGTCGATTGCCTACAAAGAAGGTTATCTGGCAAACCGAATCGAAATTGAGAACTTCAGTGATTTTAATCAAATTGCCAAGGACCCTGAGCGACGCGACCTTGTGGTGTCACTTATCCCATCGTTGGCGTATTTCTCTAATAGTTTTAATAAATTGATCGCCAGTAACACCGAATCAATTGCCAATGCCTATCTCAGTAACAATCAAAAAGAACGATTTGCAAATGAGGGATTACCTCGTCTACGAGAATTTGATGCGTTGTATCAACGTGAGCTAGCCCTCTATACCGACACGCAAAACCGCTTTTTCACTGCACAGAACCGCACGCTAAGTGAAGACAATATCTTGCGAGAGGCAAACAGTCTGGCAAGTGCGGCGAACCAATATGTCTCTGAACAGTGGAATCAATACGTCGAGCAAGAAGCGCTCGTCCGGGAAGCATTTGACGAAGTGTCGCGCAATAAAACACTACGTGATACCTATCTTAAATACAAAGACAGGTACGAGACAAAAGGGTGTGGCGAGTCATGTAAAGCGAGTGTTCGCAGTCAATTGGCTAACTACTTCAATGGCGTGACTTATCAGAATGGACAGGGATTAGGTGTTCGGGTCTTACCAGAGCATATTCAGATTGAGTCCGACAAGGTATTTAAAACTAAATATCGTGTGGAGCTGACGTTGCAACGTGGCAGACGGCAGGTATTGAAAGAAACCTATCGCCTCACGGATGAGGTGATTGAGGCGGAAGACAAAGGCTGGGAAGTTTTTAAAGTGAGTGATGCACCGCGCAGATTGCAGCTGGATTATTTAAAGCGTAGCGGTGTTAATTTACCTGACAATTGGCAGGCTTCGGATTTTGATGCGATTAAGCAGTCGATTCGCGAAAAGTACCAGCGACAAGTGCAAACAATATGGCAGGACTATGTGAGTCAGTCGAAATTTGCACTGCAGGATAAGTCGTTGGGCAGGGTGGATTTTGCCAAGCATCCAACTATTACCAGTTACGCCAGAAATTTGCTGGGGCAATATTACATCAATGATTTTATGCCTGGGCTGCCAGAGAGTACTTACATTTCCAGATGGATCAAACAGCAGGAAAACATCACATTTATCAAAATGGTCACATCTACAGCAGCGACGGCAGCCTTTTCGCCGGGCGGACCATTATTTGATATTGGTAATGACGCCATTCGTTTGTCGGTCATTCCGCCATTGAGCATAACCATTAGCTTCATCGCGATATTTCTGCTAACCATCAAATTTGGGGGATACTTCTGGAAAGGCCAGCGTGTTTATTTGTTGGTCGTTGCACCAGTCATCCTTGCCTTGTTTGTCGTGCCGGTGTTTAAGTCGGTAACCACGAAAAATTCTTATCACCTGATGATGGCGGAGTTCGCTCAAACGTTTAATCATGGCGATTCAGTCGAAGCATTAAAGACCAAGGCCTTTGGATATATTCTGGATTTCGAAAATGGCCTGTACAGCAGCTACAAGGATCTTGCTTACGTCGATTCATTAAAAGATGCTTTTGGCATTAACCAACAAGGGCATATTGATTCCTCTATAAGAAATGCCTCAACTGTAATACGGGCATTCGATGATTTTGCTTATCCCTATTTAAGTTGGTTGCCGGAACATTTTGAGACGGGTGAAATCGTTGCGCCGTTTGACGCGAATATTACGATTTTGAAACGAGATCACAATGTTGGCGCATTTTTCGGGGTGTATCAGGACCATGGCCGGGTTTCTGGCGTGAAGATGCCGAACTTCCTGGCACATACAGGCATCGGATTCTTATTTGAACAGCGGTTGTTTTATCAACGTGATGTTGTCAGCCAGGCTAATGACTTCTTCCAAAATTACGACGATCCGAAGTATTTGTTAAATATGGCCGAGGGCGGTGGGTTTCGATCCTCAGGCATTGAGCAGATGGAAGCGGCAATGGTCACTTATCTAAACCAAAATCCGCGCTTTACCCAATCATTACAAGCGTTGCGGGAAAGTGGTTTTAATAGCTTAGTGTTATGGCAAAGCGCCAGTGGGCAAAACTATCAGTGCTATGCGGTGCAATCTATGTCCAGTCACATGCTGTATCAGATGTCAGGTGGGGACGCGGTAACCTATAAAAAACTCGATAATTGTCAGGGGTTCTTGTGATGATGGAAAAAATAAAGTCGGCAATTGTAGAGGCAGTATCGAAACACGCTTTGGTATTACTGATGTTTTTGGCTGTCGCATGGTTTTTGAATGATATTCACAGCCAACAGATCGAACAAGCGTTGCAAGCGCAGCAAACGCTGGAAAGAATAAAAATGAAATTAACCTTAGTCATGGAGTAGCAACATGGAAAAGCAGGAAAAGCCCAGTTGGATTCGTTTTTCGGTTGAAATAAATGTGCCCGTGTTGGCAACGATGGCATTTACGTGCTTTTTAGCATATCAGGCGCATCAGCAATCAATGGAAAATGCGTCCAAAGTAAATCAGTTGCTGGTCAAGTATGAGCAAACGCTCGATACGTTTATTCAAAATGACCCAGCGGCACTTAAGACCTACCAGGGAAACCTGAAGGATGCGCTGGCAGCGCTTTCTCCTGAGGAACGTAAATTATTAAACGCATTGTTGGCGGTGTCTTCCCCTTCTCAAAAGCAAATTCAGGGCAAGTAGTGCGTAATATTTTTCTGCCTTAGCGAATTCAAAAAATAATAAGCATTTGTATAAAAAAAAGCCGCTTGCGCGGCTTGTTGGTTTTATGGCTTGAGATGCTTGATAAAATAATCGGTTTTCATCTGCATCAAATGCATGGTGGTGCCTTCGCCCTCTCGCAATGAGTGGCTGCGGTTGGGGTAAACCATCAAATCAAACTGTTTGTTATGTTTTACCAGTTCATTGATCAGCAATTCCGACGCCTGGTAATGCACGTTGTCGTCTCCGGTGCCATGTACCAGCAGCAAATCACCCTGTAAGTCTTTGGCAAATGTAATCGGCGACGACTGGGTGTAGCTGTCCGGGTCGGTATTTGGGTTACCCGCGTAACGCTCCTGATAAATGGTGTCGTACATACGAATATCTGCCACCGGTGCCTGCGCGACGCCCACATGGAATTTGTCGCCATGGCGGAATAACAGGTTGAGAGTCGAGCTGCCGCCACCTGAGTGGCCCCATACACCTACCCGGTCGGTATTGATTTGTGGCCAGCGCTGGGCGATAGCGTCCAGTGCATCAACCTGATCCCTTACCGTCACCACACCGATTTGCTTATAGATAGATTTGCGCCAATCGCGGCCTTTGGGCGCGCGGGTGCCACGGTTATCCACCGACACCATAATAAAGCCCTGTTGTGCCATCATGGCGTTCCACAGGTAGCTGTTGCCGCCCCAGGCATCCTGTACGGTTGAGCCCCAGGGTTCGCCGTACACAAAAAAGATTACCGGGTACGTTTTGTCCTGCTGCATATTGGGTGGGAACATTACCCAACCGTCCAAGTCCACGCCATCACGGGCTTTTACGCTGAAGAACTCATGCTTCGGCAGTTGTTCTTTTGCCAGTTTGGCTTTCAGCTCGTCGTTGGTCACCAGCGTTTTTACGTTTTGGTGACCATCCACTTTGATCACCTGCGTCATCGACGGCACATTGAAACGGCTATTGGTGTGTACCGCCCAGCTGGCGTCTTTCGATAAGCTGTAGCGGTTATTACCGGCAAACTCTGCTGGGGTAATACGCTCGACCGGTTTGCTGCCATCCAGCGAGGCTTTGAACAAAAAGCGCTGCTCAGGATGGTCTGGCGACGCGGTAAAGTACAGGCTGTTAGTGGACTCGTTTAATGTCAGGAAATCCACCACGTCAAACTCACCCGGTGTCAGGTCGATAATGGTTTTGCCATCGCGGGAAATCCGATACAGGTGGCGCCAGCCATCACGTTCACTGTGGAAAATAAACGCGCTGCCATCTTTCATCCACTCGGCCGGGTAATACCATTCTAAAAAGGCGTCATCTTGGTCGGTATAGATGTTATCCACACTGCCTTTTTGCCAGTGGAATAAACGCAGTTTGTTGGTGTTCTGCTCACGATTCACGTCCTGAATCAGCAGCGCTTCGCTATTACCTGCCCAGCTGATACGCGGGATATAACGATCGCGGTTATCGCCACCCAGTTCGGCCCATCGGGTCTTTTTGTCTTTCAATGCGACGACACCCACACGTACGGCCGAGTTGGTCTCGCCAGCTTTGGGATATGGGAAGCGGGTCAGGGTTGGATACAGTTCATCGGTGTTGTTGATCATGGTGAAATACTTCACACCACTACTATCCAGCTGCCAGTACGCGATGCTGCTGCTATCCGGGCTCCAGCGGAAGCCGTCACGGATCGAAAATTCTTCTTCGTACACCCAATCGAAGTTGCCGTTGATGATGGTATCGCTGCCGTCATTGGTTAACGCCGTGCGCTTGCTGCTACCGAGCGTCTCGGTGAACAGGTTATTGTCCTGCACATAGGCCACTTTGCTGCTGTCAGGCGAGAACTTGGCAAACATCAGGCTCTTGGCCTTAGGCTCCTTGCCGCCCAGTTGGTACAGCGCATTGGTGTTAAGATTCAGTACCCAAAAATCACCCCGGCTGCGCGAACGCCATACCTTTTCGCCGTTGGTGAACACCAATAACCACTGGCCATCGTCCGACCATTGATAATCTTCGATAGTCAGCGCTACATCCGCGCCTTGCGGGGTTAATTGTTCAATGGTGACTAATACTTTGCGGCCACTGCCATCGGGCTGATAAAACACGATGTCATTGCCTTTAACGCCGTGTTCGTTCTCGCCTGGGGCTTTGTTATCCTCTTTTTTACGCGGCTCCAGTAAGGTGTAGCCGGTGCCGTCATCCAGCCAGCGGAAATATGTCCCGCGCTCCGGGCGGAACTCTCGATCTTTATAAATACGCTCCAGGGTGAGTTGCGCAGAAGTTGGCTCTTCTTTGGTTTGCGAGGTAGTCTGGCAAGCCGTAAGGCCAAGAATTGGTAAGGCAGTAAACAGCATTATCCGCGAGAGAAAACGAGTGCGTTGCAGCATGGGCGATTCCGTCGTTGTTATTTTGTGGCTTTATCCTATGCAACTTCGCCGGCATTGCAATCAGCCGACTCACTTAACCGTCTGAACCTGCGATTTTTTCCGATATTTTTCAGATTTTTATCTGAAATCTTTGCAAAATAGCATCCCTAATCAATCAACCTCGTAGTGCATGGCGTACGAAAAGTTTTATCAGCCCCTGCGTGCAGTCAATGCCGCCGATTTCCATACCTGTTATTACTGCGGGTGTGTGACAAGTGGTGAGGATTTTGTGCCGCCGCTAGCCGAGATCGCGGCGTATAAACGTGCCGACAGCGGTGCGGATTTTATTCGCGTACCCGCCTGCGGCGAATGTGCGCGGGTACTGAAAAACTGTTCCAGCGGGCAGTTGGCGCTGCGGGTGGATTTTATTAAGCGCTACCTAAACCAGCATTACGCACAGGCACTGCGGGTCTACCAGATGTGGGAAAGTGATGAACTAGCCGAGATGGATGCGGCCTTTCGGATCTCGCTGGCAGCCGGTATGCGCCTGGGTGAAGAGGCGCAGCAGCGGCTGGATTATCCCGGGTTTCGTTACGAAGTCGACGGTCACAAAAGCGGGCAAGTGGCGGTGGTGGCTAAGGTGTATGCGGTGCATGAACGCACCTTCGCGGATTACAAATCCGCTCTAAATTACGCCCACGAGGAAAGCCGCATTCCTAAAGGCCGTCTGGCCGAGCTGTATCTCCAGCAGGGTGAGAGTTTTGATAAGGCTATTCACGCTTTTCAGCAAAATGCGGCGAAAAAGGCATTCGAGCGGGAGTTAAAAGACAAATGCAAGGTGTTTGCCGCTACGCATGTACAACATCCCAAATTTATTGAGCGTACCGTGCGCCAATATCTGCAACAGGATGACAGCCTGAGTATCGCCGCCGCGCTTGAAAAGCTCAGGCAGGAGCGGTTTGCAGACTAGGCTGCCAGTGTAAACATTAACGCTGACGCCGCACCCACCAACGGGCAATCAATACCGCCGAAATGACCAGTGCTGCCAAAATCAAATAGTTGGTGAGCATGTTCCCTCCTAAACCCTCAATATGTCATTGCATTGACTGTAGTTGAATTCTAAGTCTTTAACCCCTCTGAGCTACTTTTTGCTGACATGCGTGGTAGTCAAATCAAATCCAGCCTCAGTCACGTAAATCCGATATACTTCGCGCTGACATTATTCTTTGGAGCTAAATAATGCGTGTATGTGGTGTAGAACTGGCGGGCAATGATGCCAACATTGCCTTACTGAATCTGGAAAATGGCATGTTCCGAATCCCCGATTGCCGCACCCGCAAAGTCAGTTTGCAAAAGGCTGCCACTGCCCATGAGCTTAAATACTTTCAAAAATCCTTCGCGCAGCTGGTACAGGATTACAAAATTGAAAAAATTATCATCCGTCAGCGGCCGATGAAGGGGAAATTTGCTGGCGGAGCAATTGGCTTTAAGCTGGAAGCCGCGCTGGAGCTGTTAAGCGGCGTGGAAGTGATTGTGATGCCACCTACTGAGATCAAATCGGCGTTAAAAGAAAACGGCATGTTCGTGGACTTTGCCGAGACGGGTTTAAAAAGCTTTCAAAAACAAGCGTTTGAGACCGCGCTGGCCTATGTGAGTAAAGATCTGTAAATCCTTTATATTGACCTGATTACTGGCCGGTGCCACTGGTATGGCGCCGGATAAATTGGCTGACTCCTCAGCTGATGCCAACATCACTTATCGCTCAGCGCATCCCTAAATAAATATTTGATCATTTATCCGCCATCATATATAACACTATGACTGTCAAATAAATGTGTTAAATAAATGGCGGATTATTCCCTCTCAGAACTGGAGACGTTAACCGGCTTAGCGGCGCGGACGATTCGGTTTTACATTCAAAAAGGCCTGGTGCAGGCGCCATTCGGGGCGCGTAAAACCCCCCGTTACACCGAAAAACATGTTGAGCAACTGCTGTTGGTTAAGCAGTACAAGGATGCGGGCTTAAACCTTGGCCGGATTGCGCAGTTGCTTAATCAACCCGATATCCCCACACCGCAGATTGATGCCGGCAGTATTAGTGTTATTTCGCGCATTGCCATTGCACCCGGAGTGGCGCTGGATATCGACAGGGGGGTCTGCACGCTAACTGATCAACAACTGCGTGATCTGGCCAACCACATCATTCAATCACTGACGCCCATGCAGGGAGGCTCCCATGATTAATCCGTTATCTGCCACTATTGATGTCGAATTAAATTCGATCCTGGCGATCACCCGGTACACGCTCAATTACACCAATCAACAGGCCATGCCTGTCGAGGCGATTTATCACTTCACTTTGCCGCGTATTGCTGCGGTGTTGGGGTGTGAGGTCACCATCGACGGGCGAACGTATGCAGCTGTCATTAAGGGCAAACAAACAGCGTCATCAGACTATGAACAGGCCATCCGTGAAAAGCGCCGTAGTGTGCTGGTGGAGTCGCTGCAAGATGGGGTGTACGCCATTAATATGGGTAATCTGGCGGCGGGTGAGTCCATTCAAATCAGCTTGCAGCTGGGTCAGGCGCTGGTGGCGCAAGATGCGGGTAATAAACTTATCTATCGCTTACCTACGCAGATTTTTCCGCGCTATGGGGTGAGCAATAACGATTTGATGCCGGACGTGAATCTGTTTGCCCATTATCCGTTCGCTCTGAACATCCGGGATAAAGGTGTTAAAGTGCTGGCCAGCTCCCATCCACTGCAACAAAGAGAGGATGGGCTGGCGATGCAGGGCGTTCTGGATAGGGATATTTATCTGGAATTCAGCGCGTCGGCAACCTGCGGTTTATTGCAAGCCACGTGGCAAGGGCATAGCTATACGCTGGGGTATCCCGCTATTGCTGATGCGCAGGTTGGCGAGCCGCAGGCGTTTAACCTGCATATTGTGGCGGATCGCTCCGGCTCCATGCTGGGTGATAGCATCGCATTGCTGCGTAGCGCGCTGGATGGGTTGTTGGTGAATCTGGATGACAGTACAGGTGTCAATCTGACCTCATTTGGGTGCAAATACAGCCTGTTTAAAGAGTCGGTAAAGCCGCTGAATGGCTCTTATCGTAAGCAACTACGCCAGTTTGTCGCCACCATCGAGGCGGATATGGGCGGTACCGAAGTTATGCCGGCGCTGCTGGCCACGATTAAGTCACTGCCGCATGCAGGCGAGCGTGAAAATCATCTGGTGCTCATCACCGATGGGCATGTTGATGTGTGTGATGAGCAAATGGCGGCCGTAACGCTGCTCTGTAAACAGCATGGCGTGACAATTCATGTGATTGGCGTGGGCTATAGCGTCAATGCCGATTTGGCCGGGCGCTTAACGGATGCCACCGGCGGGCGTCTGGTGCTGGTTAATCCGCAGGCGGAATTTGCCGGCGCCATCGCGGATTTAGCCGCGGAATGTGGCTTTGCACAACTGACGAATCCGTGGCAGTGGCAGCAGCATGATTGGGGTATCAATGCACCGTGTTTCAGCCCGGGATTGCCGCGCTTGGTGATGGCAAAAGGTTGCGATGCCCAGTTCAAAAACGGTGATAGCGCCATGCCAGTGACGGAAATTGAGGGTAAATGGGCGCAGGCATTGGTGAAAATTGCCGGTATGCAGGAATATCTGCTGTCATCGCATCCACACAGCGGTGAGTTATCCACTCAGCTGGAATTACTGACGGCTTACACCGGCATGATTATGGTGGATACCGGCGGCGACCTGGTGGAAGGGGATACGCAAACTATGGTGGTGCCACATATGCGACCGGCAAGCCGTGTTATGTTTTCACGCGGTGGACCGATGGATGCGGCTAGCCCTGGTGCGCGGGATGAATATTTGGATATTCCGGTGTTTTTACGCAAAAAACCGGATTACGTACCGTCACAGCGTTTTGCCGATACTATGCTGGCAGCACTTGCCAGTGTCTGGCGCTCGCCTCAGTTTACCCAAATTGGTTGCCGTCGAATGGGTATCAGCGATACCTTGTTGGAAATGCTTAAAACCTGGGCACAGCGCGACAACTTGCCGTTTAGACAGGTGTTGGCCCTGTACCTGAGGCTCTACGCCGAGGCAAAAAATATGCACCTGAGTAAGCGGGTATTAAAACGCCTGAATGTGGAATGGAACGAGGAAAATCAGGCTCTGCGCGATGATATGCAGTTGTATATCAGCTCCACACTGGCGTCTGAGCCTGCGGCCTGAGCATAATTGCCACGGTAAAGCCCATCATGCGTGCCGTGGCAACGATATTTTGCCTTAGTCCGCGATTTTCACTACTACCCGCCCTTTGAGTTTGCCGGCCAGTAATGCATTGGCATTAGGGATCACTTCGTCCAACGGGATCTCGGTGAGCATTTTATCCAATAATTGCATGTCCAAATCGGTTGCTAACCGCTGCCACGCTGCGAGGCGTTTTTCGCGCGGACACATCACGCTGTCGACCCCAATCAAATGCACGCCACGCAGAATAAATGGCGCGACGGTGGCGGGTAATTGCATGCTCTCGGCCAGTCCACAAGCGGCCACCGCACCGCCATATTTGGTCTGGGCACATGCATTGGCCAGGGTATTGCCGCCTGCCACATCGATAACGCCCGCCCAGCGTTCTTTAGCCAGAGGTTTACCCGGCGCGCTGAATTCATCGCGCGGCAGGATCTGTTTGGCTCCCAATTGGTGTAAGTACTCTGCGGCGTCCGATTTGCCGCTCACTGCGGTGACGGAATAACCTAATTTACTTAGCAGGGCGATTGCCACACTGCCCACCCCGCCAGTGGCGCCAGTGATCAGAATCTCGCCATCGTCAGGTTGGATTCCGTGCTTTTCCAGTGCCATTACGCACAGCATCGCGGTGTAACCCGCGGTACCGATAGCCATGGCATAGCGCGGGGTTATGCCATCAGGCAGAGGGATCAGCCAGTCACCTTTTACCCTTGCAATCTGGGCATAACCGCCCCAATGGCCCTCACCGACACCCCAACCGTTGAGCACCACATAATCCCCCGCTTTGTAGCGACTATCGCCGGACTCACGCACTTTGCCGACAAAATCGATACCCGGTACCATCGGGAAACTGCGTACCACCGGCGCTTTACCGCTAATGGCCAGTGCATCTTTGTAATTGATGGTGGACCATTCCACATCAACCGAGACGTCCCCATCGGGCAATTGAGATTCCTCAACCAATTGCACTGAGGCCTGATATTGATTTTCTGGTTTATCGACGATGATCGCGCGCATGACACCCTCCTGAATCAGTATTGCAACCACGCTAGCCTATTCGCTTGTAATTCGACAGGGCTTTACGACTAATCGCCTATACTGTTTTCGCCAGAACCCGAAAATCTTCCATTTGTGAAAAATCCAAGATGGTTTAGTTATTACTATGATTAACACGTGAGAGTGGGAAATGTCTGGCGCTACTATTCAGCTTTTTGGCGTTACATGCTAATTTCGTAAGTGTTTGTGTCTTTGTGGTTTTTGGTGGCAGCAGTGAAGAAAACCTGGTGGATTTTGTTAGGATTGGCGATGGTATTTTGCACCCGTGCAGAACCACTGATGCCTGAGCAAACTCGCCCAACGGTTAAACGAATTTCCACTCAGGAAGGTCTGTCGCAAAGTAGCGTAGTGCGGCTGATGTTTGACGACAAAGGGTTGGCCTGGCTGGCAACCGATGGCGGCCTCAACCGTTATGATGGCTATCGTGCCAAATTGATTAGCGCACCGTCCGAAGGATTAACGGAAAACCCTATCGAATCAATTGTGCAGGATGCGCAAGGGCGCATCTGGATAGGTACCGGGGATAATGGCTTATATGTACTGGAACAAAATGCCAGTGCGCCTAAATCGGTATACCGGGTTGAATCTCCAAGCGCACCCGGCATCATGCAGGGCACCCCGGTACTGATAGATTATGACGAGCAGACCATTCTGGTCGCGTTTACTGACGAAGTTTATCTGCTAAACAAGCAAACCTATGACGCCCAGCGGGTTTTTATTCTCCCCCAGAGCCTGATTGATTCCCGAAATATAGTGCGTGCTTTATTGCCAGTAGGAGAAATGTTGTATGTCGCAACGTCTGCTGGGTTGTTCCGTGTATCCATGCAAACGGGTGAACAGTTATTTGTTCCGCACAAAGATCATCAGATCACGGAAGACGCTGCGAATACTAAGTCGTTGTATATGGATCCTGAAGGCAATCTGTGGGTGGGTACGGTCAAAGGCTTGTATCGCATCAGTGCAGAACGCTTAACTCAACTGTTTCCTGACCGTGGAAATGGTGAGTTAGTGGTGGAGGAGTTAAATATCTGGCGTATGTTGCCAGAGGGCGATCAGATATTACTCGGCACCAACAAAGGTTTCTTTACCTATCATCGCAGTACCCGAAAACTCACCTATGTGCTGCGCTTGTCTGACTCCCAGTACAACCTTTCCGATGATGATATTCGCGATATGGCTCGTGATCCGCTGGGAAATTTATGGTTTGCAACTCGTGGAGATGGAGCTTTTCTATGGCCGCGCAATGCTCTGCAATTCTCTACGATCCATAAACGGAATGACGCAGGTGCATTGCTCGCAAATGACATGGTAACGGATACCCTGATGGTTGAGGGTAACAAGATGTGGGTTGCTACCACAGCAGGGATAAGTCTGGTCAATTTAGCGACCAATCGGGTGGAATATACACATGTCGACAGGGATAAGTTGTACTGGCCGGAATTAGGTCAGGGGCCGGATGGCAAAATTTGGGTGAGTGCCGGTGAAGGTTTGTTCCTGCTGGATCCGTCGACGGATACCATGCAGGTGCCGATTACGCTTTCTGGTGGCGATGAAATGCAATTGGCCGTATGGGGGATGCATGTGACACCCGATGGCAACGTGTGGTTTGCCAACGAACATGGTTTTTTCCGCTATGAGCCAGATAAAAGTCAGGTTATTAAACTGGAAGCGCTTACGGAAAGTGTCAGCGCAACAGCAGCAGGAGGCTTTTTCCAGGCCGAAAAAGATGATCCTTACCGCCTATACGTCTCTATGCCTGGTCGTTTATTAGTTTATGACACCCGGTTGGGCACCGTTGACGAAATACACCAAATCCAAAACCGTCAGATCCAACAGTTGGACTATCCAAGTCGCGTGGCCGAAGACGGTTTTAACAGGTTGTGGATTAGCTATTCTGGGCAAGGGCTGGTCGGCATCAACAAAACAACCGGTGAGGAAGTCGCATTTTATACCAATGAAACCGGTTTACCCTTTTCAACGGCCTATGATGTGCTGTCTGATGACAACAACAATCTGTGGATGAGTTCTCATGCAGGCATTATACGAATTGATTTAAACAGCAACACCGTCACCCGATATGACTTTTCGGATGGCCTGATAAGTAATGAATTTAATGCGGGTACCGGTATTTCATTGTCAGATGGGCGTATTGCATTTGGTGGTGTAAAAGGGATCACACTGTTTAACCCCGACGACGTCTCTGCTCACAATAATCTGGGTAATAAAGTTGTGATCACGGATGTTGGCCTGTTAGGTGATAGCGCACATCGTTTTTATGACGACTGGAACGGTCAGTTAATTAAATTGCGTCATGATGATGTCGGACTGAAAGTACAATACTCGGCGTTACAATATGGTCGTGAGGGCAGTATCCAGTATCGCTATCGTTTGCGTGGTGATGAAGATATTGAATTTCCGGTATCCAAAGATGCCGAATTGATTATCCCACGCTTGAATCCCGGTGATTATTTTCTCGATGTGATGCAGGTAGACCCCTTGTCCAAAGCCGAGGGCAAGCCCAGTACGTTGCGTATTTCTGTCGCGTATCCGGTGTTTGCATCGCCTATCGCATACACGGTTTATAGTTTGGTGTTATTGGCATTTTGGTGGCAATGGCGCCAGTTTAAATTGCAGCAGGAGCGCGCGTTACAGGCATCGCATCTTGAGGTGACGGCCAGTGAAGAAAGATTGCAGCTAGCACTGAAGGCCAGTGGCAGTGGTATCTGGGATTGGCGGGATGGCGATAATATTATGTATCAGCCTCGCCTGCGTGATGAATTAGGTTACAAGCAGGACAGTATTGCTCCGGCGGAATTCTGTGAGCTGATTCACCCGGTCGAACGTCCGCAGTTCGAAAATAACTGGAATCGCTTCCTGCAGGGAGAGTTACATAGTTTTGATGTTACCTATCGCTTGCAGCATAGCAGTGGGGAGTGGCAGTGGTATCGTGACCTCGGCCGCGCAGTGGAAAACACTCTGGATGGCAATATTCAGCGCATATCCGGAACCTTTACCAATATCACCCGCAATATTGCCGATACCGAAAAAGCGCGGCTGTTCGGTGAGGCGTTTAGTCACACCCGCGATTGGGTAATGTTGCTCAATGCCGAGCAAGCCCCTATGGCCGTCAACAAAGCCATGTGCACCGCGTTGGGTATTGACCCTGAAGAGGATCTGCAGAAGCAAATAGAAACCTGCTTCAGCGCGACGCAAATTCGTTTTTACCTGAGAATTATTGAACTGCTCGGCGTGAATGACCACTGGCAAGGTGAACAGGAATTACTCACCCTGGACAATACACTGCACCATTTGATGGTTAGGATTAATGCGGTACCGGCGGAAAACTCGGATGGCGATCAGGTAGGTTATTACGTAGTAGTCATGACTGATATCAGTGAACAAAAACGTGCTCAGCAGGAATTGGAGACGTTAGCCAATTATGACAGCCTGACCGGCCTGCCCAACCGCAATCTGATCCTCGACCGTATACAACATGCAATTGAACACGCTACCCGTCGTAATCAGCGTCTGGCCGCCTTGTTTATCGACTTGGATCGCTTTAAACAGGTTAATGATTCGTTAGGGCATGATGCCGGTGACTTCCTGTTACTGGAAATTGCGCGTCGTCTGAAAGGGGCGCTGCGAGTAGATGATACGGTTGGTCGACTAGCCGGTGATGAATTTATTGTATTGATTGAAGAACTAGGCGATGCGGATCATCTCAAGTCGCTAGCGCAGAAAATTACCGAAGAGGTCGATCGGCCGGTCGATATTAACGGCAATCAGGTGTCGGTATCAGCCAGTGTCGGGATTGCCATGTATCCGGATCATGCTAATACCCCAGCCGAGTTGATAAAAGCCGCAGATATTGCCATGTATCACTCCAAATCTGCTGGGCGTAATCGTTTCTGTTTCTTCACCAGTGAAATGAATGAAGAAGCCCGGGTCAGACTGGAGCTGGAAAGTAAGCTAAAACAGGCACTGAGCCTGCAGCAATTTGTGAACTTCTATCAGCCTATTGTAGATATCGACAGTGGTAAAACCGTCGGGCTGGAATTATTGCTACGCTGGCATCTGGATGGCGAGACTATCTCACCGGTACGCTTTATTCCCATGGCTGAAGAGCTAGGCTTGATAGTCCCACTGACCTTCGCCGCGATTAAGCGTGGATTAGTGGATTTGGCACAGTGGCGACAGCAAGGCTTCACTCCGTATTTGTCGGTTAACTTGTCGGCGCTGCATTTGGAAAAGGGCATTAACCCGGCGGAGTTTGACCAGTTGCTTGCCGAACATGGCTTAACTCCGGAATGCCTGCGATTGGAAATTACTGAGAGTGCACTGATGAAAGATCATTCTCAGGCGCAGGTGTCGATGGAAGCCTTGTATGACGCAGGTTATCGCTTCTCGTTGGACGACTTTGGTACGGGCTACTCGTCGTTACGCTATCTGAAAGAATTCCCCATAGACACGGTGAAAATAGACCGTAGTTTCGTCAGTGATATTGGTGTTGATGCATCCGATGAGTCGATTATCCGCACTACCTTGTTGCTGGCTGAAAGCCTGGATATGAGTTGTGTGGCAGAAGGCGTGGAAACGCTGGAGCAGGTCGCGTTTTTCAAGGTGAATCATTGCCCTTATATGCAGGGTTATTTGTTCTCGAAACCTGTCCCGGAAATGGATGTCTTAGCGCTGCTCGGCAGAGACTGGAACAGCATTATTAACCCATAAAAAAACCGGCCTGCGCCGGTTTTGTTTTATTTGCTTAGTGCCGCCACCATTTTCAGAATTGCACTGCCTTGCGCACTTTTCTGATTGGCGTAGTTTTCATCGGTATAGCCCCACCAGTCCCAACAGCCCTGGGGGTTAAATGGCATCAGGTTAGAGGCTTGTGTCTGCGGATATAACACCACCAGATTATTGGCATCGGCCCAGCGGTTAATACCTGTTTTCTCAATATATGCGAGGCCGACATTGTCTGCACCAGCAAACTGGTTGCAGCCGTGCAGGCTGATATGCACGCCACACGTGTTGCCAGATTCACACTGAGCCGGAACATAAACGTAACCGGTTTCTGCCAGACCACTGACATCATCCCCAATGAACTCCGCCTGAGAGAAGTCATATACTTTGCCATTGGCGGTGTCACTGGCCGTTTTTGTCTGTGGCATCAGGTAACGGAACATGTCTCCAGCAGCGTCGAAGCCACACTGACCGATGAAAGGTGCCTCAGACGTATCACATGCGTGACCATTATCTCTGGTGGGGAAATGGTGTGCGTAGGGTTTGTCTTTGCTATACGTCAGCTTTATATCGGGTGCCAGCGCCTTAAGTTGTTCTACCAGCGCATCGGTGACCGGTTCGATTACACGACCATCTTTGCTGCCGTGAAGTACCCAAACCTTCGCCTTATTGAGGTTATCCAATGGCGCAACCAGGCTATTACTTTCCCAGCGTTTTATCTCTGTAACCAGCTCAGACACCGGTATTGGGCTGTCTATTTTATTCACGCAGTGCTCCAACGCCGTGAGCAAACTGTTTTGTGCGCAATAAACCGGACCGGCGGCAATAATGCCCGCGCCGCTGAACCGGTCTGAGTTGGCGACTAACATCTGCGCTGCCATGTAACCACCTGCGGAAAGCCCGGATAACGTCATGCTATTCGTGTCTAACTGCATTTTGGGTACGCTTGCCAGGCTGCCGGCAGACAAACATATCGCGGAAAGTACCAGTGAACGTCGCATAGAGCTGTCCTTATGGTGTGTTTAAAAAGTCGCGGATAAGGTCCGCTTGTTGTGTAATTCTGGCTACGCCGTCCAGGTGACCCATTCCCCCGTTTAACAGCGCGATTTGGCTGCGTTTGCCCAGAGCCAGCAATTTCTCATGGGCCAAACGGATATTTTCCGGTAGCAACAGCATGTCATGGGCGGAGGGGATAAACAGGGTTTTTGCCTGAATGCGTGCCAAGCCTTCATCCATTGATGCACTGAAACCGGCCACGAAGGCTTGAGAAGCACGGGCAAGGTAAATTACATGATTGGCATCCATTTGCGCCGCCCGGCTCTGTGCGCGCTCACGCAACCAACGAACCGCCTTAAACTCTGCCATGGCATCATGTAGTGGCGCGTTCTCCAGTGGCGAATGATCTGCAATAGTACGGTTGATAAAATCCGGTTCCAATGCCTGTTGAGTGATCATCATCAGTGACGCGACCAAACCTGCATTGGGTGATTCTTTGCCGTAGTAATTACCTTGCTGCCAATTAGCATCGAGCATGATGGGCATGGCCCAGTGGTGCAAAGAAATCGAGGTCCAGGCATCGGTACCGGCGCTGCCAATCACAGAAATCATCCGTTCCACTTTGTCTGGATAGGCCGACGCCCAGTCAATCGCCTGAAAAGAGCCCATGGATGGGCCCACAACAGCGTGTAATTTTTGAATCCCCAGCGAGTCCAATAGTGCTTTTTGTACATTGACGAAATCGCGAATGGTCACCACTGGAAAAGAGAGCCCGTAAGGTTTGCCTGTATCTGGATTGATACTGGCTGGTCCGGTGGTGATGACATCCGGATTGTAAGCACTCACATTCGCTAGTGTGTCGCTGCTAATAACATAATATTTGTTGGTATCGATGGCTTTACCGGGGCCAATCAGGGCATCCCAGTAACCAGGGGCTGCATCCGAAGCGCGATATTTCCCAGCCGCATGGGAGCTGCCGGTAAAATAATGAGTAATGAGTATGGCGTTGGATTTATCCGCGTTTAGCTGGCCGTAGGCCTCCCAGCCGACCTTGACCTGTTTAATGGTTTTGCCGGTATAGGTGGTGAACTGCTCAAGTTCGAATACTCGCTTGTCGACCAGCAGCGTGTCCTGCGCCCATGCTGCCGACGCGGTCAGGCAGAGTAGTAGAAGTGCGATATGTCGCTTCATAGTGCGCCCCTAAAACAGAATAAACAGGCCGACTGCAATGGCGAGTCCCATTAAGGGCACGATCACCGTTAGCGCACCCACAGCCGCATAGGCACGCTGATGGGTCTCATGACAGATGGCGCGAATAGTGGTGACTACATAGCCATTATGCGGCAAGGAGTCCAGCGCACCGCTGGAAATAGACACGATACGATGTAGTTGCTCCGGGTTAACACCCGCATCCAGATAATGGGGGCCCAGTAGCGGTAGGGCTATAGCCTGCCCGCCCGATGCTGAGCCGGTTAAGCCGGCAATCACACTGACGGCGATGGCTGCGCCAATCAGTTCATTTCCGGGCAGAGTCGTCATAAGTTGCACCGCTGCGGTAAACGCTTCGGTGTTTTTCGCCACTGAGCCAAATCCAACCACCGCTGCAGTGTTGCCGATAGCGACCAACGCCCCAGTAGTACCTTCATTAATCGCTTTGCTGAGATTATGGAAATGGCGGTAATTAATCACCAGTAACGCCATTACCCCACCGCCTAAGGCGACGATTAGCGCCAGCTGTGCCAACTGTTCATGCAGGATAAAAGACAGCCCCAATACTACAAACAGAGGGATAATACCTGTGATGGGATGCGGATAATCCCGTTCAGGAATTCGTGGGTCTTCCGGACGCGCGTCGAATTGTTCGCCATTGTTAACGGCCTTAGTAATCATGCGCTTCAGCCACCAATACCCAAAAGTAGCCATCAGAACCGCGACCAATAAACTGACTTCCCAGGCGGCATAGGGTGAAGTACCCAGATGTTTGGTTGGGATCCAGTTCTGGATTTCCGGTGAGCCGGCGGATGTCATGGTAAATGTCACAGAACCAAAAGCCAGCGCGGCAGGGATAAAGCGGCGTGGTAAATTGGCATCTTTAAACAATGATAACGCCATGGGATAGACCGAAAACGCCACCACAAACACACTAACACCACCGTAGGTCAGGATCGCGCAGGCCAGCACCACGGCGAGCACGGCGTGCTTCATACCAATACGATCCACAATCCAGCGCGCGACAGCATCGGCCGCACCACTGTCTTCCATGAATTTACCGAACAATGAGCCCAGCAAAAACATAAAGAACCAGCTGGCGATAAAGCCGGAGAACCCAGCCATATAAGCATTTACAAAATTGCCGTCACCAACAAAGACAGGCAAGCCATTGGTCAGGCCAACAATCAGTGCACAAAGGGGGGCAGCAATAAATAAGTTCATGCCGCGAATTGTCAGAAAAATCAGAAGCAACAGCCCACCAATCAGGCCAACCACACTCAACATAGTTGATGTCCTTGTTCGAAATATTACGCTCGGCCGGTGAAGGATATAGGCGATAATCACCGACTTTTTCGCTGAATATCAGGCACTTTAGGTGAAAGGCCGTCACCATAACATAGTACTTAAGTACAGGTTAAAAAATTGTAAAAATGCTCTATTGTGCTGTCACTAAGGTGCGTAATCACACTTAAAAAATCACGCAAACACAACCGCTTAGCGATAAGCAAAGGAACGGCCATGAGAAACAATTTATTTAACAAATCTCTCTGTGCCCTGGCAGTCACCAGTGCATTACTCTCCGCCCCAGCCGCAATGGCACAAGATCAGGCGAGTGCAGAGAATAAAAAGGAAGCGGGTCTGGAAAAAATTCAGGTAACCGCACGAAAAACCACTGAGAGTCTGCAGGAAGTTCCTGTTTCGATTACGTCTATCGGTGCGATGGAGTTGAGCGAAAAGGGTATCGAAACCCTGACTGAGATTCAGCAGTTTGCGCCAAATACCACGTTGCAAACCAGTCGCGGTACTAACTCGACGCTGACTGCTTTTATCCGTGGTGTGGGTCAGCAAGATCCACTCTGGGGTTACGAGCCGGGCGTCGGTATTTATATCGATGATGTGTATGTTGCGCGTCCGCAAGGTGCTGTACTGGATCTGCTGGATGTTGAACGTATCGAAGTGCTGCGCGGTCCACAGGGTACGCTGTACGGTAAAAATACCATCGGCGGCGCAGTAAAATACGTCACTAAGCCGATGTCAGGTGATACGCAATTTACCGCCCGTGGCACTGTGGGTAGCTACAACCAGCGGGACGTAAAATTAACTGGCCAGATTCCACTGGTGGATGACACCCTGTTTGTGGGTTTTGGCTACGCTGATCTGAATCGTGATGGCTATGGTGAGTACCTGGTGTCAGCACTGGATGGCCAGGATAAAGAAAACTACAACAAAGATCTGACCGCATCGCGTCTGACTCTGGAATATCATGCCAGTGACGATCTGTTTATGCGTTTGGCATGGGATAAGACCAAAGATAAATCTAATGCTAAAGGCGGTTATCGCTTATTACCGAGCTTATTGACGGACGCAGGCGTACCAGACAGTGTATACGACTCATACACCAGTCTGCCTACCTGGAACTTAGTCGAGCTGGAAGGCCTGAGCCTGACGGTTGACTGGACTGTGAACGATAATCTGGGTCTGAAATATGTTGGCTCCAAGCGCGACAGTTATTCGCCGACTAACATCGATTTTGATAACACCCAGTTAGATATCTTTGATGTGCCAGCGGTTTACGATGACAACAACACAACGCATGAAATTCAGGCGACGTATCGCACGGAAGGTATGAGTTTGGTGGGTGGTGTTTATCTGTACGATGGAGAGTCTTGTGGTCAGTTTGAGGCAATTCTTGGCTTCCTCGGTCGCTTTGCCTATGGCGGGTTGGGTGCAGATGGTCTGACCCGTGAAGTCTCTGGCTGTAATAACAGTGAAAGCCAGGCTGCATACGTTCAGGGCAGCTTTGACCTGACAGATAAATTATCGATGACCTTAGGTGCGCGTTACACCAAAGAGGATAAAGATGCCTCTGTATTTAACGGTGTTTTGCTGACCAATGTTTATCCAGAGAGTGGATGGATCCCAGGCTATGAGCGCCCCGCTGGCCAGTTAGTGCCAATGGTATTGGGTACTGACACCAATGGTGATGGTGTGCTGGATGCGCCGAAAAAAGCTGACTGGTCGCGCTTTACTCCACGTGTGGGTCTTGAATATCAGGTTAACAGTGACTTCATGTGGTTTGCGAGTTATGCGCAAGGCTTCAAGTCAGGCACGTTTAACCCTCGTGCAACGATTAACGAGCCAGCTGCTGATCCGGAAGTAGTGGATAGCTTCGAATTAGGTATTAAGAGTGATTGGGGCAATGACTTCCGCGCGAATGTGACCTTGTTCCAGTTGAAGCACAAAGATCGCCAGTACATCGGCATTCTGCCAGGTGAAGACGCAACGGATTTACAACAGTTACTGGGTAACGTGGCGGAAAATACTGTCAGTGGTATCGAAGGTGAATTTACCTACGTTGCAACAGATGCACTGACGTTTGATCTAGCGCTGGGTTACACCAATGTCAGCATTGATAAGAATGACGCTATCCCGCCGTTAATTGGTCTGGCTAGCACACCTAAGTACACGATGAATCTGGCGGCCAATTATGTACTGAGCACAGATTTGGGTGACTTTGTGTTCAATGCAAATTACTACTACCGTGACGATTATCGTTTATTTGAAACCAGCGATCTGCTGTATCAGGATGGTTATGGCATGCTCAATGCGAGTGTTGCCTGGGAGAGTACCGATGGTAACTGGTTTGGTAGTCTGCATATGAAGAACATCACGGATGAGGAATATCTGGTCGGTGGTTATGACTTCGTCGTACAAAACGCCGATGGCAGTTATGGCCCGGGATTGGGTGGTGACCAGACTTTGATTGGTTACTACGGTGATCCCCGCACAGTCCACCTCACCGTTGGATACCGTTTCTAAGTTGTTGTTCAGGCGGCCTCGGCCGCCTTTTTTTGCTAATGACAGTCGGTCCTATGACAGGTAACCTGACCTGAGAATTTTCCTGAAATCCATGCAGTATGAATACACAACTTATTATCGCAGATGACCACCCTTTGTTTCGCAGCGCCATGAAGCAGGCTGTGGGGAGCATGTTGGGCGGTGAAATTTTTGAAGCGCAGGACTTTGAAAGTTGTCTGGCATTGCTGCGTGAACAGAGCATGGTGGAGTTAGTCTTATTAGACCTGAATATGCCAGGCAATAAAGGCTTAACAGGTTTAAGTTACCTGCGCACTACGTTTCCCAGTGTGCAGATAATTATTGTGTCGGCAGTGGATGACGCTGAGGTTATTCGCCGGGCGATCGATTTTGGTGCCAGTGGCTATATTCCTAAATCGGCTAGCCTTGATGTGATTCAACAGGCGATCAATAAAGTATTAGATGGTGAAATGTGGCTGCCGCAAGAGTTGGCTAGTCGCATCGAAGGGAAATCCCGTGCCGATGACGTTGATTTTGCTGCGCGTCTGGAGCAACTGACGCCGCAACAATTCCGGGTGTTAAGTATGGTGGCAGACGGTTTGTTGAATAAGCAAATTGCTTATGAAATGAATGTACAGGAAACCACAATTAAACAGCACGTTTCTGCTATTTTGAAAAAGTTGGGCGTCATCAATCGCCTGCAAGCGGGTATTCTGTTTAAGCAACGTCTGGATCTGACTGACAACGCCTCAGCTCTCGAGAGCTAACTCCCGTCGAATTAACCGCTTGAGCGCGCCAGCTTTTACCGGCTTGTGTAAAAATGCGAAGCCATGCTCAATCGCCCGCGCACGTATTTCTTCGTCATGGTTGGCAGAGTTTAATATGACGGGCACAGACTCTGGCCAGTGTTGTAGCAAGCTAATCGCCCAATCAACACCATTTTCACCATGTTTTAAATGATAATCCGCGATAATCAAATCGGCCTGCATTGCAAAATGTCGTTGTAGATCAGTGTGCTCACTGATTGTCACGACCTGTGCCCCCCATTCCGTTAATAAACTTTGCATGGCTTGCAGGATTTGCTCGTCATCGTCGATAACCACGACATGTTTACCGGCAAGCGGTGTATGGCTTTCCGGTTTAGACGGTACATCAGCTTTTATTTGGGTCAGCACAGGAGCGTAACGTTCGATGGTAACGGTAAAACAGGTGCCGTTGCCAAGCTGTGAGGTCAGGTTGATTGCATGACCCAAAAGACGACTGATTTTGTCAACGATGGTTAACCCCAGGCCGAGCCCCTGGCTGCCGGCCTCTTTGTCGAGCTGATGAAACTCGGTGAAAATTTGTTGCTGTTGATCAGCCGGAATTCCCGGTCCGGTATCCAGTACCTGAATGCCAAGGTGCTTTCCATTGCGTCGGCAGCCCATTAACACTTTGCCGCTGCGTGTGTAGCGCACCGCATTGGATAACAGGTTTTGGATAATTCGACGCAGCAAAGTTTTGTCCGAATACACATACACATTGCACGGCACGACTTTCAGGGTGAGACCTTTTTGCCGCGCAATCACGGTAAATTCGTTGGCCAGTGGCTGAAGGATTTCATTAAGGTTAAACAGGGTTTTCACCGGGCGTAACACGCCGGTATCGAGTTTGGAGATATCCAGCAGCATGCGCAGTAGTTCTTCGGCACTGCTAAGCGATTGCTGCATGCCGTGTACGCTTTCGGCCAAGTCTGTGTTTCGGGTTTGTTGCTCCAGCGTTGCCGCAAACAGGGTGGCTGCGTTAAACGGCTGCATCAAATCGTGGCCTGCGGCAGCGAGAAAACGGGTTTTGCTGTCATTGGCTCGTTCGGCGTCCTGTTTGGCTAGCTGTAATTGTTGGTTAGCCTGTTGTAACTGCTGTGTACGCTCTTCGACCCGCTGTTCCAGATCCTGTTTTGCGGCATTAAGCTGGCGCTGGGTTTCTACATATTCAGTGATGTCGGTATAAGTGGTAACAAACCCGCCGCCGGGCATGGGATTGCCATTGATTTCAATTACGGTGCCATGGGCGTAGGTACGCAAAAATTTATAACGACTGCCCTGACGTAAAAAGGCGATACGCTTATCGATAGCTTGTTGAATATCTTCTCCGTCGCCAAACAGACCCCGGTCAGCATTAAATTGGAGTAACTCCCGAACATTGACCCCAGCCTTTATCAGTGCGTCGGGAAAATCAAATAACTCGATATAGCGTTGATTCCAGGCAACCAGATTGAGATTGCTATCAACCACGGCAATCCCCTGATCAATGTGGCCGATGGAGGATTGCAACAGTTCCAGATTGAACTGATAACGCTGCCCGACCTCTTCGACCATCTCCACCAGACCTTTTACCGGAGGAGCATCCTGCGCCACGCTCCCCAGCAGAAGCTTTGCGCCGGTATTACCCAGTACCGCTGTCAGCGACTTTTCGAAATCTGCCAGCACTGCCGCCGGCGCAATGTCATCCGCATCTACGCCCTTCAGGCGACGGGCAAATTCGTCTTGCGCCGGATGGGTGAAAAATTTTTCGGCTAATTCCAGGATGGTGCCGGCCTTCAGTGCACTGACGGTGCCCCCTTTGGCATGAAACTGGCGGAATGAGCTGATTGATTTTCTGCTGCTTAGCAGACTTATCAGTACAAAAACCAACGTGTTTAACCCCAGACTAATTAGGAACCCCTCAGTGAGTTGCCAGTCCCCGGGGGGAGGGTCAAAGTAATAACTGCCTTTGATGCTAGGCCACAACTGCAATACGGCGCAGGCCAATATACCTGTAATGATACTGGACAACGCAGCAAGCCAGCTGGCACGCGACCAGAACATGCCCAGCAGCAATGCCGGGGTTAGCTGAGCCAATAACGACATAGCGATCACGCCGCTGTTGACTAACGGGGCAGATTGACTGATGCGCTGAAAATATAAATAAGCGGCTGCAACCACCAATACAATAGTGATCCGTCGAATACGCAGCAGTACAGCGGAGTTGAGCTGGGTTGAGGGTTGTGGCTGGCGACGCGTCAGTAATAAAGGTGTCAGTAGGTTATTGGAAACCATGATGCCAACCGACAATGTCGCAACAATCACCATACTGGTGGCAGATGCAATCCCGCCCACCAGACCAAGTAGCGTCATACTCTCGTTACCTGCCTGCATGGGTAGCGCGAGAATAAACGTATCCGCGCGCACTGTTCCTTCGCCGAAAATGACACTGCCTGCCATGGCGATGGGTAGCACAAACAGATTGATGGCAAACAGATAAAGAGGAAACGCCCAGCGTGCGGTACGCAATTCCTGCTCACCATTATTCTCAACAAAATTAATATGGAACTGGCGTGGCAAGCAAAACACCGAGCAGATGCCAAGTAAAATATGGCCACTGTAAACCAGCCAGGCACCTTCACGTTGGGTGACATTATTGGAGATTGGCTGTTGGCTGGCCTGAGCAATAAGGTCCACCACGCCATCAAACAAGCCGTAGCAAATAAACAAGCCTACTATGATGAATGCCGCGAGTTTAACTACCGATTCAAACGCAATCGCGAGCATTAACCCCGGATTTTTCTCGGTAAGGTTAACCTGCCGGGTGCCGAACAAAATAGCAAAGACTGCCATCGCAATGGTAACTGCGAGCCCGGTTCCACCGGATATTCTTGTAAGTGAGCCGTCACTTACAAAGTTTATGCTGGTGGTAATTGCATCCAATTGCAGGGCGATATACGGAACAACTCCTAATAACGCCAACAGGGTGACTACCGCCGCCAGAGATGCACTTTTGTCATAGCGTACGCTGATGAAATCTGCGAGCGAGGCGATATTGTGGCGGCGGCAAATTTTGATGATTTGCCACAATAACGGATAGCCAAATGCGAAGAGTAATACACTGCCTAAATAGGTAGGGGTAAATGCCCAGCCATACTGGTAAGACTGTAGCGTGGTGCCGAAGAACGACCAGGAAGAACAGTGTACGCCCAACGCCAAACTGTAAATCCACGGGCGCTGTCGGTTACGGATGGCGACTTTGTCACCATACCAGGCCACCGCGAACAGGATAACCAGATATCCCACGGCCAGAATCAGTACAGTAGTCAGGTTGAGCATAAGCAGTTTGTTATTGTGATTATGCGACTACTGTAAGGAAATTCGTCGGGCTGTACCAGCCCGACTAAAGTACTGTGGCTTACTCGTTACCCATTACGCGCCAGTTTACTTGCTGACCCGCGTGGAACGGCACGATATCACTGCCATCTGGCAGGGTGATGGACGCGGGCACTTGCCAGGGTTCACGCACCAGAGTAATACAGTCTTTATTGCGTGGCAGGCCGTAGAAATCTGCGCCGTGCAGACTGGCAAATCCTTCCAGTTTATCCAGCGCGCCTAATTCTTCGAACACCTGCGCATATAACTCAATAGCGCTCCATGCGGAGTAGCAACCAGCACATCCACATGCAGCCTCTTTGCGGTGTTTAGCGTGCGGTGCGGAATCTGTTCCCAAAAAGAATTTGGGTGAGCCACTTTGAACTACTTCGCGCAGACGCGCCTGATGGGTGCTGCGCTTCAATACTGGCAGGCAGTAGTTATGCGGGCGAATGCCACCCACTAATAAATCGTTGCGGTTGAGCATAAGGTGTTGCGGCGTAATGGTGGCGCCTACATTATTACCCTGCGCCAAGACAAAATCTGCTGCATCCGCGGTGGTGATATGTTCGAAAACCACCTTTAACGTGGGATTGTTTGCAACAATCCGCGTGAGGTTACGATCGATGAATTCCTTTTCCCGATCGAAGATATCAATATGCGCATCGGTCACTTCGCCATGTACCAGTAATAACATGCCTTGCTCTGCCATCACTTCGAAAATCGGCTGAAGGGCATCAACCTGTGATACAGCAGCATCAGAATTGGTCGTTGCACCGGCTGGGTAAAGCTTGGCGGCCACGGCCCCAGCAGCTTTTGCCTCAATAATATCCTGTGCGGTGGTCTGGTTGGTCAGAAACAGCGTCATCAATGGATCAAAATCACTGCCTGAAGGGCGAGCGGATAAGATACGCTGACGATATGCCGCCACCATGGCACCGGTGGTAACCGGTGGCACCAGATTGGGCATTACAATCGCACGTTTAAAACAGCGTGCTGTGGCCGGCACGGTTTCGAGCAACATATCGCCATCGCGAAAATGCAAATGCCAGTCATCCGGGGCCAAAAGAGTAATTTGTTGCATGGGAAAACACTGTGCGGGTTAGCGTACGCACAGTGTACCATAAAGAGGTTGGCACTTAGCCAAACATTAAGGACGTCTGGGACTCTTCCAACAGATGCTGGCTGAGAATCTGTCGTGCGTGCATGAAGGCCGGCGCTGCAGCATCGAAAAAGTCATTCACACAGGAATAGGCAACCCGCCGTAATCCTTTGAAATTAACATAGTCGTCTATTGCCTTAATTGGCATGCCAGCAATACGCAATACCCGGATAAAACGTGGCTCAGACAATACGAACATATGCGGCCAGTCGGCACGCAATGCATATTCCATGGTCATTTGCGCTAAAACATAGCGAAGCTGTCCGACTGCTACTGATGCTTCGGCAAATCCAGCTTCGATCGCGGCTCTGGGCGAACTGAACTCGCTATCGACAATAAATCGCGATAATTCGCAGGCACTGCTGGATTGCAGTTGACTGGGGTGGACACCTAAATCGAGGGCTTCGTCGCCACAAAACTCTGCGATCGGTAAGCTCTGGGCGTCGTTTGCGGGTAGCAAGCGGGCGCACGCAACGATTTTACCGGTTTTGTTGTGGCTAATTGCAAAGTGAATCGCAGTCCGGTCCCACTCGTCACGCTCAAGACCGGCGCTATTAGGTTCTTCAAAACCCAGCTGTTCACAATAGACTTTGTGTCTGAATGCAAAAATACTGCGGCATAGCACCGGGCTTTGGCGCTGACTCACGCCAAAATGCAGTGAGAAATGCGTGAAGAAAGCTGAACCAATGGTTTCATGGAATGGCTTGGCAGCGAACGTTTTTGGTATCACACCTACACGAGTATTTTGCATGCTTGACGACCTCTTTTGACAGTTAGCTGATAATGCCAGCCAGACAACTTCTTCTGACGTCAGCGCAACGCCTCTGACAAGGGAGAGCACAGTCAAAAAACATGCCAACGAAAAAAATTGTTTAAAATCAGACTGTTAGCGTTAAAAGGTGAAAGTGGTGGAACAAACGTAGCTGAAATTCCGTTGCCAATTGGCAACAGTTGCGGAGAGAATTTTATTAATTTCTTTTAAATCATTGAGTTAGACCGTATCCATTCGACTACGATCTGTTTAAATAGTCTCAAGTTCGGATGCAACGACTGCATTTCGGGTCTCTTTTGCCTGATACAACGCACGATCGGCACGCAGGAAGACTTTTTCAAATTTTTCTTTGGCTTCAAAACCGGTTACACCGATGCTGCAGGTGATATGGCCGACCGGGGGAAGCAACAAATTGGCCAGATGCTGACGCAGGCGCTCCGCAAGTTCATAAGCGATATGCACAGGGGTGTCAGGCAACAAAATGGTAAACTCTTCGCCACCCCAGCGTGCAATCAGGTCGACGCTGCGCAAATGCTTACGCAGTAATGCTGCGGTTTCCTTAAGCACATTGTCACCTTCGGTGTGACCAAAATTGTCATTGATCTGCTTAAAGTGATCTAAATCGAGCAATAACAGACTAAGTGGCTGGCCGCTTCGGTAGGCACGATTTTGCTCTCGCTCTACCATCTGTTCGAAAAACGGACGGTTTAATAACCCGGTCATGCTGTCATGGGTGGACAGATATTCCAGTTCCTGATTGCGCTTTTGAATGCGGTCTTTCAGTGATGTCAGTTCCTGATTTTTCAAATCCAGTTCGTAGTTTTTTGAATCCAGCGTCACACTCTGCAACGCGAGCAGATAGTAACGATAACCAACGATTAAAAAGACGGTAATGACGACCATGCCCCAAAACCAGGGACTCAGCCAAAATTGGTCAGTACTAATTAAACGGATTTGAGATCCGGGCTTTTGCATCACTGGCAGTGGCTGCTGGCGAAGCATATTTGCCAATGTTTCGCGCGTCGTCATATCCGCGAGTGCTGTGAGGTCGGCGTAAAGCGCTATTGACTCTCCTGTCAGATAGACGCGGGTATTGTCCGACAGGCGATTATTCATCGTCGACCAATTCAACATATTGGTAACGAGTCGGAAGTTGGTTTGGCTGAGGACCTGCTGAAGCACCTGTTCATTGTCGGGCTGAGTATCGACGGAAGAGATTGGCTGTCCACGCTCTATAACCATCAATGGAATGTTTGCGATAACGCTAGCATCCTGAGATGGAATGAGGGTCACCCTGATACTGCAATCGGTCAGGTTACTGGCGTCAGGCGCCTGAGCAACGGCAGTGTTCAGCTGCTGAATATACGGCTCGAATGAAGCAGGTAAATTGTCACCACAAACAGCAGATGCTGCGGTCGCAATTTTGCCTGTGCTGGCGAATGCAAATATGCACATCGCGATCATCACTCGTGCGTTTATTCGCATAATGTTCCCGAGAGTAGTTGTTATTCCAGTACTAACGTTGACGTTCTTTTACGCTGCCATAACATTGGCAAACTGATTGCAATAATTACCAACAGGCTTGTCGTTAGCCATGTCGGTAAGGCTCCAGAAATAATGACGCCTAACATTGCCAGTTGCCGAATCCATTCAGTAACGTGGGCCCACACACGGTGTTCCATAAAGGCCGCCAGCGTCATACCACTGACAAAAATAAAACCCGCGACTGACCATTTCATTATCGGCGTCAGCGCACTGACATTTAGTAAAAAAACAAGCGTAATCAGCAATATACCTATGTGTTGCAAGGTTGCATAGAGGCGTTCGTGAATACTCAACGGAATATCAAATTTTTTAAAGCGCGATAAGTCGGCTTTGGCAATGGGATGAGACTGACTCACATCCTCGGGCCGCCAGCCGGTTCTACCAAACCATACCCGCCATTTGTCACCCCAACGAGCAGTGTGCCAGCTGTCTTTGGCTAATTGTGAATAGACATGCACGTTTGCCCATAGTGGGTTCCAACTACTCAGAGCTTTGCGGATACCATACAATGGTGGCTCATCATCCAGCTCTTCCTGAAATGTGCCAAAGAGCCGATCCCACAAGATAAATACGCCACCGTAATTTTTGTCGATATAACATTGGTTTTGCGCATGATGCACTCTGTGGTTAGACGGCGTAACAAACAGCCATTCATACCAGCCTAGTTTCGGGATATGACGGGTATGCACCCAAAACTGATAGATCAGGTTCAGTGCCCCCACGGTAATGAGCATTTCAACCGGAATACCTAACAAGGCAAGCGGCAGGTAAAAAATCCAGCCTAATAAAGACGTGCTGGTCTGCCGTAATGCGGTCGTCAGATTGTATTCTTCACTGCTGTGATGGACTACGTGTGAGGCCCAAAAGAAGCTGATTTCATGGCCAAAGCGGTGATTCCAATAGTAACAAAAGTCATATAACACGAAGGCGATGACCCACCAGTACCAGGTTGCTGAAACCTCATAAATGGCTAATGCATCCAGCACCAGAGGATAAAAACTAAGCGGTATCGCCGCCCTCGCCAAGCCCGCAATCCGGCTGTAAACACCAATGGTAAGGCTGTTAATGCTATCGTTGACACGGTAAAAACCAGTTTTTCGCCTGCTATCAATGGCAAGCTCGAGCAGAATCAACGCAAAAAAGGCGGGAATGGCAAACAGGATCAGCGACATAATCAGTGTTAACGAAATGTAATCAGACCAGTCTAAATAGGATCAGATGCGCTGTCTACTCGTCTGTTTTTGGTGCTTTTTGACGTAATCCTATGTACAGCGCAAATAGCTCTGGTTTAATACAACTAATTGAAATTTCTGTGGTCTTTTAAACCACAACATTGTTTTTTGGGTTGGAGAAAAAATGTCACATGCTGAAACCGACAAAGCGTCGTTACCCTTGGGGTCGATTATTGTTGCCGGTGTACTCGTTATTCTTGTCGCCGTTTTGTATTTTTGGCGACCTGCTGAACCTGAAAAAGTCGACTCAGCGCCAATAGCACAGGAGCAATCTCCGGTTGCGCCTGAGGTTGAGGAGCCTGTGATCCAACCAGAGCCAGAGACAACGCCAGAGCCTGTAGAGGCGGAGCCGCCAATAAACGCAGAGCCAGAGCCGATTGTTGAAGCCACACCTGCGCAGACAGTGCCTGAAACCGATGACAAATCGCTGTTTGAGGAACTAAAGGCTGTGACCCTTGATGCCGCTGAGCAGCAGATTGCCCGTCTGGTGGTATCGTCAGATTTGTTTAACCGCTTAGTGGTACAAATCGACAATATTGCTAACCAACAACTGGCGAATAATCACAGGTTATTTAAAGCGCCGCAGGGGCAGTTTCAGGTATACCAGCAGGCGGACAGATTATGGATTGATGCGCAAAGCTATCAGCGTTATGACGGCTATGTGGCGTTGTTGGATGCTATGGACAACCAGCAGTTAATCGCGATGTACCAGAGTTTGTTACCCGCCATGCAGGAAAAATACGCGGAGATTGGTTCACGTCGTGTGGCGTTTGAGGACGTGTTGATGGACGCAGTTGAGCACCTGTTGGCGACGCCAGAAGTGCCAACCCCGATTGAAGTTAAAACTGAGAGTGTGATGTATCAGTTTGCTGATGAGCGTATTGAAGCCTTGTCGCCTGTGCAAAAGCAATTGATTCGTATGGGCCCGGAAAATATGCGTCGAGTGAAAGTGAAATTACGTCAGTTGCGTGCGTTGCTGACAAACCAGTAAGGACAATATCCAATGAGAAGGTTACTCCGATTATCCATTGTAAGTGCCGCTATGCTGACCGCTAATGCCTATGCCGCAACGCTGATTCATGCTGGTAAGTTGATTGATGCCACCAATAACCAGGTGCAATCCGGCATGACAATTGTAATCGAGGGAAACCAAATCATATCGGTGGAGTCGGGCTTTAAAAAGGCCAGTGATCAGGACACGATTATTGACCTTCGGGATGCCACAGTTATGCCGGGCCTGATGGACATGCACGTGCACATCAGCTCGCAAAATAATGGTCAGGCGTCATATATGGAGCGCTTTACTCTTAATGAGGCGGATTATGCGCTTAAAGGCGTGATGTACGCTGAAAAAACCTTACTGGCAGGCTTTACCACCATTCGCAACTTAGGCGATGGGTATAACGAAACGGTTGCGCTGCGAAATGCCATCAACAAAGGCATGATTGATGGGCCACGCATTTACACTGCCGCGAAGTCTATTGCTACGACCGGTGGTCATGCTGACCCCACTAATGGCCAATCGCGCCGCTTTGAAGCGGACCCAGGCCCCAAACAAGGGGTAGTAAATGGCGTGGATGAGGCGCGTAAAGCGGTACGTCAACGTTATAAAGATGGCGCGGATTTAATCAAAATTACCGCCACAGGCGGCGTGCTCAGTGTGGCTAAATCGGGTCAAAACCCTCAGTTTATGCAAGATGAAGTGGAGGCGATTGTCGCCACTGCCAAAGATTACGGTATGACAGTTGCCGTGCATGCGCATGGAACGGAAGGCATGCAACGTGCGATAAAAGCGGGAGTAGATTCCATCGAACATGGGACCTATATGGATGCCGACACCATCAAGCTGATGAAAAAACACGGTACGTATTATGTCCCGACCATCATGGCCGGCGCCTGGGTGGCGGAGAAAGCCAAAATCGATGGATTTTTTCCGGAGTTAGTCAGGCCAAAAGCAGCGCGTATCGGGCCACTTATTCAGGAAACCTTCGCCCGGGCCTACAAAGCGGGTGTGAAGATAGCGTTTGGTACTGACTCCGGGGTGTCTGCCCACGGAGATAATGCTGAGGAATTCGCGTTAATGGTGGAGGCCGGCATGCCGGCGATTGAGGCCATTCGCAGCGCGACCTATCATGCCGCTAAACTGCTTAAAGTCGATGATCAGCTGGGAACTATCGAGAAAGGCAAATTAGCTGACCTTATCGCCGTAGCCGGTGATCCGCTTGCAGATATCAAGACTATGCAAGATGTGATTTTTGTAATGAAAGACGGCCAAATTTACAAACAATAAGGACATAACATGCGAACAACCCTACTTAGCCTAATCATCGGCGCAACGCTGTTAGCACCTGCCGCACAAGCCAAACTGGACGATGCAACTGCACAAGCTATCCAGGCTGCTATGCAGCATGAAAAAAGGGATGCTAATAACAAAGCCCGCGATATTTACCGTAAACCCATGGAAGTACTGGATTTTCTTGGTTTTAAACAGGATATGACAGTGGTGGAAATGTGGCCTGCAGGTGGATGGTACACAGAGGTGCTTGCACCGGCGTTGAAAGATCATGGCCAGTACTATGCGGCCCATTATTCATTGAACCCGTCACGAAGCTATCAGCGCCGTTATTTAGGGCAGTTCCTGCAAATGGTGAGCGACACCAAGCGTTTTGGTGATGTTAAGGTAACGACGTTTGAATTACCTGATGCCCTTGAAGTTGCACCGCCAGGCAGTGCGGATATGGTGTTAACCTTCCGTAATGTGCATAACTGGATGGGTTCCTCGCACAATGACCTGGCATTCAAGGCCATGTTTGCGGCGTTAAAACCGGGTGGTACTCTGGGCGTGGTGGACCACCAGTGGGATAACCCGGCAGAGCCAAATCCGGGCAATGGCTATATCACGACACAAAGTGTGATTGATGCTGCCACAGCAGCCGGTTTTGAATTCGTTGCTGAATCCCAGGTATTAGATAACCCGAAAGACACGAAAGATTACGCCAAAGGCGTGTGGACGCTGCCGCCGTCGTTGACCCTTGGCGACAAGGATAAAGACAAATATCTGGCTATCGGTGAAAGTGATCGATTCGTGCTGAAGTTTAAAAAACCGTAATAAACAAAAAACCGCCAGTTGGCGGTTTTTTTATAATCCCTTTTTAATCAGGTAGCGATAGGGCTTGTTGTCCGTTTCGCTGGCAAGCAGGGTGTGATCCATAAAGCGACAAAAACTCGGAATATCCCGTGTGGTCGAGGGATCATCGGCGATAACCAGCAAGGTCTCGCCGTCCTGCATTTTGCGGATATTCAGTCGCACCATCATCACAGGCTCCGGGCAACGCAGACCCAGAGCATCCAGCGTCTGGTTGGCTGCCGCAAAAGGGTCAGATGCCATATTGCTCCCGGTAGGCGCGGATATTGGTTAAATGCTCGGCCATTTCTGGTTTGTCTGCCAGATAGGTGATGAGATCGTTCAGCCCAACGATGGCGATAACTTTGGTCGCAAAATCCCGCTCCACTTCCTGTACGGCTGACAGGGTGCCTTGGCCACGTTCCTGACGGTCCAGCGCAATCAGCACACCCGCCAGTTGTGCCCCGTTTGCCTGAATGATCTGCATCGACTCGCGAATGGCGGTGCCGGCAGTAATCACATCATCGACTAACATGATTTTACCCTGCAGAGGGCTGCCGACTAAATTGCCGCCTTCACCGTGGGTTTTGGCTTCCTTACGGTTAAAACAATATGGCTTATCGACGCCATGCTTGTCGGCCAACGCAACGGCTGTGGTGGTCGCAATAGGAATGCCCTTGTAGGCAGGGCCAAACAGCACATCATAGTCGATGCCAGCATGCTGCAATGCGGCCGCATAAAACTGGCCTAAGCGCGCTAAATCACCGCCAGTGTTAAACAATCCGGCATTGAAAAAATACGGGCTGGTGCGCCCTGATTTCAGGGTAAACTGGCCGAAACGCAAAACATTACGTGCAACAGCAAACTCGATAAAATCGCGCTGAAAATCCTGCATAACGACCTCTTAGTTCAGTGCTTGTTTCTGAAGATCGAAAATTTCACGCAAGCCGTGACGAGCGATTTCCATCAATTCCTGCATTTCGTCAAAACTGAATGGCTCACCTTCTGCGGTGCCCTGTACTTCAATCAGCTTGCCGGTTTCAGTCATCACCACGTTCATATCCGTTTCTGCTGCCGAGTCTTCGATGTACTCCAAATCGGCAACTGCAGAACCTTCATAAATACCCACAGATAACGCCGCGACCATGTGCTTGAGAGGGTTAGTTTTAATAATGCCTTTACTACGCATATGGGTCAGTGCATCTACCAAGGCAACACAGGCCCCGGTGATGGATGCCGTGCGAGTACCGCCGTCGGCCTGAATCACATCGCAGTCGATAATAATGGTGTTTTCACCCAGTAAGGTCAGGTCAACTGCAGCACGCAATGAGCGGGCAATTAAACGCTGAATTTCCAGCGTGCGGCCACCTTGCTTACCGCGCGCCGCTTCTCGGTCGCTACGGGTGTGAGTTGCACGAGGCAGCATGCTGTATTCCGCCGTTACCCAGCCTTTGCCCTGGCCTTTCATAAAGCGCGGTACACCCTCTTCAACGGTGGCGTTACACAACACTTTGGTGTTACCAAATTCAACCAGCACTGAGCCTTCGGCGTGGCAGGTGTAATTGCGGGTAAAGGTTACAGGGCGGATCTGACTGGCGGTTCTTCCACTTGGGCGCATGCTAATTCCTGAGTCATAAAAAAGTTGCGGCGATTATAGCCGATTATGCCGCGTGATTTCAGTGACTTATGCCGGCATTCACGCATTTGAGCCACGCATATCTATGCATGGATTTATCTCGATGCATGCTTAAAAAGCTAACTATATGAATTGAAATAATTTTTCAGTAAATTGATGTGCATAATCAATGCTCAACAGCGGTTGGCTAACTTGCTATACTGGCGGGCGTAACAATTAACAGGAACAGGATATGGCGATTTACAGCATGACGGCGTTTGCCCGTCGCGAACATAAGGCCCAGTGGGGAACAGCAGTTTGGGAAATCCGCTCTGTAAATCAACGTTTTCTGGAAACTTACTTCCGTCTGCCCGAGCAATTTCGTGGTTTAGAGCCGGTATTACGTGAACGCTTCCGCAACGCACTGCAACGGGGCAAAGTCGAATGCTCGTTGCGCTTTAATGCCAATGACGCTGCGGTGGGTAAGCTCAACCTGAATGAAGATCTCGCCAAGCAATTGCTGCATGCTGCCGATTGGGTGCAATCACATGGTCAGTCCACAGGCGTTAACCCGGTTGATATTCTGCGTTGGCCCGGTGTCATTAGTGCTGAAGAAGCCGACATGGATAGCATTCAGGCAGAAATGCTTAGCGCGCTGGATGCCTGTTTACAGGACTTTATCGCCGCCCGTGCTGCAGAAGGTGCCAACCTTAAAGCATTGATTGAACAGCGTTTAGATGGCATCGAAGTGGAAGTGGCTAAAGTAAAAGAGCATATGCCCGCAGTGATGCAGTGGCAGCGCGAACGCATTCAAAGTCGTTTCGAAGAAGCAAAAGTGGAACTTGATCCTGGCCGTATTGAACAGGAAATGATTCTGTTGGCGCAGCGTGTCGATGTGGCAGAAGAGCTGGATCGCTTAACCAGTCACATTGGCGAAACCCGCAAAATTCTGAAAAAAGGCGGAGCCTGCGGTCGTCGTTTGGATTTCATGATGCAGGAGTTCAATCGCGAGTCGAATACCTTGGGTTCCAAATCCATTAACGCCGACATCACACAGTCAGCGGTAGAACTCAAAGTACTGATCGAGCAAATGCGCGAGCAAATTCAGAATATTGAGTAGAAAATATTTCGGACTCACAAAGTCTCACCAAGTCTTATTGGGTGTGGGACTTTGTGAGATTTTATTGATGTCATAGCGTCTTATAAAACCCCATATCTTCTCACTCATTTGGTACTCACCTGGTACCAGCTCATTACCCTCATCATTCGCTTCTACCTGAGAAAAACATAGGGTTGAGCGAAGCCAACAGTTAAGAAATTGCGTCATGCTGGTACGTCTATCGATGGTATGTCGGATGCAAATGGACGCGTTTTCAATATTGCTGAGAATGGCAACGCGTATTTTTAGCTAAGGCGAACGTCAATCGGATTTTTTGCGCAAACAGGGTAGTTATTCGGCCGCGGCTTTCTTAGTTGTTGCCGCTCATTCGTGGCGCGTTTTCGCTCTTTATGGCGCCGCTTAATTTCGGCTTAGGCATCTGTCAAAACCTCGTGTTGAATTGACACTGTGCTCAGCTTTGAGATGACGGGGTAATTAGTGTCGATGAATTGGAATAAAAAATTCTTTACTTAGCCTAATACTATGATAGGTTATTTTTTAGCCGTACATTGCTTAATATAAAAACACGATACTCAGACAACAATAACCCGGAGATCAGCTATGGCCTTCAACAAGAGAATGAAAACAAAAACGAGCGGTAAAGCGAGGAAGTTAAGCTCGCTTTCTGCTTTGACGCTGGCAGGACTTCTAGTCGGAACGAATGCATGGGCCCAACAAGTAGGTGAGATTGTAGGTAAGGTGATGGGTAATGACGGCTCACCACTTGCCGGCGTGTCTATCGAGGTTAAAGGTGATGTATTGCCAAAAGCCCGCACCGTGACATCTAAATCAAACGGTAACTACCGATTACAATTATTACCGCCGGGTAACTATGAAGTAACGTTTACCTCGCCTAGTGGTGAAAAGAGAACTATCAGTATTGCTGTTCTGCTGGACCAAAAAACGCCACTTAACATTCAATTAGGCTCTGCTGAAACTGAAAAAGTCGTGGTATATGGTCAGGCTTTGACCACATCTACTAACTCAGCACTGGGTAACTCTCTTAGTGCCGATAAGTTAGCTGCATTGCCAACCGCGGTTGAATATAGCTCGTTGATTCGCTTAATGCCGGGGGTTCAGGTTACGTCTGATAGTGTTCGTGGGCCAAGTGCTGGTGCCAGTGGTCAGGATAATGGTTACAAATTTGATGGTGCAAACCTGTCTGTGCCATTGTTTGGTATTTTGGCTTCTTCCCCATCTACTCACGATGTTGCCCATGTTTCCGTTGAGCGTGGTGGCGCCAGAGCCGTTGGTTTCAACCGAAATGCCGGTGTGACTCTGAATACCGAAAGTAAATCAGGTACCGATGAGTTTAAAGGTGATGTGACGTATCGCCTGCAAAAAGGCTCATGGCAAGCAGACGATGAAGATGGCCTGAGTACCGAAGATGACATTGCTTACATTACAGTAGGCGCCGGTGGTCCACTGATTGAAGATCAGCTGTATTTCTACGGTTCGTACTACACGCGCAATGACTCTAAAGAAAGCGGTACAAACGCGCGCGGCTCGGTACCTGACATTACTAACGAACGTGAAGAATATTTCGGTAAGTTTACCTGGACGCCAACCGAAGACATCCTGATAAACGCAAGCTATCGTAATTCAGAAGTTACCACCACTAACCAGGGTATCTTCGAAAACAATACGGTTTCTACCGCATACGACGGCGTTAACGATTTTAAAGTACTGGTATTTGATGGGTCGTGGATCATTAATGACAGTACGACTTTGAACGTTTCTTATGCCGATACCAAGCAGTCTACGGGCTCGTTCCCGATTACCAATTTAGGGTTTAGCGGTCAGTCTGGTGGAACCTTGAACGTAGCAGACTTGGCATCCCAGGGTTACTTTGTTGTGCCGTCTCTTGAAACCAGAACAGGTGCTGATGCTACCGAACAAGCACTGATCGACGCTTACAATGCCGGTGCGGCGCCGCTTATTGCAGCCTATGGTATCAATGGTGAAGCGCTGGGTGCAGTTGGTGCTAATTCGACAATCAACGACAACGCCTATTTAAGCAATAACTTTGAAATCTCGCTGAATCACGTCATTGAAACTGACAACATGACCCATGAACTGTATTTTGGCTTTCAGGCTGAAGAAGGTTCAGAAGAGCTTTATCGTATCTCCAATGGTTGGGGAACGATTTCTTATTGGGGCGGCATAGATCAGGACGCGGGTGGTATTGTTGCACCGGGCACTGAATCTGCGCCTGTTGGCACGGTTTATCGAGCGACGGTTCAAACGCGCGGCTTCAGCGCTGGCGGTCTGACTGGCCCACTGGTGTCAAAGTCGAAGTCAAAAAATATTGCGTTTAACGATACGATTTATTGGCAAGACTGGATTTTTGATCTTGGCTTCTTAATCAGTCAAGACGAGATTATTGGCCAGGGCTTACGCAAAGCCGACACCAGCTCTGGTTGGGAAGAGGCGCGCGGTGAATCCTATGTGATGAAAAAAGTGGGCTTCGGTGAGACATTCCAGCCTCGCTTAACCGCTACCTGGGAATACAGCGAAAATGCGTCTGCGTTTGCAAGCTTTGCAAGATATAACCCAGCGGTAAGTTCACTTGCTCGCGCAGCCTCGTGGGATCGTAATACCGGTGGTAGTACTACCTGGGTTTATTTTGATGAAAGCGGCAACTATCTTGATTCCGAAACCAACATTTCTTCTACTGGTAAGCTGTTTGCAGATGACCTGAATCCAAGAACCATTCAGGAGATTATGGTTGGTCACCAAATGGCGCTGGACGAATCATGGACCATTCGTAACCACCTACGCTATCGTCGTAGCTGGAATTATTGGGAAGATACCAACAACGACTCTCGCATCGTTTATGATGCAGACTACTATCAGGGCGCGTATGCCGGGTTTGCAGATTTATATCCTGACCTGGTTGCTGCAGCCAATGCGGGAGCGTTTGACTCACCCGATCCAAAAGAGCTGTACATTCCGCTTAACAACTTGGTTGGCCAGCGTACCTATGTTATCGCGCAGATGGATGGTGCCTTCACTAAGTATCTGGAAGCAAGTCTGGAAGTTGACTACAAATCTGATAAGTTCTTCTCAACGACCTCATTGGTATGGAGTCATTACTACGGTAACTTCGACCAGGACAACTCCACACGTTTCAATAATGACCAAGGGACATTCATTGGTTCGTCGAACATTGGAGACTCCTCTTACGGCCAATTGTGGGGTAGCTTAACTTCAGGCGATCTGCGCGCAGACCGCACCTGGCAGTTAAAGAGCTTCGGTGCTTACGAGCTGCCATGGAATGCATCATTGGGTTATCTGGCGTACTACCAATCTGGTCACACCTGGGAGCATCAGTGGGCGAGTACCCAGTATCTGGAGCCTCGTGGTAGCCGCAGAACACCAAGCCATATGCAATTGGACTTGAACTACACCCAAAACATCGATATTTCAGAGGGTTATGCTTTGAAACTGCGTTTGGACGTATTCAACGTATTTGATAAGCAAACAGGTTACAACCCTGAGCCACGCTATAACAGTTCGGCTTTGGGTGAATACCGTAGCCATGAAAATCCGCGTCGCGTTCAAGCGACCGTATCGTTCAGCTTCTAAAGACTGAAAGTAACTGATAAGGGCCCCGCACTGCGGGGCCTTTTTATGTCTGCTTAACTGCAACTGTTACAGAGCTAGCGACCTATCCTTCAAGGTTAGCTGTCATGGCAGTGGGTTATCCTCTGAGTTTAACGCTATGGCTTTGGTGAGGATTCTGTGGCAGTGGTGCGCGCCACTTTGCGAATTGGCCTTAATAATTGTTTTTAACCGCGTAACTGTCCAGCACGGCTTGCCATCGTTGCCGGAAATCTTCTGATTGCAGTCTTGTATCGATATATTCAGCGAGTTCTTTGTTTTCTGGCATGATAAGGATGCGGCGGGCAAAGCTGTCATGAGGTTTGGTTGACACATGCAGTAAGTTAAATTCGGGATGCTCGTGTGTTCGCAGGTAATCAAAGGTGGAGCGGCTGACAATGCCAATGTCGGCTCGTTCGCGCAAAATTAGTTGCAATACCTCGTGCTCACCTATTGTGTCTATGCGCTGCATATTGTTGTTGCGAACTAAACTCTCCACATGGTGGTAGTAGAACCCGCGAACACCCGCCAATATGTGCCCTTGGAGTGATTCGTCATCTACGTATTCGAAATGGTTTTTCGGTAGAGAAATAAATTCATCACGATCATGGAAAAAGGCTGGTGACCAGTGGTATTTGTTTTCGTTTAGATCGCCAAACCATGTTGGATTAACACCAATAATAATCCCGTCCAGCTTTTTACTTTCCAACATACGCTCTATCCGTTTGCGCGGTACAAACACGGTATAAAATTCAATTTTTCCCGGTGTGGATAACACCGTAGACAGATCAAAATACAGGCCTTTTTCAGCAGTGATATCAAGAATGAAAGGAGGTTTAAGATGATATGCATAAGCAGGTACAAGTTGCACAGATTGCGACCGCACGACAGACGCACTCGCTAATGTGAGAAAAAGTATTAATACGCTTGGTAACGTTAGTCGCATAGTTGCTATTCACATTGTTGTTTCATTTACAGCCTAGCACAGGGATTGCCGCACTCACGAGATGCCAATTGATATTGACTGATAATCCAGCGTGCAGTCTTAAAATCTCCGAATTGCTTGTAATCCTTTTCCAAAACCTTCTTAATAATCAATGAATTAAATAATTGGAAAGGAAAGAAGGCGTGAGATCCTCCTTTTTATTGAGCAAGGTGATGCTGATCATTGCCATAGTGAGCGGTGGAATGGCATCTGCCGCTGCGCAGCAGGAAAACAACAAGGATCCAGAAAGGCTAGCTCAACGCGCTCAGCAAGCGTTGCAACAGGGGGATCAAATCAACGCCCAGCGCCTTTACCAGAATGCACTCGATCTGGCGGAAGGCAATGTCTGCCAGTGGTGCAATGGGGTAAGACAAGGCCTGACTGTTATGCTGGCGAATCACCTGTTTGAGGCGATGAATTCTCATCACTATTCCCAGATCCGTGCATTTACCGCCGCCACACTCGCCGAGCCCACGCTGCAAAGGATTGGCTTGGAGATGTATGCTGGTTATCTGGCGGCAGAAAGTCACTTTCACGGTAGCTTTGATTTATTGTCTGCCAGTGTCCTGGAGGTGAATGAGGGGGTTGTCGCGGCGGAGGTGTACGTTCAATCTGCAAATACGCAAATGCCCTATCGTATTGAACTTTCGTATACCGACTCGTTTCCACAAAAAATTACCCGTATTCGCATCCGCGCCCACACGGATGACAGTCAGTTCAAGGTTAAACCCACAGTAACCGAGGCGATGGCGCAATTAGCTGCCTATGTCGATTTTCTTGCAGCCAATGATGTGTTCTCCGGCTCAGTATTGATTGCACAAGGCGATGAGGTTTTGCTGCGAAAGGCTGTAGGCATGGCATCCAAGCGTTTTAATGTGCCGGTTAATCTGGATACCCGTTTCAATCTGGGTTCGATGAATAAGATGTTCACCAGTGTGGCGATTTTACAACTGGTGGAATCCTGCAAGCTCAAACTAACGGATAAACTCATCGATATATTGCCGCTTAAGCGTCAGGACACCTTGCTGGCTCAGGTGGAAATTCAGCATTTGTTATCACATACCTCTGGCGTTGGAGCGCTTAATTGCCCGGTTGGCGACGACTCAGTCAGCGCAGATAAATCGTTGTGCCTTAATTCATTGGCTGACATTGAGCTCAATTTCACCCCTGGCACGCAATACCGCTACAGCAATGAGGGAATGTATATTCTTGGTCTGGTGCTGGAGCAGTTGACGGGCCAGTCTTACTATCAGGTGGTAAGGGATAATGTCTTTGCGAAAGCCGGTATGAACCTGACTGAGAGTCTGGATCTGCAGTTTCCGGTAGAAAATGCCGCAATTGGTTATTCATTTGATGGATTACATGATCAGTGGCGCAATAATCTGTTTATTCATGATAAAAAAGGCGGGCCCGCCGGTGGCGGATACTCTACCGTGTCAGATCTTTTCCGCTTTTCCAGGGCCCTGCAGCAGTATCAATTATTGGGTAAGTCATTAACGCAATTGGCGATGACGCCTAAAACGGAATTTGGCGCGCAAAATTATGGTTTCGGCTTTATCGTATGGGATCGCAAGGGCAAACCTGTCGTCGGGCATAACGGCTCATTCCCTGGCGTCAGTAGTCAGATGGAGATGTATCAGGATACGGAATACACATTGATTGTGCTGTCTAACCACAGTTTCGGTGCCGATCCTGTATTGGCTAAGGCCAGGCAACTGCTTGGTTTATAACGAGAATCAGATGCCGCGCCAGCGTTTGTCAGCAACTGAAAAGGTTAAAAATAAAAAGCAGGCTGAAGCCTGCTTTTTTAATCACATAATTTAATGGTGGCTAGCGCAGCTTAGCTAACAAGTCTTTCGCGACGGCTTCAGAAGATCCGGGATTCTGGCCGGTTATGACCAAGCCATCCACAATCGACAGGGAACCCCAATCGTCGGTTTTTTGATAAGTCGCACCGCGGGCTTTGAGTTCATCTTCCAGCAAGTAGGGCACAATGTCGGTCAGACCTACGGCATCTTCCTCACTGTTACTAAAGCCGGTAACGGTTTTGCCCTTGAGCAAATGCTCGCCATTGATTTGAACGTTTAACAACACGGCAGGCGCGTGGCATACCGCGGCGACGGGTTTCATCTGGCCGATAAAACCCTGAATCAGTTCTATAGAGTATGGGTGCGTCGCTAAATCCCATAACGGACCATGACCGCCAGGATAGAAAATCGCATCGAAATCACTGGCGCGCACATCTTTTAGCTTGTAGGTGTTGGCTAATTTTTCCTGGGCCTGTTTATCACTTTTGAAGCGACGTGTGGCATCAGTCTGGGCGCTTTCGTCGTCGCTTTTTGGGTCAAGCGGCGGCTGACCGCCATCCGGTGAAGCCAGCGTAATCGTCGCGCCGGCGTCGTGTAATACGTAATAGGGGGCGGCAAACTCCTCGAGCCAGAACCCTGTTTTTTCACCGGTATCACCCAGCTTATCGTGTGAGGTTAGCACCATCAGTACTTTCACATTACGCTCCTGTTTCTGTGACAAAGGTGACAGTGTAGTACTGATTCTTTTACTTATCGGATCAACGAGTCAGGTGTGCAAGCAACTGACTATGACAGTTCACCTGCAAATGCGGAGTGATTTCTGCCGGTGCCGAATGGCCAGCGGGATTGTACCAACAAGTGTGCATGCCGGCGTTAAGCCCACCCAACACATCGGAATGCGGATTGTCGCCCACCATCAATACGGTGTCAGGTTTGTTGTGCTGCATCTTATGCATGGCATGCTCAAAAATACCTCTCGCGGGTTTTGCCATGCCTACCTGCTCCGAGATCACCAGTACATCAAAGTGTTCCGCCAGGCCTGTGCGCTCGAGCCGAATTTGCTGCAACCGAGTAAAGCCATTGGTGATAATGCCAAGTTTTACCCTACCTCGCAGGCTGTTGAGTAATTCTGTGGCATAAGGCAAGGGTGTACACACATCTGCCATGGCATCGAGGAATCCATCATTGAGCGCTTTTGCCTGAACGCCGAGTTTTGCTGCCCACGGCTCAAAACGGGTTATCTGCAGGGTTTCTGCATCAATTTCACCGTTTTGATAGGCGGTCCATAATGGCAGGTTAGCTTGTTGATAGTCAGCAAAATCCTGTTTATTAAAGGTAACGCCAAACTGACTAAAAAGACGTTGCAAGCCGGCAAACGCATCAAAGTGGAATAAGGTTTCATCGGCATCGAATAACACCCAGTCCAGAGTGGAGACGTGAATTTCGGACATAAAATAACTTACTTTGAACTACTTAACGGGAATAGCGTACGCAGCGCATCCAGCGCTGCCGGATGATATATGGTGCCATGATTTTCATCAGGATAGGCAATGAAATCCACGCTAAGGCGCTCGTGACTATGAAGCTGGCTGGCCAGCGCCTGGGTTGATTCCAGGTTGCTCACTTTGTTGCCTGCTGCCAGATAGAGGCGTTTGGCTGGCCCCTGATACCTTGGCCATTGCTTAATCATGGCCTGGCTTACGGCCTGATTATTCCACCATAAACTGGGATCGATGGCGATGTAAGTGTCAAACAGATCCGGTTCGAGCAGCAGGGTTTCGGTCACAAATAGCCCGGCCAATGACTCACCCATAATGGCGGTTTCACCTGTAGTGCGGTAGCGCTGATTGATCACAGGCATTAATTCATCGCGGATAAACTGACGAAATTTTGCCGAACCACCGACAACCGGCGCGATTTCTTTGTCTTCCGCAACCTCAGTGGGGCCAGTCAGGTCCCGACGGCGCTGGGTATTTTCAATGCCCACCAGAATATGCGGGCGCATGGTGCCATTCAGTGAACCGATTTGTACTAATCCGGCAATGTGCAGAAAGTCTTCGCCAATGCCGCCATCTGGCATATACAGCACGGGTAAATTGGGCTGTTGCTCATCTTGGTAAGCGGCTGGCAGATACACATTGATGGTTCTGCGTTCGCTCAACACCTTTGACTCTAGAGTAAAGGTGTCACCGATTTGTAGCGGTGTGACGTCTGCCTGTGCCAAGGTGCTTATGAGGAGAAGGATAAGTGTGAGCGGTCTTGTCATTTTAATAATCCCTTAGTAACGAGGTGCCAGCCTGACATTGAAAGCGGCCAGTGTCCACTTAGCTGAATATACACTCAGATCCCGTTCAGAAAAGGTTCATGCAGATTTGCCAACACTGTGACAAACAAAGTGAGTTGGAGAATCACCGTGAAACGAGCCCTTATATTACTTAGCTTAATACCTACCCTGGCGATGGCGACCACAACGGATAAGAACTGGCAGGCCACTTCAGTGCAAACTCAGGCAGGTCAGGCGCAAAGCGCCGTGTTGAAAAGCAGTCGCATCGGTCAGTCGCAGGGCAGCATGATCCAGCAACAAGGTGCGAAAAAACTCAGTGCCCGGGGGGCTGTACAGCAACATGATGTATGGGTTTATGATGCGTTTGTTTCCCTGTACCGGGATCACGATTACGATGGCTATTACTCAGGCATTACCCTTGAATTCGATGTAGATACCTCGGCGTATCACAGTGATGTGTATGCGCGGATTTATCTGGGTGTCGATGATGAATTTTACGAATACTACACCACCAGTATTTTTTCCATCGATGGCGAAAGCAGTGACGACAGCCTGATAGTAGAAACTGAACTAGTGCAGGGTTTTTATCCGGACGATTATGAAGTATTGATCGAAATATATGACGCATACTCAAATGCGCTGGTGGCGGTGTACGACGGTTACGATGATGCGGATCTGGTGTACCTGCCGCTGGAAAGCAAAGACTATGACCGTCCGCAAACTTCACAGGTAACGGTCACCACTGAATACGGCGGCAGTATGGCGTGGTTATTGGGGCTATTGTTGCCGGTAATGTGGCTCAAACGTCGCAAAGGTTAAACAAAAAAGCACCCAACTGGGTGCTTTTTTATAGGGTGGGCGTACTCATCCTTCGCCAAGAGGCGTCGTATGGCTTGGGACAAACAGCGCCCAAAACGGTTCAGCGAATCTTGCCTGTTACAGAACATTAATTCAGCCTCGCTATCAGCTCCTGCCCAATTTCACTGCCAATATGGCCATTTGCCTCAGCCCACTGTTGAATGGTGAGTCCGTCGGCTTCAGGTTTGGATAAGTCACTTTTGCTCATCTGTTTGACCATAAAGGCGCCGACATCGTTTGCGCCGTTTTCCATCGCCCAGCGGATCAGGCTTTTGCCATCACAGGCCACGCCGTCGTAGACGTCACCTAATCGGAAGCGGTATTCATCCTTGATTTTTTTCAATTTTTTACGGATTTCACCCTTATCGTTATTTTTGACGATGGTGCATATATTTTGTAAGTCTTCGTTGATATCGGCCACAGCAGCGTGGGAGATAACTAGCGCACAGCTCAGCACAGCAGTAGATAAGATTCTCATTGCGACGCCTCTTTCGAAATGAAGTGAAACACACTCAATAAAAATAGACCCAGTTAGCAAAAACAGCGTGTCAGATTTAACAACTAAGTATGAATTTACATATCTGAACTGGCGCGGAGATTTATCCGCTTGGCTAGCGTAGAATAGCGTTGGTTCTTTTGGGTGGTGAGTATTGTGCAAAAAACAGATGTGGTCGTTATTGGCGCGGGTGCTGCGGGCTTGTTTTGTGCTGCTGAGGCTGCACGGCGTGGCCGAAAAGTCGTGGTGATGGATCACGCCAAACGTATTGGCGGTAAAATCCTGATGTCCGGTGGAGGACGCTGCAACTTCACTAATATGTATGCCAGCCATGAAAACTACCTGTCGGCTAATCCTCATTACTGTAAATCCGCCCTAAGCCGTTATACCCAATGGGACTTTATCTCGTTAGTAGCGGCCAATGGCATTGCCTATCATGAAAAGACGCTTGGCCAGCTTTTTTGTGACGATTCCGCCAAACAAATCGTCGATTTATTGCTGGATGAGTGTAAGCGCGCAGGCGCTCAAATCATCGCCCGCTGCGAGATTCAGCAGGTTGAGAAAGACACATCTGGCTTTCGTCTGGAAACGTCGCAAGGCAGTTGGCAGTGCGAATCGCTGGTGGTTGCTACCGGTGGATTATCTATGCCAAAACTGGGCGCCAGCCCATTTGGCTATAAGCTCGCCGAACAATTTGGCTTAAGTGTGTTACCCACCCGTGCGGGATTAGTACCGTTTACCCTACATGAAGAAGACAAACAGGTGCTGGCGGAACTGAGCGGTATCGCAGTGGACTGCACTGCCAGTAATGACGAAGCCAGTTTTAAAGAGGCGCTGTTATTTACCCATCGGGGATTAAGCGGCCCAGCGGTATTACAAATCAGCTCATATTGGCAGCCTGGCCAGGCGGTGCACTTTGATTTGTCGCCTAATCTGTCGTTGCATGATTTTTTGCAACAGGCGCAGCAAGCACAACCCGATGCACAACTTTCAACCATATTGAGTCAGCACTATCCTAAGCGCCTTATACAAATTGCGCTGCCTTACTTTGGGCTGACGAATAAACCGATGAAACAGTATCAGGGCAAACAGTTACAACAGGTAGCCGAGGCATTCAATGATTGGGCGGTGAAACCAAATGGCACCGAAGGCTATCGCACCGCCGAAGTCACCCTCGGCGGCGTTAATACCGACCATCTCAGTTCGAAAACCATGATGAGCAAGGACGTAGAGGGCTTATTCTTTATCGGTGAAGTGGTCGACGTCACAGGTTGGCTGGGAGGATATAACTTCCAGTGGGCCTGGAGCAGTGGCTGGGTGGCCGGTCAAAACTGCTAGGGTGATTTGAGATAATTAAAACGAAGACTGTTTAAATTGAAGCGAAGACTATCTCACTACCAAGTTGTAACTAAAAAGGCTTAACCTATTGAAAGTTAAGCCTTAAATATTGTCTTCTTTTTTGTGTAATCAATAACTTTTATAGAATGCCTCGGCTTCGAATTTCATAAACTCAGCAGATTTTTCGCTACTTCTTGAGATTACCTGAAAAGGTTCCAACCTCGCGATTTCTGTTTGTAAATCTTTGGCAGTTTTATTTGTACAACCAAGAATATCCTGAACAGAACTCGTCGAAACCCCTTCACACTGGAAAATATACGCAAATTCAAGAAGTTCCTGGAAGTTGAAAAACTTCTGTTGATAGTCATTAGGCGACTGACTAGCAAAAAATACAACAATCCCTTTTGAACGACCTTCACGAATTATCCTTTCAAGGAATATATTCTTTTGACCTAGATAATTGTGTGCCTCATCGATGACCAGAATTGTTCGAATGGTTCTTCTTCCTGACTGCACAGGGCTATCCGGAAGAGACGCCATTTCCTTATAAAGTCGTTCGATTATTAAATAACCAACCAGCTCTTTAAGTACGGGCATCGCATGAACATCTACTAAAAACGAACGGTTTGATACCTTCTCAATCGGCGCAATGTCACTGCCATGTCCCCAGAATAGGTTGAAGTCTGAAAGGTCTCTTAGCACTTCAATTAGACTGTCGTCTTTCTTCCCTTCCTCTTCGTACATCTCCTGAACAATGTTCAAAACATCTCGAAAATCAGGGAACGGTAATGGCATATCTGAACGTTTAGCATACGCTGCTCGAATAGCTTCGGTTAGTGCACCCTTCTGCACAACACCAAGCTTTGAATTAATCGAAGCAAAACTTTCAGCTTTTTCCCGAGCTGAAATATTTATAGTTTGTTCATCATACGAAGGCAGTACAAATGGATTTATAGGTAATGTTTGATTTCCTTGCAATAGTCGGTATGGGGTCACTTTTGCGACATCTAAGAATTTTTGGTTATCAACAACATCACCTTTGTAATCAAAGAAGATAAAGTTAGTTTGGTAGTTTGATTGCGTCCTAATATCCGCAAGGATTTTCAATAAAAATTGGGTTTTGCCGACACCAGGCTTACCCATAATTGCTAAATGCGAATTTGCATGCTTTGCTGTGTTGTTAAGCTCAAGTAGCTGGTCTTTCTTGTCTAAGATAGTCTTTCCAATAAAGATATCCAAACCAGTCCCTTTAACTTCTTTACGGCCTGAGAACTGCACCATATCAGTAATTTTCTTCAAGAAAATCTCAGCATCTTTGTTTGAGTCATCAAACATAGCTGTCAAATGTTTGCTACCGTTATCAATGTGATCTTTTATTAGTGACTTATTCGAATAAAACTCATCTTCGGAAAGTTCTTTAATACCATGAACAAAACTGAGTACGGTTTTAAAAAAAAGCTCATCAGAGCCAATAAAAGTTGGTCTTTTTATTTCAGGACCAGAAAAGTCAGTACTCCTAGGTACATTCTTACCGTCTACTGCAATGGAGACAGAAAATGCAATTCTGGCTAAAACATATTTTTCAAGCTTAGTTTCGAAGCGAAGACCACTGAGAATCTCATCAGATAGAACCGACGTATATAATCTATCAGCCATTATTTTTCCTCCCAGAAGTAGCCGGTTTTAAGAGTTGTGAGCTCTTGTTGGTGATTAAAAACTAAACTAGCAGCGCCACTAAGATGGCTTTCTAGTACTTTAAAGTAGTTTTCATCAATCTCCGTATCTGTGGAAAGAATAATGACTTGATCACCTGCATTCGGAAAATAATTTCTAATAATATTGTCGCGATGCGTACTGTCCAGACGAGATAAAGGTGTATCAATGATAATTGGCAAATTTAGCTGACTTGTTTGAGAAAGTCCCCAAAGCAAAGACAATGCAAATACTTCCTTTTCCCCGGCGGACAAGCCTGACTTCTTAATTTCATGGCCATTTCGATCTGAAATTTTAACTTCATAGCTCTTCTCATCTATAGTGATATCTTTAATTAAACCACTTTTTGATGAGAGCAACTTGTACATCTCAAAGGTCTTTTCTTGAAGTAGATGAACTTTGCTTTTCCGCATTCTCACAATAAACTGGTTGAGCAATCCTGCAATTGCATCACACTCATTGATAAAATCGCTTTTCTCTTTCGATACATTATGCTTTTCGTAAAGCTTTTCGATTTCAAATTCAATTTCACGAACTTTCTTCTCTAAAGAAAGAATATCTTCTTCAAGGATCCGAAGTTGCTCAGTTTTACGTCCAATCTGAGTTGCACAGCTCTCCATTTCTTCTTGGAGTTGGCCGAAAAGCTCTTGCTCACTTTCAGTTGCACTGCCGCTATTAAGCGAAGATTCAATCTTTTTAAGTTCAACCTCCAGTTCCTGTTTTTCTTCGACCAGAGGCTTAATCAAAAAGACATCACTATTCTCAAGCTCTTCAATTTTTTGAAGAATCCTCGCAGCATCGCGATCCGAAAGATTAAGTAGTTTATCAGTAGCTGCTTGAGCATCACCCTCACGTAAAAGGTTGAAAATCCGCTTCTCAAGTTCAACCATTTTCTCATCTGATAATCTTTCGTTGTAAATTGGCTCAGGCTCTTCTACAACTCTGACAATCTTTTTAGCTAATTCCTCTGCGTGTTCTTTAATCGCCTCACCCTGGAGTGATTCTCTTTCATTTTCAATTTGTTGACGGATCCCATCAAAAAAACCACCTAACAAACTAAAAGGTAAACTTTTCTCACACAGTCCACGGATTTCATTTTCTAACTGTCCTAACCTGTTAGAGGTTTGAATCCGTCTTTTCTCTGCTTCACGAATAGCATCTCTGCTTTCAGGATCGCGGTTAAAAGTAGCTTGAAAACGCTTTTTAGCTTCATCGTACTGTTCCTTAAAAGCAGTCAAATCTTCTTTTATTTCATCACGTTCTCGGTTAAGTCGAGTATATTTAGCCTGCTCTTTTTTGAGTTCACTTTCTTTAAATGTCAAATCTTCGTCAGATATCTCAACGAACCCTTTGCGCTCTTCTTGCTTTAAATAAAGTAAATCGCTGGAAAGCTGGTTGATATTCTGAATACCAAGTGCCGCTTCTAGTGATGACTTTAACCTTACTTCTGAGTGGTCGTCCGCCGCAATTTCTTGAATTTTTTCACCGTCAAAAAAGAAAAACTGCGTGATACCTGGGGGAACAGTTGCTCTTATAAAATCTTGCCACATCTGCTGATTTTGAACTGACACTCGTTTCCCATCTTTAACGACGACCAAACGTTCATTCAGATCTTTAGCCTTCGGGCTTTCGATTACACCAGAACTCCATGAACGTTTTACAATCAGCTCACTACCATCATCCAGTTCAGCGGTTAATTCAAAACTAACTGCCGCATTTCCTTTGGCTATTTCTTTACGGTTAATTGCACGGAAAATTTCATCTGCTTTACCACCATAAAGACAGTAGTTGATACTCTCCATGATGGATGTTTTACCGGCCCCGTTCATACCGCCTATTAAGAAAATCGACTTCCCATTTTCACTGTCTGGAAAATGAATCTCGGTAGGAAACTGAAATGACTTATAATTCTCGATTGAAAGCTTTCTGAACTTCATGCTTTTGACTCCTCGATCGAAGAGCTATTCACAATTTCACGTAAAGCATCGTATATTCCCGTCCGCCGCTCTTTAAACTCAAAATCCCTTTCTGTATCTAATAGCTTTATGACTTTATCAAAGCTGACACGGTGCTGAGAGCAAAGTTCAGCAAGCAACTTTTTATCATCATCATTCAATTTCATTAGACTGCTCCCTCAATCAGTTCTTCCACCATTCTTTTCGCTTGGTCAAGTAGTTGCTCAGATTCCTTTTTGGCAATTTTTGACTGATTAACCAAATCAGAAAGCTCAGCCATTTTATCTTCTGTTAAGATCGGAATTTTTAAAGCGGCAATATCCTTGGGTTTCCAATGCACAATAAGTGCACCAGAGCAATCTCTGTCTATCTGGAACTGACAAATCGGAGAATTAATTACTAAAGCCAAGTATTCAGATGGTAACGACTCATCCTTTTTCGAGAGCTTCATAATTCCACCGGAGATAATTCCATCTACAGGCTCATCAACTACATAACAAACACCAACAGTCCCATCTTTGGTTAAAAGAATATCTCCAATTTTAGGCTGATAACTTACCAAGCTATTGAAAAGTGTCTCTGAGATGTATTTATCACTATTCCCAGTAACAACACCCGTTTTCTTTACATTACTAACTCGAACAAAAAGTTTTCCGCTGCTTGTATATGCAGGACTGCCAACCTCAATCCCCTTTTGAAAATCAACTAATTCTCGGAGAGGTTTAGACTGAATCATACTCAGATGATTTGCCTGCTGTTTGAAATGGACTTGAAAATAGTCAGAATCAATCCTGCCGCCGCTAACGACTTCACTAAAACTAGTTTCGTAGCTTTTAGGCCTGTCCAATACCAATTTATCTAGCCCAAGTTCTTTTATTAGTGCTGATTTGGCACTATCGTATAATTGTTTTGATAGATTTTTTTTCTCAAATGAACTTTTAACTAATTGACTTATAAGATCATGTATTTCTTTATTTGGAATTGGAATCAACACACTCCTAACAGCATCCTTTGCGATGGTAAGCGGAACCGTTCCAGTAACATGTTTTTCAATGCTTTTTTTTCCGTAAAATGATTGAAAGTATGCATACAAAAAAAACGTTGAAATTTCTTTACTTGTTCTGATGAGAAATAAATTCATACCGAGGGATACAGGCCTATTTAGCTCAGGCATTAAATATACCTTACCTGCACTCCCAATTTTATTAATTAGAATTTCACCACCAAAAACCTTCGACTTACTTAGATATTCATACGCATGCTCAGAAATATATTTAACACCTTCTGAGAACTGCTCTTCTTCTAAATCAGCAGTCCTAACCATATAAGCAAAGTCTGGATTATCAAGCAGAGAAACATGACTTTTCAACGTCTCATAACTACCGTTTGCGTGATAATCAGTTAATGTTGCAATAAAGCTACCTAACTTTTCAAAGTTTCCTGACTTTATTTTTCTATCAACATTTAAATATTCCGGTTTAAAGAAATCGGCATCAAATCTTCTAACCTCTGCTAGACTAGATACATTAATTTCACTCCAAACTGCCATTACTTAACCTCCCAGAAGTCAAACTTATGCTTTTGAGCAAATCTGACAAATGCCTCAGCAATGCATAGCTGCTCTTCAGGAATAGAAATAACATCGTTTAGATCACTTGCACTCAGATCAAAGTTAACAAGATCTTGGTTTATTACTGGCTGGCCATCTTCAAATTCAATAAGATTGCCGTCATCATCCGTAAGGTAGTCATAATCACCCGAATTATTTTTTCCGCCTCGTTCAGAGACTGCCATGAAGATAGGATAATCTAACTTTTTCGCGACTTCCGCATCAATCCAACGCTCTTTAAGCGTTCCGAGCAATTCATCATCGTTAAGTAGCAGTTCCAGCTTACCTTTGTTAGTCAATTTTTTAAGCTCAAATTCAGCCTCTGGAATAGCGTTTTCAAGAGACCTAATTGCAGCCTTAATTTTCTTGCTTTTCTCTTTTTGGCTGTCTTTTAGTGCTTTTTTATCAGCTTTTAATTTATCTTTAAGTGGTTTTAGTTCAGCATTTAAATCTTTCTTAGTGCCAGACCAGTTTGCCGAAATCACATCAATTTCTTGTTGAACTGTCATCTCTAACGCTTCAACATCTGAATCAAGATTTTCGAGCTTTTGCTTTTCACCAAGCAGCTCGCGACGTAAGTCTGAAATCTTGTCTTCTGCTTGTGCAATTAGATCCTCTAAATCTTTGGGTGTTTCATCATCGGCATCTGTAGATTCCACTTCCTCATCAGCTACTTCATTCTCTATTTCACCAAATGCTTCAAACAGCAATTCTGCAATTTCTTCAGGGATGTTTTCTTCCTGAATGTCTACTTCTGAATCAAAAGTAGTTAACAATGTTTGAATCTGCGCTTCATAGTCAGGGCACGCTGCCGCAACCTGTTGTTTGATGTTTTGAATATCAGAAAGTTGAGAATCAGTATATTTTTGTATAAAGAGAACCGATGTTTTTGTACCAGTATGTGGTTTAAAACTATTAGGATGTAGCCCGACTACAGCCAAAAGTCGCGCTTTTCGTAAAATCCATTCACGAATAAAAGCAAGGGAAGAGTTATTAAACTTGCCTTGTGGTAACACAATGGCTGCTCGTCCGCCAGGTTTCAAGAACTTAAGAATTCGCTCAATGAACAGAACATCACGCTCTTCTTTAGCAGCTTTATCTTTTGCACGTTTTAGTGCTGGCTTGCCAAGTTCATACTGTACTAAGGTTTTTTTATCTTTTATCTCGCCTGCAAATGGTGGATTAGCGAGAATAATATCGAACTTTAGCTCGTCAAAATACTTCCAGGCTAAGTCATCGTCTTTGATGACATTTGCTTCATCTTCTTTAGCAATTTTATTTTTAATTAGCTTAGAAGATATGAGTTTCTGCATCAGATGCTGACCAGAGCTGGTTTCATACCAACTTCTTGGCTCTAGACTACTTACGTCAGGTCCAAATATATTCGTGTGTCCATCGCCTGCAATAAGCATCAAAGCGCGAGAAGTTTTAGCTGCGCGTTCCTCAAAATCAATTCCCCACAAATACTTACCTGCATACCTGTGTTTTCTGAGTTCCCTGTCATCGGCACTAGTAGCTGGGTAGCACCATTCCATTGCATGTAGTAAGAAACCGGCTGAACCACATGACGGATCCATCACATATTCGGTTCGTTTCGGATTAAGCATACGCACACACATCTCAATGACATGACGAGGTGTGAAAAACTGGCCTTTTTTCTTTTTCGCTTCTGATGGAAGTAAATATTCAAATGCGTCATCCATTATGCGAAGGTTTGAGCCCATCAAACGTACCCCTTCAATAGGACCAACGCAAACTTGTAAATGCCGTTTTGTTAGCTCTATATCTTCATTTTCTTTGAATATACCTGGCCACTCCTCACAGGCTTTCCGAAACAATTTATTTATGCGGTCGTAGGTAATTTCTGGATCTAAAGCTTTGTGGAACTCAACCTCTTGATTGGGCCTATTTTCTTCAGCTTCTTTCTCATCCCATATTTTTGCAAAGATAAGTTTAAAAATTTCATTGAATTCATCTTTGCCACTGTCAGCTAATACTAGTTCTTCAAGATCCTGGACAATTTTTTTGAAGTTGAAACTTCGCTTTAGATGCGCGAGGGTGCGCTTTGCTTCCAGCACATCTTTTGGCTCCTGGCCACGTTTCGGTAGATCTGTTAATGTATCGTCAAAATTTGCCGGGTAAGGTCGAAATAAAATAATAGAATCACTACCATTGGACCATACGCCAACAGGCGATCCTTCTGCGTTAAGGTAGCTTTTAAGTTGTTCGATACCATCCTTACGTTTAGGTTTCTTTACTTCGATTATTATTTTTGGCGTTTGTTTAGTAGCGTCCGTATATACGACGATATCGGCAGCTTTAGTATTCACTTCAGTGCCAAAATGTACGCTTTTTTCTAATTCAAGCTCTTCTGGCTTATATTCATAATGGTTAAGCAGCTTATAGACCCACAATTGACGAACTATCTCTTCTGGGTTTGACTTACCTGTTTCATCGAATACTTGTACTTCTTCTTTTCCTGATGAGAAAGGGACAAAGCTTTTCATGAAATATTTTGTTTTGCCTGCATCACGGCCTGTAGAAGCAGTTTTAGGATAAATTTCGATTATTTGGTGCAAAGGCTTACCAAGATTATCAAACTCTATAAGCTCATATTTTGTTGTTGGATCCTTAAAGATCTTATCCATTATTTCTTTTGTAATCATTATGATGCCTTTTAATTCTCAAAAAATTCTTCGTCTATTTTCTTCAGGTGCAATACCTGCTCGTCTCGACTGCCGATGTTGTATCGCAGCATGAGCTTGGCTAATTCAGTGCCATTGATAAGGACAATGCGAGTACCTAAGTTTTGTGCTGTCTCGATAGCTGATGTGGTGAAATCTGAGGTAGTAATAAAAATACCTTTCTGCGCTTTTTTAAGATTTAGCGCTCCAAAGAAGTCTCGGATGTCACCAGCACTTACGTTTTTGCCTTCGGCATAACGTTTGGCTTGGATATAGATTTGATCAACTCCTAGTGGGTCTTGGTCAATTACTCCATCTACACCATTGTCACCGGTTTTACCAAGTGCGTGAGCAGCACCTTCGCCTGTACCGCCATATCCCATGGCGACTAGAAGCTCAATTAATAGGTCTTCAAAAAAAGCTGGGGTGACTTTACGGGTTCTATCGAGGATATCTTGCGCTAGTGCATCGTTAATCTTTTTGTATGCGGCTCTTAGTGCTTCGTCAGGGGTGATTTCTTTATCTGACTCTACGTCAATGCTAGGCGTATCTGATTCATTTGTCTTTTGCTTAAATGCTACAAATTCATCAAATTGCTTTAGATAGTCATTGTCAATTTTAACACTGGGATCTTGCAAAGCGGATATACCACGAGCGGTGATCACAAAATGTGCTCGCCGTGTGGTCTCAAGCAAGCCTGCTTTGGTTAGGTAAGTCCTAGCCCAACCAACACGGTTATCAAGAATAGATTGTCTGCCGCTTGGCAGTGTCTCTTCACGTTCAGCTTCAGATAGACAGAACTTATCAGCTAACTGATTTATCACATCGCGTAATCTAACTTCTTTGCCATCAGCTTGATGAGCAATTTCGAGAAAGGGGCGCATGAATTCTTGATAACTTGGTATCATACAACGTCCTTATTTTTGTTTTTGTTCTTCAATCCACTTTTCTAAATCGGTCCGCCTAAAGCGCCAACTTCCACCTACTTTAAAACCAGGAAGTTTACCTTCACTTGCTAGTCTGTAGGTGGTCTTTTCATTCAGCTTTAGGTACAAAGCGACCTCTTGAATGGTCATTATTCCATCATTCATGGGTGTTTCTCATGCATTGAATATGGCTAGGATATGAGAAAATTGCGGAAAATGCCATTGTCATTCTATTAATTACTTAAATATTAAGTCGTTACCAACTTTTGCCATCTCTTTTTAAAAGAAACACTTACAAATTATGTCATTTTTTAAATGGCAAAAAATTCCGATTTTTATAAAAAATTCGTTTTTTGACAGAAAGTATTAATTCCTTTATATTATTGTTTTATAAGGATAATTTGATCTTTTTGTTGGTTTTGGTTACGCTGTTTATGGTTCACTAAACGGATAGCTAAAATGCAAAATCAATTCTCAATACAAGCCTTCATCTTTTCTCTGAGTTTAAATTTTTCGAGATAAGACGATGGGGAAGAAATTTAAAGGCTGCACGCTAGAGCGGCAAGATAGTTGGTATAAAGCGCATCGCGAAAGCTTTGAGGCAGGGCGAGTGTATGAGCCGTTTCTACGCACTGATGATGTGCCAAGTCACGGCATTAAAAGCAAGGTGCCGCATTTTCGCGATGCACGGCGTTTAGTGCATGTCTTGTCGCTTAACGAGCTTTGGATGTACCTGCATCTCGCCAACAATCCTTTCGTGATTGATGTGTACGAGCAGTACGCTATTCCGCTCGATGCATCGTTAGCCATTGCTGATATGCTCGAAGTGAAGCATCCGGTCTACGCCGATACACGTGTGCCTATTGTTCAGACTATTGATTTCATGGCGCGAATGATTAATCCGGAAACCGGCGAAGAGTCTTTAAAAGCCTTTCCTGTAAAGCAGCCTGAAGACGCTCAAAAGCTGAGAACTGCACAAAAACTTGCTTTGCAAGAAGGGTATTGCCGCTTAGAAGACATTGAATATGAATTAATCACAAGCGACGTCCTGCGCACCGTGCATAGCCAAAATTTAGACACGTTGTACCGCCATCGCGAGCTGTCCGTGTTTCTTGGGCGCGTGGCCAAGCGCTGGCTACCAAATTTCTTCGGTGCGTTGTCTGATGATAGACATGCGCGAGCGGCACATCTTGTCGAGCGAGCGAGTATCGCAACTGGGGTTAATTACGAGACAGGCGTATCGATTTTCTACAATGCACTGTGGCATAAGCAAATCAGCTTCAATTGGTCGCAGTACTTACGCTTGGAAAAAGCCGCATCTGATTTAGGATTGGGTGCACATGCTGCCTGGTACCATAGTGCCCGCGTCAGGACTAGAAGTGAACCGTGTTGTGGTTCGCGAAGATGACAGTCACCCTTTTACGTTAGGCGATAAAACCCTTACAGAAGACATGTTGCTCGTGCAAGTCGATGTAGGACTTGATGAAGCCTTTGTCATCAACATCGAATCGACACCCAAAAAGCCTATTCGGCTGCCGTACCAGGCCCTTTTAGATGCCATTAATGCCGGACATTTGGGGGTGGTAGATATGGATTGGGATGACGAAGTCACGCGAGCGTTCGACCAGCTGACAAAAAGCGAACAGGCGAAAGCTCAATCACGCTACGCGTTAATCGCCCCGCTCATTAGTGATTTAGAAGCCGTTATCCGAAACAAACATGGGGACGCTGTATTTCAAAAGGTGATTGCAGCCAGCGGTCGCTCGAAACAATACGTGTATAACTGCTTTTACGGCTATCTATTTTACGGTCAACGCCGGTGGGCGTTGGCACTGCCCATCGGCAAGTATATCTTTCACAAAGCAAAAGCGTCGCGAGACATTAAAGTAAAACAAGGCCGACCGAATGAGCTCGTGGCGCGAGGAAAAATCGTCGTTGAGTACGATATCAAAGCTTTTACGTGGGCACTCAAAAAATACCAAAGCCGCAATGGCCCGTCTTTGGATCGTGTGTTTCTCGAAATGCTGGGCAAGTTCTACTTCGCATCACGCACACGTGCTGCGACGGGCGTTGTTAACGCTAACAGTAGCCGCTTTCATGTAGAGTTAAAGCCGCGTACTGAGCGCCCCACTATCGCGCAATTTACATACTGGGTGAAAAAGCAATGCGGCGGCAGTTTACCCAAACGCGACCAAAAGCGACGAAACCCCATAGAGCACAGCAAGGACCTTGCTGGGCGTACTGGCGACGCGTTTGGCACGGATGATGGCTTTGGCAAAACGTTTGAGCTGGATGAAACACCGTTTGATGAGGAAGCGGTATCTCAATTTGACGAAACCCGTCAAACAAAGATAGGAAAACCTACCTTTTATTTTGTGGTGGACCGTTTCTCGCGCTACATCACTGGGCTATATATCACAACGGAAGCGCCGTCGTTTAAGACGGTGCGTCAGGCAGTGTTTAATGCCGCCATAAATAAAGAAAAATTCCTAGAAGAGTATGGTTTCGAGCCCGGTGAAGTGAAGTGGGAATATCACGGTGTACCGACCACATTGTTTGTTGATAACGCGGAATTTCGTAACCGCAAATCAGAGGCCGCTGTAAGCGATTTGGCGATGAAAGTGCAGTTTTCCCGACGTGGGCGTGGTGATGATAAGCCCCATGTAGAGCAACTTTTTCGCGTGTTTTCACTGTGGTTTAAAGGTTTAAGTAAAGGCCAGCAAACCAAATCGTTGGCCGATATCGCCGCACAATTAGCTCGTAAGCACGCGTCACTCAATCTCACCGAGCTCTATATCATCGCCATCATTTACATCAACTATCACAACAATCACAGGCGACTAAAAAACTATCAATATTGCAAAGAAATGTTGATAGACGACGTTCCCCCGATTCCTGCCAAGTTGTGTGAATGGGGGCAGCGGTATCGACCTGGCCATACCTTGAAATATGATGAGCGGGATCTCTATCGGGCGTTACTACCCGTGGCGGAGGTGTCGGTACATCAACGGGGTATTTACTTTGCTGAGGTGGGGCTCTGGTATAACTGTGAGTACGTGCTTGAGAGTGGACTGCAAGACAAGCGGGTAAGTCGTAATCGCGTCGTGAAGTTACGTGCTCGCTACAACGAGAATTTGGTGGATGTCATTTTTCTTGAAACTGATGATGGGCTTAAACCAGCGACTCTTGATGTGCGCTGCCAAGCATTTCAGGGGCTCTCATGTTATGAAGCGACACTACAGCGTAAATCCATGGCGCGAGATGATGAACTGGCAAAAGATGAGGAAATGGAGTTTGCACTGGGCGTTTCCCAAGCTATGCAACGCCTTTTAAAGGTTGCACAAAAAGAAAAGCAGCCAGGCGTCATGCCCTCTACCGCCACGTTAAAAGACAACCGCAAACTTGAAGCTATCTTAAATCGTTATGCCGACATCAATAAGTTTTTAGCCGCTGTGCAGTTGGACCAAGTGCAGATTGAGCCTATTGAACTGCCCGATAAACCAAATTCCACCAATATCTATGACGAATTCGAGGAAGATGATGCCTAAACGTCGCCCTGTTTCAGTCGCAAAAGCGCACTATACTCCGTCTGATGTAGCGATATATGCGGGAAATCCGCTGATCGAAGCATTGCCACCTCGGTTGGGATCCAAACTGTTACGCCAACGTTTGACGGTGAAGCCCAACAGCACGCATGTGGAGCACTTAAGTTTAGGCGAGCGCGAAGATCATATACACACGCTGTTCGACATACGTTTGTTATCGCAGCAGCATTTAGACTTGTACTACGACATGTATTCCATGATTCGGCATGGCTATGTGCATCGCAACCCAGTGCGGGCGGAGGTCGTCGCCTGGAGTTATGACATCGCCGATCCGAACGTTGAGCAAAAAGATGTTAATCAACCATTGCTAGCGGATGCTTTGGCACCGACTGTGGCAGAAGCGTTATTTTTGACGGGCTTTTCCGGCAATGGCAAGTCGACGATGACCGAACACTTACTGTTCAACCTCTTTCCACAGGTCATCGAACATACTGCCGCTGACTTTGATGAGCCGCAAGTCGTTTACTTAAAAGTGGATATGCCCCACAACGCGTCGCGGGGAGGGTTAATTTCGCGCCTACTTACCGAGTTAGATCGGGTACTGACTGCAACATCTTATGGGGACCCGCGTTATCGAGACGTGATCAAAAAGAAGAATGGTGACCACATTAAGCTCGATGTAATGATGGAAGTGCTTATCACAGCGTGTAATCGCCATCATGTCGGTTTATTGGTGATTGATGAATTTCAGAACATGAAAGTCGCGTCACTGCGCTACCGCAACGAAATGCTTCAGCTTTTCGATGAGCTTGCTAATCAGCTTTTCATTCCCACTATCAAAATCGGCACACCAGATACGCTGATGATGTTTGATAACGCTCGGCATAAGCGCCGCCTAGGCAAACCGTTTGAGTTAAATCGGTTGAATGAGCCTAAGACGTGGGAGCGGTTGTTGACGATGCTTTATGACTTTCAGCCGCTGGCCCATCCGATTGCGCGAGATTACAAGATTGACGCAGCCTTATTGCACTTAACCGCAGCGGTTCCGGCGTTTGTATTAGGGCTTTGGGAAGCGACGCTTATCAAAGCCATACGTACAGGCAAAGAGAAAATGTCGGTTACGCTGATTAAACAAGCGTGTCGAGAACGCTTTCCGCTGTTGAGTACCGCCACGCGCAATATCAATCATAATCGCAGAGGGGGCTATGCTGATTTACTGACGGTGCAGCAGTACTTAGCGGAAGATAACAATGCGTTGGCGCTGAAGCATTTAAAACAATTTGCTGAAAAAGTTGATGTGAAGGGCGAAGCCGCCAGCGATGTGATTAAAGACATCGATAGTTCGTTTAATGCTGTCGAGCTTAATAGCCAGCAGCGTAACAAGTTACTGGATATCAAGAATAAGCTGGTTGAAAAAAGTCAGGCGGTGTTAGGTCCACAGACTATCGAGCATAAAGCAACATGAAGTGGTTATCGCTTTACCCAGATGAACACATCTACAGCGGTCTCATTCGCTATCGCATTCGAATGGGGCAGGGTGTGATGAGTGACAAGCGATTTTTTTCCCATAACGGATTACCCTATCAATGGTTTCGCTCGCAAGTACCACTTAATCATCTCATGCGTGAGACCCTGGATATTATTACGCCAGAGCCTGACAAGCAGTTTGCCTTACGCCTTAATCATACCCCATTTGCGCCGTGGTTATTGTCATTGCCTGGCAGCATGGCCCCGCATGAGCTCAAAGAGGCGAGTCATCGGCCAAACACTGAAGAAAACCCTTTTCAGGTAGATCGGCGCTGGAAGTACTGCCCAAATTGCATGCAGATACACAAAGCAAAATTTGGGGTTAGTTACTGGCGAGCCACCCATCAATTACCTGGGGCGCTTATCTGTGAAGAACACGGTACGCCTCTGCACAGTCACGATGAATTGCGCTATTTAGCATTTAAACTCCCTCATCATTACCTTCACAAATCCCAGGCGCTCGTCCTCGAAGCTAACTGGCAACATGATTGGCAGTCTTTTATTTATCGTATGAGTCGTCAGCTTCAATCGAACCCCGAATGGGCTCGAAATGTCGCTCACTGTATGAAGTCCTATTTGGGCCTAGAGCGTGTGATTAAACACACTCACCGAGTGCGGTTTGGTGGTTTCTTTGAATGTATGAAGGAGGACTTGGGACAAGACTGCTTGGCGGGTCTGTTTACTCGTTTCGCAAGAGGCAATGGACGTCAGCCTAATATCTTGTGGTTGACGTTATCAGGATATTCTCAAGGTAAAGGGCTTCGTCATCCGCTTTATTGGCTTGCTTGTCTGTTTTGGCTTAGAAGCGCCCTACCTGAGCTGGCTTTCTTGCATGAACATCGTTCAGATCACGGCTCATGAGACAGTATTTAGTTGGGTCTCTCGCTGCCACTTGCGCTGTGGCGTGGGACATGTTCGCAATACTTACCAAGCATTACTAAATGTCTTTGATATCAGGTTGCATCCTTATTTACCCAACCATTTGCACGGTATTACCCAATCAAGCGGTATCGATGAAGAAACATTATTGGTGCAACATACATTGTACGCATTATTTCGCTTCTTTGAACATGATACTAAAGGGCAGCTTCGGCGTGTAATGTGCCGTTCCGGTTCTCCAGTACTTGCGGCCCATATTCCGCAAGCGGCTATAGGTATTGCTCTAGAGCATCGGTATTGTCCTCTATGTGCTAAAGCGCAGCGACAAACACTTGGTTTTAGTTATTTTGATATTCGATATCAAATTCCCGGCGTTGTAGCCTGTCCGCTCCATCAATGCTTATTGGCTTCAATTGCTAGTGGTGATGGCGCACTTGATAAGCAAATATGTCTTCCACGAGTTGTAGCGGTACTTCAGGAGTGCTTAACGAAAGAGGCGCATTTCTCGGCTTTCTGTTTTGAGGTCCTTGATGGTGCTCTTGATCATTCTGATGCCGTATGCAGCCAACACAGTTATCTCAATGTACTGGATAGAAAAGGATTCATTACCAAGCGGGGGCATCTGAGGTTGAGGCAGCTTATCGATGCCTTGAGAGATTTTTATGCGGATATTAGATTACCCAGAGGTGCAGAAGCGTTACTGACTTTTGATTTTGTTGGGCCGCTGCTGCGAAAGAAAACCCATTCACCGAGGCACCCACTGCAACACTTGCTGGTGGGATATTGGTTGTTTTCTGGGGATGCGGCCTGTTACTTCAATGTTCCTACGGCAATTGAGCAGTTGTCATTACCGATAGAAGAAACATCATCTGCCGACGAGTTGATAAAACAGGGGGTGGTTAATGGCTTGAGTCTAAACGCAATAGCAAAACAGACAGGTAAGAGTCGTTGCTATGTCAGACGAATCGCAGAGTTGAATAAACTACAGCACCGGACGAATAGCTTGGCAAATAGCCATAAAACTCGTGATTTGGTCGTGTTTCAAGCGCAGCTTGGACTGCATCGAAAAGTGATCGCCAATAACCTGGGAGTCGGTGTTGGTTATGTTGAACAAGTTATTTCCAACACGCCAGAGCTGGTGAGTTGGCGAAAAACGCTCGCGAAATTCCAGAAAGTTGCAGCAGCTAAAGAAACCATTACTGCTGCACGTTTAGCACATCCGGACTGGGTCAGAAAAGATATTAAAGCATATTGTACCAATGCGTTTTTCTGTCTTTACCGCAATGATAAGGCGGCGTTAGAGTTGGTGTTGCCCGAGAAACTCCCACCTCAAACCCCAAAGCTTGATTGGATTAAAGAAGATTCTCGTCTATTTGAAGCAATTTCAGCACTTAAGCCACCGTACCCCAAATCATTATCCGCTTTAGGGCGAGTAGTGAAGGACCGTGCTCATCTAAGAGAGCGGTTGCATTTATTGCCGAAAACCAAGGCATTGCTGGTGGAGCTGAAGCTCCTGTGTATTACAAACAGGAGAGCATGATGACCAGCGCTTCAGTTCTCGAACATCGCCTCATGCGACTCTGCCCGAATGTGATTTTTTACGAACCGCTGAACATTGATGAGAAATTCATTTTCATTCTGCACCGATTGCTGACAACCCTGTCGTTTCTGGCCGGTAACGGAAGTGTGGAAGTCTTGTACGTAGAGATATGCAAAACTACACACATACCGACATTGCATCTGATGCTACCGTCCTGCATCAGTAATGAAGTGCTGAATTCACTGTTTGATGAAACACAATTACTGCTCAATCTAGCCGCAGTCCATGACATTAGCTAACTAAGGAAAAAATATGAAAGTATTGATTCTATGTACATCAAATTTGAATCGTAGCAAAACAGCAGAACTGCATTTTCGAACGAAAGACGCTAGTCATATTTATTGCTCAGCTGGGCTGAGTGAAAAGGAGTGCAATCGACACAAAACAACGCTGTGTACTGAGGCAATGCTCGAAGACGCTGACATTATTTTTGTGATGGAAGATGAACACGTCAAGCGAATTCAGCAGCACACGGGGGAACGATTTTTAGATAAAGTCTTTATTCTCAATATACCTGATGTATACAAGTGCGGTGAAGACGCGTTGATTGAGCGTTTAGACGCAAGTTGGAATGAAATGCAATTCGAAGTGTTGTTTGCACATATTGCGTCATCATCACGTGCAGCGAGACATCTCTTTGATGTCAGCGATGAAGAGCTAGCAGCAACATATAAACCTGGGGATACTGAAACGAAATCTCGCTAAAAGATTTTGTATTCATCTAATTTAAAAATTGTTTAAATTTAGTTGGTTAGAATTGTCTTCGTTTTAATTAAATCTAATAAGGCAAAATAGCCCTCTTTTGACAAGGGATGCAGGGCAACTTTGTCTTCGTTCTAATTTTAAGAGATCAAGGGGCCAGAGTTTTTCGATACCGCTTTGTCTAAAGTGTTTTGGAATTCTGCTAAAAATCGTTTCATACGCATGTTGTGCCCGGTCTGCATATTCTCGGCCATATGAGCTGCTGTGGTTTGTGCGTTAACCGCATCCTGAAACTGACCTAACTGCATATTAGCCTGCGCGAAGATTAAGTCTCGCGCAGGAGCGGGAATATCGTATTTCTGCTCAGAAATAAATTAATAGTGGGCCTTAAACGCCGTCACCCCGCCTGATTTCAACGATGATTTATTCAGGTGCCACCCAAGGAATTAGCGGCAGATGGATCAGCGAGTCACTAAACCAGCTAATTTTTAGCGGCTCACCGGCATCCGCTGCCGATTCGTCGGCCACCGGCTTGCCACTACCCAAATTAACCTGCGCATCGGCGTTTTTATTGACGTTCAGTACCATCACCAGTTTGCTGCCTTTGCCCAGCAAGCGGGCACTCATACGGGTATTGGTCATTGGGATGCGGGCTTTCTGCCCTGGTATCAGCAGCGTTCTTGTAGCCATGTCGGCAGCATAGCTGGCGCGGCTGATGTAGTTGATCAGATGAAAATACTCGCCTTCTGCCGTCAGTTCATAAAGGTTATAGCCAATATCCACATCGCGTTTATTTAACGCCAGTGAGAAATACCCGGTTACGCTGCCGGCAAATTGCATTGGCTGCTCAAATGCGTCGGTGGTAAAAACCAGGCCCTTTTCGTCCGGTAATTCACTGAGGATTTGCGGGTAATGCCGCAGGTTACGCTGTTCGCTGCGATCGGCCATATCCACGCTGATGGTAAATGATTGCTGCGTTTCGGCTGGCGTGGTGGCCAGAATTAGCGCTCCGCTCGTTTGCTCCTGGCGCAAATAAAAGTTCTGCCCCTGCTGATTCAGTGCGGTAAATGACGGCACTGATACCCAGCTATTAGCGCCCATCAACTGGTAATTGATTTTGTCCTTGAGCAGAGCAGGCATTGGTGCGCCGGCCAATACATGATCAAACCATGCAAAGGTGAGCTCTTCGGTGTCTTTTTCCAGTGCGACCGGATCCAGTTGGTAATTGCTGAAGAATTCATAGGGTCGGCCTTGTGCTGTGCCATGGGTGTAGGGGCCAATCAGCAGATAGTGCTGCGAATTGTGGTTAAACAGCTCATGTTGTTGCAGGTAATCAAGCGCCGAAATCTGCCCGCCGTCGAAATAGCCGGTGATGCTCAGAACTGGTATGTTGATGCGCGCATAATCGCTTTTATAGGGTTGCATGGCCTGGTAATAGGTATCGAATCCAGGATGTTGCAGCCACTTCTGAAACCACGGATTGGGCTTGCCGTCGGTTTGCTCAATATCGCGGATGGCAAGGCCTGACTGATAAAACTTCTGCTTAAAGTTTTCCGACGCTTGCCAGCCCTGATAGACACTGTGATCCATGGTGTCGTTGTTGGTCACGTGCCAGGCCCACTCATAATTGCTGGTCAGCACTATGTTATTTTCCAGCGGCAAGCCGGTTATCAGGCTGGCCGCGGCGTAAGGCACGATAGTTTTCAGCGCCTCGGGCACATGTTTGGCAGCGGCCCATTGAGTAAAACCGTTATAGCTGCCGCCGTACATGGCCACCCGACCATCGCTGAACGGCTGACGTGCAACCCAGTTAATTACCCGCACGGCATCCTCGCCTTCGTGCTCCCAGGGCACAATCGGATTTTTGCTACCGCGTTTGCCGCGTGAATTGGCAACCACCCCCACGTAACCATGCGCGGCAGCATGCATTGCAGTCAGGATATGGGCTTTTTCATCAGCATAAATGGTGAACTGTAATGCCGTGGGGCGCGGCTTCTGAGCGCTTTTAGGGCGCACAATCGTCGCTGTCAGTTCGATGTCGCCATCTTTTATCATCACTCTGGGCTGGATCTCGAAGCGACGTGACTGTTCTTGTTTGATTTGCTGCTGACTCAAGGGGATCACCTGATACAACACTTCCAGCAATTGGGCGTTGCTTAAAATGGCTAGTGCTTGTTGGCGATTGACCCTTTGCTGTGACTGAACCTGCTGCCATACATTGCGCAAATACTGCTCCGCTCTTGGCACCGACCAGCCCAGGTACTGACTCAGTTGTACAAATGTTTCGTCATCCGCCTGACGCAAAACCGCTTCAATTTGCTGCTGAATGGCATTGGGCCAACCGTCAGACTGCGGCGGATGCTTGGCGGCGGCCTGGCTGTATAGCACATAAGGATAAAAATCCTCGGCACGCTTGGCCTGCTGATAGGCGGCGAGCACCGCCTCGTGCTGCCCGGCAAATGACAACAACGCAAGTTGATCAAACAGTCGGGGCTGCTCGTTTGAGGTTTGCTGATCTAATGTCTGATGGAGTTCAGCCAGTTGTTGCCATAAGGCAGGTGATTTCATCAAGGGGGCGATTGCACTTTCTGTAGATAAATCGGCTGTTTGGATCAGCGTAGGCACTGCAAAGGTCGCTTCCTGGGTTTGTGCCGGGCTGAGGATCGGGTACAGCAGCATCAGTAAAAGGGCAGTGTGGACTAGGTGTTTCATTCAGTTATTCCTGCATGTTTTGGGATTGCCGCACAGCCTAAAAAACACGAGGCGGAAACACATGATGGTACGGTGATTTTTCGTGACTTTTGATGACCGGCACCTGCAATAATGCTATTTTGCTTTGCAAATCAATGAGGTGGAAAACCAGAAATGTGGCGGATTGGCCGGTTTGAATTTTGCCCGGCACGGCAAAAGCTGTGGTGTGATGGTGAAACCATAGCGTTGGAACCGATGGCCGCCGAGCTGCTGGCATACTTCTGTACCCAGCCCAATCGTACCGTCAGTAAAGACGAACTGATTGATCAGGTCTGGCAAGGTCGGGTGGTAACCGACAATGCTATCAGTCGGCTAGTGACCAAACTGCGCAAGGCGCTGGGCGACGATCCACGTCAGCCGGAATTTATCGCCACCCTGCCCAAGAAAGGCTACAGCTTTATCGCCCGGGCGGAACGGATTGAAGAATCTGTTACTATGCCGGCAACCGAACCAGAACCCGACCTTCCCACACAACAGAAACGTAATATCACGGCAATGTTAATGCTATTGCCAGTATTGATTGTGGCATTGCTATGGCAATTTTTGCCCACCGAAAACCGCCAGACATTCACCAGCGTGAAAGCCCTGACCAGCGACAAGGGAACTGCCTCATTCCCACAACTCTCGCCCAGCGGTGACAGATTGCTTTACACCATCCATCACGAGGGCAAGGTACGGCAATTTCTCAAACGTGTGTCGGACCAGCAGTTAATTGAGATTTCCCATGGTGAAGATCTGGGTGTTGGGCCAGCTAAATGGCGCGACGACGGCAGGCAAATCGTCTATCTGGCCGCCTCGCCCAGTCGCTGCGAATATTATGTGCGTGATTTGGATGGCATGCAGTTAAGTGAGCCACAGCTGATTCATCAATGCCCGGCGGGGAGTTACGGCATTATCAGCTATACCCATAAACCGGCAGAGTTAGTATTTACCGCCACCAATGGCGATGGCGCACCTTATTTGCTCTACCGGCTGAATCTGAATAGCCAGCAAGTGGAACGGCTGAATCAACCGCAGGCGGTGTTGGCTGGCAACAGTCAGTTCGACCTGCACCCCGTTGAAAATAAGCTACTCATCTCCTCGCCCGACCAACAGCAATGGGAGGGCTTTTATCAGCTCGATCTGAACAGCAACATTCTGACCCTGCTGTTCAAACAAAATGCATATGTGTGCTGTGGGATTTGGAGCCAGGATGGCGAACATGTGGTGGTGACCGGAGAGCATCCGACCTATCAGCTCAGCGAGTTCAGCCTCGACGGTGACAAGACCAATACCCTGTTTAGTGGCCCGTTGATCCTGTCGTGGCCGCAACGTCATTCCAACGGCCGCGACTACTTGTTTACTGGTGGCCAGAACTATTACAACAGCCAGCTGTATTCGCTGAATGATGCCATTAGTGCAGCGGTATTCACCAGTAGCACCGATGACAGGCTGGCGCATTTTGCACCGCAAAGTGAGCGCATTGCGTTTGTGAGTCAGCGCTCGGGCAATGAAGAAATCTGGTTGGCCGACTCAGCGGCAGCCACGCCACGTAAGCTCACGCACTTCAGCGATAGTCGCCACTATATTGATTTAGTTTGGTCGCCCGATGATAGGCAACTGGCGGGACTGACGCTGAATCAGATCCATCTGATTGATACCGGTAATGGCGCAACACAGGTGCTCGACTTACCTGAGGCGGAAATCCGCGGCTTGTCATTTAAAGATGCGCACACCCTGGCATTCAGTTTGAAAACCCAAACCAACTGGCAGCTATATTTTTATGATTTGCAGGAAAAAGCCCTGCAAAAAGCGCCGCATACCTGGCAATTCGCGCGCTTCAGCAGCCATCCGGATGACAGCCTTTGGCTCGATCAGCAGGGCAATTTGTACGTCGGAGCACAACCACAGCTTGTCGCAGATCCAGTACTCAGAACCGCCCATTTTACTGATGGTCGCCAACTCAATCTGATCAAGCAGGGTAAACACTGGTATTGGCAAAGTGGCTATCCCGATTATCAGTTCTATCACTACAACCAAGACAACGACGATGTCAGCACCCTGTTCAACGCCACTACCAATGGTTTTGATGTACGGGGCGGCTACCTGCTATTCAGCAAGTTGGTGCAGCAAAACGCCAATATCTACAGCACCGAATCCGCTCGTTAGGGCCGTTTTAAATGCAGCAGCTGGGCATTCGATGTGACTCATAGCCGCCTAAGCTGCGGTATTTTGGAAAGGCGGAGCATCCCATAAAACAGGCTTAGCGAAAAAATCCGCCAAGCCCTGCGCTCAGTCTGTTCCGTTTATTGCACGTTAGGTCGATGAACTTTCACCATCCCTTGCAGGAAATTGCGCAGGAGTTGATCGCCACATGGGCGGTAACTGCGGTGGTCTGACTTTCTGAATAATGCAGTGAGTTCGCTTTTGCCGACCGGGAAACCAGCGGCGCGCAAGATGTTCAGCATATCGTCTTGTTGGTATGTCATGGCGATTTTGATTTTGCGCAGTATGTCGTTGTTAGTGAGTCGCTCGCCTGCTTTCATTTGGGCAGGTGCTGCGCCTTCCTGTTTACCGCGTTTTTTGATAATTAACCCATCCAGAAACAAGCTCAGTATTTTGTCGCGGCAGGGCAAAAAGCCCGGCTCATCTTCGCGGCGCATCATACTCATCAGGTATTCTTCTTCGAGGTCGTAATCAACCAGCTTAAAGATGGCGATGGTGGCACTGTTGTCGAGACTTAATGCGAAGCGCAAGCGGCGGAAAACGTCATTTAAAAGCATGGAGTGCCCAATCCGGCAATGTGAATGGGCGGAGTATACAGAGTTGCGCTTTGCTGCGGAAATATTGAAGTGTTCAGGGGCGAAAGTTGATGTGACCACAGCAAGTAAAGCGTCACGTCATTATCACAACACCGAAACGGCGGCAGCCCCTTTTTTCAGGGACGCGGCTGCCGCTGGCTTTAGCGTTCGATGTTATTTTCAACGAGTTTCTGTTGGTATTCCGCTAAAAATCGTTTCATACGCTTGCTGTGCCAGGTCAGCATAGTCTCGGCCAGTTGCGCCGCTGTGGTTTGTGCGTTAACCGCGTCCTGATACTGACCCAATTGCATATAAGCCTGCGCCAGTGCGTGGTGTGCGTAAGCATCTTGCGGATAATCCCGGGTATTTTGTTTGAGAATGGCTAATCCCTTTTGCGGATTATTCTTTAACTCATAGTTAGCCAGTGCAATGATCGAGTCCTGTGGCGATACCGGAAACCCGTACTTCTTTTCTGAAATAAACTGATAATGGGCTTTAATCGCCGATACACCCTGTTGGGAAATATCTGACGTGGGGGATAAGCCACTATGGATATCATCGAACATCAGTTCAATCGCGCGGATCACAGATAACAGTGGCAGTGCCATGGCATTGGTATCGCTGAATGTCTGGCCATGTAACGTCAAGGAGGAGGGCGCGTATTGTTCTACATCGCTAATCAATTGGCGCAATTCGGCGAACTGATGGTCGACCTTAATATTTTCGCCGGTGCTCAGGTATAAAAATCGCGGATTGCCATCGAGTTTGGGCAAATGGGTTTTTACGTGCTGGCTTACCCCGGCCAGATTATCTTTTACCTCGGGATTAACGGCGATATAGGCGTCGAAAATCTCCGGACGGTGCAGTAGCGCAGAGAGTACCAGGGTGCCATTGACCCGAAAGCCACTAAAAATGCGAAATGCATTCAGGCGGTAGCGTTTTTCCAATTCCGGGACTAGGTTATCGCCAATAAAATCAATGATGGGCGTGGTGTTGCCAGATTCATCGAATAAGGTGCCGATCATATTGCCGGGTGCCGGTGTAACAATAATGCTTTGCAGCCACGGCCACTCGCCGTTGAAACTCAGCCAATGATGTATACCCCCTAGGTAACGCTGCGCTTTGGGATCAAAATCGAAATACAGCACGTAACGCTTATCCGGATTGTCCATGTAACCATCGGGTAAATGCACGCTGAATGCTAAGTCCTGTTCGAAGCTGGCATGGGGCAATGTAATGGTTTCAACCGTTTCGGCGCGTAATGTGCCAGTCATCCATACCCAGATAAGGGCAATACCAATCGTCCTGATTAATAACACAATCACTACTCCGGATTCAGTTTCGCGGTAAAAAGGGTTTCGCGGGCTTGTCTTTAGCTAGTCCGTTTTGCATCGCGATACGCTGGTTTTTACGGCCAAGCAGTCTGGCTTGCGTCCAGCGTTCCCAGAATAATGCGCGCCAGCTTCCCACTTGCCAGGTTTTATCAAACAGCGACTTGGTCGCAGCGATGGCAGTGGGCGACTTGGCACAGATTTCTGCCGCTAACGCTTCTGCGTGGGCCATGGGTTCGCTGCTGACGTGGCTTATAAGGCCATATTCAGCGCCTTCGCTGGCGCTAAATAAACGGCCGGTCATGGTCAGTTCTTTGGCGATATCTTCACGAGTCAGGCGCGCCAGATGGATGGTGCCGCTCATATCCGGGATCAGTCCCCATTTAATTTCCATAATCGACAAGCGGGTATCCGGATGGGCAATGCGGATGTCGCTGGCCAGAATCAGTTGCATCCCGCCACCGAAACAGTTGCCATGAATGACACTGATTACCGGAACGGATAATCGTCGCCAGCAATGGGCGACTTCCTGCGCCATATTGGTTTTTTGCCACGGCCATTTTAAAAATAACCGTGCCGCCATAGAGGGTTGTTTGGCGATGGCTGAAAAATCTAACCCGGCGCAAAAAGACGCGCCTTCACCGGCTAAAATCACGCAGCGGATATCGCGGCTTTTTTCGATTTTTCTGGCGGTTTGAATCAGCTGGCGGAACATCGGCATATCCAACCCATTGTGCTTGTCCGGACGATTCAGCCGTACATGGGCAATGTGCCCCTGAATATCCAGCGTTACGCGGTTGGGTTGTGACATAGATCTGGCCTGTTTAATGAGTCTGGTCGGATAATTTCACAGCTATCCACTGGGTGCAATGCTGTTGCTGCCAGTCGCAGTGTCACTTTTATGCAACCTCGAGTGATTAATCTCAGTCGATAGCCGCAACACAATTTGTATGTGATAAGCTGGCTTGCTTATTTGCATTGAGCAAAAAACTCTCATGATTTCGCACTTTTCGCCGTTTAACTGGCGAGGGTGTCACGGAAAGAACGCGTAGTAGTTGTATGAAAAACCTGTCTATCAAACAAAAAATTGCCTTTAGCCTGATTGCGTCTGTACTGATAGCAGCGGCTTTGGTCGCGTCGATTAATCTGTTGCGGGTGAGCAGCAGTGTAGAACAGCGGGTACTGGAAAAAGAGCTACCCAATGTTGTGCAACGCATTGCGGTAGAGATCGATAAAGAAATCAGTCAGATGCAAACTATCGCCCGGCAAATTGCCACCGATCCCATGATTCTTGACTGGAATCAGCGTGGCCAGTCCGTAGAGGGTGAGCGTTTGCTGGTGGCTAAGCTTAAACAAATTGCTACGCAAAATGGCCTTAGCGCTGCTTCGTTTGCCGACCGACAATCCGCCAAATATTGGAATCAGGATGGCTTTTTGCGCACCTTGCAGGACGATAACAGAGATGGTTGGTTTTACGCTTACAAACGCAGTGGGCTGGCGGACATGGTCAGTACCTACCGATACCCGGATGGTAAAACAGACCTGTTTGTTAACTATCAGCAGGTCAGCGGGCGTGGTTTGTCTGGTACGGCCAAATCCTTTGAGTCCGTGATTACCTTTTTACAAAGCTTTACTCTGGAGCAGAGCGGCTTCGTGTTTCTGGCAGACAGTCAGGGCGTAATTCAAATCCACAATGATACCAACCTGTTGGGCACTGCCACGCTGGCCAGCCAATTCGGCAATGCCGCAGCCTCCGCGTTATTACAGCAAAGTACGTTTGCAGTCAGTGAAGCCAGTCTCGATGGGCAAGATTGGATTGTTGCGGCCAGCTACATTCCCAGCATGCAATGGTATGTAGTCGCACAGGTGCCGCGTAGTGAAGTCTTTGCCGGCGTGAGCCGTATGGTGTGGGAGAGTGTGATTTGGACCTTGCTGGCAACGGCCGTCACTGCGTTATTGGGGTGGTATCTGGCCGGCACGCTGACCCGTCCGCTGCACCGTCAGGCGCGCATGTTCAAGCGTTTGGGTATGGGTGAGGCAGATTTAAACTACCGCTTGCCGGAAGAAGGCGAGCGCGAAGTAGTTGCCATGGCGCGCGGATATAATGCGTTTGCGGCCAAGTTGCAGCAGGTGTTTGACTCGATTTCTGCTGAAGCTGCGCAACTTCGGGGATTGGCTACTGAGCTGCGTCGCCAGGCAGAGCAAAGTATGCATAGTTCCCATGAGACAGACACCAACACCACCCATATGTCTGCCGCGATGGCCCAAATCAATGCTGCGGTCAGTGAGATTGCCTCGAATGCCTCACATGCGACGAATACCGCACGCGAGGTTGAAGATAACCGCGCACAAATTGCTGGGGTGGTGGCGCGTTCCCGTCAGGATATTCATGGGCTGAGTAATAAAATTGATGATGTGGCGCAGGTAATTGAGACACTCAACAATAATACCCAAACCATCGCCGGTGTGCTGGAGGTGATTCAGTCGATCTCTGATCAAACTAACCTTTTGGCACTCAATGCAGCCATTGAAGCAGCGCGTGCCGGTGAGCAGGGGCGGGGTTTCTCGGTGGTAGCCGACGAAGTGCGTTCATTGGCCGGCAAAACTGCCGAGTCGACCAAAGAAATTCAGCAAATTATCGAGCAATTGCGCCAGTCTGCTGGCTCAGTGACCGACGAAATCAATCAGATTGTGCTGGGCTCAAGACAAACCTCTGAGTCGATTCAACAGGCAGAAGAGATTCTGGCCAGCAATAAGCAGCGTTTTGCCGAGATTCTGGATATTACCAATCAGATTGCGGTTGCTACCGAGCAACAATCGGTGAGTATTCGTGAGATTAACCAGAATATGCACAAAATCAGTGAACACTCCGGGCAGAATATGCACACCATTAGTGATATGGCCAAGCATACGCTGCAGATGACCGAACTGGCCGCTAAGGTAGACAGCCAGTTGGATCAGTTCCGCCGTTAGGCTTATTGAGTGACTGGCAGGCCGGCAGTTGTCCAGGCCTGCATACCGCCTGCGACAGATTTCACCTGATTGAAACCCATGCGGGTCAGTGCTTCGGCGCTTAACGCTGAGCGTCCGCCAGACTGGCAAATCAAATAGACAGGTTTGTTTGCCAGCTCCTGCAGCGCCTGTTCGGTATCACATAACTGGGTGACGGATGGGTGCTGGTGGATGCGAAATTCCAGCACACCCCTAGGGTAGTTCACTGCCCGATCGATATGGCCATTGGCGAATTCATTTTGCTCACGCACATCGATTAAAATCGTGTGATGGTCGTTTAAAGCCTGTTGCAGTTGTTCGATGCTCACTTCATTGATGGTCGGTTTAACTTCACCCACCAGTTGTTGTGCTGTTTTCATAATGTTCTTCTCCTCAAAGTACCGATTTAACCAGAACCACGCCTGCCATCATGACTAAAAAGATGGCAAAGGCCTTTTGTAACTTGTCTTTATTGATAAATTGATTGATATAGCGACCAGCCAAACCGCCAACAACCCCCCCGCCGGCCATTATCGCAATAATCTGCCAGTCAAATTGCACGCCGGCGGCAGCCATCACGGAATAATATTTATAAAAACCACTGGCCGCATTGATACTAATAATCAGCAGGCTACTGCCCACCGCAATGCTTAGCGGTAAACCGCCCATCAATACCAGTGCGGGTACGATCAGGAAACCACCGCCCACCCCAACAAAACCGGTGACGACGCCGACCACGATACCATCCAGCATGAGTTTTAGGTGTTGTACCGGTTGCTGCGTCGGTTTGGGTTTGCTGCGCCACATTAATATCGCAGATAACAGCATGAGTACGGTAAACACCGCCAGCTGGACGCGGCTGTCTATCTGAAGTGCCAGCCAGGCACCCAGGTAGGTGCCTACCATGCCGGGAAAGCCGAACAGCAGCACATGCGGCCAGGACACCTGCCGATGGCGAATTAGCAGGCTACCGTTAAATAAGCTGATGATGCCGACAATCAATAGCGACGATGCGATAGCCAGTTCCGGTTGCATACCCACCAGATATAACAGTACCGGAATAGTCAGAATTGAGCCGCCAGAGCCAAAAATACTCAGGCACAGGCCAATAATCAGGGCGCCGATAATGGCATTAATCAGCATGACAGATTACAGCGCATTGATCGGTAATTTCAGGTATACCGTGCCATTGTCTTCAGCTGGCGGCAGTTGACCGGCGCGAATATTGACCTGGATGGCCGGTAGTATCAGCCGGGGCATAGACAATGTGGCGTCGCGGGCTTCACGCATACTGACAAATGCATTTTCACTGACGCCATTGTGCACGTGAATATTATGTTGATGCTGCGCCGCCACACTGGTGCGCGATTCGTGCTTGCGCCCTTGGGGCGGGTAATCGTGGCACACATACATAGCGGTTTCGCCCGGCAGAGCCAGTAGCTTGCGGATGGACTGATACAGGGTGTGCGCACTGCCTCCGGGGAAATCGCAGCGCGCGGTACCCACATCAGGCATAAACAGGGTGTCGCCAACAAACAATGCCGACCCATTAATCAGATAACTGACACAAGCCGGGGTATGTCCGGGTGTATGCAGCACCTGAATATGCAGATTGCCGACTTGCAGCGTGTCGCCATGGGCAAATAAGCGATCAAACTGCTCACCGTTGGGCAGAAATTCTTTTTCCAGGTTGAACACCTGCTTAAAGATGCTTTGTACATCAGTGATGTGTTCGCCAATAGCAATACCTGCCCCGAGTTTGTCGCGCAGAAAGGGCGCGGCGGACAGGTGGTCGGCATGGGCGTGAGTTTCTAATATCCATTTTACCGCCAGATGTTTGCCACCCACATAAGCAAGAATGCGTTCAGCGCTGTCGGTACGGGTGCGGCCAGACTTAGGATCGAAGTCCAGCACCGGGTCTATGATAAGCGCCTCGCCCGACTGATTATCACTGACGACATAGCTAAAGGTTTCGCTGTCGTTATCCAAAAAGGCTTCTACGTGAAATGCGCTTTGCATTGTCTGTCTCCTTGTTACGCTTGTCTGGCGTTAGCTGTGCAATGCCTGATTCAGTTGGGCTGCGCTCATTAACCCGGCCTGTTGCCAGTGTATCTGTCCGTTTTTAAAGACGGCAAAAAATGGAATGCTACGTACACCGTAGCGGGCGGCCAGTGCCTGCTGTTGTTCGGTGTTAACTTTGAGAACTAATGCTTTGCCGGCGTTACTTTTAGCCAGTTTGGCTACTTCCGGGGCGGCGGCCTGACACGGGCCACACCAGCTGGCCCAAAAATCTACCAGCACCGGCACACTCGCCTGCTGGATAATGTCGTCAAAATCTGTGGCATTCACATCCAGTGGTGTATCGCTGGCAGGCATCACCTGTTTGCACTGACCACATTTTCCCTGACTAGCCAGAAACTTTGCCGGAATGCGGTTTTTTTGCTGACAGTGGGGACAGACTTTGATCATGATATTCTCCACAGTGAATTTGCTGTTTAGAGTAGCGGGCTTTAATTTTAGTTTCATCTAATTTAGCAAAATATGAAATAAAGGCCAGCCAGAATTTGTCAGTAAAGCTGTACATAAAGATAAAACGCAAGAATGGTCATGGGTTAAGCGGGAAATCGCGGCATAATCGCAAAAAAAGGAGAATGTGATGCATCCGGCAGTTACCCGTACCCTCAAATGGCTGAGTGATAATCCGCAGCAAACGATCGATCTGTATGGGTTGAGTCAGGCGGTGGGGTGTTCGGCGTATCATTTACACCGGTTATTTCGTGCTGCCACGGGATGGCCGTTACATGCCTATATGCGACGCTGGCGACTGGATCAGGCTGCTCATCGACTGATTCGGGAGCCGCATACCGGGATTCTGGATATTGCGCTGGATTGTGGTTTTCAGTCCGCAGAAGCGTTCAGCCGCGCCTTTCGCGAGTATACCGGCCGTTCACCCAGTCAATTCCGTATTCAACCTCATTGGCCTCAACCCATTGTCCATCAGGAGCAATCTATGCAACCTCAGGTTGATATTGTTACCACCCCAACGTTGCAACTTGCCTGTATTGAACACTGCGGGCCGATGCAAAGCTTGCTGGTAACCCTGCAACCTTTTATCCAGTGGCGGCGAGCGAACGGTTTATCCCCGCACAGCAGCCGTACGTTTAACCTGTATCTTACCGACCCGCACAGTGTTGAGCCGCAACAAAACCGCGTGCTGATAGGCGTGGAAACGCCGGCGCCGATGGAGGCGCCTAAGTTAAACATTTATGCCCGCCAGATTCCGCCCATGCGCTGGGCTAAAACCCGGCACGTGGGCAGTTGGGCCGGCGTAGAGGCCGTAGCACGGTATTTATATGCAGAATGGTTGGCCGAAAATGCCGAATCGCTGGCCGATTTTCCGCTGATGATTGAGCGGGTAAATCTGTATCCCGACACACCGGAACATGCGCTGATCAGTGATATTTATTTGCCGTTGATGTCAGAAAATTGATTCTGGCGGTCAGTCTGATATGGTTCGCGCTGAAAGTAATTGGCCGGAAACAGGCGTGCAAAAATACGAAGAATTATTGATTTCATTGCGCAGAGTGATTCGCGCCATTGATTTGTATTCAAAAAAATTAAACCGCGAATCCGGACTAACCGGCCCTCAATTGATTGTGATGCAGCAGATCGCAGCCAATGATGGCATTCTGGCGCGTCAGATTGCCGAAAGCATTAATCTGAGCCCGGCAACAGTCACCAGTATTCTTGACCGGCTCGAGGCCCGCCAATTGATTATTCGTCAGCGTTCCAATCAGGATAAACGTCGGGTGGAGTTATATCTGACCGAACCGGGCAAGCAACTGGTACAAAGTGCGCCTACCCCATTGCAGCAACACTTCATACAGCGTTTTGAGTCGCTGGAGGAGTGGGAGCAAAGTCAGATGCTGGCGGCCGTACAGCGCATTGCCAAAATGATGGATGCCGAGGAACTGGATGCCGCACCTATGCTGGATGTAGGGCAGCTGCAACGCGACTAACCGTCCGTTACCAATATTGCTCGGTGGTGATTTGCCCCGGTTTGCGGCGTAAATTCTTTTCCAGCCCCTGTTCTAACAACCAGGTCTTACACTCGCTGATCATTTGTGGATTACCGCACAACAAGACCTGCGAATGTGGATTGATGAGGATTCCGGTTTGTGCCTGAATTGCGCCATTTTGCAGGTGTTGGGTCAAATGGCCCTGTAGCGCGCCTTGCACGCTTTCGCGGCTGACGACAGGTACATAATCCAATTGCCTGGGATGTTGTTGCTGCAACTGCTGAATCAGTGACTGATAGGCCAGATCCCGCTGCCAGCGCACGCCGTGCACCAGCACAATCTGGTTAAACCGTTGCCATGGCGCATCGGTGCCAAGCATGGATAAAAATGGCCCGATACCGGTGCCAGTGGAAATCAACCATAAAGCCTCACCCTGCGGGACTTCTTCGAGGGTAAAAAAGCCGCTGGCAGGATAGGAAATGTCGACGCTATCGCCAGCCTGCAGCGCTGCCAGAGCCGGTGATAATTTGCCGTCTGCGACTGAAGTAAAATAGATTTCCGCGTAATCAACGCCAGGTGGGTTCACTAATGAATAGGCTCGTTGTACCCGTTCGCCATTGACCTCCAGCGCCAGACGCACGAACTGTCCGGCAATAAAATCCCCATGGGGATAATCTACCTTCAGGCTGAACAGGTTGTCACTCCAGGCATGGTTCTGCTGTACGGTGGCACGATGCCAGTTCGCCATAGTCTTATTCCTTATCGATTTATAAGCTGAAGATCTGCGCCAGTGCCTCATGATTAAGCGGATGTGGCGTTGCAATGGCATAGCCCTGTGCATAATCCACCCCCAGCTTGGCCAGCGCCACCAGGGTATCGCTGTTTTCTACGCCTTCCGCAATGGTTTGCACCTGTAGTTCAGCGGCAATCTGACACATGGCTGATACGGTAATACTGCTGACTGCGGAGGTTAACACCGGCTCAATCAGTGCCTGATCCAGCTTGATATAATTCACTTTCAATTGCTGCAGGTATTGGTGAGAAGCAAAGGCAGAGCCAAAATCGTCCAGCGCAAAGCGGCAACCCAGACGTTGTAAACGCTGCATAAATTGGCGCAGCGCGACTTTATTGATGAGCGCGGCCCCTTCGCTGATCTCAAAACACAGTTTGCTTCCTTCGATTTGATATTGCTCAAGCATATTGAGTAATTCACGCATAAAACCTGTGTCTTCCAGGGTTTGCGCGCTGATATTGATGCTACAGAAATTAAGCATTTGATAATGCTGTGGATTTTCCGCCAGCCATTGCAAGTAACGGCCAATTACCCACAGATCAATCTGCATCCCCATATGATGACGCTCGGCGGCGGGTAAAAATTGCCGCGGACTGACCATATCGCCCTGCGGTGATAACAGACGTAGTAGCAGTTCATAGCAGATGGCGCTTTGGCCAGCCTTGAGCGGCTGAATAGGCTGGAAATATAACTCGAAGCGCTGCTGTTCCAGTGCATCCCGTACCCATTGCACCGCATCATAATCACGCAAAATTTGCTCGATATGTCCGGACTCGGCGGTGAAGCGCGCATAAAAATGGCGCTTCTGTCGAGCTTGTCTGGAGGCGGTTTCCGCCATGGTCAGTAGCTCTGAGGGGTGGCGCAAAGTGATATCAAACTGCGCGGCGCCCAAGCTGACCTGCACATCAAACACCGTGTTTTGCCAGGTAAAGCGAAATGCCTGGATGCGTTCTGCCAGACGCAGGCGCGTCTGCTCTTCACGATCTGCCAGATCACCTTCCAGCATAATGGCAAAATGGTCGGCACTCAGGCGAGCCAGCACGGCCCGTGGATTAATGGTTTCATGCAGCAACTGACTGAACTGTTGTAGTAGTTTGTCACCGGCTTCAACGCCGCAGGCCTGATTGACCGCATTAAAATTATGAATATTCAGATATAGCAACATCAGTCCGGCATGATGATCCTGGGCGTAATCAAACGCCTGCTCGAGACGGTTCATCAATGATTGCCGGTTCAGTAACCCGGTCAGGCCATCATGGCTGTGCAGATACGCGATATTGGTGCCGACATATTTACGTTCACTGATATCGACAATAGACCCGACGATCACGTCTTTGTTGCGTTGCGACTTTAAATGGGCGGTTAACGCCACCCAACTGGTACTGCCATCACGACGACGGATCTGCACTTCAGCACCCAATAATAATTTGTCATGCCGCAGGGTATGTAATACCTGTTCTCTGCCAGTCGCATCGGCATAGAGTTCCTGCACATGGCGGACTTCTTTGAGCATTTGTGCCTCAGAATCAAAGCCGAATATGCGTACGGCGGCCGGATTGATACTGATGAGTTCACCTTCCACTGACGAGGTGTACATGCCTTCGCTGGCCTGCAGAAATCGTTCCTGGTACTGGCTTAAATCAGCAATGATTTGTTGCTGCTGACGTAATTTGTGGATATGACTGGCCTGTTCGTAGGCAGCCAGTGCGATGGCAATGAAAAATAAACCACCGACCAGAATGGCGGGTGTCAGCCATAGCCAGGCAAATTGCGGATACACACCAAGCAGATAGCTGCCAAGGGTAAAACTGGCCATGCCTGCGATCAGTAACCATCCCAATGCCATCAGCGCATTGGGAGTGCGCCTTGGGCCATGATTGAGGGCGATGCATAAGCCAAGTTGTAACCATAAAATCGCAAACGTCAGGGCGGCGCTGCTGACCAGTTGCAGATGCGCTGGCAGGATACTGGCGATTAATAATCCTCCACCAAGGCTGTAGGATACCCAACGCCAATACACGGGAACGGGCTGCAGTACGGTGTGATTTACCTTGCTCAGAGTGAGCAGGGTCAGGGCCAGCAATACAATACTCAAGGCATGATTATACTGGGTTAACTGCCACCATTGTCCGAGCGCACCGTTTGCAGCCAGATGCAGCAATAAGCCACTTAATCCAGCCAGCGCCAGCCAGAAGCGGGCAGGACTGCGCATCAACAGGTAACTAAAGAAGAAATACACCACCAGTGAACCCAGCACTGCCAGCACGGCGGCCGTGGTCATCTGCCGGGTAAATAATTGTTGCTGGAAATCACTCTCGCCCAGCAGGGTGAGAGGAATAATCAGGTTGCCATCATCAATCACGCGCAGATACACGCTGAGATTTTCGTTGGCTCGCACAGATAATGGCATCACCAGTTGACCGTGTTGCAGATATTCACTCTGGTTGATTTGCGCTGACCCCATCGCTACTGAGCGGCGAATACGTTCACGTTCATCCACCACATACCAGTCGGCCTGTTTAAGGCTGGCATTGGCCAACACCAGTTGTATTTTTTGTTCAAAATCGGCCAGATTGCTCAGTTGTAGACGTAACCACAGTGCATTACCGGATTGCATTGGCTCAATGCTGTCGAATGGCTGCCAGTTTTCGTTGCTTTGGATTTGAGAAAGTTGCTGATTTACATCAACTTGTAGCACTTCGACAAAGGGGTTGGCGTTGCGCGCGTGGAAATCAGCTTCTATGTTTAGCACAGGTGCGGCAAAGCTCATCCCATGCAACAGAATGGCGAAGAGAAGGATTAAACAGCTCACAAGACGAATCTTCATCATCGCCAGCATAGCAAACCGCGCAAATAAAGAGCAGCTGTAACAGATTGAATTGTAAAGATAGATCCGAACTTTACGGCAACTACATAGCCAGGGATTGCATAAAAAGAATTAAAATGTTTCGAGGTGAGTATGCAAAACGACGGTCAATCCGGCTCGCAGTGGCTGGAAAACGCACATAAATTTAATCGCTATACCCTGATTATTCTGTTGGTGATCAGTCTTGCGCTGGCCGGTATAAATCAAACCTGGTTGGCTGCCTTGTTGGTGGGAATTCCCGCAGCTGGCATCCCGCTGTTCCTGATGGCTTCTCAGGGGCGTTCGCGTATTACGCAACATGCCATTGCCATCGGCTTTATGCTATTTACTGCGTTACATATTCATCAAATGCACGGCTTGATTGAAATGCACTTTGGCATCTTCGTGCTGATGTCATTTTTGGCGGTATATCGTAACTGGCAATTGTTTGTTACCGCGTTTTTAGTGGTGGCGGTGCATCACATCGGATTCTTTGTTCTGCAGTCAATGGGGGTACCGGTTTACCTGATGCAGGATGACAGCCTGTTATTTATTTTGCTGGTAGTGCATGCGGTTTACGCTGGCGCACAGGCATTGATGCTGGGGTTGAACGCCTATGGCAGTGCCAAAGACATGACCACGGGCATCGAGTTGGAAAAATGCGTGGCGGGCATCATGCAGGATCCTGAGAAAATCACCTTGCAGGTGCGGGCAAACAACCAGATAAATTCCAGTACATTAACCTCATTCAACCGATTGCTGGATTTTTTTGAAGCTCTGATTGAGCAGGTCAGGGCTATTGCCGACTCGGTGAAAAATAACGCCGAGTTAAATAAAACCCGCATTGAAGCGCTTAATACGTCCAAGCAGAAAAGCCAGCATGAAGTGGCCATGATTGCCAGTGCCTCAGAGCAGATGTCCATGTCGGTTAAGTCCATGGCAGAACAGGCCAATATGGTTAATGGTCAGGCTCAGGATGCCAACAAAAACACCGACGAGGCGCGCACTGTGGTGAGCCGTGCACAGCAGGACGTGCAGAGTTTGTCGGGTAAAATTGAGCAAACCGCGACCAATGTGGAGACGTTGGCGCAAAACTGTGCGGACATCTCTAATGTATTGGAAACCATCAAGGCGATTGCCGACCAAACAAATCTGTTGGCGCTCAACGCGGCCATAGAGGCGGCCCGTGCCGGTGAACAGGGGCGTGGCTTTGCCGTGGTGGCGGATGAAGTACGGCAGTTAGCCTCACGCACCAAAACCAGTACCGAAGAGGTCAGCGACATTATTGAGAAGTTGTTGTCGTCTTCTCGCCTGTCCAGTCAGTCGATGAATGAGTGTATGTCGCTTAGCAGCACGACTAACGAACAGGCCGGGCGCGCCAGTGGCCTGATGCAGGACGTGCAGTCGATTATTTCCACCGTGTACCAAACCATTGAGCAACTCAGCCATGCCACGCAAGAGCAGCGTAATACCGGCTCCATGATCGCGGACTCTACCGCTCAGCTTAAAGCGCTGACCGAAGCGGAATTAGGACAAATTCAAACCATCAGTAACGAAACCCGGGCGTTGGCTGAGACGGTCAATCAATTGCAATTGCAGTTAAGCCGTCTTGCCTGATTACCATGCGCCAGCGTCAGACGCTATTGCTGGTCCTCTGGCCATTATTGAGCCTCGCGCTGTTGGGCATTTTTACCTGGCAGCGGGTGGTGGCGTTCGATCCAGCCGACAGTCTCGCAGCTGCTGACGCTGAACAGTCCATTACCCGGTTATTTCAGCAAACGTTTGGCAATCTTGAGCAAACCGGCTTTGTGGTGTCTGCAGAAGCCTGCCAGTGCAATAATTTTAATGCCCCATTAGAGCAGCAAATGCATCGCCTGCTCAGTGAACAAGACTATTCGGTGCGTAAAGTGGTGTTGAACGCCGACTCAGAGCTCAGGCGGCTGATTCCGTCGGTACCGGCGTTGGTGGTCTTTGATGCTGAGCAACACCTGCGTTATGTAGGCCCGATGTCTGCCGGTTATGTATGTACGCCAGCCACCAATGAAATCGCCGGATTAGTTGCTGGTATCATTGGCGGGCAATATCTTGGGGCGCAGATTAACAACCTGACCAGTGGCTGTTATTGCCACACTTAGTTCCAGTTTTTAACGAGCAATGTAAAAACTGCGTTTCGCCAGTGCTCCACATATGGCTTCCTCACCTTGCCAACTTACTTTGACAAATAAACGACTGTATAGCTTTGGCACAATATTGAGGTGAGCTTCGATGGAATCGACATGTTCTGTTAATTCAACGGATTGATAAACATTGTGTGACCTTTCGTCAGGCTCTGTATCACCATAGTAAAACCAAAGGCGGGGCGATTTATATCCTTGAATTTGCAGGGGCAAGCTAAGTGTAAGTTCGCTATCAACTGAAGACTTTTCTAGATGGATTATTTGATCTAAAGCCGGTGAAGAATAAGGTATTCGACACGCAATGGCGTCGGCAATTATTCCAGTTGTTAAAATTGAACAGCAAATTAGCAGTCTGCAAAGTCTTACCATGCGAGTTACTTTTCAGACACCCAATCCATCTGAAAACTGGCTTTGCGTTTCTTTTCCAGCAGCTCTTCTATCAAGGGGGTGAGGATAAGCTCCATCGCCAGGCCCATCTTACCGCCGGGTACCACCATAGTATTTACCCGCGACATAAACGCGCCATCAATCATCTGCAACAGATAGGGATAGTTGACGTTTTTCATCTCGCGACGGAAACGCACCACGACATAGCTTTCATCATGTGACGGGATCTCACGGGCACTGAACGGATTGGAGGTATCTACCGTAGGCACGCGCTGAAAATTCACGTGGGTCAGGGAAAACTGCGGGGTGATGTAATTAAAGTAGTCTTCCATACTGCGCACGATGCTGCTCATGACCGCCTCGCGGGAGTGGCCGCGTTCGGTGGTGTCGCGCACAATCTTCTGGATCCATTCCAGGTTAACAATGGGCACCATGCCCACCAGTAAATCTACATGCTTCGCGACATTGGCTTCGTCGGTCACCACGCCACCGTGCAAGCCTTCGTAAAAGAGTAAATCGGTATTATTAGGCAGGGTTTGCCAAGGCGTAAACGTGCCGGGCATTTGATTAAACGGTACGGCGTCATCGAAGGTGTGCAGATAACGACGAACTTGGCCTGAGCCCGTATCGCCATAGGCTTTAAACAGACTTTCCAATTGCACAAAATCATTGGCTCTTGGACCAAAATAGCTGATATGTCGGCCCTGCTCCTGGGCTTTACGGATTTCTACTTCCATTTCCGGGCGGGTGTAACGGTGAAAAGCATCGCCCTCCACTTCCGCAGCATTGACGCCAAGATTGCGGAAAATATGCCGGATGGCAGCCGTGGTGGTGGTCGTGCCGGCACCGGATGAACCGGTAATGGCGAGAATCGGATGTTTTGCCGACATACACACTCGAATGTTTAGGAACGAAGGCTATTTATAAGCAACGGCGGGGTATCAGGTCAAGTTTACCTGTGGCCGTAAGCAGCTAAAAAATGATTGGAAAAACAATAAATTGGCGACTAAAAACAGTAAAAAGCCCGCACTGGGCGGGCTTTTGAGCGGATTAGTTTTGCTCGCGGGCAATAGCGCGCCAGGCGATATCTTTGCGATATTCCATGCCCTGCCAACTGATATCATCAACCAGTTGATAGGCGCGTTGTTGCGCGGCAGAGACAGTTTCACCTAATGCGGTCGCGCACAGCACACGGCCTCCATTGGTGACCACCACTGCGTCTTTTAACGCGGTGCCGGCGTGGAATACTTTGGCATCGGTGTCCTCATCGATAGACAGGCCACTGATAACATCACCTTTGTTGTAACTGCCGGGATAACCGCCTGCGGCCAGTACGACACCCACGGCAGCGCGGCTATCAAACTCAATGGTTTGGCTATCCAGCTTGCCGTCGACTGCGGCCAGACACAGTGGGACCAGATCCGACTGTAAGCGCAGCATAATCGGCTGGGTTTCCGGATCGCCAAAGCGGCAATTGTATTCAATCACTTTAGGTGTTCCATCTGCCATGATCATCAGTCCGGCATACAGGAAGCCAGTATAAGGATGGCCTTCCGCGGCCATGCCCTGCACTGTGGGCATAATCACTTCGTCCATCACGCGTTGATGAATCTGCGGGGTGACCACTGGCGCGGGTGAATAGGCGCCCATGCCACCGGTATTTGGTCCCTGATCACCATCGTAGGCACGTTTATGATCCTGGCTGGTGGCAAACGGCAGTACGTTTTTACCATCGACCATCACGATAAAGCTGGCTTCTTCGCCATCGAGGAATTCTTCGATAACCACCCGGCTACCAGCCTGACCAAACGCATTGCCCGCCAGCATATCGCGAATGGCGGCTTCGGCTTCTTCGATGGTCATTGCGACAATCACGCCTTTGCCCGCAGCCAAACCATCGGCTTTGACCACAATTGGCGCACCCATTTTGTGCACGTAGGCAATCGCCGGTTCGATTTCAGTAAAGTTCTGATAATCAGCGGTCGGGATATGGTGGCGAGCCAGAAAATCTTTAGTGAATGCCTTGGAGCCTTCCAGCTGCGCGGCCCCTTTGGACGGACCGAATATTTTCAGACCTGCCTGCTCGAACGCATCCACCACACCGTTAACCAGCGGGGCTTCTGGCCCCACAATGGTCAAATCAATGTGTTCTTCGTTGGCGAAATACAGCAAGCCGTCAATGTCCTCGGCACTAACTGGCACATTTTTCAGGCCAGGTTCCAGTGCAGTGCCGGCATTACCCGGTGCCACATAGACTATATCGACGTTGGGCGACTGCGCGGCTTTCCATGCCAGAGCATGTTCGCGTCCGCCGCTACCAATGACTAAAACTTTCATATTTGCTTCCTTTATTCCCGCTTAGTGGCGGAAGTGTCGCATACCAGTGAATACCATGGCCATACCATGTTCGTCGGCCGCATCAATCACTTCCTGGTCGCGCATCGAACCACCCGGTTGAATCACCGCGGTAATACCTGCTGCTGCCGCTGCATCAATACCGTCGCGGAACGGGAAGAAGGCGTCAGATGCCATGACCGAGCCTTTCACTTCCAGACCTTCGTCAGCCGCTTTAATACCGGCAATTTTGGCTGAGTAGACGCGGCTCATCTGACCGGCGCCGACACCGATAGTGCGGCCATCTTTGCAATATACAATCGCATTGGATTTCACGTACTTAGCCACTTTCCAGGTAAACAACAGATCCTTTAATTCCTGCTCGGTTGGCTGGCGTTTACTGACAACCTGCAAATCTTCTGCGTCGACCATGCCGAAGTCACGTTCCTGCACCAGCAGGCCGCCGTTAACCCGTTTGATATCGTACTCATCGGTCAATTGACCCTGCCAGTCACCACATGCCAGAACCCGCACGTTTTGTTTGGCAGCTAAAACCGCTTGCGCATCGGCACTGACGGTTGGTGCAATGATTACTTCAACAAACTGACGGTCGATAATGGCCTGGGCCGTGGCCGCGTCCAATTCACGGTTAAACGCGATAATGCCGCCAAATGCCGACGTTGGATCAGTTTTGTACGCTAAATCATAGGCTTGCAGAATGTCGTCGCTGATTGCTACGCCACACGGGTTAGCATGTTTGACAATAACACAGGCTGGCTGATCGAATTCCTTAACACATTCCAGTGCCGCGTCGGTATCAGCGATATTGTTGTAAGACAGTTCTTTACCCTGCAGTTGCTCAGCTGTGGCAACGGAGGCTTCCTGAATCGTAGGCTCAACATAAAATGCGGCGGCCTGGTGGCTGTTTTCACCGTAGCGCAGGTCCTGCTTTTTAATAAACTGCATGTTGTAGGTGCGCGGGAACTCACTGTGATGGTGGTCACAGTCATCCTCACAATCGCCTTGTTCCAGGATGCTGCCAAAATAGTTGGCAATCATGCCATCGTATTGGGCGGTATGCTCGAACGCAGCAATCGCCAGATCGAAACGGGTATGCGGCAACAAAGAGCTATTGTTGTCGTTCATTTCGCTCAGTACCCGGGTGTAATCGCTGGCATTGACCACGATCGCCACGTCGTTATGGTTTTTGGCTGCCGCGCGCACCATGGTTGGGCCACCAATGTCGATGTTCTCTATGGCATCTTCCAGCGTGCAGTCTTCGTTGGCCACGGTTTGAGCAAACGGATACAGGTTCACCACCACCATATCAATTGGCTGGATGTTATTTTCGGCCATCACGGCGTCATCCTGGCCACGACGGGCTAAAATACCGCCATGGATTTTTGGATGCAGGGTCTTAACCCGGCCGTCCATGATTTCAGGGTGACCGGTGTAGTCAGAGACTTCGATTACCGGCAGGCCTTGTTCGGCCAATAATTTCGCAGTACCGCCAGTTGACAGTATTTCCACATCCATGGCGGCAAGCGCCTTGGCAAATTCAACGATTCCTGTTTTGTCAGATACACTCAGCAGAGCGCGACGGATAGGTTTAGCAGTGGCCATGTCTCTTTCATTCCTCGGCGGGTTTGGTTCAACAGTCTAGGGATAAAACAATAAAATAAAAAATTTACGAGCCATATAAGCGCAAAGAGCACCCGTGGGTGCTCTTTGTCGTTGTGCAGTTTAGTTCATGCCGTACTGCTTCAGTTTTTTGCGCAGGGTGCCGCGGTTGATACCCATCATGATGGCAGCGCGGGTTTGGTTGCCGCGAGTGTAAGTCATTACTTCTTCTAAGAGCGGCGCTTCAACTTCGGCTAAAACCAGGTCGTACAGATTGTCGATGTCAGCGTTGTTTAATTCTTTCAGGTACTTGTTTACCGCTTGTTTTACTGTGTCGCGCAGTGGCTTTTGCGTTTGCGTTTGTGCAGCAGTAGTAACGGTAGTGGTGAATGGAGAACTTACATTTTGATCGAACATAAACTTCAGGCTCTTTGTTTAAATTTAGTTTTGCTAGAGGGCGACGCGAACGACGCCCGCTGTATTTTCAAAATACTGTTGTAGCGCGTCCAATTGCGCCGCAGCATCTTCAATGGTGTTGAATTGCCGCTTAAATTGTCCTGCGTGCTCGTCACTGGCCAGATACCAGCCGACGTGCTTGCGAGCAATGCGCGGTCCCAAATGGTCACCGTAAAACGCATGCACATTTTTGATGTGCGTCAGCAAAATCCGACAAACTTCCTCGGCCGTTGGCGAGTCCAGATATTCGCCGGTGCGCAGGTAATGCACTATCTCGCGAAATATCCAGGGACGACCCTGGGCGCCGCGACCCACCATCACGCCATCGGCGCCGGTGTAATCGAGGACAAATTTGGCTTTTTCTGCTGTATCGATATCCCCGTTGGCAATCACCGGAATATCAATCGCTCGCTTTATTTCCCGAATTGTGGCGTATTCTGCCTCGCCCTTGTACATACATGCTCGTGTCCGGCCATGTACGGCGAGTGATTGAATGCCGTTTGCCTGAGCAATTTCAGCAATACGCACACCGTTGCGGTTGTCAGTATCCCAACCGGTTCGGATTTTCAGAGTGACCGGAACATCAACCGCCGCCACCACGGCGCGAATGATATCTGTGACCAAATCCGGAAATTGCAGAAGAGCAGAACCTGCATACTTCTTATTTACCTTCTTGGCCGGACACCCCATATTGATGTCGATAATCTGAGCACCATTTTGCACATTAAACTGTGCAGCCTGGGCCATCAGTTCCGAGTCCGAACCTGCAATTTGCACAGAACGAACGCCGACTTCGCCATCATGGTTCATACGCTGTCGGGACTTTTCCGAATCCCAGACTTTGGGGTTACTGGATAGCATCTCTGATACCACCAGGCCCGCGCCCATCTCGCGACATAGTTGCCGGAAAGGACGATCCGTAACGCCCGCCATAGGTGCCAGGAAAACATTGTTTGGCAGTACGTACGGTCCGATTTTAATCGTGTCGTCGTTCAAAAAATGTTCACCCCTCTAAAACGGCCGGCAAGTTTACGTTTTTTGCCCCCACTTGAAAAGCCGAATAATTGAACAAAAGTGGCTTTTTTTTCGCCCTGACGGCTTGACATTTTTGAATCATTTGAAAAATAAATGAACAAGGTTCAGTAATTAACGATTTACTTACAAGGCTTGAAATGCGTGGCTCAGATAGAATTTTGCAGGCACGGCCGATATTGACAAATCGTTGAATTTACATACGTATTCAGCCGCAAGGTGGCCTTGACTAGGCGTTGGTTTTTTCGCCGCTGACCCGTGTCCAGTCGCCATCTATGGCAACGTCTTCTAATTGATAGGTGGCTTGATATAAATCAGTGATGCTGCTGACCTGCTCATCGAGAATCCCGGACATCACCAGCTTGCCGTTGAGCTTGCAGTAAGAATCGATAATGGGCTTCAGATCCCGCAAGGTGGCAGCAAGAATATTCGCCAACACATAATCACCCTGAATATCAGGTGCAGCATCCGGCAGATACAGTTCGATCTGTTCGCCTACGCCGTTACGGTCAGCGTTTGCCTGACTGGCTTGCAATGCCTGCGGGTCGATGTCGATACCAATCACGCGTGCGGCGCCGAGTTTTAAAGCGGCAATCCCTAAAATGCCTGATCCACAGCCGAAGTCGATGACGACCTTGCCGCGCAGGTCCTGTTTGTCTAACCAACGTAAGCACAATGCAGTCGTTTCATGGGTGCCGGTGCCAAAGGCCAGACCCGGATCGAGCATGACATTGACCGCATCTGGATCCGGCACATCGCGCCAGCTGGGGCAAATCCACAGACGCTCGCCAAACTGCATGGGGTGGAAGTTATCCATCCATTCCCGTTCCCAGTCTTTGTCTTCCAGCGGTTCCAGGCGGTATTTAAAATTGGCCCCAAGTACCCGGGCTTTACCCAGGTTTTTAATGATTTGTGGCATGTCATCACTGGCATCGAATAAGCCGACCACGATGGTTTCCGGCCATAACATAATTTCGCCGGGTTTTGGCTCGTACTGAGGACTGTCTTTGGCATCCAGAAAGGTCACCGCCTGCGCACCATTGGCACTCATGATATTGCCGATTTGTTCAGCTTTTTTCGGAGTCGTTTCAATACGTAGTTGTAACCAGGCCATGGTGAGTCCTCATTTTTAAGGGCGCGCATCATACCGTAAATTGCTTTGACGCGCAGGTGTCTTGTGCAAGTGGTAAAAAATAACAATCTTTTTCTATAGTTAAGCCAATTACTAACAGTGAGACGGTTTTATGAGCCACTTTTCGCAGGTCCGGGATTTACTCAAACATAATCAGCAACAGCATAGCCAGATAGCGCAATTTTATGCCGGTCTGGCTGCACAAACCAGTAATCCACGTGCCGCCATGTTACTCACCACATTACATCAGCACGAAACGCAGTTAGCCGGCGAATTAAATCGTTATCTGCAGACCGGGTGTGACAACGTACTCAATACATTTTTTCAGTATGATCATGAACATAGCGTGCAATCACTGATGCAGGTGGAGGATGCTGAATTCACCACTGAAGATGAGGTGATTTCGCTGGCCAGCCGTATTGATGAATATTTTTTGCAGCTATACGAGGAAATGCGCGAGGCGGTGGAGCACAGTGAAGTGCGCGACATGTTTGAAAATCTGGCTCAGCATATCACCGAGGAAAAGAAACGCCTGTCGACAGACATTTATTCGTTACAGGATATTTAATATTCCCTTGGCGAGCATAGCGTCTTTGGGCATAGTGGTTATGAATAACAACAAAAAGGAATACTTATGTCTGACTCCCTTCCACGCTGGTATACGCCAGTGTCGATTATGGCGCTAATCTGGAACATTCTCGGTCTGCTGGCGTTTACGGCGCAGGTGATGATCACTGATGAGATGATCGCCGCGATGCCAGCACCAGAAAACATGCTCTACGCCAATATCCCGTTATGGGCCACGATTGCATTCGGGGTGGCGACGATTGGTGGCACGCTGGGTGCACTGATGCTGGTGATGAAAAAGTCACTGGCGTTGCCGTTACTGATTGTGTCGCTGGTTGGTGTGCTGGTTCAGGATTACCACAGCTTTTTGGTTATCAATGTGATTGACGTGTTTGGGTACACCAGTCTGATTATGCCGGCCATAGTGCTGGTAATCGGTGTGCTGTTGATTCTGTTGGCGCGTAAAGGTCAGGCTAACGGCTGGTTGAATTAGTCACGTCGGCATTGTCCGTTGTCGCAACGTTGTTGTCCGGTTAACCAGCCGGATATTCGATAGCGATGACGGGCAAACCACAAATACAACGGATCGGCCAGCCATCTTACCCAGCGCCAACCAAGCGGCGCGACCAACCAGCCTCTGCCGGCCAATTGCCAGGCGTAGCGGGTGACATCCAATCCACGTAAAATCTGCCCATCGGCGCGCTGTCCGAGTAAAATTCGGTTCGCTTCCTGATAGTCAATATGGGCGAAATGACTAGCGAAGTGTGCAGTCTGAATATCCACAAAAGCTATTTGCCCATCGCGACAAAGTTTGCCCAATTGAGTGACTTCATGCACGCACAAGGGGCAATAGCCATCGTAAAACAGGGTGAGCGCAGCAGATTCAGTCGGCATGGTGTGACCTTGTCAGGGCTGATAAAGCACAGGCTTATACCGTCCAGCTGAACAACCCGTGCAGTAACACTACCACCAGGGTGACTTTAATCCGCAGTGGTAAATAGTATTCGGGCAATTCATGGCGGTTTAGGGTATCGACCAACAAAATGAGCAGATAGCTTACCATCAGCATGATGCTGGCGTGCACCCCGGATACCACACCCATCGCGGCCCAGCCTACTAATGCAAGAATGTTGCTCACTACCGCGATGATGGTTTGATTGGCGCTGGATTTTTCGCGCAGCAATCTGCCCCACATACTACCTGCCATAAACGCGTTGATGACCGCACTGTAACTTAAAAACAGTTTGTCAGCGGGGATAAACCAAAGTGATAGCCCCAGCCACATCATCAGCAGGCTGACGACGAAAGGCGCTGCGCCGGCATAGGTCAGAATCGTGAGTACGTTTGCAGGGTGTTTTGAATCAGACATGGCATTTCCTTATTTGTAGCGTTATAACCCCAGTGCAGGAAAATCGATCACTTCTACTACAGCCTATCAGAGAAATCGCTGCATGCGGATAAACATAACACCTTGTTTGACAAAGGGTTCACCATAGGGCTGCAATTCGAATTTTTGATACAAAGTCTGCGCGCTGAGTCGCGCATCGCACCAAAAGCGGCTCGCACCCTGTTGATTTAGCGTGGCGATGATGTGCGTCAACATGGCTGAACCGATACCCCGGCCCTGAAAATCCGGATGGGTGGCAAACTTACGCAAACGCGCCCCTTTATCGTCAAACACCGAGGCCACGCAAACTAACTGTTCATCCCAATATCCACCCAGATGTAACGCTGCATGGTCATCGGGTAACACGCTACTGCTGACAGGCATGTCTGGCCATAAAACCTGTTGCCGAAGGGGCAGGGTTTGCTCCGCTCGAATCGACCTGATTTTTAGCTGATGGCTGCCCTGTGACATCTTGATTCCCGATTATTTAGGATTGGTATGGAACCCTGTAATAAAGCGTATAAAACAATTGTTAACAACTGTATGCAAGCGCTTACATGTGTGGTTTATATTTTTATAAATAATAAAAAGTCGCTATATATCATTGGGTTGTTTCATTCAATTTAAGTTAAAGCGATTAGCTAACGATAAAACGATTTCTGGTGTAAAACTGACTGTTTGCAATGGTCTTTTCAGCCATTTATATGATAGATAATTTTAAAAGTGTTTATTTTGTAACCTAATAAAAAAGCCTGCTGTGAGCAGGCTTTTGGATACATTCCCGGCTTACTTATGCATGCCGAGCTTTTTCTCCAGATAGTGGATGTTAGTACCACCATTACGGAAATTTTCATCTGCCATAATAGTACGCTGTAATGGCACATTGGTTTTAATGCCATCTACCACTAATTCATCCAGCGCCAGACGCATACGGGCAATCGCCACGTCACGGCTTTCACCATAGGTGATCAGTTTGCCTATCATAGAGTCATAGTTTGGCGGTACTGAATAACCGGCATAAATATGCGAATCCCAGCGCACGCCCAAACCACCTGGTGAATGGAACATGCTGATTTTGCCTGGAGACGGAATAAAGGTATTCGGGTCTTCGGCATTAATCCGGCACTCGATCGCATGACCGCGAATTTGAATCTGCGACTGATCAATGGACAGAGGCTGACCGGCAGCAATGCGCAGCTGCTCTTTAATAAGGTCAACGCCAGTGATCATTTCAGATACCGGGTGTTCTACCTGAATTCGGGTGTTCATCTCAATGAAATAGAACTCACCGTTTTCGTACAGGAATTCGAAAGTACCGGCACCGCGATAGCCGATTTCAATACAGGCACGACAGCAACGTTCGCCAATTTTGGCGCGCATTTCCGGTGTAATGCCCGGTGCAGGTGCTTCTTCCACTACTTTCTGGTGGCGACGTTGCATGGAGCAGTCACGCTCACCTAAATGGATCGCTTTGCCCTGTCCGTCAGCCAGAACCTGGATTTCCACGTGGCGTGGATTTTCCAGGAACTTCTCCATATAAACCATGGAGTTACCGAATGCTGCACCGGCTTCGGCGCGGGTCATTTCGATGGATTTAATCAGTTCGGCTTCGCTGCGTACGACGCGCATGCCGCGACCACCACCGCCGCCAGCGGCTTTGACGATAATCGGATAGCCAATGCGTTTAGCGATGGCTTTATTCTTTGCCTCGTCATCACCTAAGGGACCGTCAGAACCAGGTACACAAGGTACGCCTGCTTTTTTCATGGCGTTAATGGCAGAGACTTTATCGCCCATCAGACGGATAGTGTCGGCTGTTGGACCAATAAAGACGAAGCCGCTTTTCTCAACGACCTCGGCGAACTCGGCGTTTTCTGCCAGGAAACCGTAACCCGGGTGAATGGCGATAGAGTTTGTCACCTCAGCCGCAGCAATAATGCGCGGGATATTCAGGTAACTCTCGGTGGCGGAAGGGGCACCAATACAGATGGACTCGTCTGCCAATAATACGTGTTTGAGGTTGCGGTCGGCAGTGGAGTGCACTGCCACAGTTTTTATCCCCAGCTCCTTACAGGCGCGCAGGATACGCAGGGCGATTTCGCCCCGGTTTGCTATGAGTACTTTATCCAGCATGTCAGTTGCCTTATTCGATAACGAACAGCGGCTGATCGAACTCTACAGGTTCCTGATTATCTACCAGAATACGCGTAACCGTACCGGCCTTGTCTGCATCGATCTGGTTCATCATTTTCATCGCTTCGACGATACACAGTGGGTCGCCGACTTTAACTTGCTGACCAACTTCGACGAAGTTCTTGGAGCCTGGAGAAGGTGCACGGTAGAAGGTGCCTACCATTGGGGATTTCACGGTGTGGCCCGCAATTTCATTCGCCGGGGCGGCTGGTGCTGGTGCAGCGGCAGGTGCGGCAACTGCAGCAGGAGCGGCTACCGGAGCAGGCACGCTGTAATGCACCGGTGCTGGCATGGCGCTATGGCCGCGATGAATACGTACCGATTCTTCACCTTCAGTGATTTCCAGTTCGGCGATGCCTGATTCTTCTACCAACTCGATCAGTTTTTTAATTTTGCGAATATCCATGAAAAACTCTCTTCTGTTCTATTGAGTGGCCAGCTGTTTGCAAGCCGCGATTAATGCGAATTCGTATCCTTGTGCACCAAGACCGCAAATGACCCCTTTCGCCAAGTCGGACAAATAGGAATGCTGGCGGAAGGATTCACGCGCATGAATATTGCTCAGATGTACTTCGATAAATGGAATCGCCACCGCCGCCAGAGCGTCACGGATGGCAACACTGGTGTGGGTAAAGGCACCGGGGTTAATCAGGATAAAATCCTGCTCGCCCATCGCCTGCTGAATGCAGTCGATAATCTCGTGCTCAGCATTCGATTGCATATGCGTCAACTGCACACCCTGTTGCTGCGCAACCTGTTGCAGGTGGTCGACGATATCATTCAGTGTTTGCGAACCATAAATATGCGGTTCACGTTTGCCTAACATGTTCAGGTTAGGCCCATTTATCAGTAAAATTTTCACAATATTGCTGCGATCTTGTTGGTAAAACACCATCCTGCACAATTTTTCGTGAGAGATCGAGTTGTTGTTCTCGAAGTTGCGCAAAAAAGCAACAGTTACCCACGGGTTTTATTGCATTATAGAGATGCCTGTTTATTTAGCAGCAAAATACTGGTCTTATCAGCGAAGATGCCGGCAAAGTTTTCTGGGATTTGCCGGCAATTGATGACGCGCTATTTGCGCAATTGGCAGCCTTTAACGGCATAGAAAAGAATAAACAGGTAGCAGGGCAGCATCATCCAGTAGGCTGCCTGATTACCCAACGAGGACGCAAGCGCGCCGTACACGAAGGGCAATAACGCACCACCTGCGATCCCCATTATGAGTAATGCAGAGCCTTTGGCGGTGAAGTTACCCAACCCCGCCAGCGCCAATGGCCAAACTGCAGGCCAGACAATGGCATTGGCCAGGCCCAACAGGGCGACAAACGTGATGGTATCCGGTACGGTGGCAATGCCCGTCCAACCCCATAGCAAACTGGCGACCGCGTGACTCTCGTGGGATGAATACACGACCGCCAAGGATAACATGACACCTAACACCGCAGAGGCGCCCAGCGCCTGCCGTTGATTAATGACGCGCGGAATTAACGCCAGCCCCAGCACGTAGCCAAGTACCATAAAGGCCATGGTATAGGAGGTGAGTGCGGTCGCATTGGCAACGCCAAGCTGAGAGCCGAATAAGCCGATGGTGTCGCCGGCGATGACTTCGACGCCAACATAAATAAACAAGGTTGCTACACCTAACAGTAGATGGGGAAACTCCATGACACTGCGCTTGTTTTCCGTTTCTGCTGCGTGCGTTTCGTCTGACAAATCCAATTCTGGCAGGCCAGATTTGCTGAACACAAAGGCCAGAACAAACAAGGCAATCGCCAGCCCTAAATAGGGCATCACCAGTCCATTGGCTAATTGAGCGATTTGCTCGGCCTTTTCGGTCTCGTTCAGGGCATTGATGGTTTTCTCATTGACCCCGCTAAATTCACCCAGCACCAGTGCGGTAAACAGCAACGGCGCAACAACGCCTGCGAGTTTATTGAGGATCCCCATGATGGAGATACGTACCGCCGCACTCTCTTGTGGACCAATTTTGACAATGTAGGGGTTCGATGCGGTTTGCAGGATAGTCAGACCGCTGCCAATCACAAACTGTCCCAGCAGGAAGACCAGAAACCAGTGAGTTTGCGCGGCAGGGATAAACAATAAACAGCCCATTGCAATCAGACATAAACCTAGCGTCATTGAACGCCGGTAGCCCACCTTGTCGAGAATCAGTGACATGGGGAATGCCATCACCGTATAGGCGATATAAAAACTAAACGTGATAAACATCGCCTGAATTTCCGTGAGTTCGCAGACGATTTTCAAAAATGGCAACAAAGAGCCATTTAACCAGGTAATAAATCCAAAAATGAAAAACAATGTGCCGATGATGACCATAGGCATCAGGCTGCTGGGTTGGCGTGTCGCCATGGCTTGTGACGTATGCATGGGGTACCTTTTATTGTCGTTATCGGTTTGCAGAACAATCAAACATCTGCGTACCGCCAATCCAGGTATGGGTGACGTGCAGATCCTGACTAAATAGGGTGAAATCGGCGCGTTTGCCTTTGGCCAGATGGCCAATGGAATCGAATCCGAGGAATTGTGCGGGTGTTGCGCTGGCCATTTGCAAGGCATCTTCAAGGGGAACACCCAACTGATGCATATTGCGTACGGCGCTGGCCATATCCAGCGCGGAACCCGCCAGTGTACCGTTCGGTAATGTTAACTTGTCGCCATCGCGCAGGATTTCAGTGTCCAGATAAGGCATATTCTGCAGCTCAGACCCAACATGAGCCATGGCATCGGTGACCAGAATCAGTCTTTCAACACCTTTGGTCTTGTAAGCCAATTGACAGGCTAAATCGCTGACATGGTGTTTATCGACGATCAGGCCGCACCACGCATCGTTGCGTAAAAGCGCTGCGCCCAGCATGCCTGGTGCGCGTCCCGTCAATCCGGACATGGCGTTGTATAAATGCGTGAACCCGCTGGCACCGGCATCTAAGGCGGCCATCACAGTGTCTGCATCGGCGTTAGAATGACCCAGACATATCTTGATGCCACGCTGAGTTAAGTCGCGAATCACATCAGGACTGACGTTTTCTGGTGCCAGAGTCAGCATAACCTGCCCTAAATCTTGGCGGGTGAATAATGCCAATTCCGCATCCGATATAGGACGGACACAGTGCTGGGGGTGGATCCCGCGCTTGGGTACACTCAGGTGTGGGCCTTCAAAATGGACGCCAACGATACCGGGCAATGATGTCGCGATAGCCTCAGCGATTGCGTCTGCCGCCTGTTGCATCACCGACAATTCATCCGTGATGAGTGTTGGCAACATCGACGTAGTGCCATATCGGCTATGGCCGTTTATCATCGCCTTAAGGCAGTCGGAATTGGGCTGTTGATTAAACAGCATGCCACCACCGCCATTGACCTGAATGTCGACCAGTCCTGCGCTAACAATGCCTGGCAGCACTGTTCCTGTGGCTTCGCTGTCAGGACGAAAGTCGACAATAAGCCCATCTTCAACTGAAAACGCGACATGCTTATGCCACTGCGTGCCATCAAACAATTGCGCTGCGAAATAATGGTCAGTCATGTTTCGTCCTAGAGAGTTTGCGTCACTTTATTCAGTCCAACGGGCGCATCGGGATTGCGTCCCATGCTACATGCAATTTGTTCAATATCCAGATAAAAGCGTTGCAGTAAGGTCAGTGGCGCGAGACGCGGATGAACGTCAGATCCTACCTGGTGCATGGAGGCAATCGGCGCACCCCGGCGTGTCAGTTCGGCCATTTGTTCACCGTGGGCAGTGGCGCTTTCATCCTCAATGCGTAAATCCAGTACCGGTAACTGATTGGCTACCAGAGTAACCGGGCCATGCAAAAATTCTGCGCTACTGAAGGACTCAGCATGGATGCCACACACTTCTTTTAGCTTCAATGCGATTTCACGACTGATGGCATAGCCAAAGCCTCGTCCAAGTACGACACAATGCTTAAGCGGGGTGATAAACGCTACTGATAGTTGGGGCGGGCTGGCTACGGTATCGGCTAAATGCTGGGGTAAGGTGTTTAACGCAGACAACAGATCGGATTTTTTACCCCAGTGGGCGACTAACTGCAGCAATGCGCTGAGGGTAGCTAAATAACTTTTGGTGGCAGCGACAGCGTGCTCTTTTTCCGCGCACAACGGCACCACCACATTGGCCTTTTCGGCAAGTGGAGAAGACTCGTCATTGACCAAAGCAACAACCAGCGCGCCCGCTTTGCGGGCCGCATCTACCTGAGTGAGAATGTCCGGGCTTCGTCCTGACTGGGAAATGCAGATGACTAATGCGCGATCCAACTTGAGTGACTGGCCATAAATACTGGTGACGGACGGGGCGGCGGCACAAACCGGCACATTTAACTCCACCTCAATCAGATATTTGGCGAATACGCCGGCATGATCGGATGAACCTCGTCCAACCATGTACACCATGGCAGGATTAAAATCACGAATGGTATTGCCTAATTCGGCACAAATGGCGGCATTGTGTTGTAATTGATTGGCGATCACTCGCGCTGCATCGGCGGCTTCGCGCGCCATAATCGAACTATTCATTGACGTCCTCACGACAAAATAAGATGGCACCGTATTCAGGTGCAAATTGAGCGGGTTGAATAAATTGCTGCACAGTGGCATGCAGATACGGTGTTATTTTGTGCGCCAGTCCGCCAATAAACGACAGCCTCGGTGCCCCTTGTTCACGTAATTTTGCTGCCAGCCGGCTGAGATAGTCAGCCCCGTCGAGAATAATCGCATGTGCTATGGGGTCGTCCTGCTCTGCGCAGGCGAAGACTTGTGGAGCGAGGCTGGCAAATTCGGCCGGTCGAGCGGTTAAGTAACGTTGAACTAATTCCGCGCTATTACGGCTGCCACTGTGAGCCAGCACCGCTTCGGTTAGCAGGGTATGCGCGGTTAATCCATCTAATGACTCAAGGCAATGACGAACCGCCTGATTGCCGAGCCAGGCACCGCTGCCTTTGTCGCCCAGGCCAAAACCATGGCCACCCATTTCCAACTGCAGGTGATCACGTAAATAAACCCCAGAACTACCGGTACCCACGATCACAATCGCACCATTTTCACCATTGTGTGCGCCCAACGCGGCGATATGCAGGTCTGTGGTCAGATGCATCGATATAAATGGGTGTTGCCATTGCAACATTTTGTCCCGGTAAACAGGCAGGTTCACCCCGGCAAGGCCAATGCCCGCGTGGATGCGGTTAATATCGTCGCTACTCAGGCCAGCCTGAATGAGCGCCGCCATCACGGCCTGCTCAATAGAGTGCAGGGTTTGAGAAAAATCCCGCGCAGGGTTAGCAGGTCCGGCAACACTGGTTGCCAGTACATTTCCTGCGGCATCTTCCAGTCGGGCTTTGCACTTGGTGCCGCCGCCATCAATGCCAATAAAAAGTGGTGCTTTCACAGGGCTAATCCCTCGTTAAACATGGTGGGAGTGTCCTTGCCTGAATAACTGATTGAGCAGTTTATCAACAAAATGACAGCGTTGTCATTTTGTTTTTGCAGGTCGGATGTGGTGTTTATTCTCATGGTTATTGAACCTGTTGTACCCGGCTGGTGTGGTCGGAGCCAGGCACGCGCGCGCGCACCCGCACCCGCACTGCACGATTACCAACATCAAATGGCGCCAGGTAGGTTTGCCAGCCGCTGTCAGCCAGCTGATATTCAGCAACTAAACCAGCAAAAGGCAGTGTCATATACAAACGTCCATCGTTAACCTGTGCGCCGGGTAGTGGAGTACGGTATGCAATCTGATGTTCACTCAACATAGGTAGCCAACGGTTGCTGAGTTGATTGCTAAATTGCCACCAATCTGCATTTCTCAGGGCAATGCGTGTATCGTCCATATGCCGGGTTTGCGCGGAATAAGCCCGCCCCGCCTGATAGGCTTGTTCCCACGGGGCCACATGCCAGGCTCGCTCGGCGACACTGAATAAGCGCGGATAAAGCATATACTCTGCGCGTTCGTCACTACGAACCGTTTCGCTCCATAATTGTGCTTGTAAGCCTATGATATTCTCCGGTTTCTTTAACGGAGTAGGATCTTTGTCCGCGTATGGATTGCCCATTCGATCAGGCCAAATTTCTGCGTGTGCAGGCAGATTGGCGGGCATAAACTGAAAAATTTGCTCACTGTCGGTGGCGCGCGAACCCCAATAGTAGCCGGGCTCTTTCGGATCTGATTCGTAGGGAAAGTCCAAGTAAAGCATATCGGGAAACGACAATACGACCTGCATGCCTTGATTGGCCATGTCGTGAGTACGTGCACTGCCGCCCCAAAACAGGGTGTCCCACACGTTAGATTGAATCGGGCGTGGCAACGCGCGGGGATTGGCATGGGAGAGGCCATCACTCCAGGCTCCGGGGATCATGCCGCGCTGACTGACCATATTGGCGACTTTCTCGACAAAATAGGCGCTTAGCTGCTTGGCCTCGGTAAGTTCTGGTTGCCGTGCAATTAGCGCCTGACATGCCGGTGAATCCTGCCATGCGCCAGCGGTCTCGTCCGCGCCGATATGGTAGCGGGTTAGGGGAACGCCGGCCTCTTTATGCAGAATCTGCACTTCATCCAGCACCTTATTAACGAAAGCGTAGGTACTGTCGATGCAGGGATTCAGGGTATTGTCGTGGTAGTGCTGGATCGACGAATAGTGGCTCTGATCCTGTGGTTCACTCAGGTAATACTGGTTGGCTGCGTCGGATTGCTCGGCCTGCATTAATTTCCGGTACCGTGCCTGCATCGCAACGATGGCCGCACGTGAATGGCCCGGCATATCCAGAGCAGGAATAACCTCGATATGACGCTGAGCAGCATAACGTAGCAGGCCAATATAATCTTCGCGGCTGTAGTAGCCATTAACCTGTGATGTGGGATCGACACCAGCGCCCAGTTGCGGCAACAGACAATGCTCTTCGGTTAAATCCAGACAACGTTTGCCGCCGACTTCGGTTAGCTCAGGCAAGTCCTGTATTTGCAGACGCCAACCTTCATCATCTGCCAGATGTAAATGCAGGGTGTTCAGTTTCACAGCAGCCATCACATCCAATAAGCGTTGGACAAAGGCGACACTGCGGAAGTTTCGCGCGACATCTAAATGTAAACCACGCAGCGGATAGCGCGGCGCATCGCTGATTGAGCCGAGTGGTAAGCTGGTGTCTGATGAACGATATAGTTGCGCTAATGTCATTAGCGCGTAAAAGCGCCCCTGCTCTGTGGCAGCGCGGATCTCGATGCCTTCATGCTGGATTGTCAGCGCATAGGCCTCATCACCCAGAGTTGAATCCAGAGTAAATAATACCGCCTCGCCATTGTTTTGCAGCGGGAGTCCAAACCAGGTTAGAAAGTGCGAGAGCGTCGCCTGATTCCGGGAATCTGCGGGTAGTGAGATTCCGTTAGTGAGAGTGCGTCGCTCTGATTGCCAGTCACTTGTTTGTACGGAGGGCAACACCCTGGGACTTGCAGACAGCGGCAGGGTTTGCAGTGCAGATTGCTGTTGAAAGCGCCACGTGGCATCAACCAGCGGCATGTTGTCATCCGGATTGCGTTTTCGTTGTTGCGGTGTTTCAAATGCGGCGACGTGTGCCGCGCGTGCAAGTGGGTCGCCATCGCGCTTAACTTCGCGGGTGGCGCTGATCACTTGTGGTGTTAAACCCGGTGCTTCAACAATAAAATTGGGGAATAAACCTGATTCACTGACAAGCCAGTTAGGCCCCTTAAACAAAATACGGTATTGCCCGGCGTTAACCTGTTGCCCGGTTTTGACCGTAATTTTATGCAGATCACCATTAATATGCTGCAGTTCAAACAGCTCGCTGTCATGCCAACCGATGGGCGAAATATGACTGAAGTAAATACGCCAATCCGCTGGCATGGCCGCAGGCAGGGTCAGGTCCAATTGTGCCAGATAACATTGTGCCGATGCTGCCGGACAATCTTCCACATCCAGATTTGACAGCACAGTCAACCGTACACCGATTTGTTCAGCGGCCGTATCCAGTGTTTGTTGTGCCGATATGGCTGGCGTTGGCGTGGCTTTCGGTTGGCAGGCCAACATGCAAATCAGTGCAGCGATGGTTACAAACAGTCTGCCGGTCTGGCGTAATGAAACCCGGTTAATCATTGTGAGCGTGTGTCCTTAGCTGAAAATAGTGGTTTGCCGTGTAAATGTTGCAGATAGGCCAGATGAGACTGAGTTTGCAGTAACAGATTTGCGGCCATGTGATTGACCTGGTCGAATAGTGACTGATTCTGTGTGCTGCTGGGTTGTAAGTGCAAAGCCGGTAGGTGTCCCATGCCATAAAGAATGTAGCGATAGTTTTCGTCGTTAAACGTGGTGCTGTAACCGCCACTTAAGTCCATAAACTCGCAGACTTTGTGTTTCCACAAGGTGAGTTTTTCAGCGAGCCCTTCACAGCCCTCTGCCGATGCCTGCGCCTGACGCCAGAAGTCGGTATCGTCGCGATCCGTCAGACAGTAATGCAGCACAATGAATTGTTTCAAATCCTCATATACGCCGCGCATCTGGCGATTAAAACTGCGACGTACACTATCGGAGATGTTTGCCGCCGAAAAATGTGTGGCAAAGAGCCGTGCAGCGACATTAATCAAATGCAGGCCGGTAGACTCCAACGGTTCTATAAAACCAGAAGATAAGCCGATGGCAACACAATTGCCGACCCAGCTTTGTGGACGAAATCCAACTTTCATATCCAGATGAAGGGCGGAGCGCGTTGCGGCCTCGTCTCCGAGGAACTCGCGCAGCTCGGCTTCCGCCTGCTCGGCGCTGAGACGATTGCCATCGTACACATAGCCATTGCCCTGACGATTAACCAGGTCAATCTGCCATGCCCAGCCATGACTCAATGCCGTAGAAGTGGTAAACGGTCTTGGCGTCTCGCCGGGAGCATAGTCACGCTGAATGGCGACAGCCTTGTTACAGGGCAGCACGTCGGTAAAGGATTCCCAGTTATCGGGCTGCAGGGCATCAATCAACTTGCCGGAAAATCCACTGCAATCAATATAAAAATCCGCCTGATGAACACCCTCTGACGTCTGTAATGAAGAAATCTCTCCATCCTCTACGTTCACGTTGGTAACGGTCGCCACCTGGTAAGTGATGCCCGCCTCCAGGCCTTTTTTACGTAAAAATTGACCCAGTAGGGTGGCGTCCAGATGATAGCCGTAAGGGACGACGCCCTGATAAGGACGACTCATCGGCGTTTTCGGACTGGCGGATTTTTCTGCCAGCAGACTACTCAGGCAAACCCCCTGATCGTAGCGCTGGTGGTTGAAGTGCTGCCCCATGACCCATTCACTGCTTATGTCGATGGCGCCGGCCGGCCGTTGTTGTTCAAACGGATGGAAATATTCATGCACCCCAGCAGCGGAGGGTTTCATCCAGTTGCGGAATAAAATACCCAGTTTCAGCGTGGCGTTAGTCTCGCGCATCAACTCCTGTTCATCTAATCCCAGCGCGGCGAACAAAAAACGAATGCTGTGCACCGTGGCTTCGCCAACGCCAATTGGCCCGATTTTATCCGATTCGATCAGGTGAATCTGAACTCCCTGCTGATGGAAATAGCGTTGTAAATACAAGGCTGTCATCCAACCCGCACTGCCTCCGCCGACGATAGTTAGTGTCTTTTTTGTGGAATTTGAGGTGGTCATAGGGGTTGTAATCCAAAGCGGGCAATACGCTGCAACAGGTCGCGGTGTTCAGGCAATTGCTTTGCAGCCTGCTGCGCATAATCGGCAATACGGCGATAGAATTGCTGAGCTTGTGTGTGATCAGCCTGTTGCTGCAAAAACGCGGCTGGCATCGTGTTAAATTGCATGCCGTACAATACGTAAAGGTGGTTCTCCAGATTGAACACGCTGGCCCGATCGGTAAAGTCATACTGACTGGGCAGATGTCGCTGCCAGTGCTGAATATCCTCTTCAAGCGTGGCAGACCAAGTGTTGCTGTCCTGATGCGCTAACCAGAATTCGCTATCGCGGCGATTGCTGATGCAGTAATGCAACTTCACAAAGTCCAGCACCCGATCCCACGCATAACGTAATTTTTTATTGTATCGCGCAGCGCAACGACAGATGTCCTGATGGGTAACCGGAAACTGCTCGGCCAGCATGCGCGCACTGACGTCAAACAACAGTAATCCGGTTGCTTCAAGCGGTTCGACGAATCCCTGAGACATGCCAACTGCGACGCAGTTGCCTTGCCAAAAGCGTTCATAATAGCCAGTGCGCATGGGGATTTTGCGCACCGTTAGTGCATCGGCGTCGGTTCCCAAATAGCGCTGTAGGTCGTCCAGCGCACTTTGTTCTGTCTGGAAATCGCTGGCATACACCAAACCTACGCCACGGCGGGTGGTCAGGCCAATATCCCATATCCAACCGGCCTGTTGTGCCGTGGCTAAGGTGGAGCAGGCTATGGGTTGTTGCGGATCGGTATAAGGTACCTGTACCGCCAGCGCGGTGTCGGTAAATATGTGCGCCTTTTTACTGATAAATGGCACGTTAAGGGTCTGGCCCAGCAAAGTCGAATTTGCGCCACTGCAGTCGACGAACAGGTCAGCTACAAATTGCTGGCCTTGGTCGCTGTGCAGGCAACAGATATTACCCGCCTCATCAGTGTCTACGCGTGAGATGTTGGCCTGAATATGTTTCACGCCCAAATTGGTTCGTGCATGGCGTGCCAGTAATTGACCAAATTTAGCGGCATCGAAATGGTACGCGTAGTTACACACGCCTTCATATTCGGGATGTGTGATGCCCTTGGGGGCTTTTCCGGCTTCGATAACGGCTTGCTGATAGGAAAATGCATTGGCAAAGTCGGGCTTTTGCTCTTTTTGCATCACCCAGTCCAGCAAATGCGGTGCATATTCGGCTGGCGGATAGTCAAACACATGGTGGTAACGATGTGTTTGTCGGTCGCTTGGTGCCATCCAGTTGATAAATTCGATACTTTGCTTGAAGGTGGCATCGCATTCGCGCAGTAATTCGGTTTCGCTGATACCAAGGTATTTCAACGTATCCCGGATGGCCGGCACGGTGCCTTCACCGACACCAATCGTTGGAATGTCGGGTGACTCAATCAGGGTCACACAAACCCCATTTGCCGTACCCGGTTGCAGCTTCTTGGCCAGGTGATTGGCGGTCAGCCATCCCGCCGTTCCACCACCGAGCACAATTACCGACGAAATCTTTTTTGGTGTCTCCATACTGACACTCAGCGCTGGCTGGCCCGTTTTGACAGGCGATTGAGCTGCTTTAGTGACAACAACTGGGCGTGAATAACCTGCAAGGCGCCATTGCGATTGAGTGTTGCGAGCGTTTCAGCATCGAGCTCAGACAGCCGCTTTTGATCGATGATATACACCCCATCAATAGTACGTGGCTGCTCGTCACCTAAACGAATGGTTAATCGTTGCGCCGTCAGTAAATTGTGCTGCAACAGGAGTTGCGCGAATTGACGTGTAATTTGCTGGTGTTCGATGAATTGCATACAAGCATCCGATTGCGCCTGTAAAAATGCAGTTTTATTGCCTTGCTCGTCGAAAAGCGCCTGCCCGTGTTCCTCAGAGACACAGTTACTCTGCTCATCAATACATAGCATGAGCTGTTCGGCCTGTTCAGAGGGGCGCAACGAGAATGGATGCAGGCGCAGGACTTGTGGAACGTAATTGGCCTGAATGTCACCTTGACCGCAATACAGATTTTGTTGCGGTTGCAGTCCCATCATTGCCACCAATGTAAACTCCCCGGTTTGTGCGTTTTTAACAAATACCAGCGGGAATTCAGTGGCGGCATCAACACATTCCTGCACGACCACGGGCACCAGTTGATCCTCACTGGCGTGGGAGAAATCGCGTTGTGTCACAACGTGGAGCTTGCCGTGGCGGGCAGGATTCAGGGCGGCTATTGATTGCGTCATGCTACATCTCGTTATTGTTCTGTTGGCGGATTTTTCGCCAGTATGGCGTGTTTGCCTTATCGCTTCATCCCTTTTAAAAAAGGAGAAAGCGGTAAGACAAACAGGCAGCGGGAGGGGAATCCCCTCCGGCCTGTTGTCTTAACGGGACTAGAAGCGCACGCTTGCACCAAAGGTGATGCGGCGGGCCATTTCGTACTCATACAATGGGAATCCGCGAGCGAAACCACTGTAGTTGGTTTGGAAGTTATTGTTACCGGTTTGTACCGATGACTCTTCCAGCAGGTTATTTGCATCCAGTTTCAGATCGATGCTGTCGGTCAGGTGATAAACCGCGCTCAGATCCAAACTACCGAAGGCGTCATGCAAACGGTTACCATACGAACCTGACTCACGAAGCATATATTCGCTACGCCAGTTATAGCTTACACGTACCTGGAAGCGCTCATCTTCGTAGTAGCCTGACACGTTATATGAATGGCGCGAGCTATCGCTTAATACCGCATTCATATCGGTAAATGTCATCTCATCTGCGCGAGCATCTGTGTAGGTGTAGTTAACAATGGCGCCGAAACCATTATCAAAGTCCTGCTGATATTGCAGTTCTAGACCTTCGATTTCAGCTGATTTGCCGTTATCTTTTTCCTGCACAGTCCAACCCTGCTCATCCGGACGCAAAGTACCCTGGAATGGCACTTCCGCGTTGGTCGCAGAGTATTCAGAAATGGTCACGAAGTTCTTCACGTCCTTCTTAAACCACGTCGCAGACACCATGGAGCTGGCATCAAAATACCATTCCAGACCTAAGTCGAACTGGTCTGCAATGAATGGCTTCAGGCCAACGTTACCCACCACCCAGTATTGGTTGTTTGGTGTATCGTCGTTAACCCCGATTGGGCTTGGATTGACGTACATGTCAACATACTGAGGACGAGCCATGGCGCGACCAGCAGACACACGTAAAATCACATCATCAGCTAAATCCATTGCCATATTGAAGCTTGGCAGGAATTCAGAGTAGCTGGCATCCGTACTGGTTTTTTGATCGTCCAGGTAATAAATGGATGTGGCATCGGTACTGACATAGCGCAGACCAAAGTTACCGCGAATATGCTCTGACTGATAAGTTGCCATGACATAAGCCGCGAGGTTGTCTTCCTGAATTTCGCTGTAAGATCCCAACGACTCAGTTTCGCCGACGATACTGGCTTTCGCCCAGTCTTTCAGCGCATCGGCATCAAACTTCATAATTTGATAATCGCCGGCACCTACATCTACGGTACCCTGTCCTAAACCACTGGTAGAGATAACATTATTAAAGCCATCAACCTGGTCAAAGAAGAACTGACGGCTGGTGGTATTGTGATCCGAATATTTGAACCCGGTTTTGATGCTGTTGATTGGGCCGTATTCAACGTTAAATTCCACGTCAACCTGTGCATAGGTTTCGTCATCGGTTTTTGGGGTTTTATTGAACGCAGAGCCGGTACCCATGGCCAGTGAACCCGGATCGTAGGCTGCCATCTGTTCAGAGGTGTAGCTCCAGGTTTGGTGGCCGTTGGTGAAATCGTATGTGCCGTTCACCGGTGTGCCGCCTGTGCCGTCATCCACCACCATTTCGAAATCGGTACCACCGCTTGAACCTGTGTCACCAACCTGCAGTTTGATGCTGTAATCGTCAGTGCTGTAGTTCATGGTCAGATCGATAACGTCTGATTTCATTGTCGCTTCACGAGGGCGCGCCTGATAGTAAAGGACGTTTAATGGGCCCGCTGCCTGAACACCCGCGTCAGCGCCACTGCCGTCACCACCGATCCACGCTGTGGTGGTGCCTACACCCCAGGTGGTATCTGCTTGTGTTAACCAAAGCGCATAGTTAGTGTTGTTGGCATCCATCTGCATATCCATGACATTCAATACGAAGTCCAGATTGGCGGATGGTGCATATTGCAATGTAGCGGATAACGCCTGACGCTCACGTTCCTGTTCAAACGCAACTGGGCCTGCACCCCATTCCCAGAATGCTTCGTTACCCTGACGTTGCAAAGAACGTTGTTGCATCACGGCAGAAACCAATACACCGAAGTTTTCTTCGTCGTTTTTCCAGCTATACATGCCCGATAATTGCGGGTCGGTTTCGCCAGAGTCTGTCTGGTATTGGGCTTCTACAGATCCATAGAAAGTGTTGGCATCCAACGATAATGGCTTACGGGTGTTAACCACCACGGTACCACCAACGCCACCCTCAGCCAGGTCGGCCTGAGTGCTCTTATACACTTCCAGGTTACCTACCAGCTCAGAAGGCAGTAATTCATAGTTAAACGAGCGCTTGGCAGGCTCAAGAACAAACCAGCCAGTAGACGCAACGTTTTGGCCGTTAAGCGTAGTCAGGGTCAAATCCAGACCCGCACCACGGATCGAGACACCGGCACCTTCGCCAAACTGGCGCTGGATGGTAACGCCAGAAATACGTTGCAGTGATTCAGCTACGTTTTTATCTGGGAATTTACCGATATCTTCGGCGGTGATGGCATCGACGATGCTATCGGAGAAACGTTTTTGGTTAAGGTTTTCTGCAGCACTGGCGCGCAGACCTTTTACCTGGATTACTTCAACATTGTCTGCAGTAGCTTCCTGTGCAATCGCAGTGGCAGGTAGGGCAATAACCCCGCCAAGGGCGGTACTCATAAGTGCTGCGTTAATGCTGTGTGTCAATTTATTTATCTTCACAGTCTTCATGGTTATGTTCACTCTGGTCGCATTTTCAGGGAAATGACAACGCTGTCATTTATCATTTAAAAAAAATGACCGCTGACAAAAAACTAGGTAAACTGTCATGACAGCGTTGTCATTTGCTCAAAGAATCTACAACAGGCTCTAGGCGAAGGCAAATAAAAATTACATAATTGTTACAAATAAGTTGTTATTCTGTCGTTCCACTCAGGATGAAACCCCTTATCTGGCGCAGATTGGCGGGGGTATGGAACATCAATAATAAAAATAAGGAATACGATGAAATCCACTATTAAAGATGTCGCAAAACTGGCCGGCGTATCGTTTAAGACGGTCTCGCGCGTCATTAATAATGAAGATTCAGTCAAGCCTGATACGGTCGCCCGGGTGCGGGACGCCATTACTCAACTGGGTTATCAACCAAACAATGCCGCCCGATCACTGGCTGGCACCCGTGCCTATGCGCTCGGTTTTATATACAACAACCCCAACGCTTATTACGTTATCGATATGCAACGGGGCATTTTGGATGAATGTCAGGAAAAGGGTTATGAACTGCTGATTCACCCCTGTGAAGCCGATAACGCCCAAGTGGTCGATGAAATAGCCAAACTGGTACGTCGTTCTCAGCTAAGTGGTTTGATTATTTGCCCGCCTTTGTCTGAAAACAGTGAATTAATGGATGAGCTTGCCGAACTGGATATCCAGTTTATTCGGGTAGTTTCCGGCTCGGATGAATCCACCCAGCATACCCCCTGCGTGTTTATTCACGACCGTGAAGCTGCGTTTGAAATCACGGATAACTTGATTCAGATGGGACACAAAAAAATTGCGTTTATCAGTGGTGAGAAAGATCACAATTCTACCTTGGAACGACTAGCCGGTTACCGCCAAGCCATGCAACAGGCCGGACTCAGCATCGAGCCTGAATGGGAAGTAGATGGTCGCTATGCGTTCGATTCAGGCGTCAGTGGTGCGCAGCAGCTTTTAGCATGCCCGCACCCGCCAACGGCCATATTTGGCTGTAACGATGAGATCGCGGCTGGTGCCTTGTTCGCCGCGCGTCTCGCTGGGGTGAATGTCCCAGGGCAGCTGTCGATTGCGGGTTTCGAGGATAGCCCGTTTTCCCGCCAGACATTGCCAAAGCTGACAACGGCGGCACAGCCAACCCGACAGATTGCCAGACAGGCTGCGTCTTCGTTGATCAGAAATATTGGTGTCAGCCGTGGCCAGAAAGGCGGTGGTAGCATGCACCAACATTTCCAGCCAACGTTGGTATTACGCGATTCCACTCAGCCACTGCAAGGCTGATACATCCGGCGCTAATTCAGCGCCTGATTGACATGAGCCGCAAATTTTTCGGCATTCATAAAGCCGGTAACCCGCGCGCGATTTAGCTCCTTGCCGTTTGTATCAAATAACAAAATGGTCGGCAGGCCCTTCACATCAAAATGTTGCTGAAATGCCAGATTGGTCGGGGTGTTGTCGGTTAAGTCGATTTGCATCAAAACCGTATTGGCCAGCGCGGCTTTCACTTCGGGCGCAGGGAAGGTGTATTTCTCGAATTCCTTACAGGCTACACACCAGTCAGCGTACAAGTCGACCATCACCGATTTGCCGGCGGCATTGGCAGCCGCCAGTTTCTGTTCAAAATCAGCTAAATCACGTACCCGCATAAAGTCGCTGCTGTGTGTTGTGCTGCTCGCTTGCGAGGTGCCGGTTTGTGGTGATCCCAGATTCAGCTGCTGGTAGCCATACATGGCACTGGCGAACAAGCCGAGGAAAATGACCAGTGCACGCACACCTTTGGCAAAGCTGGCGGCGGTGGTTTGATTAAACACGCTGAGATAGGTGAACATCGTCAAACCCAACGCGGCCCATGCCAGTTCCGTCCACATATTGCTGACCATGCGTTCGACAAAAAACAACGCCACGCTGAGCATCATAAAACCGAAGATGGTTTTAACCACATTCATCCACGCGCCGGCTTTGGGCAGCAGTTTACCGCCGGTCATGGCAAATAAAATCAATGGAATGCCCATGCCAATGGATAACGCATAGAGGGCAACAAATCCGGTAAGTAAGTCCCCACTTTGTGCCACAACCAGTAATACTGCTGTCAGTGGTGCGGTGGTGCAAGGGCTGGCAACCAGCCCGGAAATCGCGCCCATCAGGAATACGCCGAACAGGCTGCCGCCCTGTTGCTGGTTACTGACATTATTTAATTTCACCTGCCAGCTTGAGGGTAACTGCAACTCCCACAACCCAAACATCGCCGCTGCCAACACAATAAACAGCACAATAAACACAGATAGAATGTAAGGATGTTGCAGCATGGCCTGGAATTGCACGCCAACCGAAGCCACCACCAACCCCAGAATGGAATAGGTCAGCGCCATGCCCTGCACATAAACGGCGCTCAGGGTAAATGCCCGAGAGGTACTGACTTGCTTTTTACCGCCCAGCACGATCGCTGAGACGATAGGGAACATAGGGAATACGCAGGGCGTAAACGCCAGCAATAAGCCACCGCCCAGTAGCGTCAGTAACGCCAGCGGCAGGTTACTTTCCAGTAAGCGTGCCAGCTGGAATTGCTCAGACTCGGGTGGTGTGCTGTCTGCTGCCGGTGTGGTGCCAGTGCCCGCTTCCACCTGATCCAGATACACAACTTTGACCGTTGGCGGGTAACACAGCCCGGCTTCGGCACAGCCCTGGTACTGGACTTTGACTACGCCATCCTGCTGCGCCTGCTGAATATCAAAACGAATACTGACGGTTTGGTAGTACACCTCGGTAACGCCAAAGAATTCATCTTCATGAGGGCTGGCCGGTGGAAACTGTGCCTCACCCAGTACGGCATCTTTATTTACCGTCTTGAACTGGTGTTTATATAAATAGTAGCCGTCGGCAATCTGCCAGGTCAGTACCAGCTGATTGCCTTGCTGTGAGAATTCAAACCCGAAGGCATCATCAACCGGCAGAAATTCATCGTCTTTTTCGGCAAATAAATCTGCCAACTCCGACTTATCGATTTGTGCCAGCGCCGGCATGGCGAATAGGGTCCAACAGGAGACCAGTAATAACATCAGTTTTTTCATGAGAGACTGCTTGCGATCCACTTCAGATAATCCGCGCCGCCATCGGCGACATCCAGTAACAACCATTCCGGAACATCGTACGGATGCAACATTAACACCCGATTAAAAAGTTTGTCCGCGTCGCGATGGCGGGTCTTGAAGATTAATTGCACCTCATTATCACAACAAATCTCGCCTTGCCACGCATAGACCGAGGTGATGCCCGGCAGGATATTTACGCAGGCTGCCAGCTTTTCGCTCACCACCGTACGGGCAATCTGTTCGGCAGTGTCACGATCGGGGCAGGTACACAAAGCAATACAATAATCCGACATAACGCATCTGGTAACGGGAATTGATGCCGTCCATTTTGGCACTTTTCTGGATAAGATCGCCAGCCTTGCGGCCGGCGGCGGGATAACGAGATTAAAACTGACTGGGCGGAATAGTGGCAAACAACACGGCTAACACGAGATGCGCCCAGTTCCGGTTCTGGGTGATCAGTGTCTGGCAATAGGGATCCACATAACCCTGGCTACAAAGCATTTCGGCTGCCAATACGTCGGGCGTTTTAGTCATATCTACCGCTGCGACCGCTAGTAATGTATCGTCGTTGGCTGCCAGTGTTTCAAAGTAATAGCGTTCCGATTGCCATTGAAATCCGTCGTGCACATGGCGGAAAAACGCCTTGCGGTTAATCAGTACGTCACCAAATTGATAGGGTTCCAGATAACTCCAGTTTGGGTCCAGTTGTGCAGTGGAGGTATCGTCCAGTTCCAGCAATTCATTTTCAAACTGATTGCTTTTGTCATTGAGGTCCATGATGCCGTTGCCTCGAAATACCTTGTACACCATCAGGTTGCGGCCATCCTCAAGCGTTGCCGCGGTATAGCCCTCTACCTGTGTCATAGTTGCCCCACTTGGCACCACGATGATGCCGCCGGATGCGTCATCTTGGTAGATGTCGAACATAAATCCGGCTGGGTTAAATGCCTGAAATACATCCGCTAATTGCGCCAGCCCTAGTTGGTCATCGGCTGTTTCTGCCAGTTCCGCAAAGCTGCGGCTGCGCAACTTTATCAGGGTTTGTCCGGCCACCTTCACGGTATCAATACTGACATCCAGATCGGCGGAAAACAGTTCGTTGATGCCATTGCCCCCGGGTGTCTTGCTGATAGTCGAGGCCGCGAGTTTATCAAGCTGTTTGGATGGAATGCCCCAGCAAATGCCCACTGCACCGTGCTCCAGCCCACCGTTGACTACCCCCACCACATGGCCGTTGTGATCGACAATCGGCCCACCGGACAAGCCGGGTACCAGGTTGCCCTCCAGATTCACAATGGGCTCAGTAACACTGGGGTAATCAACAATTTTTGCCAGTACCTTTGGCGGCACGATGGACACCAGTTGGTTGCCACCAAAGCGAACTTTCACCTCGGTGCTGCTTTGCCCGGCAATGTTCATGGGGAAACCGACGGCATCCAGTTGTTGTTTGATGGCCGGTAAACTGGTTTGTACCGTCAGCGGTGTGCGGGGCTGCGGATTGCTTAATTGCAATAACACCAGATCCGCTTCTTTGAACACCTTGATGACTGTGGCGGCGCTGCTGGCCGAGATTTGCCCGTGTTCATTAACATAACTGACCGTGATCGGGCCTTTGCCATCGATAACATGCAGGGCGGTGACAACATGGTGTTTATCCTGCCAGATAAACCCACTGGCGGCACTGCTGGTGGTTTCAATCTTTACAATCGAAGGGCTTACCTGACGCAGAATATGTTCAGGTACCTGAGCTTGAAGTAATGGGCTTAACAGCGTGAGTAAGGGGATTAGTCGTCGGTACATATCAGATCCACCATTTGGGTTAACAGTGAGCGTTGTTGTGCCTCGGATTCAGTACCGCGAATCAGGGTTTCAGTCAGTTCGGCTAATTTTGTTTGTTCAACATTCCGGTAGTAATCGGCGGCTGCCTGTAAGGTGGCAAAACGCCGCGGTGGGAGTTTTTCGCACAGTTCGGCACTGACACCAAACAATACGGAATCTTGCGCGGTCGGTGCAGGCTTGGCGGCTGCTGACGAAGCGGGTACACCAGCCCGCTGCTTGACTAACTGGTTCACGTCCGGCTCGCTAAGCCCCGCAGCGAGCAACTCCATTTTATAGTCCAGCAAGGTTGGTGCGGGCGGGGACAGCCAGTTGTGCGTGCGGATCAGCATGCCGGTGAACAATCCGGCAATACACGCCACACCAAACATGCCTGCGCGCATCCCGGTTAACAGAGTGCGTTGCTGTTGTTGTCGCAGACTTTCTTGCTCACCATTTTTTTCCGGTAGCTTAACGCCAAGTAATGAGGCCAGTAGCGCGGTAACTGCACCGACCAACATGCCGACCACAGGGGACGCGGATAAACCGACTAACAAACCGATGAGTAAACCAATGCCAAGACTGGCGAATAGTTGAGAGAAGACCAGCACAAGACGTTTCCCTGTATTGCTGAATACTCTGAGCATAGCTGGCGCACGGGAATCTGCTTAGTCGCGCGATTAAAAGTCGCCCATGGTATGCTTGTACCCGGACGAATGATCCCCATTTAACCAGTTTGCAATCAAAGGATGCCGACGTGGGAAAACTGTTTTTTTTATTTGTGTTGATGCCTATTGCTGAAATTTCCCTGTTACTTAATGTGGGGGAGCGTATTGGTGGCTGGAATACCGTGGCACTGGTGATCTTAACCGCCGCGGCGGGGGCGTATCTGGTGCGTCAGCAGGGCATTGAAACCTTTTTCACCGCGCAGCAAAAGATGCAGCAGGGGCAGCTGCCCGGACAGGAAATGGCAGAAGGCTTACTGTTGGTTGTCGCCGGCGTGCTGCTGGTGACACCGGGATTTATTACCGATGGTATTGGCTTCTTACTGGCGTTCCCGCTGAGTCGTAAATACTTTGTCAAAGCGCTTATGGCGCGGATGGTGGTGCAAACGGTCCGCCACGGCCAGCCTCATCAAAGCAACCCATTCAATCAAGCGCCAACGCAGGATGGCGATGTGTTCGAAGGCGAATATCGTCGCACCGACCACAATAAACTGGATTAAAACACTATGCGTAAACTGGCCAATTTGGTCTTAACTGGCTTGCTGACAGTCCTGCCAGTCGCCCTGACTCTATGGGTGCTGTTCTGGGCATTTTCTTCGCTGGAGTCTTTGGTTGGGCCGTTTATTCCTGCCCATTGGTATTTCCCCGGTGCGGGAATCTTAACCGGACTGGCACTATTGGTCGCCGTGGGCCTGCTGGTGCATGGCTTCGCGTTTCGTTTACTTATCAACCTTAGCGACCGATTGCTGGAAAAGATCCCGTTGGTGAAGTCCCTCTATGCGGCGCTACAGGATGTGGCGACCTTGTTTAATCAAAACAAGCACGCCAATTTGAATAAAGCCGTGATGGTCGAAATCAGCGAAGGTATGCAGTTAATTGGCTTTATCACCAATGAAGAGGTGGGCAAAACCTTATTGGGTAATGAGGATGTAGTGGCGGTGTACATGCCATTCAGTTACCAGATAGGTGGCTATACCCTGTATGTGTCGCGCAGCAAGTTGACCCCGCTGGATATTCCGGTCGAACAGGCGATGCGTATGGCGATTACCGGCAGTGGCCCGGGTAAGGCTAAAAAATCAAACAAGCTCAAATAGTTAGAATTTTTTATAAAAAAATTTATTCCCACACTTGAACTAAGGCTGTTAACCCCCATCTTGGCAGGCAGCAAAGTTTTGAGGTGGTGTGAATCCACGCCACCTTGCCCAATTCCCGCGATGCGGGGCAGTAAAACTGTAATTTTCAGGAGAGATGAAAATGGCAATTCGTCCGTTACATGATCGCGTTATCGTTAAGCGCCAGGAGCAGGAAACTAAATCTGCTGGTGGCATCGTTTTAACTGGCTCTGCAGCCGAAAAATCTACTCGCGGTAAAGTGCTAGCAGTAGGTAATGGCCGCGTGCTGGAAAACGGTAACGTGAAACCGTTAGACGTAAAAGTAGGTGACATCGTGATTTTCAACGATGGCTACGGTGTAAAAACCGAAAAGCTGGACGGTGAAGACGTCCTGATCATGAGCGAAAGCGACATTCTCGCCATCGTTGAAGCCTAATTAGTCAAACGAATCTCAAGAGGAAATCAATTATGTCAGCAAAAGAAGTACGTTTTGGTGATGACGCCCGCACAAAGATGCTGAAAGGCGTAAACATCCTGGCCAACGCTGTAAAAGTTACCCTGGGCCCTAAAGGCCGTAACGTGGTACTGGATAAGTCATTCGGTTCACCGACTATCACTAAAGATGGTGTGTCTGTTGCCAAAGAAATCGAGCTGGAAGACAAGTTCGAAAACATGGGCGCACAGATGGTTAAAGAAGTTGCGTCTAAAGCCAACGATGAAGCGGGTGACGGTACTACTACTGCAACCGTACTGGCACAGGCCATCATCGTAGAAGGTCTGAAGTCTGTGGCTGCGGGTATGAACCCGATGGATCTGAAGCGCGGTATCGATAAAGCGGTTATTGCAGCCGTGGCTGAACTGAAAGCACTGTCAGTACCTTGTGCTGATAGCAAAGCGATCGCGCAGGTAGGTACCATCTCTGCCAACTCTGACTCTGAAATTGGCGAAATCATTGCCAATGCAATGGAGAAAGTAGGTAAAGAAGGCGTAATTACCGTTGAAGAAGGTCAGGCGCTGCAGAACGAGCTGGATGTTGTAGAAGGTATGCAGTTCGACCGTGGTTACCTGTCTCCGTACTTCATTAATAATCAGGAAAATGGCACCGTTGAGCTGGATAATCCATTCATCCTGTTGGTTGACAAGAAAATTTCAAACATCCGCGAATTACTGCCAGTACTGGAAGGCGTAGCCAAAGCCGGTAAGCCACTGGTTATTATCGCAGAAGACGTTGAAGGCGAAGCGTTGGCAACCCTGGTTGTGAACAACATGCGCGGTATCGTGAAAACGGCTGCGGTGAAAGCCCCAGGTTTCGGTGACCGTCGTAAAGCTATGCTGCAAGACATCGCTGTATTGACTGGTGGTACGGTTATTTCTGAAGAAATCGGTCTGGAGCTTGAAAAAGCTCAGCTGGAAGACTTAGGTACTGCTAAGCGTGTTGTTATCAACAAAGACAACACCACTATCGTTGATGGCGCTGGTGAAGAAGACGCGATTAAAGGCCGTTGTGCGCAAATCAAAGGTCAGATTGAAGAATCAACCTCTGATTACGACAAAGAAAAACTGCAGGAGCGTCTGGCGAAACTGTCTGGTGGTGTAGCAGTAATCAAAGTCGGCGCTGCGACCGAAGTAGAAATGAAAGAGAAGAAAGACCGCGTAGAAGACGCCCTGCACGCTACCCGTGCTGCGGTTGAAGAAGGCGTGGTTGCTGGTGGTGGTGTAGCACTGGTACGTGCTGCCTCTAAACTGGTTGACCTGACCGGTGACAACGAAGACCAGACTCACGGTATCAAACTGGCTCTGCGTGCGATGGAAGCGCCTCTGCGTCAAATCGCGTCTAACGCCGGTGCTGAAGCATCTGTTGTTGTAAACGCGGTTAAAGGTGGTGAAGGTAACTTCGGTTACAACGCGGGTAACGACACCTACGGTGACATGCTGGAAATGGGTATCCTGGATCCAACTAAAGTAACCCGTAGTGCGCTGCAATTCGCTGCGTCTATCGCTTCTTTGATGATTACTACTGAAGCCATGGTTGCAGAAATTCCTAAAGAAGCACCAGCTGCCCCGGATATGGGTGGTATGGGCGGAATGGGCGGCATGATGTAAGCCACCAACCAAAGAGCTAGTCTTTAAAAATCAATGATTTACGCGGCATGCGTAGTCAATAGTAGACAGAAATGTAGACACTTTTGAAGACACTCTGAAGTACTAAAAGAAGGCGTTGGGTTAACACTCAGCGCCTTTTTTAATGCAAGCTCTTTGTATACGGAGGTTCAGTAATTAGGTCGACGTTTAAGTTGCACGAAGGCTATTTTTTCATGACTTACTTCGATTCTAGATCAAAGGTTAGCATTAGTGATTTAGGCTACTTGTCACAACCCATTTCCTAAGGTTTGAGATATTCTTATTTTTTTTATAAAGCGCTAATCTCATGTCGTCCCACTCTAACATCAGTGGAAGCCTTTCAAGCACCTCTAAGGTCTCAGTACCATTCGTAAAATGAATTGCCTCAATGCCAAAGTTATCTTCCTCTTTGGCAGGTTTATATTTGTCGATAACATCTGAAATCATGCTTCTAGCTATGGTGAGGTTTTGGTTTGTTAACTCTCTTGCTCTAGAGTGAATTTGATTGAGTGCGGCAATATACACTCTAGTAGCCTCAGATATATTCACCTCATCTGGCATATCGTTATATACCCCTTTTTTGAACGCGCTATCTCCGCTAAGTTTTGATTTCATGGCTGATATCAAAATTCTATACTCTAATTCAGAATCAGGTTCATTGATTGATGTCCATTTTCCATTGTAGCTAATTTTGTGTATAGCTAAGCCTCTATGTTGCACAAAGTTGCGAATAGCTTCCATAAAGCGATATTCAAATATTGAATCGTACATCGAAGCCATTAGGGTTTTGATTTCGGTCTTAGCAAATTCGCTATCTTCTGCACATGCTCCCACATGTTGACGAATTTGATCTACATAAAGTCGTGCAGATGTTAGGAGGTTTACAAAACGAGTGTTTAAAGTCAGCCTAGTTTGGAAACTTCTTTCATAAATAAAATCTGATCTCATCATATAGTCTGTCATTTGATTGAGGCATTCTTTCTCAAAATCTAAATAGTTAGAAATTAGGATTTCATATTTTTCTTCCATTGCAAGTCCAGAAGACAGGGTCTCTTTAGCATTTTTTAACTCGACATATTCTTTTTGTGTTATTTTTTCCTCAAGCGGACTATTTAAGCTCCAACGTTTAATTGAATACATTGTCTTCCCTATTGTATTGAAATGTAGCGATATTAACTGAACCTATACTCAATACGCCCTCATTAATGAAAATTCAACAAAAGAGGGCGATTATTAATTTATTTTGTAAACATATAAACTTGCATATTGAGTCACGATAACGCTTCAGTCGCTAGGCTATCTGCAAGTTCATTCCTAACGATACCGTCATGTCCTCGCACCCAGACAACGTTAACCGGATATTAATGCGCTCACTGTTTCGCTCATGTAGGATTAACTACGCGACGCGCACAACGCCTTGTCAGACCGCAATTTCCCGACGTAAAAATACGTTCAAATCCAAATTAGAAAACCCGGCTTCGGCCGGGTTTTTTATTGCTGCCACATCATTAGTTACGTTTGGGATCTACATAGTTGATGTGGCCGCAAGTATTCTGTTTTACTTTGCACTGACTGGCACAATAGTGTGGTGTCAGAAGGATGAACAAGGGAGAGGGACGCATGCAGCACATCAGTGTGATTAATACGATTACCGTACCTGCCGGTATGGAACAGATGGCCGAAGACATTCGTCATGATTACGTGGCGTATTTTAGCCAGCAGGCGGGCTTTGTCAGTTCCACCTTTTATCGCGCGCTGCAGCGGGAGCCGGACGGCGCTATTCGCTACATCAACACTGTGGTGTGGCAATCCATCGAACATTTTCAGCAGGTGGTGAATGCCGGTTTCGACAATGCTGAGGGCGAAAACCGCGACGGACGCAAAGTGTTGGGCAAGGGGTTTCCGGCGCCAATTAGCGTCTCACCGGGGCAGTATGTCATCATCGATGAAACCCTCGGCGACAATCTGCTATAACCAATCGCCGCTAATGTCATTCAGCCAGGCAAGTTAAGGAATATCATGCATCCGGATAAAGTGGTTCGTGACACCACCCGCAAGCTCACCGACCTGCCTAATATAGGAAAGGCAGGGGCAGCAGATCTGGTCTTATTGGGTATCAACAGCCCACAGGATTTGCTCGGGCGAGATCCTTACCAGATGTATGAACAGCTATGTGTAATAACAAGGCAGCGCCACGACCCCTGTGTCATCGATGTGTTTATTTCCGTTACCCGCTTTATGCACGGTGAAGCACCAAAAGTTTGGTGGGAATATACCGAGGAGCGCAAAAATGCCTTGTTAGGTAACGAAAAAGAATCTAGTGAGCAAAGATGACGATGGATATACAGGTGACTCAGGCGGACTACAACAACGAGCGCCATCGGCAACATATTCCACTGCTGCTAAATGCATACGCTTGCGACCCGATGGGCGGTGGCACGCCCTTAACCGAACAGGTCATGCAGAATCTGGTAACACGACTTCAGGCCTTACCTCATGCATTCAGCGTACTTGCTTATGTGAATGGTGAGCCAGCAGGGCTGGCTAATTGCTTTGAAGGATTCTCAACATTTGCGTGTAAGCCTTTGATTAACATCCACGATATTTGTGTGCGTGCAGAATTCCGTGGGCTGGGTGTGAGCCAAAAATTGCTGGCGAAAGTCGAAGAGCTGGCCCGTCAACGAGAGTGCTGCAAGATCACGCTGGAGGTCCTGAGTAATAATCATGTGGCTAAATCTGCCTATCAAAAGTATGGCTTTGCCGGGTATGAACTGGATCCTACGGCTGGTAGCGCCGTGTTCTGGCAAAAGTCATTAACGTATTGATTTTTATGATATATTCCGAGCGTTAATGTTACTGCATGGAATGTCTTCGATGGGACTGCTAAATTTTTTCCGGTGTTGTCTGCTTGCGTGGGTTTTATATCCCGCCATAGGTACGGCCACAACCCTGTTTGATGCCAGTCGCCAACGACAAATCCCCATCGAATTATATTATCCGGCGAATGCGAATGACTGTTTGGCAACGCATCCATGCCCGGTGGCCTTGCTCAGCGCCGGCTATGGCGTGGCCCATACCGAGTACCGCTTTGTGGCTGAGGTGCTGAACCGGGCCGGGTATCTGGTCGTCGCCATTGGCCACGAATTAGCCCAGGATCCTCCCCTGTCCGTGCAGGGTAATTTATTTGAGACCCGTCGTGAAAACTGGCAGCGCGGAGCGGTAACGCTGGAGTTTGTGCAGCAAGCACTGCAAACCCAACTGCCCGGCTTTGATTTTTCCCGTCTGACTCTGGTTGGCCACTCCAATGGCGGCGATATATCTGCCTGGTTCGCCAACGCGCATCCCGAACTGGTGAGTGCCCTGATTACACTGGATCACCGACGTGTACCGTTGCCACGAAATAAAAATATCAGGGTGTTATCGATACGCGCCAGCGACTTCCCGGCCGATGAGGGTGTGTTGCTGAGTGAGTCGGAGAAAGCCCGATTTGATGCCTGTGTGCTTACCATAGCCGGTGCTAAACATAACGAACTGACCGATCAGGGCCCACTTTGGCTCAAAGAGCATATTGCGCAGGTTGTGTCGGGGTCACTGCGCAATCTTAACTGTGTACAACTCCAGTCACTTGGCACTCAGTAGTCATCTTGTGATGCCACAGCGCTATACTCCCTGCTAAGGATGTAAAAACGGGAGCGGTGAAAATGAGCAAAATATTGCGTTCGTTCGTCCTGCTAATGTTGCTGTTTTCTTTATTGGGTTGTGGTGGCGAAGAGGGTACCGAGGCAGAGCCGCCGAAGGTTTGTACCCAAACGAGTATCTATTATTGCCCCAGCTCCGCCTTTACTGATCCGTTTGGTATTTCTTTCACACTGGCGTGGTATAGCGGCCAGTGCACTCGTGAAGTGGTGTGTGCAGATGACCCTAACTTGCCTGCTGTAGATCCTGCCAATGGCATCATTGATGATAATTTTATTGCGGCAAACTGGACGACCAGCAGCCTGACAGATAAAGAGCCCAACTCCACATTTGATCAAGCTCAGCCATTTATTTTGCGTGCCAGTTCTGGTGTATTGATTCGGGGCTCACTGGATGCAAACACTGATCAGGCCGATATGTACGCGTTTATTGTGGATGGTGATGCGTCCATTCTTATTTATCTGTGTGAAACCCCGGATGATTGTTTGCAACCCTGGTACCAGGGAGATCAAATGTATTTAGCGCTCTACGATCACAACCGGGTGTTGCTCGATACTACTGCTGTGCCTGAGGCCAACGGCCATGTGTTTAGCCGCCCCTATCTGATCCCTGGCGAACAATATTTTATTGCTGTTCATGCCAGCACACAGCTAACTGGCACGCTGGAATATAAGCTGGTTGTGACTGACTAAAGCGGCGCGATGTGAATAATGTTGGATCAATGCGGACATGCCTGTTGATGCGTGGCATTCTATCCATATATGTAAGCGATTGATAAAATAGAGAAAAATCTAAATGTACAGTGGAAGTTGTTTATGCGGTTCACTCACCTATACGCTGCAAGGTGCGATTAGCAATATTATTCACTGCCACTGCTCGCTTTGCCGCAAAGCGACCGGTAGTGCCTATGCCACCAATGGCTTTATTCAGGCTCAAGATTTTGCCCTGACAGACAAGCAAAACACGCTAACATTTTTTGAAAGCAAAGCTGGCACGCGTAAGTACTTCTGTCGTCACTGTGGCACGCCCATTTACAGCGCCAATCCCAACTCTCCGGAGCGTTATCGTTTGCGTATCGGCAGTCTCGATAGTGATATTTGCGAACGCCCCATGTCACATAATTTCGTCACGTCCAAAGCCAACTGGGAAGAGCTTGACGCTGATTTACCTCACTATGTCGCTCACGAACCCGGTCGCTGATTGACCTTTACAGAACATTTACATTGCATTGACCGCAACTGACATATCTCTTTTTACACTTAACGGCACAGGTTGTTTGATGTTGAATAAGAGAGACAGAAATGATGTCAGGTCAATACAGACTATGCGGACTTTTAACCGTCATTTACCTTGCTGGATGTGCAGGTGAGGATACCCAAAGTGCCATCAAAGACAGCGCCGGCGACACACTTCTTGCCGCCCCAACTTTTGTTGACGTACCCGGGACGCAGACCCAGCAAGCCTATGTACGCTTTGGGTTTAGCTCCATCCACACAAATCAGTTCGAGTGCCAATTGGACGATGAGTCTCCCTATCTGTGCAACAGTCCTGAATTGATATATCCGCTGGAAAAAGGTCCCCATTCGTTTACTGTGCGAGCTGTCGACGATAACGGCGTAGCCGGGCAAGGGCAGGAGTATCAGTGGTCGGTAGACGATGTGTTTGTCGGTCAGGTACCTGAGGATGTAATCGTCACAGGCATTCATCCTGAACCAGCCGACCCATTGAGCTGGCGCGGCATTTTCAGGATAAATTGTGACTTTTCCCATGGTGCATATAACGATCCCATTGTGTTTCCTAATCAGAGTAATGCAGCGCATCTGCACCACTTTTATGGCAACACATTAACCGACGAAAATAGCACGACGGAGACGCTTTTTACCCTCGGTGAGTCCAGTTGTCAGGGGAATTTTCTCAATCGTTCTGCCTATTGGGTGCCAGCCCTGCTTGCGCCTGATTATGATCCGATATCAGGTGATCGGGTTATTGACTCACAGGGCGAACCGGCATGGAAAGCGGTACCTGCCGTTGTGGGCAACGATGAGGAAGCACATGAGATTTTTTATTATTCGGCGGGCGTGTCTGATCTTTCATCGATTCAGCCCATTCCCGTCGGCTTAAAAATGATTGCCGGTGACCACATGGGTAAGCCGGGCAATGAACAGGATACTGCTATCGTGCGATGGCACTGTCAGTCCTGGGAGTCCAATGACGCTACCAATCCACGCTGGAGTAGCAGTATCCCTGAATGTGTCGCGCCAGACCGTGTCAGAATGGATGTGTTTTTCCCCAGTTGTTGGAATGGAGCAGACCTGGATTCAGCAGATCACAAAAGTCATATGGCATACCCGGTGAGCGAGGGAGGCGACAGGACACTGACCTGCCCCTCTTCCCATCCAATCCCGCTGGTCCGCGTTAGTTTTCACTATGCATTTGGTGTTAAACCGGATGTTTATGAGCCGGTCACGCAAAGTAGCAAAGGTTGGCGATTTGCGTCTGATTCCTACCAGGTTGACGAGCTTAATCCCGGTGGAATGTCATTACACGGAGACTGGTTTAATGCCTGGCATCCGCAGATTATGCAGCAGATACTCGAAGGGTGTATTCGCCAGGGACTTGATTGTCACGATGGCAATCTTGCCAATGGATTCAGACTCAGCGGCACAAGACCGGGCATACAAACAGAACCATTAATTATCAACGAGGGCAGAGGGCACTGAGTTTTCCTGTGGCGGCTCAACATAGCAGCGTTGAGCTGATGCCACTCCCTTGAGAAATGCTCTACGAACATTGCCGGCTAATATGGCGCGCTTTACCAGATCTGAGTGACGCTGTGCACCGGTCAATTTCCGAATCCAACTGCGGAAAGGAATGATATCGGATGCCGTGCGTTTTACCGCATCCACTGAAGCTTGCGCCAGTGTGTCAGAGCCCTTGTTGAGCAAGCTATCGTCTTTGACACCCTTCGGCGCGTCGAAATCTGCAGGCAGCAATAAATCTAATTCACGGATTTCGCTGAAAATACTCACACACATTAAGTCGTTTGGCAGGAAATAAGGGTTATCGCAGGCTTGCACTAAGGGTGCCGGAATCTCCTGACGAACGATGTTGAGATCAGTCAATGGGGTGCCTGCCGCGTCCTGCAGAGCTTGCTGACGAGATGCGCAGCCAGCAGCAAAAACGATGATGAGATAGCTGAAAAATACCCGCACGAATGTCACTTCCTGTTGTTTTTAATTGTTGGTTGCTCTGCCAGTTTATCAAAACCAGCACTGCCATTATGCAGGCGTCAGCATATCGCAACGCCGTAACCCAATGAAATACGGTTATTTTGTTTAATTGGTGGCAAATTTGTTGGGAGGCAGTAAATCTAATGGCGGGTCGTTAACGTATGAGTTCATCAAATTAATAAAGGAGGTCATGATGCGCCAACTTTGCATAGCGATTGGATTAATCTTGTTGTCAGCCTGTACCGGCGTGCCCGAGGGGATCAAGCCGGTCTCGCCATTTAATCTGGAGCGCTATTTAGGCACCTGGTATGAAATCGCCCGCATGCCCCATAGTTTTGAGGATGGCCTGAATCAGGTGACGGCCAATTACAGTCTGCGCGAAGATGGTGGTGTAAAAGTCATTAACCGTGGTTATGACACCGATGCCGGAAAATGGCAGCAGGCGGAAGGTAAAGCGTATTTTGTGGAGGATAACCAAATTGGCCATTTGAAAGTGTCTTTCTTTGGTCCGTTCTATGGTGCTTATGTGGTGTTTGAACTGGATCACCTGAACTATCAGTATGCCTTCGTATCTGGTCCGGATCGGGAATACTTGTGGTTTCTGGCCCGCACGCCAACGGTTAGCCCCGAGTTGCTGGCGCATTTTCAGCAAACGGCTGCTGAGCTTGGTTTCGACACCAGCAAATTAATTTACTCGGAACAGCAGTAGCCCGCGCTGATTAGCGGGCTAGCGCGTAGGCTTCTTCAATATCGCGGCGGTCTTTGCCACAAAAGTCCTGTTGGTCCGTGAGCTGAAAAATGGCATCACAGTGGGCGCTGATAAGCGGCTGCACTGTGTCAGGCATGGCTTTCCTTAACGAGTACAGCGACTGTAACTGGTAAATTATCATTGCCACATGACAGACACTGGCCTGTCGAATCTGGTCATACGCGGTATTGATCACGCCTTCGAGGGTGAATGTCCGCCGTTTCAACCAGCTATTGGACTGGGTGTCTACGATGCTTTGGGCGGGAAATTCCAGTTGGCCGATGGCGGCACAGGCGCTGGTGAGCTTATCCAGGCACGCCATCGCACTGTAAGGGTCGTTAATGCCAGGGGACAGCGCGCGTAGTGCCAGTTCAACCAGCTGTGAAATCGCAAATTCCACATCCTGAATCGGCGTACGATTTGTGCCAACGCGAATCTGTTTGGCAAAGTCTGCCAGATGGGCATCACTTACTGGCAGATTGGCATGAATGGTCATCAGGCGATGGCCGGTAAAAATATGGTCACCACTGCGGGCAAACACTTCGATGCCTGCAATCAGGTCAGGGTGCGTCTGTAGCAGGCATTCATAATCTATATATTCCACGTAGCCACAATCGGCGGCAAACACAGCATGCTGAAATTCCGTCGGCTGAGGCAAGCTGTCTGCGATAACACGAATCGTTGATTTCGCCGCAGGCTGCGGAAATAAGTGATTGATATTGCCAATAAACTCGCGGTAGCTACGGTAAATTACCTGATCTGCCTGAATAAACCTGGCGATATGGTGCAGGAAGTAAATCATGCCGAATATATCGATGATCATTGCCAGCATGGCAGTGGCAACTAACAAGGAACGCGCGTCAGCAAATTCGGCGAAACTGTCCAGTTGATGGGTGGCAATCAGGCAAAACAAAAAGCTGGATAACAAAATACCCAGAATCCACTGTGTGCCCTTGTCCAGCATAAACGTGCGCAATAACCGTGGGCCAAATTGTGCCGAGGCCATAGTGAGCGCCACGATGGTCATGGAGAACGCGATGGATGTGGCGGTAATAATCGACGACGCCAGCGTCGAGAGCAGTTGCCGCGCGGCGTCCTGTTCAATCATCGGTGCGATGGTTTGCACCCAGTCAGGTAAGTCGGGGCGGTCAATCAGACTGATAAAAACGAATGCACTACTACAGGAAATTAGCATCAGACACACGGGAATAAACCAGTAGCTAGCGCGAAAACGTTCCCACTGATGGAGGATAAACTGTTGGCCGAACAGGTTTTTCATCACAAAGTCCTTGTGCTGGGCAAGTTGTATAGATAGAAGTAAAGTGATTGAAGGGCAAACGCAAGTGGAGATGCAAATGTTACAGGCAGCGAATTGTGGGGTGCTGGTAATTGATATTCAGGGGCGGCTGGCCGAGTTGGTGGTCAACAGCCATCAGGTGATTCAGCGCACCGCTACCCTGATTAAGGTCGCACAATTATTGGATTTACCGGTTATCACCGTCCAGCAAACACCAGAAAAGTTAGGTGAGACTGTCCCTGAGATTGCCAATCTGTTGTACGCCCCGATTTTTGCCAAGCATACCTTCAGCGCCTTGGGGGATGAGGAAATCCTGCATGCGATAAAGTCCAGTGGCATCACACAGTGGCTGGTGTGCGGGATTGAGACGCATATCTGTGTGTATCAGACGGTATCAGACTTACTTAAGCTGGGTAAAAAGGTGCAGTTGGTGAGTGATGTATGTTCCTCCCGGGAGTCCGCAAACCGTGATCTGGCGCTGGAAAAAATGCTACGTGCCGGTGCCGAATTAACCAGCGTGGAGATGGCCATCTATGAGCTGATAGGCGATAGTCATGCCCCGGTGTTCCGGCAGATATTACCGCTGGTAAAAGCGCTATGAGCATTGCGTGGTTAATTGAATATGCCAAATGGCGTGAAACCGCGCCGCGCGGGGTGAAAGTACGTGACCGTTTTCTGTGCCCCTGTTGTTTTATGCCAACCCTGACTCGCCGGGGCAGTTATGAGATTTGCGCCATCTGTTTTTGGGAAGATGATGGTCAGGACAATGAGGATGCAGATGTCTATCTGGGCGGGCCAAATCATGGGCTTACCCTGACTGAAGCGCGGCATAATTTTGATCGTTTCCGTACCATGTACCCGCCAGAGCATGCCCTGTATGCCGAACAAAAGGTGACTGAAACGCTGCGTCTGAGCCTTTATACCGTGATGAGCGAAGCGCTGACGAAAAATAGCAAACAAAGCTGGCAGGATATGCTGGCAGTGGAAAAGCAGTTCAATCGGAAAATGGCGACTTATCGCCGCAAAGGTACCTTATGAGTCAATTACCGGACGCCGCCTTGCGCGTACACGTTGCGTTGCATCAGGCAGGTATCGATAGCCAGATTCAGCAACTCGACGCGTCTACCCGCAGCGCGCAGGAAGCGGCGGATGCGTTGGGGTGCCGGGTCGAACATATTGCCAAATCATTGATCTTCAAAGATGAAAATACGCAAAAGGCGGTGATGTTGGTGGTCAGTGGCAGTCATCAGGTGGATATCGGCTATATGGCAACGCGTTATCAGTTGAATCTGGTCAAGGCGGATGCTGACTTCGTGCGCAAAACAACAGGATTTGCCATCGGCGGTGTCGCGCCGTGCGCCCATTTGACACCAGTTGCGCTTTATTTGGATGAAACGCTACAGCAATATCCGCTTATCTGGGCCGCGGCAGGAACACCTCACTGTGTGATGCCACTTTCTCCTGCGCAGTTAGCCAGCCTGACGGGTGGGCAATGGATTTCTGTCTGTTCTTAGGTGCGTTTGGGCGGGGTAGCGCTTGAGATTAGCGCCAAGTGCAGTAGAGTAATAACCATCATTACCGGGCCTTCGGGAATATTATGCAGGCTTTGCAATACCAGATAGACGTCGATACCGAGCAGAATCTGCTACGCGCCACTGTGCAGGGTTTATTGAACTCTCAGGACGTGATTGCTTTGTATCAGGTTTTTACCTTTATCGGTAACACCCATAAGATTACCCGTTTGTTACTGGATTTTTGCCAATCCGATTTGGCGTATTCATCGGCCAGCGTAGTAGACGTTTCTCACCGACTGGCTGACCTGATTAAAGACTTTAAAGTTGCAAGAGTGGTTAATAGTGAAGACTACCGTCAAACGATGATTGAGCAGGTATTCAGTCAGTTGGATGTGCAATTACGCAATTTTGAAGACCGCGACGCAGGTATAAGCTGGCTGTTGGATGAGAATTGATGCTTGCCATCGCCCGACATGACAATCGCTATCAGCCCTGGTTAAACGCTCTCACCCCGCATATCCCCGCCGCAGCTGTGCCAGACATTCAAAACCCTGATGAGGTTACTATGCTGCTGTGCTGGAAACCCGACGCCAATGTGTGCGCCCGGTTTCCTAATCTCAAAGCCATTTATAGCATGGGCGCTGGGGTCGATTTTTTGCTGCAAGATGAGACGATCCCTGACACGGTGGCAATCGGCAGGCTGGTGGAACCCACATTGGGACAAGCTATGTTTGAATACGCCCTGGCCACCACCTTGTATTTTACACGGGATCTGCATCATTACCGCCGGCAACAACAGCAGGCATTATGGCAACCACGCCGGCATAGTATGATGGCGAAAACCTCGGTGGGGGTAATGGGCTTAGGTGAGGTCGGTCGTGTTATTGCAGAGGGTTTTTCAGGTAATGGTTTTAATGTAAGTGGGTGGTCACATACCAGAAAAGGCATACCAAATGTAAGCTGTTTTGGCGCAACCGAACTGGAGCACTTTTTACCGCGCTGTCAGGTGTTGATCAATTGCCTGCCACTCACCCCAGTTACTGAAGGTATCCTCGAACGCCAGTTGTTTGCACAGTTACCACAAGGCGCGGTATTGATTAATGTGGGGCGTGGACCGCATCTGGTTGAAGCGGATTTACTCAGTGCACTTGCCAGTGGGCAGTTATCTGCCGCTGCGCTGGATGTGTTTAGTCAGGAGCCATTACCGGCCGGCCATCCATTCTGGCAGCATCCGGATATCTTGATCACTCCGCACTGCGCCAGTCTGACCGATATCAACGCGGTGGCGGCGCAGATCATTGAAAACTATCATGCGCTGATGAACAACCAGCCGCTTAAGCACCTGATTGATCGCCAGCGCGGCTATTAGCCTGTTCAGATAAACGCGTAGGCATCACCAAACAGATTGTCACTGAGCAGGCCTTTTTCACGGAAGGCTTCACGGGCTACCCCAGCCATTTCAAAGCGCCCGGCCACATAAACACGATATGGCTCGAGACTGGTGAAATCCGCTTCGACGGCTTCGTGTACCCGTCCTGTGCGGCCTTGCCAATCTGCGTCGGCAAACTCCACCACGGGAATGATCCGCAGGTGTTTGTGGGTGGTTTGTAGTGCCAGCAGATTTTCCATATCGTACAAATCAGCGGCGTGACGTACGCCCCAGTACAGGAAAACCGGCTCTTTGCCATTGTGTTTCAACAAACCTTGTAACACCGAATGCACATAGGAATAGCCGGTGCCGCCAGCCAGCAAAATGCTTGGCATGGTTTTGTCAGTGCGCAAATGGGCGTTGCCATGAGGTCCGTCGATGCTGCAACCCTGATTGCTTTTGATCGCTTCCAGCACCGCCCACGCATAGGCGTTGTCCGGCGTTGCGCCAATGTGTAATTCCAGCGTGTCATCGTCGGGGGTATTGGCAATGGAGAACGGGCGACGGTCGTCGGCACCCATCACAACCCGCAGGTATTGGCCGTGCATAAACGGCATCGGCGTTTCTGGCCGCAGTACGACTTTCTGCACGGCGTCAGTTAAGGGTTCCAGGTGTTGCAGTTTACAGCGTATTTCAGTCATCTGAGTTATTTCTATTGGTTATCCAGCAAGCCGAGGTCGTCCCAGATTGCGTCAATTCGTTGTTTAATTTCGTCCGACATCACGATCGGCTCACCCCATTCGCGATCTGTTTCACCCGGCCATTTATTGGTGGCATCCATCCCCATTTTAGAGCCCAGGCCAGATACTGGTGAGGCGAAGTCCAGGTAGTCAATCGGGGTATTTTCTATCAGCGCAGTATCCCGTGCAGGATCCATCCGCGTGGTAATTGCCCAGATTACATCTTGCCAATCCCGGGCATTCACATCGTCATCGCATACAATCACAAACTTGGTATACATAAACTGACGCAGGAAAGACCACACGCCCATCATCACGCGCTTGGCATGACCTGGATACTGTTTCTTCATGGTCACCACGGCGAGGCGATAGGAGCAGCCTTCCGGTGGCAGATAAAAATCCACGATTTCCGGGAATTGCTTCTGCAAAATCGGTACAAACACTTCATTCAGGGCCACACCCAGAATGGCAGGTTCATCCGGTGGCCGGCCAGTATAGGTGCTGTGGTAAATAGGCTGTTTACGATGGGTAATGTGGGTCACGGTAAATACCGGGAAATTATCCACTTCGTTGTAATAACCGGTGTGATCGCCGTACGGCCCTTCTGGCGCAGATTCGTCCTGAGCGATATACCCTTCCAACACGATTTCAGCGCTGGCAGGGACTTGTAAGTCATTGCTCACACACTGTACAACCTCTGTTTTATCGCCACGCAATAAGCCCGCGAAGGCATATTCGGATAATGTATCCGGAACGGGGGTAACCGCACCTAAGATAGTGGCTGGATCAGCGCCTAAGGCAACTGCGACAGGATAAGGTTGACCCGGATGTTGCTGGCACCACTCACGAAAATCCAGTGCGCCACCGCGGTGGGATAACCAGCGCATAATCAGTCTGTTCTTACCTAACAATTGCTGACGGTAAATCCCCAAATTCTGACGTGCTTTGTTAGGGCCGCGGGTAACCGTCAGACCCCAGGTAATCAGTGGTGCCACATCGCCTGGCCAGCAGGTTTGAATCGGCAATTGAGTCAGATCCACGTCGTCACCGCTTAACACCACTTCCTGACACGCGGCCTTTTTGACTACTTTCGGCGACATGTTGAGTACCTGTTTAAATACCGGCAGCTTTTCCCAGGCGTCTTTAAAGCCTTTTGGTGGCTCGGGTTCTTTCAACATCGCCAGCAGCTTACCCACTTCTCGCAGCGCTTCGACGGATTCCTGACCCATGCCCAACGCGACCCGTTCCGGCGTGCCGAATAAATTCGCCAGCACGGGCATGCTATGCCCTTTGGGATTCTCAAATAAAATTGCCGGGCCGCCGGCGCGCAAGGTGCGGTCAGAGATCTCGGTCATTTCCAGCACGGGATCGATTTCCTGCGTCACACGTTTCAGCAGGCCGCGTTTTTCTAACTGGCTAATAAAGTCGCGTAAGTCGTTGTATTTCATTGTTACCCATTGGTCGTGTCGTTGGGTTGCCCGGCGCAGGATATTCGCAGCGGGATAAACTGCCGCTAGTATACCTGTGACGCCCTGTTGATTCGAGGAAAGCTTGATGAAGCCATTGAGTAAGCTGCTGATAACCGGCCTGTTTTGTATATCGTCGGGTTCCTATGCCTGTGACGGTAATGCCCACGAGTTCGACTTTTGGTTAGGCAACTGGCAGGTGTTGGCCGGTGGGAAGGTGGTTGGCACCAATCGCATTGAGGCTGACCTGACGCATTGTGTGATCAAAGAAAGTTACGCCACCCCCACCGGATTCAAAGGATTGAGTGTGAACAGTTACGATGCGTCGCGTCAGGTATGGCATCAAACCTGGATTGATAATGCCGGTACGCTGTTGTTGCTGGAGGGTAAACTGGTTAACGGAGACATGGTGTTACAGGGCAGTGGCACCGACCAACAAGGCAATGCTGTTACCCACAAAATAAGATGGACGCCTAATCCGGATGGCAGCGTGCGCCAGCACTGGCAAAGTCGCCTGGCGGAACTAGGTGAGTGGCAGACGGTGTTTGATGGCCATTATGTGCCAATGCATTGAATTACAGGAAAAATTCTAAAATTATCAATTGTCTAATTTAGCCGGGTAGGCGTATTCTGACAGTCGTATCAGTGAAAACCCTATGGTTTGTTAACCGGTATTTTCTGCCCTCAGCAAGCCTGATTAACTGGTCTACACTGATTGTCGGATACCTATCCTAACCAGAAGGAACGCACCATGCAGTTACCTCAACACGTTGCCGACGAGCTCGGATTGTTACTGACTTTTCCTACCGATAGCCGTTTACAGGGCTTAAAAGTTCACCATGATGCCGATCCCGCGATGCTAGCGGCCTGTCAGCGCTTGTTTGATAAGGGCATAATAGACAAACCCGATGGTGGATACCTGACTGATCTGGGGCTGGACCTCAGTCATCATGCTCACCTTATTTTCAATGCGTTAAAGGAGCAGTAATTATGAACGCAGATGAAATTCAGAAAGTGCTGGCGATGAACGCCGACAAACGTGCCGAATATCATCACCAGTCTGTCACCGCCAATCGCGAAGTGTGGACCCTCATCGACGATGACGGTGCGGTATTGTTGGTGGATGAGGAACTGGACTGTGTGCCGGTGTGGCCGGCAGAAGTGTTTGTCAAAGAGTGGATTAACGAAGATTGGGCGCACTGCCGTCCGCATAAAATTTCGTTACAGGACTGGCAGCAAAAATGGTTACCCGGTTTGGCAGATGATGATTTGGACATCATCGTGTTTCCACTGCAACACGATGGTGGCGTCGTCGAATCCCCTCTAGCCTGATTACTTAATTTGAATAAAAACGCGCCAGATGGCGCGTTTTTTATTACTCGCGAAAGACTCAATACAAAATAATTTATACTCTCTACTTGCCAAAACTGTAACCCTAGGGTATCAATAGTAACCTAAGGGTTTCATTTGTAACCCTTAGGTTCAATATTTAACAATCGTTTTGACGTAAGGGAAAATTGATGAGCAAGGTAGATGCAGAAGTTGATTATTTAAAAAGTACCGGGCGCTTGAGTGTCACTCTCGGTTCATTTATTGCGCTTTATCGTTTGGATAAGTCCTCGGTGCTCCCGGATAACGCATGGTTTACCGCTTTGGGAATTGGTCTGTTGATGTATCTCATTTATGAAGTGGTGAAAAATCTTAAGCTTGTCGGGAAAATAAAAGCGAAAGCATTTTGGTTAGGTACCTTTGAAGATGAGTTTTCCCAACATGTCTATGATCTGGCGAACAGGGTGGGCCTGGGTATTCTTGGCTTTGTGATATTAGCATTTGCAATGTTGGATGATCTTTCATGGCTAATACCTCAGGGTATGAGCATCGCCGAATTCTGCCAAACATTGGCAGCGATCTGGTTCCTGAGTATGGGCATTACGATCGTAAAAGGAATGAGAGATACCGATGAAGATTAATCAATCTTATGCGCCATTATGGAAAAGGTTGGGGTAATTCGCGATGCACGACGAATTAGATAATCACATTCATAAACTGCGGCTGGAACACAAGGTTTCCCAGCAGGAACTGGCCGATGCGATTGGCGTTTCACGCAAAACCATCAGCACCGTAGAGACCGGACGCTTTACGCCCTCGGTGGTGATCGCGTTAAAAATTGCGCAATTTTTTAACCTACCGGTAGATGCGGTTTTTTCTCTTAAACAGCAGGCTTAGGCCTGCTGTTTGTAAAATATCTCAATTATTTTAATAAAAACATCATGTTACAAATTATGCATAGGACTTCTATGCATCTCTCCAAATTTTTCCTTGTTTAAAAATTTTTACCTAGCTAATCTAGGTTTATACCTAATAGTGCAAGGTAATTATGATCTCAAAAGAACTCAATGCGGCCATCAGCAATATGTTAGTGCTGGCAGTTTTACGCAAAGGGCCAAGTTACGGCTATGACATTCAACGTCGGATAAAAATGCAGTCTGATGGCATCCTGGATTGGACCGAAGGCATGTTATATCCGGTGCTGCATCGTCTGGAGAAAAATGGTTTTGTGGAAGCTCGCTGGGGCGAAGCTGAGACCGGACGTAAGCGCAAGTACTATCACCTGTTGCCGGCCGGTGAACAACATCTGGGTGAGGCAATCGATGCCTGGTACACAGTATCGGACGTGCTAATTAACCTGACAGAAGGGGAATAAAATGAACGACTTTAATCTGCAACAGGCAGTTGAGGCATGGGTTAGCCTGCTCAAACGGGAGCACATGGTTGACGAGGCGCATATTGATGAGTTACAGGATCATCTGATGTGTGAAATTGAGAGCAGAATTGCAGAAGGGTTATCGGCTAAATCGGCATTTACCTGTGCGGTAGATTCGATACGACAGCACCCACTGTTAAGGGATAATGAGAAAGTAAAAAATCGCCTGTTTAATAAACTAATTGAATTGGAGTGTGGTAAACAACAAACACCTGATAATTATAAACGCGCCAAAGTAATTGTGACCCAATCTATTTTATGGGCGGCAGCAATGTTAGCGAGCGCGATATTAGTGGGGGATCATCCAAATTCGAAATATCTGACCATTTTTGTCTACGTACCGCTGGCCTTGATGAGCATATTTAGTCTTAACAGCAAGCGTGAAATCGTCATTAAGTGAGCATTCACTTTGCTTTTAGGAATTATTTTGATTGACTTATTTTTGACCTGTACTTTATGCATTAACAAGTGTTAGCGAACGCTAACATTCGTTGCTTGATAGCGTGCAGGTAAAGAGAAAGCACAAGGAAACAGTATGATAAAGTTTAATAGAATTATATTTACGCTTTTCACATTATGTAGTGCGCTAGTGGCTAATGCAGAGGATTTTAAAAAATCCGCTATAGGATTGGGGAATTTTAACTGTGCAAAAGTCAGCGAACATTTACAGGCGGAAGATAACAAAAGTATGTTGTTTAATGCCTGGATGGCTGGCTATTTCAGTGGCAAAAATGTGTATTTTCTGGATGGTAAAAGCCCAGCGTCTGCAACTGAATACGAAGAGGTTTTACTCCCACACTTGCAACGATTTTGTGCAGACGATCCAGACGCATCACTAATTAAAGCGATGGAAAGCTATTTAATGTTTAAGGTTAGTAAGCAGGAAGTCATCGTTGGTTAAACGTTGGGACGTTAGCCGACATTAAAAAGCCGGGAGATTCCCGGCTTCGTAATAATGACTATTTATTTTGACTTTGTTGTAAAACGTAAGCCCAAAAGTCCAAACAAAACGAGAGCAATACTAAACGGCTCAGGAACATCATTCGTAGTAATGTCTTGTGTAAACAAACGAATTTCGAAATTAGTGCCTGCGGATGTCATTTGTCCCGCATTGAAGTAAGTATAGACATCATTATAGTAGTCATCTGATGAGTCACCGTCCCCTGCACCATCGATATCTCGCATGTGCAGACACATAGAGTATTTATTAACGTTGCCCTGGTCCTGATAGTCGCAGTGAATGGGTCTGACTGTTGAATCAGGTGAAAAGAAACCCCATCCTCCGTAAACGGATGTCGGATTATCGTACAAATACCAATTAACGCCATTGGAGATGTTGAAGCCATCGACTAAGTAGCTACCGAAAACTCCGGGAGTTTGATTAAACACCACATTGGATTCACCGGCTGCTAGGATTGCATAGCTCTGATTGGCAATATCATACAGCCCCATCAGGGTGTATCCGCCGTTACAACGTGAAGATATTTGTGAAATAGTTGTGTAGTCAGCTGTATTTTCGACTTTTTGATAACAAGCCGTCCAACCCCAAGTGTCAAATGTTGTCGCTTGTACATCTGTCTGCACACCCACAGGAATATAACCAGCAATCGCATAGGTAGATAGAAATAAACTACTGACAAGCCCAGTTAAAACTTTGATTAATTTCATTTTACTTCAACCTCTACTACAAAAATTTTTATTTACAGAGTCTGCAATACAAATAAAGTGCCAACATTAAAATATATAAAAAACAATAAGTTAATGCATGACGAGTTAAGTTATGTGAAATAATGTAAAAAAAGCCGACATTAAAAAGCCGGGAGATTCCCGGCTTTCTAATACTTAATCTAACTGGTCAGTCGCGACCCGATAGCGTGGATCCTCGTTGACATTCATCTCAACGAACTTCTGCGCTTTGTGCAGCAGGTTTCGACAATCCTCCGAGATATGACGAATATGCAGCTTTTTGCCCAGTGCCTCGTATTTATCGGCCAGACTATCCAGTGCATCGACACCAGATGAATCCCAGATACGTGATTCGTTGAAATCAATTACCACGTCCTGCGGGTCATTGGCTGGGTCAAACAGATCTTTAAAGTAGCTGACAGAGCCGAAAAACAACGGACCATCCAGTTCATAGACCTTCCAACCGTCATTATCCGTATGGGTCTTGGCCGCGATATGGGTGGCATGTTTCCAGGCAAACACCAGGGCCGACACGATTACACCTACTACCACGGCAATGGCCAGATCGGCGATAACCGTAATCGCAGTAACCAGGAACAGCACAATTGCGTCTTCTTTATTTACACCGCGAATAATGCGGAAAGAGGCCCATTCAAAGGTGCCAATCACCACCACAAACATCACACCCACCAACGCGGCAAGCGGGATCATTTCAATCAGCGGGGCTGCAAACAGAATAAAGCCAAGCAGCACTAATGCCGCCGTGATGCCGGATAAACGGCCGCGACCACCGGAGTTAATATTAATCATCGACTGGCCAATCATGGCACAGCCACCCATGCCACCGAATACGCCGTTAACCGTATTCGCAACGCCCTGACCTATACATTCACGGTTACCTGAACCGCGGGTGTTAGTCATATCGTCAATTAGTGTCAGGGTAAGCAATGATTCAATCAGGCCAACCAGACATAAAATCACTGCGGTGGGCAGAATAATCATCAGCGTATCCCAGGTAAACGGCACCATAGGGATGCTGAACGTGGGTAATTCGCCGGCTAAGGTAACTGTGGCCTTTTGCTCTGCCGGTACAATATCGCGCACAAAGTCGATAACCGTGCGCGCGTCTAAATCTAGTCCATGTACTAGCAACGTGACACTTATTATCGCCACTAAAGAGGCAGGTACGGCTGTGGTGAGCTTGGGCAGGAAATAGATAATGGCCATGGTCAGTGCCACCAGACCCAGCATGATGTAAAGCATACTGCCTTGCAGCCACTGACTCTGCCCTAGCTCGTTGACAAATTTAAACTGACCCAGCTGAGCGAGGAAGATCACAATCGCCAGGCCATTAACAAAGCCCAGCATGACCGGATAGGGCACCAGACGGATAAATTTCCCTAACTTAAATATCCCGGCCATGATCTGTAGTAAACCGGCCAACAACACAGCGGCAAACAGATACTGAATCCCGTATTGAGACACCAGCGCTACCATCACCACGGCAGTGGCACCGGTGGCACCGGAAATCATCCCCGGTCGTCCGCCAATGGCTGACGTGATAAGCCCCATCATAAAGGCGGCATATAAACCGACCATCGGCTCAACGCCGGCAACAAAAGCGAAAGCAACGGCTTCCGGTACCAACGCCAGCGCGACGGTAATACCCGACAGCACATCATTTTTTACGTTGCTGTCGCGATTGGTGAATAGATCAAACATCATCTCTCCAAAAAGTGAGTATGTGTGCGAAAAGTGCGCGAGTTTACCAGCTTCTGCGCCAGGATGTGTTTAACAGAATGTTAAAAAGGGTAGTGCAAAAGGCAGAAAAGGTGCCCGCAGAACGCAGGCACCGAAGCGATTACAGGATATCCAGTAACTCTACGTCGAAAATTAATGTGGTGTATGGGCCAATGGCTGAGCCTGCGCCCTGTTCACCGTAAGCCAGATTGTATGGTACGTATAAACGCCATTTTGAACCAACCGGCATCATTTGCAGGGCTTCAGTCCAACCTTTGATCACGCCACCGACCGGGAATTCAGCTGGCTGGTTACGCTGATAAGAGCTGTCGAAAACCGTACCGTCGATCAGGGTGCCGTGGTAGTGGGTACGCACAGTCGAGCTGGCCACTGGCTTATCACCATTACCTTCTGTGATGATTTCATACTGCAGGCCAGATTCAGTGACGAATACACCTTCACGGGCAGCGTTATCAGCCAGGAATTTTTCACCTTCTTCGATAACCGCTTTAGATTGCTCAGCTTTAGCAGCTTGAATACGCTGGCTGATTTCCTGAAAGGCCGCTTGCATGTCTTCGTTGCTGACTTCGCTGGGCGCACGGTTAAATGCGGTTTGAATACCGGCCAGTGCCGCGTCGATATCGAATCCATCGAAAGGATTCTGACCCAGTTGCTGACCCATTTGCAGACCGATGCCGTAGCTGGCGCGCTGCTCAATCGTTGTGAATTTTTCTGACATGCTTATTCCAAAAATGCTGAGTTAAATTGCAAAAAAGGCCGCCAGACTAGCACAAATATCCGTTTAAATCAGTTAAGGTAAATAGTTCATTCTCCAACCAAAGGAATCTCATGGCGTTTTTTGACTCTGAGTTGCAAAACACAGTGCGTGATTTAGGCAAGATGCTGGGTTTAACTATCCAGCAGCAACTGGGGCCAGAATGGCTGGCACGTATTGAAGACGTGCGCAAAACCGGTCGCCGTTCCAATGAAGGGGATGCCAGCGCAACCGACCACCTTAAAACGCTGTTCGCGGAGTTACAGGATGAGGACTTGTTAGTTCTCGGCCGCGCGTTCTGCCAATTCCTGAATTTGGCCAATATTGCAGAGCAGGAATATAACGTTGCGCAGCAGCACAGCGATCCGCTGGCACAACTGAATCATGCGTTGAGCACGCTGGATGTGGACGCCGATACGTTGGAACAGGCATTAACTAAGCTGCAAATTGATTTGGTACTGACGGCCCACCCTACCGAAGTGAGTCGCCGTACTCTGATCCATAAATACACTGAACTGGCCGAGTGTTTAAAACAAATTCACCAGAGTCATTTGACTGAGCGTGAACGCGAAAAAGTCGAAGAACGCATCGCCGAACTCGTGGCGCAAGCCTGGTACACCGATGAAATCCGTACCACTCGCCCAACCCCTGAAGACGAAGCGCAATGGGGTTTCTCGGTAATTGAAAAGTCACTGTGGCAGGCCGTGCCGGACTTTATCCGCGAACTGGACCATACCCTGCAGCAAAAATTTGCCAAAGGTGTGCCGCTCGACGCCGTGCCGGTGCGCTTTAGCTCCTGGATGGGCGGCGATCGCGACGGAAATCCGTTTGTAACCGCTAAAGTTACCGAGCGTGTGTTGTTACTGGCCCGTCGCCGCGCGACCGATCTGTTTTTCAAAGATGTGGATGCGTTGCAGTCAGAATTGTCGATGAATGTCTGTGACGATGCTCTGCGCGCCGCAGTGGGTGACGAAGCCCATGAACCCTATCGTGCGGTGCTGCGTGAATTGCGTGAGCAATTACGTCAAACCTATCGGGGTATCGTCGCCACGCTAAGTGGTGAAGAGGTCAGTCGGGCTCAGTGGATCACCAAAGATGAACAACTGCTCACCCCATTGATGCTGTGCTACCGCTCCCTACACCATTGTGGCATGGGCAAAATTGCCGATGGCGCCTTGCTGGACTGTATTCGTCGGGTGCACGCCTTTGGTTGTACCCTGCTGCGCCTGGATATCCGTCAGGATTCCGGCCGCCATGCTGATGTATTCTCCGAGCTGACCCGTTACCTGGATTTGGGTGATTATGCCAACTGGGATGAACAACAGAAGCAGGCGTTCCTATTGCAGGAATTACAATCCAAACGCCCGCTATTCCCGCGCGCGTGGCAACCGTCTTCTGAGGTGCAGGAAGTAATTGATACCTGCCGGGTGATTGCCGCTAACGAGCAGACCGGCTTTGGCATTTACATTATTTCTATGGCATCGGAAGCCTCGGATGTACTGGCCGTGAAGCTGTTACTAAAAGAATGCGGTGTAAGCTGGTCGATGCCGGTGGCCCCCTTGTTTGAAACCTTGGATGACCTGAATCAGGCTGCCGCGACCACACAAAAGCTACTGGAATGTGAGTGGTATAAACGGGAAATCGACGGCCGTCAGTATGTGATGATTGGCTATTCTGACTCCGCCAAAGATGCGGGTGCACTGGCCGCAGGCTGGGCGCAATATCGCTCGCAGGAAGCGCTGGTCGCGCTCGCCAAAGCACATAACGTCACACTAACCTTATTCCACGGACGTGGCGGCACGATTGGTCGTGGAGGTTTGCCGGCGGCACAGGCGATTCATTCACAACCTCCGGGTTCATTGGATGGCGGTTTCCGTGTCACTGAACAGGGTGAAACTATTCGCTATAAGTTTGGTATGCCTAAATTGGCTTTGCAAAGCCTGGCGTTGTACGCCAGTGCGATATTACAGGCGGTCGTTGCCCCTCCACCGGCACCTAAACAGGCATGGCGTGACCTGCTGGATAGCATGGCGCAACAGGCCTGCGATAATTATCGTGCGGTTGTGCGTCATGATAAAAACTTTGTGCCCTATTTCCGCGCCGCCACACCGGAACTGGAGCTGGGTAAATTGCCACTAGGCAGCCGCCCGGCGAAACGGCGCCCGGAAGGTGGGGTGGAAAGTTTGCGTGCTATTCCGTGGATTTTTGCCTGGGCCCAGACACGCCTGGTATTGCCAAGTTGGCTGGGCGTAATGCCGGCCATTCGTCAGGCCATAGAACAGGGGCAACGTGAACACATCGAGCAAATGCTGAGTGACTGGCCGTTTTTCCACTCACGTTTATCTATGCTGGACATGGTGTTTCATAAGGCCGATGCCAGTATCAGTGCGGCTTATGACAGTCGTTTGGTGCCGGAAGACATTCGTTACTTTGGTGACCGCTTACGTACTGAGCTGGCCGACAGTATGGCGCTGATCCTCGACTTACTCGGTCAACAGGAAGTGATGGAGAAAGACCCGCAAGGCAAAGCCTCCATGCAGCTGCGCGCGCACTACTTACAACCCCTGCATTTCCTGCAGATTGAACTGTTAGAGCGGGTGCGCAAATACGGCGAGCAACCGGTTAGCCCGGTATTGGAGCGCGCCATGATGATTACCATTGCGGGTATCGCGGTAGGTATGCGTAATACTGGTTAATGTATTGTGGGCTGGGCATTAGCTCAGCCCAATTATCCTGCCTCGCTTATGATGCCAGCATTAATATTCCATCCCATTTATAGTCAGCTTGATTTGCCCGAGCGGCATCGCTTTCCTATTGAAAAGTATCAGGGCATTGCCGATGCGTTAAACCGGCTAAATCCTGAAATTATGTATGAAAGGCCTGATGAGATAAGTGAGCATTTGCTTACCGAGTTTTTTCAGGCTGATTATGTTCAGCAGTTTCTGACCAACCAGCTGCCACCACAGGCCATGCGGCGGATTGGTTTTCCCTGGTCTGAACAACTGGTCAGGCGCACCCGCACTGCCGTGGGCGGCACCTTGCTGACCGCCAAACGTGCATTGGAGCAGGGGATTGCGCTGAATCTGACCGGGGGTTATCACCACGCGTTTGCCGACTTTGGTTCGGGGTTTTGTATCTTTAACGATTTGTATCTGGCGGCACGACACATGTTGACCCAACCGGGAGTCGACCGGGTATTGATTGTCGATTGCGATGTGCATCAAGGGGATGGTACCGCCGCGTTGGCGGCAAATGATAATGACGTCTTTACCCTGTCTTTGCATGGCGAAAAGAACTTCCCTTATCGTAAACAAATTTCCGATTTGGATTTCGCGCTGCAAAGTGGCTGCGAGGATGATGAATACCTCACGACACTTGAGCAGGCGCTGCATCTGGCATTTATGCAAAGTGGTGCCGATGCAGTGATCTATGATGCTGGGGTGGATATCCATGTGGATGATGATTTAGGGCTGCTGAATATCACCACACAAGGCGTATTGTGCCGTGATCAATTAGTTATCAATACCTGCAGGAAGCATGGCGTGCCGGTTGCCAGTGTAATTGGTGGTGGTTACCAGCGGGATATTGATGCGCTGGTTAAGGTGCATCTACAGTTATTTTTCGCTGCTGGCGTGAAGGTACTTTAACCCCAATTCGCTCGAGTAATTGATACTGTTCTGCGTAAATTTCCGCTGCGTCCTTTAGACTTGGCAAGAAGGGATTTACCAGTTCAATAACGTCTGGTTGCTGCAGAGTAAGGGCGTCGATGGTTTGTTTGTGTGGGGTGAATTCGTAAAAAAGTTTATCAAACATCCCATTCTCTTTAAGCCGCGATAGTCCTAATGCCAGACGTGCCGCAAGACGCTCGTTGTCTGGCGCAACAAAAAATTTCATTGAGATGGGGTACAAGAGTATTTTATTTTTAACGATGCCGAATGTGCCGGCAGGAAAGTCCTGAATCTCAGGCACAGCTTCAAAAAAGCCGCGCGGGAAATAATAACCGGGGCGCTTACGCAAAAGGTCGTAAAATTGGTTGTCCTGTAATGAGGTTTCCACCGTTAGCCGGTTAACTCTCAATATCGAGGTGTCTGGCCAATCCACACCAAGTAGCGCGGGATGCTCTGCTAGCTGAGCGGATGAAAGTGACTCAAATGTGCCAATATCCGCCGTATTTGCCACCAACAGGCGGATGCCATATGCGCCTTTCATCAGCGGTATGTTTATCGCACGTGCCTGTGTTTCCCGGGCGGGCGTGGATAATGTCCAGAATACGTCAAAGGTGCCTTTCGAAAGTTCACGTAACTGACGTGTTTGACCAATGGTAATGTTGTGGGGCTCCAGACTAAACCCACCATATTCCTCTTTCGTCGCCTCTAAACTGGCCGTGAGCAACTTAACAAAATAGTGACTGTGGTCATTAACATTGCTGGCGCTGGCATCAACCAGTTTTATGCTGTCCTGGGCGCTGCTGCTCGCGCATATAAAGAGCAGCGAGAGCCTGACCAGCCAGCGAATGGGATTATCTGGTTGCTTGTTTATTCGCATACATCACCTGATCTGCTGCATGCAGAAGCTCACTAATCTCAGTTGTTTCATTATTCGCCATGGCGTACCCAATGCTTAAGGACACTGGCATTGAATGCTGTTTATATTCGAACCTGTTGTTTGCAAAGTAGTCCTGTATGGTACTGATTACTTTAGCGATCGCGGCCTCGTCTTTTATTCTGCTCAATAACACCAAAAACTCATCGCCGCCTAATCTGGCTACCGTGTCTGTTGTGCGCAGCATATCTTTTAGCCCATGGGCAATAAATTTTAACAGCTTATCCCCCGCATCATGGCCATAGGCGTCATTCACCGATTTGAATTTATTGACGTCCATTAGCAGTACGGCGAAATCCTTTTTATTTGAGGGTTGTTCTACCTGTTCGTGCAGCTTTTTCATGACGTAGCGACGATTGGCTAACTTGGTTAGCTCATCCTGATAAGCCAGGCGGCGCGTGCGCACAAAAGCCCGGTAAAGCAATAAAACCATCAGATAAACAAGAATAATTAACCCGTAGCTTACATAGCGGATAATGTTTACAGTCAGCGTTTGCTTGGGGGCTGCACTGGGTTCGTAGCGTGCACTTAATAACCACTCGCCACCCGGAAAACGAACTGGCAAGCTGCTGGTAGCGGTATTAGGAATCGCAGGATTTCCCCAATACAACTGAGGGGAAAGCGGATTGGAAATATCCTGAATAGCCAGAAAATCAGGCGGTAATCCACTTGGCATCGCTTGCTGCAAATGCAGGTCGTAATTGATCAACAGGCTTATTCCACCCCAATAATCATTGTTCTGCGGGTAATCCGCAAAAATCGGTATGCGAATCGCTATAGCGGTCCCGCCCTGTACCAGCGTAAACGGCGAGGATATAACCACGTTTTGAGTCTCCCGCGCCTTCTCTACAATCTTGTATTGCTTTGGCAAATTCCGAAAGTCTAATCCCAACGCGGACTCATTCCCTGTGAGCGGATAGACATAGCTGATAACGTCATTCGGATACACGCTGATACTAGTTATATCCGTATATTGGCGGGTGATTGCTTCGGCAAACGTGTCCCATTGCTCACTGATAATGCTGGGTTTAACTGTGACCAGCGTGGCAAAGGACGCCGCTAAATAAATGTCGTTGTAAATGGCCGACTCCAGATTGGAGCGGAATACTGCCACCTGTTGCTCAAACTGCAGTTCGTTCTGGTGGTCATTATTCTCAGCCACCACGGCAATTATCCGCTGTGCGGCAATTAGCCCAGCGGCAAAATAAAGCGCTGAAATAACGACCATGAACAAGCGACGGGTGTCTTTAGTGAATCGCACGACGCACCAAGTCTGAAAATATGTTCTTAACATAACAGAGTTTAACGCTAGTTAAATAGTCAGTTGCACGAAAAATGAAGGAAAGGAAAGCGTAGAACAGTGAGGAAATGTTACCAGAATTGAAGAACTTACGATTTCCGGTTAATTCTTTTGGGAGTGATTACATACACAGTGCCAGCCGGCTTGTTGACCTTTATCGTGGTGATTGGCCGATATTCAAAATGGCATGTGGTTGTGAGCCGCTTGGCTTTGGAGCGCAGCTCGCGCAGGTCATCATGAGTCACATTATTCAGCATGTTCAAAAACCACTATCAGAAGGTGCCTGACAAGCATGGTTGGGTATTGGCAAAAATGCCAACTTATCCGTTCGCCTGCAAATCAGCGGTCTTGAATTATCGTGCGTTGGTCGCAGTCAGCGGCATGGCCGCTGACAATCGTTCGTTATGCGACCCGCAGGGCAAATTTACCCAAGATATCGTTAAGATTTGTCGCCATCTTAGAGAGTTCTTCACTGCAACTGGCGGTGTGATGAACGGCTTGCAAAGTTTCTTGCGACAGGTCACGCAAACGCACCAGACTCTTGCCGACCTGACCCGAGGCTAACGCCTGTTGCTCTGTGGCACTGCTGACTGAATCGGCCTGATCCTGTAGCTCTTTTAAAGCGTCGCTTATGCGTTGAATGGATAAGCCCACGTCTTTAACGTGTTGCACGGCATCCAGCGCTTCCTGATTAGCGCCCTGAATGCCGGTTACCGTGGTACCAGATTGCGCGGTAACCTGATGAATCATGTTTTCAATTCGGGTGGTCGCTTCCTGTGCGCGTTGCGCTAATTTTCTGACTTCGTCGGCAACCACCGCAAATCCGCGCCCGTGTTCGCCTGCCCGCGCCGCTTCTATAGCGGCATTGAGTGCCAATAGATTGGTTTGTTCCGATACACCACGAATAACATCCAGTACACCGCTGATTTCCTGAATATTTTCTGCCAGTCGCAATACACCCTGGTGGCCTTCGGCGACGATGCCGGCCATGCGGTTGATGTTCTCGATAGTTACGGTAATTTCGCGGCTACCATTTCCGCAACGATCGCTGGCGTGGGTAGAGTGTTGCGCTGCCGTTACGGCACTTCTGGCCACATCTGCAATGGACGCACTTAATTCTTCCACCGAGGCAGCCGATTGATCCAGTTCCCGATGCTGTTGGGTGACGTTGACTTCGGTTTGCGTATTAACTGTCGTCAACTCCCGCGAGGAAGATGCCAGTTGCTGGGACGTTGAGCGTATTTGTGACATCACGCTGTTTAATGTATCGACCACGTTCGCCAGCGATTCACGTAAACTGCCATCGGCTTTACGATCGATGGTTAGGGAGAAGTCACCGGTGGCAACCTGCTCCATTAATCGGCGCATTTCGCCCGGCTCACCACCGAGTGGGCGCATCACCATGTGCTTAATTTTCCAGGCAGCGAAAAAACCGATGATCAGTGCGCCAATAACAATCAACACGCCATCTTTTTGTAAAATCGCCGCGGTTTCTTCGATTTCCGCCACATCGATTTCTGCCAGCAATGCCCAATCAAGCCCCATAAATTCGATCGGTACAAATGCCGATAAAACTGGGTTGCCGTTGTAATCGATAATTTCCTTTACTGCCGTTTGCCCACTCAGTGCCAGAGTGGCGGCTTCCGTATCCACGCCATTTTGCGCGACGTTACCGGCAAACGAGGCCTTGATTGAATGGCCTGTAGGGTCAAGGAAAGAGTCAGAACGCATGAGTTTATCGCTGCCAATCAGGTATGTTTCACCGGTTTTTCCCATGCCCGCGCGAGCAGTCATCACATCATTGATACGGCCGGTGGACAGCTGCACCGCGACGATCCATTTTTGCCCATCCAGCATCGTGGCTTTGCCCATAAAAGCAGCCGGTTCATCATTGGAGGGGGCATAAGGTTCGAAGTCTGCGAGGTATTCAGCCTGATTGTTTTTTAGGATGGCCCGGGTCAAGTTACCCAGCCCACTCGAGGCGTAGGGGCCGCTGAGCATATTAGTGCGATAATCCTTTTCTCTGGCGACGGTATACACCACTTCCCCGGCCGGATTGATCAGGAAAATATCGTAAAAGCCCAGCTCAGTGTTGAGCTTGGTCAACAACTGATGATGGGCATCGCTACCTAAGTCTTTGTGTATCAGTTTGCTGACGTCGGCAATGCTTGTCAGATTATTCCTGAACTCTTCAAATAGACTCAGAATTTGATCGCGCTTGATATCGCGCACGGCGACAAGGCGTTGCTCATTCAGGGTTGCGATTTGCTGATTAGCAATGACTTCCGTGATGATCAGTGCAATTAACACAGGCAGGATGGTGGCGCCAAGAACAAACAGGCGGATGCGTGAGCTGAACTTCATAACTAACTCCTGGTGGGTCGAAATTTAACCAGAATGCAGCGTTTGGCGCGATTGTGCCGCAAAGTCCATTATTCGCAAGGGTTATTTGCACAATTCTTAATCGTTTTTGTCAAGTTGATGGTTTTTCTCATATTTTAGTTTGTGTGCCGCGCGGCCAGTTTAAGAAAAAGCTGCATGTTCAGCGGAAATTCTTACCGTGAAGCAAGTTGTTTGCACATGAATTTATGTTGGGAGAAAAGCGTAACCAGCTGATTTAATTAATATATTCATCTAATTTACATAGTGGAACAAGGTTTGCTGTTGAATTGGCATGGCGTCTCGGCCAATCCATGAATTACAGGAGTCTAGAATGCGAAACACATTGACAACACTCGCTGCAACCTCAACGGTTTTACTCAGTGCCACTGCGATGGCAGACGGTCCACGCTGGCATTTTGTAGAAGGTGGCTACACCACCATGGATTTTGATGGTTATGATGGTGGTTTCGACCCGGATGGGTTCGTCATTAAGGGCATGACATTAATCGCCCCACAAATATATGTGCATGGCGAATACGATTACATGGAAAGTGATTTATTTGATGAAAACATCGATGTAAACACGCTAACCGTGGGTGTCGGTTACATTATGCCGTTATCAACGCGCACGGATGCCTTTGCCGGCATTAACTATGAACGTCTGGACGTGGACGGCAATGATCCGGATGGCTTTAGTCTGGATGCCGGTGTGCGCAGCATGATCACCAATGTTCTGGAACTGTCAGGCCAAATTGGATACTTGTCATGGGATGGTGGCGATGACGATCTGACCTTTAAAGTCGGTGCCCAGTATTACTTTGACCCACAATTTTCCGTTGGCGCCAGCTATGAAAATCTGGACAGTTACGATGTGACGCAGGTCACCGTCAGATACCACTTCTAATCACCCGCCAAAAGGCTGCTTGATGCAGCCTTTTTTGTTTTTTGTCTGTGGCTTACGCACGAATATCCCCTTACTCCGTTTTGGCGCGCCAGAGCGCTGGCATATTGCCTTTCGCAGGGGTGGTGTTAGCCGTATAAATAGCGGTAAAATCCAGCCTTTCTACCCGCGGAATCTCGCCGTAAAACAGAACACCAAGGAGCAGCATGCCAGGGTTAACGCGCATAGTTCTAATCGACACACATTTGCCAGGTGTGGTCGAACTTAAGCTGGACGGCCACACCAATATTTGTGGTACCAACGCATCCGGTAAAACCACATTACAACGGCTGATCCCGGTGTTTTATGGCGAGTACCCCAGCCGCGTGGTACCGGCCACCCGTGACAGCTTTGAACGCTGGTATCTGCCGCGTCAATCCAGTTTTATCATCTACGAATTTGTGCGTGCCGAAGGTGATTTATGCCAGGTGGTGCTGAGTTCAAACGGCAATGGGGTGCAATACCGTTTTATTGCCAAGCCATTCGACCTGGATGACTATCTGTATAAGAACAAAGCGGGCGAGCTGCATAGCCTGACCATGAATGAGCTGGCGCGTAATCTCAAACGGACCAATGTGTTGGTCACTAACCTGCTCAACACCAAAGAATACCGCGCGGTATTGCAGAACGATAAACCGACCCTGACCGCCAGTGCCAGCAGCCGTGAATTGCTGGGCTATGCGCGGATTTTCAGCCTGTCTGGCGAAAAGGGTAATTTACGCCATATCGAGAAACTGGCCAAAGCGGTGCACAGCAAAGAAGGCAAGATGGAAACCATCAAGGCTATGATTGCTGCGATTTTGGAAGAAGATGGCGTCACACCGCCGGAGTCGCGCCTTAGCCGCCATCGGGTGGAAGATTGGATCCGTGAATGCCACCTGATTAAAGAGTTCGACGCCATTCGCCCGCAATTTGGCAAGTTGCAGCAGGCGGATGATCAGTTACAGCAGACTGAACAGCGTCTGGCCGGATTACAGCAGCGTTTTGTCAGCGATAACAATACTCTGGCGGCCGATATCGTCGCACAGGAAGGCCAGTTGGAAACCCTGCAACTGGATCGCAAGGTGCAGGATGCCCAGTGGAGCGAAACCCGTGATGCACTGAACCAGACGCTCTCTGCTGCCAAAGGAGATGTAAGTAAATTGTCGGCAGACCTGGATCAGGTAGAACAGGAATTTGGTGACTGGCAGGCGCAGGATATTGATACCCTGCAGGCCAACGTACAGCAATTACCCCAGTGGCAAACCGAGCTGGAAACCCTGGAAAGCCGCTACATTCTGTTGACTGAAAAGCATCAGGATGTGGAGTCCAGCTATAACCGCCGTTTGGCCGAGCTGGACGAAAAGCTGTTACTGGAGCTGGATACCTACAACGAGCAAATTCAGGACTTACAACACAAGCGTGGTCAGCAACAGGCGGCTGAACAGGCCGATATGCTTTCTATTCGTGAGGATTATCAGGCTCAGCGTGCCCGCCTGAATGAGGATTTTCAGGCCCAATCGGCGGCGCTTAAAATTGAACTGGCGGAAATTAACGCCAGCCTGAAAAACGCCGGATTCAGCGAATTCGAACAAAGCCAGCTGGATCTGCTCGAAGCCGGTGTGCAAGAGGCCACGGCAGCCGAGGAAGCGGCCAATGAGGCCTTGAGCCTGGCGCGTAGTGCGACCCATCAGGCTCAGCAGCAACGCCAACGCCTGTCTCAGACACTGGATGACACCAGCCGTAAGGTGCAGCAACAACAAAGCGCCATCGACCGTATCGAAGCTCTGCTCTATCCGGGCGATAACACACTATTGGAGTTCCTGCGTCGTGATATGCCGGGCTGGGAGACCAATCTGGGTAAGGTGTTGCGTGCCGATCTGTTAACTCGCAAAGATCTCAAGCCGGCAGCGGATGGGCAAAGTGACAGCCTGTTCGGGTTGAAGCTGGAACTGGCGGGTATCGATGCACCAGAATTTGCACAAAACGAACAACAACTACAAACCCGCTTAGCTGAAGCCCGCGCTGAGATGGAAACCCTGCATGAGGCATTCAGTCAGGTTGAGCAGGACGTAACCAAGGCCGCCGAAACAGTACGTAGCGCCGAACTGACCCAGGCCAAAGCCGAGTCAGCTGCCCGCACCGCGCAGGCTAACCGTAAGCGTGCCGCGCAGGATCGGGAGCAATTGCGTCAGGAGTATCTGGCTGCCTTGTCTGAGCGTAAGCAATCCGGGCGCAAGCGCCTGCAAAAAGCCGAACAGGAATTACAAAAGTGTCAGGCCCAACACGATGAAGCGCTGGGATTGCTGCACGATCAACAAAGTGAAGCGGAAACGGAACGCCAGTTCCATTGGCAGCAGGTGTTAGGTGATGTGGATGCGCAGCTAACCCAGGCGCGTCAGCTACGGGATAAAACCCGTCAGCAAGCCGAACTGGAAAAGAAACAGGCTGCCAAGTGGCTGCAGGATGAGCTGAATAAACGTGGTGTGGATGTGGACGAGATCGGTTCCCTGCAGCGCAATATTAAAGATCTCAAAACGCGCATAAGCCATACCGACGCCAACCGTCACAAAGTGCGCGACTACGAGCACTGGTACAAAACCGTGTTTACCGGGCACAAGGTCAAATGGCAAAACCTGCTGGAAAAAGCCAAAAAGGCGGCCGGTGAGGCGGAGCGCACCCTGCTGCGTCAGCAACAGGAGTACACCAGCCGTCGTGAGGCGGATAAACAGCAGCAAACGGCGCTGGAACAAAGCCTGCGTGTAGCCAAAGAGCAGCGTGAAAGCCTGACTGCCATGCTTAAAACCCTGAATAAACTGCGTCTGCCAACGGTGGAAGCGGGTGAAATTGGCGGGGATAAGCATCAATTGGCGCAGCGCATTTCTGAGGGACAAGAGCTACTACAAACCCGCGAACAACTGACTCAGGACGTGCGTCAACTGGTAGAGCATTTCGATCAGGTGATTGCCCAGCAAGCCGGTACAGGCTTATCAGATACCTGGGATCGTGCCCGCGAGGAATGTATGGCGGTTAATCCACAGGGCGTACGTGTGCTCGATCATCGTCGCCTCGTTGGGCATTTGTCACGTCTGCTGAATGAAATGGTGCCGCAGAAGTTACAGGGTTTGAAAGAACAGGGTCGCATTTTTGGTGCCGATTTGGCCCAGTATTACAACGTGCTGGCGGATATCGATAAGCGCATCGAAGGCCAGAGTAAGCGCATCACCAAAGAGGTGGATGAAGAACTGTTCCTTGATGGTGTATCCGACTCTGCAGTGAAAATCCGTTCAAGAATCAGTGAGTTAGAGTTCTGGCCGGAACTGAGCCAGTTTATTCGTTTGTACAATGAGTGGATGGAAAGTGGTGCCAACCAGTTGCCGGATGACGACTACGCGCAGAGCATGCGCCGCGTGCTGGATATTCTCGGCCGCGCATCGTTAAGCGGTGGCGTATTTAACCTGCTGGATATCGAGTTGCACATTAAAGAGGGCAACAGTCACCTGACCATTCGTACTGACCGTCAGTTAAACGAATCGTCCAGCCACGGTATGGCTTATCTGATTTTATGTAAGTTCCTGTTGGCGTTTACCCGCCTGTTGCGCGGCGATGTGGATGCCACTATCCACTGGCCGATTGACGAATTGGGTACGCTACACCAGAGCAACGTGAAGAAAATTTTCGATGCCTGCCAGAACAACAATATTTGTGTGTTGGGGGCTTTCCCGAATCCGGAATCAGAGGTACTGCAGTTGTTTAATAACCGCTATCTGATTGATAAAACCACGCGTCAGCTGCAGGTAGTGCAGCCTCGGGTGAGCGCGCTGAGCGAGCGTATCCGTCAGCGTAAACAGGAGGTCGCACAATGATTAGCGAACAGGGTCGTATTCTTGAAAAACTCTTGTCCGGCGCGTTTATCTGCCAGATCAGCGACGAAGATGGCTGGCGTTATCTGAAAAACAGCGGGCATGCCCAGGCGGTGGAAGGCTATTTGAATACGCTTAACCGCACGCTGGCCAGTTGTGCCGATGGCGATGTGTTTTTTGCCGGCTATCAAAGTCTCGGTGATGATGAGCGCAAAGTTCTGACCAATCAGTTTCAGGAGACAGCCGCGGGGTTGTTGCCGCTGGTGGAATGGCTGCTGCTGGTGCAACAAGCCAAAGCCGATGATGTGCCGTTAGCACAGGGGCAAGCAATTCGTTTGCCGGAACTACAAACCCAGATTGAAGACACGCCCGCGTACAAAGAGCAGCTGGCAAAAATTGCCCGCTACCGCCTGTTTGGTTCCACTAGTAGTGAAGTGGATGCCCAGCTCAAGCTGGTGTTTAAGCGCCTGGTGGATTTGGGCTATCTGATTAAGCCGAATCAGGATAAACAGATTTATCTGGCCACCGGCAAGGTCGAATACCTGTTCGATGTGTTGCGCTTTATAGATGAAACCGAGTCGTTGTCACTGGCTGAGCAGGCGGAGCAGGCCGCGTCACAAGGGTCATTGCTGTGAACCACAATCTGCAACAAGCCGGGGTAAAGCTGCTCAATACTCTCAGCCGCCATGCTGATTTGATTATGCAGGTTTACCTCAATGGTAGCCTGGATGAAGCCAGCACCACGCCGCAAATTATCGACAATCTGGTCAAAGCTGGGGTGTTGTGGCGCCCGGAGAGCGAGGCCGGATTACGCCTTAAATCTGCGGTGCGAAATCTGCTGGAATCGTCGTTGCAGGATGAACGCAATCGTCAGATCGACGCCAATATCGGCTCGGCGTTGGGTAGCCTGAAAACTTTGGCGGGGCACTACAAAGAAGCCCTGCACTACGGCCGTTTTGCCGAGTCTCAGGGCTATCTGGGCGACTTGCGCGAACATGTTTATGCGCTGACCGAATCGCTTGGTAACAGCGTGCGGGTTTTGTTTGGCCGTATTAATAACGAGTTCGGCTATGTGTCTTCTATCGATGCCAAAATTCGCGAAAACGAATTAGCCCAGTCGCAGGTGTCAGAATTGCTGCGTCAGATTGAACTGTTCCGCTTCGATGAACTATCTGATTTGGCCGGTGCCAACCGTGAATTACGCTTATTGCTGGTGGTCACTCTGCAGCAGGCATTTGCGCGGGTTAATCAGGAACTCTCTATCGTGCAGGGGCGCCTGCTGGAGTTGCTGGGGCGCTTCCGCGAATATCGCGGGCGTACGCGTCTGCTGAAAGGCTTCGTGCTGCATATGGAGCAACATCCGGGCTTTGAGCCGGGCAATTACGCCAAACTGACTCAGGTACCGATGCTATTTAACCAAGCGACAGGAGTGATGGGGCCGGCGCACGCAGACGTCACGAACGTTGCCCATGAGGCGGAACTGCACCAGTTAGTGGGGCGTATCAAAGCGCTGTATCACACGCCTAAAGCGGCCAGCGAAAGAACCGCATCGACCATTGTGGTGCAGCAACAGGCGGCGATTACGGTGGAAGATAATGCGCTGAAAAAAGCGGTGGAAGCCTACTTCCTGCAGGTTATCGACTCGGGTAAACGCCTTACCGCGCTGGATTATCTGCAGCAACAACAGCTGGAGTTCGACCCGGAGGCGTGGATCTATCAGGTGATAGGTGGCTATCAGGGGTTAAGTGCCGAAGAGCAGGAATATTTTGCTATCGATACTACCGGGCAGCCACACCCGATCTATTCCGGTAACTTTATTGTGCAGGATGTGGAGCTCGGCCTGCGTTAACGGCGAAACTGGCCGATTAGCTTATCCATACTGGCAGACGCATTGCTCAGGCTGTCCATGGCTTGCGCGAGGCGCGTGACGCCCTGCGCAGCGGTGCCAGTCAGTTCGTTTAATGCCCTTAATTGACGGTTGGCTTCGCCGGTCATTTTCACCTGCTCTTGGGTAGAAATGGTAATGCGATCATTGCTGAGTTTTATCTGATGGGTCGCCTGACTTACTGTTTGCAGGGTGTTAGCGACATTCTTTGCTTCCGCCAGGGTGCTGCTGGCATTGTCGCGGCTGACTTTCATCAATTGCAGAACCGTGCCGGAGCCCTGCTGTAATTCGCCAATAATTTGCTGAATTTCAGTGGTGGATTGTTGGGTACGGTTTGCCAACGTTCGCACTTCATCGGCAACCACGGCAAAGCCGCGTCCGGTCTCGCCAGCGCGCGCTGCTTCAATCGCGGCATTCAGTGCCAGCAGGTTGGTTTGATCGGCAATCCCGCGAATTACATCCAGCACCAACCCAATATTTTCAGTCTGTTGTGCCAGGGTCTGCATCGCATCACTGGCAGCCTCGACGTTGTTAGTTAGCTCGGTGGTGCGTTTCAGGCTGACCTCAATCGACTTAAGACTGCTGTGCGCATGTTGATCGGCTTCATTGGCGAGCGTAACGGCTTCATTGGCCGAGCCGGCGATATCATTCAAACGTGCGACGGTGTTATCTAGCAGTTGCATGACTGCATCGGTGAGTTTTTGTTGCTCGATAACGCGATTGCGGGCGTTGCCACTGACTTGTGCCAATGTGCTGGTTTCATCATTCAAGGCACAACTCATGTCTTGTAATTGCTGCACGATATCGCGCAGTTTAATCACCATGTTGTTGACGCTGGTGGTGATTTTACCGATAACATCCTGACTTTCGACCCGGCAGGTGCGGGTCAGGTCATTCTGGCCAACAGCCTTAGCAACATCGGCGACCTCGGCAATTTTGGGTAACAGCAGGACTTTGACCAGATAGAAATTGACCAGACCAATGGTCACGCCAGCGACTAAGCAGCTCACCACAAACCAGCCACGCATACCGTCTTTCCATTCCACAAACAGGCTGGCAAACAACGGAAAAATTAATCCCATTACTAAACCAAAGCCCACAAACGCGAGAAACTGCTGACGTAAAACACTGTTTTTCATGTTGTCCTCTTGCTGATAACGAACGGATGTCCTGCTAGGAAAGGTTTTAGTAACCGCCGGAAAGATAAGGAAATGATTACTGCATTAGTTAGTTAAGTAGAGGTTGGGTAAAGCGCAAGAAAAAAGGCCGCAAAAGCGGCCTTTACATTCGGTTGGGTTCGTTAAGTCTTAGAATACAACCTGAATTGTGTCGGAACAGGTCGCTGTGCCTGCTTCACAGATTTGGTAGGTGAATACCGCACCGCCTTTGAAGTTCAGGCTGTCAGTGTAAGCACCATCGTTAGCCGTGGTAACTACTTTCTGGCCATCACGGTACACGTCTACGTTGCTGCCAGTGGCACCTGACCAGCTCAGGTCAACGCGTGGTGAACCTTTTACTTTGTAGCCAGTCGCGCTCAGGCTGAAATCACCACCGGTGCCACCGGTACCGCCGCCATTATCGCCGCCGGCACACGCATTGGCGGTCAGGTAATCATGTGCGGCTTTGGCATCAACAATACCGTAACCGAAGTACACGTCTTTACCCGCTGCACCACTGTCTACTGCAGTCGCTTTCAGTGCGGCACGGATTTCCTGACCGGTACACTCAGGATGGTTTGACCAAACCAGTGCAGCCATACCAGAAACCGCTGGCGTCGCCATGGAGGTACCGCTCATATAGCCGTAGTCGCCTGGCTCAACGGCAACGCTGATGCTACCTGCGGCCAACAAGGCGGCACGGTCTGCGAAATCTGCGCCTACTGCCGGAATGCTGGTTTGGTTTGGATCGCCCAATGTGCCATACAGCATGCCGTCAACGTTGTTGATAACCACCGCCGCGACACCGCCTGAGTTTTCACAGTTCAGCACTTTATCGTGGAAAGAGATCACGCCACGGTCGATCACGCACACTTTACCGGCAGCATTGCTGTCGACAGACTCGGCGGTGCCCATGAAGTAAGCCGCAGCAGAGGCAGAACCGGTGTTTTCCATCGCAGAAGTGGCAAGGCCTGTACCGTCAACGGTCAGAGCAGGTACAGTTGCGCCGCCAGCCGGGTAGGTAGACAGGGTGTCCACACCACCTGCAGTGACTTCCACACAGATAGACTCGTCAGTGGTGACAGATTTACCGCGACCCGTGGTACAGCTTGGGAACTGCGAGAAATCCGCGATGTTGTTGTTGGCATCGTTAGCGCCAACCATCATGACTGAGGAATAACCGGCCGGGTAAGAACGTACACTATTGCCGTCGTTACCTGCAGCTGCGACAACTAAACCGCCAGCGTCGTTAAAGGCTTTAAATGCATTGTCTTCGGTCGAGCTTGAACCACCACCACCTAAACTCATGCTGATGATGTTGGCACCGGCGTTACCGCACAATTGTGCTGCTTGTGCCAGACCAGAAGAGTATCCCCAGCCACTTTCGTTAAATACTTTGATGATATGTAAGTCCACACCCGGTGCCATACCCACTACACCGAATGAGTTGTCGGCTGCGGCGATGGTACCGGCTACGTGTGTACCGTGTGGGCCACCGTTGACGTACCAGTTACCTGTACCCGGATCGTTATCACCGGTGATATTTGACCATACGAAGTCAGGGTTAGATGCATCCAGACCTGAGTCGATGATACACACCTTGATACCCGCATTGGCATCGAAGCTCACCTGATTAGCATTGGACTGGTAAACCGCGTAAGGGGTTAACTGCTGCTGCATCGGATCGCCCATATCATCGCTGTACAGGCTCATCAGTTGACGACGATGGTCAGCCTCTACCAGTTTGACATGCGGGTTGTTCATCAGACCACGGACGTCGTCCAATGATTTTCCGGCGAAAGTGGCGGCGATAAAACCGTCAGCATCGATGTGAATATCCGCACCCAGCTGCTTAGCCAGTGCTTTCACAATGCCTTTTCCGTTGTTATCTACCTGAATGATGTAACGATCGTCTGCTGCGAATGCAGCGGTGGAGATTGACGCCAGTGTCAGCGTCGCCGCGGCTAGCGGCTTTAATGCAAATTTTTTCATAACTTGTTGTCTTTATTATATATTTTATTTTGATGTGCAGGTCTCCCTGACCAGTACAGCACCGCCCTGGATAATAGTTTTTTATTTGGATTCTCACTCCCTCGTGACCTGAACATAAATTATGTTCAACGACGAAACAACAAGAAATTACGGTAAACGGTAAAAATTTCGAATCGAAAGTAACGCTGGTTTTATAACCACAAATACAGGATGGGCAGGATAATCGCGGTCAGAATACCGTTCACACAAAGTGCCACGGTTCCCATAGCGCCAGCACGGGGACTTACCCGGAATGCTCTCGCCGTACCTACCACGTGCGCGGCGGTACCATAAGCAATACCCTGGGCGGTTTCGGAGTGTAAATGGAAGATCTTAAACAGCAGCGGGCCAATCAGCGCGCCGATAAGGCCTGTGATGATCACCAGCGTGGCCGCCACATCTGGCCACCCGCCGATCACTTTGCTGGCTTCCATCGCCAGCGGTGAGGTGATGGACTTAGTCGCCATGGTGGCTTGTAAGGCCGCATCCGCACCATTGAAGGCCATCCAGGCCGTGGCGAGCAGCGGGCCGATAATGCCGCCCGCGATAATCGGAATAAGCAGCCGTTGCCAATGGCGGCGCAAGTACTGCAGTTGATCGAATATGGGTACCGCGAGAATGGCCGTGGCCGGAATCAATAACCAATCGATAATGCTGTTGGCGTGTCGGTAAGTCATGACGGACGTATCGGTCACTAACATCAGCGCGGTAATCATCAGTACGGTCAGACTGAGTGGATGCAGCAAGGTATGCTGTTTGCCCCATTTAGCCAGTCGCAGTGCCAGCCAATAACACAGCAAGGTCGCCAGTAGCCACAGCAAATTGTGCCACTGAGTTAATCCGATGCAGGCGTCCAGTAGCTTAGTCAGCACTGGGGTGCTCCTTTTCCAGCTTTTGCGCCAGCCACGCGGTGACAACCAGGCTGACTGCGGTACTGATCACCAGCGCAAAGCCCAGTGTGCTTAACCAGGGCAAAAGCTGCTGCATATACAGGCCAACCCCGATGACTGCCGGCACAAAAAAGATGCTCAAGTGGCTGAGCAGCACTTTAGATATCGCGCGAATGCCAGCAGGAACCCGGCCGAGCAGCATAAAGCTGACGAGCAGTATAAACAGTGCGAACAGCGGTACTGGCAGGGTAAAGGGAAGCAGAGGGGCAACGCGGGCACTGATTTCCAGCAGCAGCACCAGGGCTGCAGCACTTAGTGGAATCTGCCACCACGCGTTGCGGGATTTCATCAGGCTGATTTTACTTCGTAGGAATGGGTCACTTTTGCTGCATGGCCGAGCATGATCGATACCGAACAATATTTCTCAGCAGATAAATCCACCGCACGTTCGACCTGCTTAGGATTAACCTCGATTCCGGTCACCACAAAATGCAGGTGAATATCGGTAAATACAGCAGGAACCGCATCGGCGCGTACGGCTGATACTTTCACTTCCACGCCACTGACGTTTTGACGAGCCTTTTGCAAAATACTCACGACATCGACCGACGAACAACTGGCGGCGGCGGCCAATACGGCTTCCATCGGTGTGGTGCCCTGGGTTTTATCGCCACTTAACACCAATTTGTTGCCGGATTCGGTGGTTGCTTCAAACTGCAGTTCGCCTTGCCATTTCACTTCTACTTGCATGGAAAATCTCCGTTAACTTTTGTGTGTGTAGTTTACCCGACAAACTTTGTAACAAAGCAAGCTACAAACAAAAAAAGCGACGCTTTTGAAACAGTTACCTTTCACTTATAGTGTCATAAAGCAAAATTGTGGAGCAATCTCATGGGGCAGGAAACACCTAAGATATTAGTCGTAGACGATGATATGCGTTTGCGCAGCCTGCTGGAACGTTATCTGGTCGAGCAGGGCTTTCAGGTGCGCGCGGCGGCAAACAGTGAGCAAATGGACCGTTTGTTGGAGCGAGAAAACTTTCACCTGATGGTGCTGGATTTGATGCTGCCCGGTGAGGATGGCCTGTCTATCTGCCGTCGTTTGCGACAGCGCGAGAATGAGATCCCGATCATCATGCTTACCGCCAAAGGCGATGAAGTGGATCGCATCATCGGCCTGGAAATGGGCGCGGATGATTACCTGCCAAAACCGTTTAATCCAAGAGAATTGCTGGCGCGTGCCAAGGCGGTGTTGCGTCGCAAATCCAACGATGCACCGGGCGCACCTTCCAAAGAAGAGCAAGTGGTTGAGTTTGGTGAATACAAACTCAATCTGGCTACCCGTGAAATGAGCAAAAATGGTGAACCAATGTTGCTGACCAGCGGCGAATTTGCGGTACTGAAATCGCTGGTGACCCATCCGCGTGAGCCACTGTCCCGTGACAAACTGATGAATCTGGCGCGCGGACGTGATTACAGTGCGCTGGAACGCTCGATTGATGTGCAGGTATCGCGTCTGCGCCGTATGCTGGAAGTTGACCCTGCCAACCCCCGTTACATTCAAACTGTATGGGGCTTAGGTTATGTTTTCGTACCAGATGGTGAAGCCTCAGCCTGATGCGCGTCCTGCCACGTAGCGCCTTTGGGCAAACAGTGTTGCTCATTGGCGTATTGCTACTGATTAATCAGGTGGTGTCCTATGTGTCGGTCACCTACTACTTTATTTTGCCCAGCTACCAGCAAATTAATAGTTTGATGGCCAAGCAGGTTGGCCTGATATATCTGGACGAGCACTTCATTGTTGACCCTAAAAGCCGCGATTTACTTCAGCAGCAAACAGGAATACGCATTCTTAGCAATGCTGAAGCGGAAAACAACGGGCTAAAACAGGCCAAGTATTACCAGGTGTTATCTCGCGAAATGTCTCAGCAACTGGGGCTGAACGCCGAGGTGCATATGTCGGCTACATCGCCGTATCTGGTGTGGATCCGCAGTGATCATCATCCGGATTATTGGGTAGTAGTACCGCTGGATGGCGCGCGTGAATCGGAAGCCTTGTCGCCATTGACCATTTACCTGATGGTGATCGGCGTGCTGTCGGTGGCCGGTGGCTGGTTATTTGTGCGGCGCCTGAATCGACCATTAAAGGCTTTGCAGTTGGCTGCGATGCAGGTGGGACGAGGAATGTTCCCCAAACCACTCAAAGAAGGGGGCTCGACCGAGCTGATGGCGGTGACGCGGGCGTTCAACCAAATGTCTAAAGGTATCAAACAGTTAGAAGATGATCGTGCCTTGCTAACCGCAGGTATTTCCCATGATCTGCGCACACCGCTGACCCGCATACGCCTGGCTACTGAGATGATGCCGCAAGAAGCCGAATGGATTAAAGATGGCATTGTGTCTGACATAGAAGATATGAACGCGATTATCGACCAGTTTATTGATTATGTGCGCCAGGATCAGACCGAAAAAATTGAAGTCAGCAATATCAATCATCTGATAGATGAAGTGGCGTCCCGTTGGGAACGCGAAGAATCCCGTCAGGTGTCGCTGGAACTATCCCAGGTTCCGGATGTGCAAATTCGCCGGGTCGCCATCAAACGGGTACTGGATAACTTACTGGAAAACGCCTTCCGTTACGGTGGCGAACAGGTCGATATCACCACCGGCTATGATAAGCGCGCCAAGCGTGTGTATTTTGTGGTGCGTGACCATGGCCCGGGCATCGATGAAAACCAGATTGAAAATTTATTCCAGCCTTTTGCTCAGGGCGATAAAGCGCGCGGTAGCGTGGGTTCTGGTCTTGGCCTGGCGATTATCAAGCGTATTGTGGATATGCACTCTGGTGAAATTCAGCTGACCAACCATCCTCAGGGTGGCCTGATGGCAACCGTGCGTTTACCGGTTAAGTTGGGATTGCTGGGCTGATGCAAACGTTACCGCTTTATGTGGTTGATGCATTTACTCAGCAGGCCTTTGCCGGTAATCCTGCTGCAGTGGTGCTACTGGACGAAGCCTTGCCCGAAGCACTGATGCAAGCCATCGCCAGTGAGAATAATCTTTCTGAAACGGCATTTGTGCAGCCGCTCAGCGCCCCAAATCATTATGCAATTCGCTGGTTTTCCCCGCTTACTGAGGTGGATTTTTGTGGTCACGCCACGTTAGCCAGTGCCCATGTGTTGTTTCATCATAAGCATCTAGAAGGGCAACTGGTCTTTCACACCGAAAAAGTGGGGCAGCTGGTGGTTTGCCGGGGGCCTGAAGGACGGATTGAAATGGACTTTCCGAGACGTGAGCCTGAGCCCATTGATGCTACGCCTGCTGCCTTGCTGGCCGGTTTATCCATTCCACCCATCGCAGTATTACGCAGCACACAGGCCTGGTTTGCTATTTATCCGGATGCCAGTCAGGTAGTTGAATTAACGACGGATTCCGCACAGCTTAAATTGCTGGCACCCTATGATGTGGTAGCGACCGCGCCGGATTCGTCGGCCCAGGCAGATTTTGTCAGCCGTTATTTCTGGCCGGCTAATGGGAGTGATGAAGACCCGGTCACCGGGTCAATCCACGCAGGGCTCGCGCCGTATTGGGCGACCCGGCTGAATAAATCCACACTGGTGGCCAAACAAGTATCAAAACGCGGAGGCACGCTTTATTGTCAGGTAGGCAGTGAGCGGGTCAATGTCGCGGGTTACGCACTGACCTACTCCCAGGGGCAGATTAATGCTGACGTTATTGCATCGAATGCAGGCCAAGCAGATTGCCATCCGGATCTTTCACCAGACTGACAAAGCCATATTCACCGATTGCCATTTTAGCGCGATACACTTTGCCTCCCGCTTGTTCTACCCGGCCTTGTTCGACACTGCAGTCTTCACATTGAAAATACACAATGGTGCTGTTGTTGCCGGATGGCATACCGTCAATCCGGACTAATGCGCCGCCACTGCCGTAATTTTGCATATCGTTATCAAATGACCACATTTGCACGGCGCCCGTGTCGCTGATGGGGGAAAACCCGCGCTGAAAAACCTGCTGATAAAATGCTTTTGCCCGTGGCATGTCCTGTACATAAATTTCAAACCAACCGATTGGATTCGTCATTGTCATGTGTCCTTTTTGTTGATGCTCTGGTTATGGCAGCCCTTGTCGGAAAAAGCAACAGACCGATCCGCACCGAATTTAATGTATAAAAAAACAGTATGCTTGGTATACTTTGCGCCAATAGATCTGCCACAACGAGTAAGCCGATGGATGTATCCCACCTGATTGATGACCTGAACGATAAACAACGTGCGGCAGTATCCGCGCCACGCCAGGATATGCTGGTATTGGCCGGCGCTGGTTCAGGTAAAACCCGGGTGCTGGTACACCGTATCGCGTGGCTGATGCAGGTCGAAGGGATTTCCTCTCATAGCATTCTGGCCGTGACCTTTACCAATAAAGCCGCCCGTGAGATGCGCGGCCGGATTGAGTCGTTGATGCAGACCAGTTTGCATGGCATGTGGATGGGCACGTTCCACGGTATTGCGCACCGCTTGCTGCGCCGCCATTTTGAAGAATGTAAATTACCACAGACCTTTCAGATCCTTGACTCGGACGATCAGTACCGTCTGATTCGCCGCGTACTGAAAAGCCTGAATCTGGACGAAAAGCATTATCAGCCCAAGCATGTGCAGTGGTACATCAACAGCAATAAAGATGAAGGATTACGCCCGCAGCATATCGAAACTTATGGCGATGCCCAGCAAGCGAAGATGCGTGACATTTACGCGGCATACCAACAAACCTGCGATCGCTCCGGGCTGGTGGACTTTGCCGAACTGCTGCTGCGCGCGTATGAATTGTGGGCGAATAATCCGGAGATCCTGGCTCACTATCGTCGCCGTTTTCGCGCCATTCTGGTGGACGAATTTCAGGACACCAATAACATCCAGTATGCCTGGTTACGCTTGCTGCAATGCCCCGATAACAACACCATGATTGTGGGCGACGACGATCAGTCTATCTATGGCTGGCGCGGTGCCAACGTGGAAAATATTTCGCACTTTTTGCGTGATTATCCGGGCGCAGAAACCATTCGTCTCGAACAGAATTACCGCTCAACCGGCAAAATCCTGCAAGCGGCGAATGCCGTTATTGATAACAACGCAGGGCGTTTAGGTAAAGAACTGTGGACCGACGGCTCGGATGGCGAGGCTATTTCTCTGTACAGCGCATTTAACGAACTGGATGAGGCTCGCTTTATCGTGGCGCAAATCAGTGACTGGCGGGATAAAGGCGGCGCATTAACCGATACAGCGATTTTGTACCGTAACAACGCGCAGTCGCGGGTGTTGGAAGAGGCGCTGTTAACCCAGGCGATCCCTTACCGCATGTATGGCGGCACGCGCTTCTTCGAGCGTCAGGAAATCAAAGACGCATTGGGATATTTGCGCATGATTGCCCAGCCGATGGATGATGCGGCGTTTGAGCGGGTGGTCAATACACCGAGCCGTGGTATCGGCGATCGCACGCTGGAACAGATCCGGGAACTGGCTCGCCATCATGATAAATCCATGTGGCATACCGCAATGCAGATGATCAGCGAGAAGCGTCTGTCTGGCCGTGCGGCCAATGCCCTCAGTAGCTTTATTCAACTGGTGGAAGAACTGCAGGACGCCTGTCGCGAACTGACCCTGGATAACCAGGCCAAAGTGGCGATCAATCAAAGTGGTTTACGTGCCATGTATCAGGCGGAAAAGGGTGAAAAGGCTCAAAGCCGCATCGACAACCTGGATGAATTAGTCACTGCCTGTAAGAGTTTTGAGATGCCGGAAGACGCGGAAGAAATGACGCCACTCACTGCATTCCTGGCCCACGCTTCGCTGGAGGCAGGCGAAACCCAGGCTGACACCGATCAGGACGCGGTACAGATGATGACCATTCACACCGCGAAAGGTTTGGAATTCCCGTTAGTCTTCCTCGCCGGGGTAGAAGAAGGCATGTTCCCCAGCCAGCAAACCAATGAAGAACCGGGACGCCTGGAAGAAGAGCGGCGTCTTTGTTATGTGGGCATGACCCGCGCAATGGAGAAGCTGGTCATTTCTCATGCGGAGTCGCGCCGCTTGTACGGTCAGGAAAAATTCCATCGTCCATCCAGATTTATCCGCGAGATTCCTGCTGAATGTGTGCAGGAAGTACGCTTGCGCACCACAGTCAGCCGCCCTGTGCACACCGGGCGCAGCATGCAATCAGCTACGTCGCACCTGGCATTTGAATCAACCGGATTTAAGCTCGGACAGCGGGTGCTGCACCAGAAATTTGGTGAAGGTGTGGTGATCAGCTACGAAGGTAGTGGTGAATTGGCGAAAGTGCAGATCAACTTCGACGATGTAGGTAGCAAATGGTTGATGGTCGCCTACGCTAAATTGCAGGCGTTAAGTTAAGCCGATCATTTTGCGGCGTTGGCTTTTATTCGTTGCGCTGCAATCACAGAGTGGGGGAGTTGCTGCATGCGGCTAAAAGTGCTGGTCATTGAGGATAACCAACAGGTTGGCGAGATTTTGCGTCAGGTGGTGGATACCGCCGGCTTTGAACCTGTGATGACCACCAGCCTGACCCAGGCACGCTATCTGTTTGCTGAGGATCAGCCAGAAACTTATCTGTGCGCCATTGTTGATTATGCCCTGCCAGATGCGCGTCATGGTGAAGCTGTACGCGAAATGCTCGACGCCTATATTCCGGTGATTGTGATGGCCGATACCGACGAGCCCAGTGTGCGTAACGCCATGTTCAAAATACCGGTGGTGGATTATTTCGCCAAAGGCAATGCCCAGGTGTATGACTATATCAGCCGCTTACTGACCCGGCTGGATAAGAACCGTGCCGTTGGGGTGTTAGTGGTGGAGGCCATTGAACGCAAGCGACGTAATATCCAGCAGATTTTACAGCGCTACAATTTTGATGTGTTTGCGGTAAATGACCTGAAAAAGGTCAATCGAATGCTCAGTCAGTACCCACATATCCGTTTGTTGATTGTTGCCGATGAGATTGCCGGTCAGTCAGGCATTTTGTTGGTGGAGCAGTTGCGCCAGCAATACAGCAAAGACAGACTGGCTATTCTTGGTGTAGCGCCAGACAAGTCCAACGGGGTATCAGCTAGTTTTATCAAAGGCGGCGCCAATGACTATATTATTGAGCCCTTCAGTGTCGAAGAGATGCTCTGTCGGGTGCAGTTGAACGTGGACTATCTGGATGTGATTGGCGCGTTAAGCGAGGCCGCACATTCGGATTGGCTTACCGGGCTGTCTAATCGCCGGCATTTTTTCGCGCAGGCGCCGGATTTTTTGCGTCGCTTTAAATCCAGCCAGGTGGCACTGCTGGATATTGATCACTTTAAAATGGTCAATGATACCTATGGCCATGATGCTGGTGATGCCGCGCTTAAGGCCGTTGCCGGTATTATTAAACAAAACAGTGCGGATGGTCTGGCAGCCCGCATGGGCGGTGAAGAATTTGTATTGCTGCTGCATGGTGAGCCAGAGGTTATCCGGCAACGGCTGGATGGGTTACGCCAACAGGTTGAGAGCCTGACCATTCGCTATCGTCAGCAAACACTGCAATGCACCATAAGTATTGGCGTGGCACAAATTCGCAGTTTTGAGCTGGATGCGGCAATTGCATCAGCAGACAAGCGACTATATTGCGCCAAACAACAGGGGCGTAACCGCGTCATTAGTGATTAACAGGAACAGCAAATGCGAAGATTACTTTGGATAGCATTGTGGTTAGCCGGCACAGTTAACGCTGCGCCACGCTGGGATGAGCAACAGCAACAAATTGTCCACGCCATGCAGCAACTGGCCGATGCCAGTGATTATAAGTCTGCCAGTATCGACGACTATGCCAGCCAGTTGTGTGACGATTTCACTCGCTGGACCATTGGCAGCCAGGCGGTGAATGACAAAGATGGCTGGGTTGAGGGTGTGTCGACCTGGATTGCACGTGGCTGGTCAGTGGCGGCGCGTACCGCCGATATTGTTGATATTCAGGTTAAAGGGGACTTCGCGTTTAGTCGCCGCATTGTGACTGAAGCCTATATCGGCCCAAATCAGCAAAGTTCTATGTCCACGTCTGCGCTGGCGGAGACCTGGCATCGCGAAGGCGATGGCTGGAAGCTTTATCAGCTTACTGTCCAGCCGTTACCCAATCCAAAATCTTAAGCGGTCTTTCGCGCACGGCGCTGCTGACGGTAGCGCCGGTATGAGTCAAAACTAAACAGCGCCAATGCTGTCCACACAAAGCCAAATGTGACCAGGCGTGCCGGTTCTAGTGGTTCGTTGTACAAGGCGACGGCCAGAATAAACATCACACTCGGGCCGATATACTGAAAGAACCCCAGGGTTGAATACATCAAACGCTTGGCCGCGGCGGTAAAGCACAGCAACGGCGCGGTGGTGACAATGCCGGCGGCCATCAGCAATAAATTCAGACTGCTGCTATTTTGGGTGAAGTCGGCACTGGGACTGGCGAACCAAATCCAGTAACCCAGCGCAAAGGGCATCATCATGCTGGTTTCGATCAACAAGCCGGGTAACGAGTCCACTGCCACCTGCTTACGCAACAAGCCATAAATGCCAAAACTGCCGGCCAATACCAGAGCGATCCATGGTAAATGCCCCACACTGATCACCAGATAACTGACCCCAATCAGCGCCAGTCCTACTGCTACCTGTTGCAGCCGATATAAGCGTTCACCGAGGAAGACAAAACCCAGTAACACGTTGATTAGTGGATTTATGTAGTAACCGAGGCTCGCCTCGAGAAGATGATCATTATTCACCGCCCAGATAAACAACAGCCAGTTGCCGGCCAGCAACACCCCGGAAATCAGCAGGGTTTTCAGCACCGCGGGTTGGCGTAACGCAGCTTTGACCTTGTGAATATTTTTTAATCCAAACGCCAGTACCACCAAAATTAACATGGACCATACGATGCGGTGCATCAGTATCTCAGTGGCGGGAATGGCTTTGATCGCTTTGAAATAGACAGGGGCAAAGCCCCACATGCTGTAAGCTGCGATGGCATAGAGTACACCGGCACGCGCTGGATTTTGCTGCATGGTCACGTCAGGTCAGGGAAATGGGCGCAAATGGTGCGCTAAGCGCAATGAAATTACAATTCTGTTCAGCGCTTAGTTAGCCACTTTTAGCATATACAGACAATTTTCCAGCGGCATAACATCCGGATAGTCGGCATAAGAATAACCGGCGCGCTCATAAGCCTGTCGCGCGGGGGTATTGTCGGCCAGTACAAACAGACTAAAGCCATGATGCGCCAGCGTTTGTTGTGCGGTCTGTTCCAGCCCATTGAGTAATGTCTGGATTAACCCCTGACCGCGTGCGTGCGGTGCGATGGCCAACCGGGCCATATGCGCCCGCTGGTGGCGAAGATAAAACTGACCAAACCCCACCAATTGCTGGTTGTGCCACAGGCTGAAACTGTGACAGCTGGCCAGTTGCAGGTGTTCGTGCCGAAGTGGAAAACCTCCACTAGGCCCTGCCCACTGGAATACCGCGTGTTCATTGGGAAACCAACCGGTCAGTGTGTCGAAATCTGTGAGGTCGAAAGGTCTGAGTTCTGTCATCAGCTAATCATATAGGTACCGGTACCTACTGCGATATGGGTACCCTGATCGTTATGTAATTCCATGCGACAGACCGCGACCCGACTGCCTTTGCGAATCACATGGGCGGTAGCAATGAAGGTGTCACCCGAACCCGGACGCAGATAATCCACACGCATATCAATGGTGCCGACTTTGCGTAAGCGCTGGCGTAGTTCATCAATGGCCACATCTGGCATGTGGCGCACGGCTTCTAACACCGCCATCAAACCGCCGGCCGTATCCAAAATCGACGCGGTTACCCCGCCGTGTAATATCCCCAGCATGGGGTTACCGGTCAGCTGCTGATTGGCTGGCATGTGGATTTCCACCTGTTCGTTATCGTAGCGGACGAATACCAGGCCGAGTAGCTGGTTAAATGGCATATCGCGGAAAATCTGCGTAATAGCCTCATTGATTGTATCAGTTTGTTGCATACAGAATAGCTAGTCTTGGATGTAGTCTGACTATCTCCTGCCTTTTAGGTAAATTCAAGTAAGTCCTGCTCCAGCGAGAGCGGCTTTTGCGCTAAACTGCGCGGCCGGACCCATAACCATCAACAGGAATAATGACAACACCGCATACTAGTGCCCTCTCGGTACTTAAACAGGTATTTGGCTATCGTACTTTCCGGCCAGGGCAGGAGAGTGTGATTGAACACACCCTCGATGGTCAGGATACGCTGGTGCTGATGCCCACTGGCGGGGGGAAGTCATTGTGTTATCAAATTCCTGCGTTGTTATTACCCGGTCTGACTATCGTGGTGTCGCCACTGATCTCGCTGATGCGCGATCAGGTCGATGCGCTCAAAGTGGCGGGTGTGGCGGCGGAGTTACTCAATTCGTCGCAACCTAAAGAGCAGCAAATTGCGGTGCTCAATGCCCTGCATGAAGCAAGAATTAAGATTCTGTATGTTGCTCCCGAGCGTCTGATGCAGGCGGACTTCCTGCACCGGGTGCAGGAGTGGGATGTGCAGTTATTTGCCATCGATGAAGCGCACTGTGTGTCTCATTGGGGACACGATTTTCGAAAGGAATACTGCCAACTTGGGCAGCTTAAACAGCTGTTTCCGGCCATTCCGGTGATGGGGCTAACCGCCACTGCCGATCTGGCAACCCGGCGCGATATCCTGATTCAGTTGGGCCTGCAAAATCCATTTATTTATCAGGGCAGTTTTGATCGCCCCAACATTCGCTACTCACAATTACTTAAGTTTAAGCCCCAGGAACAATTACAAAAATACATCGCCACCCAGGAAGGCAGCGGCATCGTGTATTGCAATAGTCGTCGTAAGGTGGACGACGTGGCCGCTAAGCTGGCCGCGCAGGGCATCAATTGCATGGCCTACCATGCTGGCATGGAAAGCGATATGCGCGAGTATGTGCAGCGGGCATTTATTCAGGATCGTATCGATGTGGTGGTAGCCACTGTGGCGTTTGGCATGGGCATCAATAAGCCGGATGTACGCTTTGTGGTGCATGTGGATTTGCCGCGCAGTATCGAGTCTTATTATCAGGAAACTGGTCGTGCCGGGCGGGACGGCTTGCCGGCGGAAGCCTTATTGCTGTTTGATGAAAAGGATGTGGCTAAAATCCGCCAGTGGATCAGTGAAAATGATAACCCGGAGCGTCAGGCTGTCGAGTTGCAGCGCTTTGCAGCCATGCATGCACTGGCCGAGGCACAAACCTGTCGTCGTCAGGTGCTGTTGAACTACTTTGGTGAATACAATGCCAAAGCCTGCGGTAACTGCGATATCTGTCTCGATCCGCCGCGCCAGTTCGACGGCAGCGAAATCGCGCAAAAAGTGCTGTCTTGTGTCTACCGGCTAAAGCAGACATCCGACAGTGATTATGTGGTGGATATATTGCGTGGCAAAAAGCTCGCACACATAGTGGATGCGGGTCACGATCAGCTCACCACCTTCGGGATTGGCCATGACTCCCCTGATGCCTATTGGCACAATGTGATTAACCAATTGATTCATCAGGGATTATTGCGGGTGGATATCACGCAGCGGGCGGTATTGAAGCTCACTGAAGCGGCGCGCCCTGTATTGAAAGGCGAACAGACGGTAACCCTCGCGGTGCCTCGTCTGACCATGGACTGGCAGCAGCGGGCCAAGCCAGAGCGACGTTTCTATGACAAACGTTTGTATGCCCGTCTGAAACATAAACGCAAGCAAATCGCTGAGCGTGACGCAGTGCCCCCATACGTGGTCTTTAGTGATCAAACGCTGATGGAACTGGCGGATGTTACGCCGGAAAGCCTGACCGAAATGCTGGCAATTTACGGGATTGGGCAGACTAAACTGGAACGCTATGGGCAGGAATTTCTCGACGCCATCCAAACTTATCTGGCCGAGGGCTGACGGTTGTGAAACTACATATTCTTGATGGTTACATCCAAAAAATATATCTGGTTGAGTACCCTCATGGGTTGTTGTTGCTGGATGGCTGTAGTCGTCCTGATGTCAGCCTGCTCAGGGACTTTATCCAGCAAACCTTGGCGCGGCCTTTTAGCGACTTAAAGCTGGTGGTGGTCACCCATATGCACCCGGATCATGCTGGCGCTGCACATACACTCAGGGATTTAACCGGTTGTCAGATCATCAGTGGCGTGGTTGAGCGGCCGTGGTATCGCGGTATGTCCGGTTGGCTGATGTTTGCTACGGATCTGATCCTGACCCAGTGGGTGGCTGGGCGTATTGGTAAGCGCCGGCAAAATGTGTGGTATTCCCCGTTGCTACGACCCGATCGGCAGCTGGCTGATGGGCAACTTTTGCCTGGCTTTGAGGACTGGCAGGTGGTGACGACTCCCGGGCATACTGACCGCGATATTTCGTTGTGGCACATGCCAAGCAACAAGATGTATGTGGCCGATTTAATGGTGCAGGTTAAGGGCCGTTTTTGCCCGCCATTTCCCGTGTTTCATCCTAATCAATACCGTGCATCTCTGCACAAAGTCAGAGCCATGCAGCCCGCCGCGCTATGGCTTGCCCATGTGGGTGAGGTAACGTTAACAGACGCCCAGTTTGAACATGTTCTGACGCTGGCGCCGAATAAACCGAAAACCCATTGGCGTGCCACCAAATTAAAGGTGCGTCAGTTGATTCTGCGTACCAGTAAAAACTGATACACAAGGTTGAATCAGAGCGGGGTTTGGCCACAGACTCTGCAGGTCCTGAGTGCATGATAATTTCATTAAGATTGCGTTTGTTGTGAGCTAATTAAGCAAAATTAAGGTAATGTGGTGGGCTTAAACAGGATCAGGGACGTAACGTACAGCATGGGAAATGGCGCGAAAATTGTGCATGCTGCGATCCTGTGGGTTGCGCTTACTGTCAGCGGATTTGCTCAGGTCACAGTACCGGTGCAAAGCGGGCTTGATCTCGCAGCGATGGACACCAGTATTCGCCCTCAGGATGACTTTTATCAGTATGTGAACGGCACCTGGCTGGCGCGTACTAAGATTCCCGCACAATTCACCAGTTATTCCATCTATACCGAAGCCTACGAACAGACCGAACAGGCGTTAAAGCGTATTGTTGAGCAGGCTGCGCAGGCTCGTGATCCCAGCGATGAGCAACGCTTGATTGCTGATTTATACCGGAGCTGGATGGACACTGCGCAGATTGAGCTGCTGGGATTAACGCCACTTACTCCTGAAATCCGCCAAATCCTTGCCATTAGTAATCATGAAGAACTGGTGCGTTGCATGCTGTTTCTGGAAATGCGTGGCGTGATGGTGCCCTTTACGCTGTATGTGCAACCGGATTTAAAAGACGCTACCCGCAACTTACTTTACCTGCACCAGAACGGCCTGACCCTGCCGTCACGCCGCTATTATCTGGACAACGACAACACCCAGTTTGCCGGCTATCGTCAGGCGTTGGGCTTATATGTACAACAAATGTTGGGATTTCTGCCTGACCCGGTATGGCAGAAGCGCGTGCCGGCCGTGCTGGGTATAGAACAACAATTGGCGTCGTTGCATATAGAAGAGATGAGTAGTCGCGACACCGATGAAACCTATCATCCTTATGCACTGGACGAGCTGGCACAAATTAGCCCGCAATTTCCGTGGGCAGGGTTAGACGTGTTGGCGGATTACACCGACCGCATCAATATTGATCATCCCCGTTACCTGCAGGGGTTAGCATCTGTGTTGCACAACACCCCGCTCGAGGACTGGCAGGCCTATTTGCTGTATCGCTTGATTGATAGCCGGGCCCGACATTTGCCTGCCGCGGTTGATGATATGCATCATTTATTACATGGCACTATCTTATCCGGTCAACAGCAGAAAAAGACCCGTTGGCGCCGTTCAGTGTCATTTATCAGCCAGCGTATGGCCGACCCGCTTGGCAAATTATATGTTGCGGAGAACTTCCCGCCAGAGGCCAAGCAGCGCGTCGAAAAAATGGTGTCACAGGTGCTCACCACCTTTGAAAAGCGTTTAAAAGTGCTGGATTGGATGAGTGATGAGACCAAACTGGCGGCGCTGGAAAAGTTACAGCGCTTTGGTACTAAGATCGGTTATCCAACAAGCTGGCGCGATTTCAGCGGGTTAACGTTCGACCCGAAAAAGCACATGGATAACGTCAGACAACTGGCTCTGTTCAATTACCAGGCGGAACTGCGCAAACTGAAAGCACCGGTGGACAGAACTGAATGGTTTATGTCGCCGCAAACGGTCAATGCCTATTACGACCCCACCATGAATGAAATCGTGTTTCCGGCGGCCCGTTTACAAGCTCCGTTTTTCCAGCTGGAAGCCGATGATGCGGTAAACTACGGAGCGATTGGAGCCATTATTGGCCATGAAATCAGCCATGGTTTTGATAGTCAGGGCAGCCGCTTTGATGCCAACGGCAACTTGCGACACTGGTGGACGGATAAGGACAAACAGGCGTTTGCCGAGCGCGCCGATAAGCTGATTGCCCAGTACAGTCAGTTCGACGTGTTGCCAGATCTGAAAGTGAATGCCAAGTTAACCCTGAATGAAAATATCGGCGATTTGGCTGGTTTGCGTCTCGCTTATTATGCGTATCTGGACAGTTTGCAAGGTAAGCCGTCTCCGGTGTTGGATGGCTTTAGTGGTGAGCAGCGCTTTTTTATCGGTTATGCCATGACACGTCGCGGTAAATTGACAGATTCTGCGCTGTTAGCCCAGGCCGTGAATGATCCCCATGCGCCGCTGCGCTATCGGGTAAATGGTGTGGTGCAGAACATACCGGAATTTTATGCCGCGTTCGGCGTCAAGCCGGGAGATAAGCATTATCTCGCGCCTGAGTTACGCGCCAGTTTCTGGTGATGCAAAGATAGAAGAATGTTTAGTTCTGTTTAAAGCCACTGGCATCGCACGCCAGTGGCCGTATCAGTTAGCCTGCTGGATTGAGGCTGGCAAAGTAAGCGGCCAGATTATCGATATCCGCGTCGCTCAGGGCAGCGGCCTGACCACTCATGATGGCATTCTTACGCTCACCACTGCGGAAGGCTTTAAGCTGGAGTTGCAGGTACTGTTCTTTCTGGCCTGCCAGATTGGGGTACATGGGGATCTGTGAGATGCCATTGGCACCATGGCACGCAGCACAAACAGCGGCTTTGGCCTTACCGGCGGCAACATCACCTGCAGTGGCATTAAATGCCAGCGCAGCTGCGGCGATCACCAAAAACTTTTTCATTGTTACTCTCCTGTTGTCTGTGGCATAACACCCCTGTGCGGGTATGCCGTCATGTCATAAAATTTGAATCATGCAGCCTAGCAGAAATATCCATTTGCAGTTTGACGGGCGTCAAACATCCTTACTCAATGGTGTTACGTATAACACACTTAATTCGATTAGCTGGCTTTTCTCATGAAATTTTTCAATAGCTATCAGGAACTTGGCGAAGAGTTTGCGGTTGCCGCCCAGCCTGTTCCGGTTGCCGAACCGACATTGTTATTGCTCAACCGGCCGTTAATGGCCAATTTGGCTATTGATGCCAGTGAACAGCAACTGGCGCAGATTCTCAGTGGTAATCAGCTACATCCCAGCTCGAAGCCGGTTGCGATGGCCTATTCTGGTCATCAGTTTGGCCATTTCAATCCCTATTTGGGCGATGGCCGCGCCCACTTGCTGGGTGAACTGCAGGATACCCAGGGCAAACACTGGGATCTGCATTTAAAAGGCTCAGGGCGCACACCCTTTTCCCGTAATGGAGATGGTCGTTGCGGGATTGGCCCGGCGCTACGCGAATATATTATGAGTGAGGCCATGTACCATCTGGGTGTACCTACCACCCGCACGTTGGCTGTCTGTACCACAGGTGAGCGGGTATTCCGCCAGTTGTCAGTACCGGGAGGCGTGGTGGCCCGTGTTGCCAGTAGCCATATCCGGGTCGGTACATTCCAGTATTTTGCGGCGCGGGATAATCTGCCCGCGCTGAATAAACTGTTGGATTACAGCATCGCGCGTCATTATCCGCACATCGATAGCCAGGCTCCGGACGCGGCGCTACAGTTTCTTGATGCGGTCATGCAGCGCCAGATTAGCCTCATGGTGCACTGGATGCGGGTTGGCTTTATCCATGGTGTGATGAATACAGATAACTGCGCCATCAGTGGTGAAACCATTGATTTTGGGCCTTGCGCCATGCTGAGTATTTACCGCCCCGATGCGGTTTTCAGCTCCATCGATCGGGACGGGCGTTACGCATTTAACAATCAGGCCGGCATCGGCAAATGGAATATGGCGCGTCTGGCCGAGGCCTTATTGCCTTTAATTGACCAGAACCAGCAGCAAGCGGTCGACAAAGTGATGCCGATTCTGGATAGCTTCGATCAACACTACACGCGACAGTATCAGCAAATGATGGCGAATAAAATTGGTCTGCGCGATATCCACAGTGAACAGGACGCGGCGCTTATCGGGGAATTGCTGGCCCTGATGGAAACCCTCAAGCTGGATTACACCCATACCTTCTCGCAACTTGGCGAGAGCCTCACAAATGAAACTGTTTGTTCTTCTTTAAAAGCCAGCCTGGGCCAGTGGGTTGAGCGTTGGTTGGCACGCGTTTCCGCCGATGAACAAGCACAGCAATTAATGGCCACAACAAACCCCGTTGTAATTCCGCGTAACCACCATGTGGAACGATTACTCAGCCACTATGAGCAACATGCCGGGTTAGCGGATATGCAGGATTTTTTACAGGTTCTGAGCCAACCCTACCAGCAAAGTGCATTAACCGGTCGCTATCAGGATGTACCTGAAAATGGTGATGTGGGTTACCGCACGTTTTGTGGAACCTGATGTGTTCTAACTGCTAAAACGGGTAAATGGCACGCAAATATGTGCCAACCACTTATCAACGGGCGTGCAAGCCAGTAGTATTAGCGGGTTACAACAAGGAAACCTTCCATGACTCCAACAAAAACATTATTGGCGCTGTTTGCCGCCGCTGGTTTGACTGCGTGCAGCCAGCCTGCGCCAGAGCAAACGGTTACTGAGGCACAGCACGGTGCCAAAGAAATGCTGAATAGCCATGCAGAGATGCTGGCCGGCCATGATTATCATTCATTCTCTAATCCTGAGCAGGTGGTGGTAAAGCACCTGGCACTGGATTTGAACGTCAATTTCGATACCAACATCATCAGTGGTTCCGCCACGCTGGATTTCAGCAAAGTCGATCCGGCTGCTGAGCAACTGGTATTAGATACCCGTGATCTGACCATTAGCAGTATCACTGCCAACGGCCAGCCATTGAATTACACCCTGGGTGAAGCCAGCGATCATATGGGTGCACCATTAACCATCGACCTGCCGGCCGAGGGCACCAGCCTGACCATCGAATACGCGACCTCGCCTGACGCATCAGGTGTGCAATGGCTGACACCGGCACAAACTGCAGGTAAAGAACATCCATTCCTGTTTACTCAGGCACAAGCGACCCATGCACGTAGCTTTGTCCCCCTGCAAGATTCTCCGCAGGTGCGGGTAACTTACGAAGCGACGATTCATACCCCGAAAGAATTGTTGGCGGTAATGAGTGCGGCTAATGATCCTAATACCGCCCGTGATGGTGAATATCATTTCAATATGCCACAGCCGATTCCGTCTTATTTGATCGCGCTGGGCGTGGGTGATCTGCAATTTAAGCCGATGGGCGAGCGTACCGGTGTGTATGCAGAGCCGGCGATGCTGGATGCGGCGGCGAAAGAGTTTGAAGATACCGAATCCATGCTGATTGCCACCGAAAAGCGTTATGGGCCGTACAGCTGGGACCGCTATGATTTGTTGATCCTGCCACCGTCGTTCCCGTTTGGCGGCATGGAAAACCCGCGCCTGAGCTTTATCACGCCAACCGTGATTGCCGGCGACAAGTCACTGGTATCATTGATTGCCCATGAACTGGCACACAGCTGGTCGGGGAATACCGTGACCAACGCCACCTGGCGTGATCTGTGGCTGAACGAAGGTTTCACCACCTATCTGACCTATCGCATTATGGAAATTATCTATGGTGAAGACCGCTTTAATCAGGAAGCCGTGCTGGGTTATCAGGATCTGCAGGCGGACGTCGACTCGTTAGAAGAGGGCGACGAAATCCTCGCCATCGACCTGCGTGGTCGTGACCCGGATGATGTGTTCTCGAATATCCCTTATGAGAAGGGCGCGTTATTCCTGCGTGAAATCGAGCAAAAGATTGGCCGTGATAATTTCGATGCGTTCCTGATGGGCTACTTTAAGCACTTCGCGTTCCAGAGTATCACCACCGATGAGTTTTTAACTTACCTGCAGGAAACCCTGTTGAAGCAATATCCTGAGCAACTGTCTCAGGAGCGTATTCAGCAATGGATCTTCACCCCGGGTATTCCGGAAGGCGCACCGGTACCGCAGTCAGACGCGTTTGCGATTGTCGATCAGGCCCGTAACAACTGGCTCAATGGCGAAGTCATGGCGGCGGATATTGATACCAAAGCCTGGACCACACACCAGTGGTTATTCTTCCTGAATAATTTGCCTGAGCAGTTGAGCGCAGAGCAACTGGCTGAACTGGATGCCGCGTTGGGTTTAACCAAGTCCACTAACAATGAGATTGCCCACAGCTGGCTGATGCATGTGGTGCGTAACTGGTATGAACCTGCTCTGCCGCGTCTGTATGATTACCTGACCCATATCGGTCGTAATAAACTGGTCAAGCCGCTGTATCGCGAACTGGCCAAGACTGAAAAAGGCAAGGCATTCGGTAAGAAAGCCTTCGAGGAAGCCAAGCCCGGCTATCACCCGTTAACGGTGAAAGCCAATGAAGGTTTCTTTGAATAAACCTGAGTACTGACTAAAAGCCGGCCAATGCCGGCTTTTTTAATGGGGTTTGCGCTGTAAATGGCGCTCCCAGTTGCCGTTGCTGATTTGGGTGCAGGCCTGCTCACTGTCGAAGCGTATGGACTTTACCCTGCAATCTAACCCAGCCAGATGAGCGTCAAGGCGCTGTGAGAACACCTCATCCCAGCCGCTTTTTAATGCGGCAATACGCTGCGCTTCATGTTCGAAAACGGCAATCACCACGGGGGAGGTAGGTCGCCCGGTATGGGTAAGCCACCCAAAACCGTTGTTGTCTTGTTTGCACTGTTCACATAACGCGGTGAGTGCTTGAATGAGTTGTTGTTCTGTCATTTTGATAATCGGGTCAAAATCCGCTTTGCGATGGTGTTGGCCCATGCCTGATATATCGCGGGGCCCGGGTGAAATCCGTCACTAGCCATATGCTGGCCGGTTAACTGGCCGGCGATACTAACAAATTCGCCGTCATTGGCAGAGTGTAAATGCGCGGCGAGAGTCTGATTAAAGTGCTGCGCACGCTGGCCTAAGTACCAACGCAGCGGTTGTGGCAATGCCGGAAACTGGTGCATGGGTGGTACGGCGGTGGCTAGGATATGTGAGACATCCAGCTGCTGACGGGCGAAATTTAAGAGTTTTTCGTATTGGAATATCCATTCTTTTACGCTGATACGTGACGTAACATCATTCACCCCAAGACTGAGCACCAACACATCCGCCGGTCGGGGCGATTGGGATTGCAGGAACGCCAAAGCGTTAGCGGTCGTCAGGCCACTATGGGCGATAAGTTGCCAATCGACAGGGTGATGCGGTGTCAGACATTGGATTAGTTGGCCGCTAAGTGCCTGATGTTGATGTGTTGCACCAACACCCGCGGCCGCAGAATCGCCAAAAATCAGTAACCGTAAAGGCCGGCCATGTCCTTGCTGGCCTGTTCTGTCCCCTTCGGCCTCCGGCAGCCGCAGAGTATCGCGGCGAACGCGTTTACCCTGCTGCAGCAACAGCGGTGCCAGTAACGGTAAACTTAGTTGATACAGTTGCATCACTGATGAAAATGGATCAGCAGGTTAATGGTCCAGTAAAGCGCGATGGCCACCTGTACCACAAAAAGGCTAAAGCGCAGATTGACCGCCCAGACGCTGAGGGAGACGAGGTGGATACAGGATTGTCCGAACCGTGACAACAGCAACCACATCGCCAACGAATCGGTAATAAAGTGCGACTCTGTGCTGATTGCCAACAGCATTAACGAAGCGAAAATCGGCAGATTTTCTACACAGTTTGCATGGGCTCTGGCGAGTCTTTGCATAAAGGGAGACAGGTTGCCGTTATCCGGCTGAAACTGATTAGAGGCAATGGCCCCGCTGATCACCAGTTTACTGCGCAGTGTTTCCATCCACACCAACAGTAGCAGCGTCCATAGCACCAGTCCAAGCAGAGCAATTGCAGTGTAAGAGAACATATGTGGCCATCCGTCTTGCTTAAAGAATGACCAATGTATGGCTTTTTTACTGCTTTGTCAGGGCTTTAGCATCAGAGGCTGGTTTTGCTTGTCGGTGACATTGACCGTCACATCAATCCCGCTGCGCACGCTTTGGGTCACAATACAAAAGTCTTCAAATTGCGCCAATGCTCGCTGCAGATGGGGCATCTCCGCTGCCGTTTTACCTAGTTTGAGATCCACCTGAATGTGTGTGATGCGCCAGCGACCATCGATGCGTTGCATATCTCCACGCACATTGGCGGACACTTTACCCGGGTCTTCTTTAAACTTGCGTATGGCAAACATCAGGCTGGCGGCCAGACAATTGGCCACCGACGCAATCAACAATTTACCCGGGTTCGGGCCATGCCCCTTGCCCAGTGGCGGAGGTTCGTCGGTAAATAACTGACCCATTTCGCCAAAATCCACTTCAAATTTGTAGCCGTCCAGCAATGTTAACTGCACATCAATAGTGTGCTGTTCGTCACTCATCTTTTGTTTCTCCCTCACGAGGTGTGCAGCCAGTATTGAATAGCCCAGCCAATTAAACCCTGCGCCAGCGCAATAAAATATAAAAAAAGCCGCCTGAAGAGGCGGCTGATTTTTTAATGTTCCTGATCGGCTTGTGGACTGGGAGATAACTCCACAGACTGACCATTCAGATGCCCATTAGCCCGGGTAAGCATCGGACTATTGCCGGTCAAAAGGTCGCTAAGCCCACCTTTTTCCCCTTCTACTAGCCCTAATTCTTGCAGTAATGCATCAACCACCGGGGCATTCGCGCGATAACTGAGTGCAGCACCGGTAACTTGTTCGGCTAAGCCACCATTTCCAGAGGAAGTTGATAAAGCACCCTGCTGGCCGTTGGCTGCACCATAACCCTGCAAAATCTTGATCCCTTCAATATTTTCCAGTGGTTTGACGGCATTCGCGACGATTTCTGGCAGCACTTTCAGAATTGCCAAGGCGCGTTGCAGTTCAATTTGCTCATTTTTCAGTGTGTTTTCTGCTTCATATAAAGCCTGTTTACCGGCCGCCTCGACCGCCAGGACTTTTTCATCTGCCTCTGCCTGTAATTTCTTGGCATCGGCATTGGCCTTAGCTTCAGTCAGAATCGCCGCTGCCGTATTTTCCGCTGCTTCCTTCTTGGCTTGAGCTTCGACAGTGATCCCTACTGCGTCACGTTCTGCTTCCTTCTTCGCATCGATAACTTCGATTTCTTTGCGGCGGTTGGCGTCAGCGACTTGGCGGGCAGTGATAACCGCTTCTTCTTTTTCGACTTTAGTTTTTTCCGCTTCGGCAGCCTTGGCGCGGGCGGCGGATTCCTCTTCGGACTTGATTGCGACTGCAATTTGTTTCACCTGTTCAGCAACTTCAACTTCCTGTTGTTGACGAATGCGAGCCTGTTCAAGCGCCTGACGTTTGGCGATTTCCTGTGTTTCAATTTCGCGGGATTTTTCAATTTCAGCTGCTTCGATGGCGCGTTCTTTCGCGATCTCAGCCTCGCGTTCTTCCCGTTGCTTCATTTCACGTTGCTTAGCGATTTCTGCTTTTTGCTCTTGGCGTTTAAATGCCAGCACCTGCTCCTGTAACAAGCGTGCTTCTTCTTCATCGCGTTTAATTTCCAGCGACATTTTCTCCGCTTCAAGGTTACGTTGTTCGATCTTGATGCGGTTTTCCTGCTGAATATCGTTAGTTTCCTTACGCTTTTCTTCGATGATTTTGGCCAGGCGTGCGCGGCCTTCTGCGTCAAATGCATTATTTTCATTGAAGAATTGCAGGTCAGTCTGGTCAAATCCGGTGAGTGATACGGACTCCAGTTCAAGACCGTTTTTCTCCAGGTCGTTGGCAACGCTTTGCTGTACTTTTTGCACAAAGTCGGCGCGCTGCTCATGCATTTCGGTCATCGTCATTTCTGCTGCAACCGCACGCAGAACGTCGACGAATTTAGATTCCATGAGTTTTTTCACTTCCTCGGCACGTGTAGTACGAGTGCCGAGAGTCTGCGCAGCCATAGAAATGCCGTTAGCGTTAGGCGCCACTCGCAAGTAGAAGTCTGCTTTAACATCGACTCGCATCCGGTCTTTGGTGATCAGTGCGTCTTTTTGAGTTTTCTCTACTTCAATGCGCAGCGTGTTCATATTAACCGGTATGGTTTCGTGCAAAATTGGCAGGACAATCGCACCGCCATCTTTGATAACTTTTTCCCCGCCCAAACCGGTACGTACAAAAGCCATTTCTTTGGTCGCACGTACATACAATTTGGCCAGAATTAGCGCAATTGTCAGGATGCCAATTAAGGATATGGCAGCCATGGCAACAATAAACATAGTGTTGTTAGTTTCTAACATTAGTGAGTTCCTTACACGTTATTCCACTGACAAACGGGTGGCCTGCCATCCGTTTGATCCTTTTTGTACCAGCACAACTTGTTGGCCGGCTTGAAACTGTTCATCTGCCTCAATTGGTTCCACGAGCAGATAATGTTTTTGTTGGAAGTTATCGACAAAGCTTGCTTCAGTCGGGTAACCCTGACGTGCGTTGCCTGAAGTAATTGTGGCAATGCGTCCGGCAAAGGTTTCTGTACTAATTGCGCTCGACTCGTTTTTTGGGACCAGCTTGGCAAGACGTTTACCAGCTTTGTTGGTTAGCAAACTTCCTAGCAATAGGGCGCCAGATGCGCTTAACCAACCAGCCATAAGAGCAGGATGCAATTTCATCAGTGTGAAATTGATGAGGTATCCGCAAATAGCGAAACAGGTCAGAAACAGCACCAACCAAACCATCAGAGGTAGTCGGTTCAAACACAACCACCCAAGTAATGCTGTTAAGCCACCACTGGATACATCGGCATCAAAATCGACATCGATGTCGAAGGGAGTTAATGAGTCGAGTGCATTGGCCAGGCTGAGACCGACCAATAATCCAAGTCCTTCAATGATGCCCAATGCAATCACTATGAGCACCGCAATATTGAACAGACTATTAGCATCGTTTGTGAGGAACGACAGCATAAGCAAACTCCTTGTCTACGAAATCCTGAGGACCGACCTTATAGCATTGCCAATCCAATGGACCAAAACGTTTTTTATTCGCGCAGTTATTATTCGCTGCGCAATTTAGCTAAAACGTCTTGTGCGGAAACGCCGTTCTTCTTGATTCCAGCATCTGCTAATTGCTTATCGAGGTCATCCTGTGTTGCCAGCTCTTCCGCCGCAGCCTGACGGGCATCAAAAGCGGCCTGTTTGGCTTTGATTCTCTCCAGACTCTCTTTCGCAGACGTTACCGAAGAACTGCCCGCCAAAATGTTGCTATGAATCGATTCCTGCGCTTTTTGCACTGAGTCAGTGGCTTTGACTTGTGCCAGATGGTTTTCCATTTCCTGAATCTCGCGCTCGGTTTTACTGACTTGTTGTCGAATCTTTTCGCAGCTAGCTTGCAATCCGCCGATATCAGCTTGTAAGCGGGTATGCTCATTTTGTAATGAAGCCACCCGGCCTGCAGTCTCTAATGCCAGATTTTCGTTACCTTGTTCCAGCGCTTTACGTGCGTGATTTTCGTATTCACTAATTTGCTGAGTGATGTGTGCCAGCTTCGCTTCCGACTGCTTTCTACTTGCAACCAGCGACACTTCGCTTTCTTTTGCTTTGGCAAGGTCAGCCCTTGCGTCACGCAATTCCTGTTCAAAAATCCGAATCGCGTTAGCATCGACTATCGCTTCGCCCATTTCGTTGGCGCCGCCTTTTAAAGCACTAAAAATTTTACTGAAAATGTTCATGGATAATTCTCCTTGTGTGCGCTTGGCGCCACTTAATTGTTGAATTTGTATAGGGGTTCCAGTGCATCAATCACTGAGAACGTGTTGTTCACCAGTTCAATCAACTCTTCACCGATGACTTCGATTTTCGAATGAATCGACAGTGCCCCAAACAACACGTACCAATCTGTGCCAGCAATGCTTTGAATGGCGATACAACTTAGTGGCAGATATTTGTGGGTTGTTAACAGGCGATAATCAATTTCTTTGGGATCAGTAAATTCATCACGCTCCACCAGAGCCACTTCAGCCAGTATCTGCTTTTCTCCAACGACCAGTACTACCGGGAGATCCCCTCTGGTGGTAAAGGTCAGAAGCAGTGAATCTTCCCTACGTTGCGCAACGATATCGTATCGGGCAAAAAATCCGCTTTCGATAAATTGCTGTTCAATGGTTTCCACAGTCCAGCTCATAACAACATCCTTGGTTGACTAATTTAACATCGACTATAAGTTTGAGATTTAAAATAATCAATAAAAATTAAAAATATTTAATTAATGTTGAAAATATTGAATGGTCGCGTATGCTGTAAGCATTGATAACAAGTGGACGAATGGCAGCTATGCCCAAGAAAGATCCAGCCATCAGTCAGGCAATGGAAAATTTGCTGGTGGTGAGTAAGTTGGAATGGAAAGAGACGCTTAAAACCTGGCTCCCCGCATTTATTAAACGAGCAGGTATTGACCATGATGAACTGTCAAAACAGTTATGGTCACAATTTAACGTGCGTCAAAAAACCACTAATTTACGCTCTAAGTTCAGTCAGGGAACGGTCGACGGACAACTGCTGCTGCAAATTTTGTTAATTTGTGATCAACAAGTCAATCTGGGTGAAATCAGGGAGTGTTATGACCGTGCGGCGCTCAAAATTAAGACAAAGAATGAGGGACAGAGCTAGGCGAGTGCATCGCTGGCCGATTATCCAAATCGGCATTCACCGCTGTCCGTTGATTGCTAGCTAGAACTTTAATTTCACAGCCACGCCAGCGTGTTCAGTCATATTTTGTAAACTGATACTCCCACCATGATATTCCGCAATCAGGCGTGCAATATATAAGCCCAGCCCAAGGTGAGGCTGATTGCCATCTTCTTGAGCAGAACGCATCGATACCATGGAGTCCAGCAATTTATCCTGCATGCCATCGGGTAATGATGGGCCGCTGTTGGTAATGGTCAGGGCGTTGGCAGCCAGCACGATCTGAATTGGCGTGCGACCATCGTCAAAATCACAGGCATTGCTGATGATTTTGTCCAGCATCTGGGCAAATAATTCGGGCGAACCTTGCAGGGTGAGATCGCTGTCACCCGATAGTTCGAAGCTGTGCTGTGGGTAGGCACTTTGGTAACCCATCACACAACCTTGTACCACAGCGCGCAGGGCAAACGCTTCGCGCTCATGTTGCTGAATGGCCTGCTCCAGTCGGGTGGCTTCGCTCATGCTGGAGAGAATTTTCGATAAACGCTGAATGCCCTGTTGTGCGCGCTCAACATAGGGGCTGTGTTTGTCCTGCTCCATAGCCAGATTTTCCAGCGACGAATTGACAATGGCTACCGGTGTGCGCAGCTCATGGCTCAGGCGTGAGGCCATATTTTCCAGATATTGGTTGTACTGACTTAGTCGCTCCAGCACGTTATGGAAGGTACGGGATAAGTCGCCAATTTCATCCCGGGTCGGCGACGGGGTAAAGGTGCCGATTATTTTGCCATGACTATCGATGGCGCCCTCGGTCTGATTGCGCAGGGTGCGAATGCGAAAACTCATGCGTGAAGCAAACAAAAACAGCGCCAGTGTCCCCAGCCCCATGACCGCAAGAATTACGTTGAACAGTTTTTCCAGCGCCTGATTACGCAGCGTACGAATACCATGGGTGGTTTGTTCGGCGACCACTGCGCCCATCACCTGACCGTCAATATAAATGGGATGGGCAGCCGACAGGATCACCGCTTTGTTATCCGGGGTTAAGCGCCACAGGGTATCTGCCTGACCCTGCAGGGCATTGGCGATATCCTGCCCCTGCAATGCGTAGGCATCGTTGAGTTCATCAATAAAATCTGCCGGAGGGCGGGTCAGAATCCTGTCATAAAGCGGCTGCAGCAGGCGTTTGATTGCGTCCCACATCGGGCTGGGGTCACTGTCTGGTTGGGCATGGATACCACTGGCTTCACTAATGGAGCCGGAGCGTGCCAACACCCGCATGTGTTTGTCGACCACCCAAACCCTTGCATCCGAGTATTGTAACCCTTTGATAATGTTCTCAATTTCTGGTGATGGCACCAGCACAGTACCCAGCGAATCAACCTGCTCTGGATTGGCAGTGCCAATCGCGTACTGGCGGGCGCGTTGGGTCGGGTCGTCGATGTCGTTAATCGCAAAGGCGATTTTGCCGTCGGTCATGGCCAGCGGAAAACGCAGCTCGATGTTGTAACCCTGCGGTGTTTGTTGCCAGTAGCCCTGAATACGGGTTTCCAGGCTAACCGGGCGCATAGTGTCGTCCTCGCTGAGCCGATACGCATTGACCCAGCCGGATTGATAAGGGGCGATGATATAGCGTTCAAACTCGCCATTGGCACTGGTCATGGACAGTTGCAAAAAATCATTGCCGTCGACCCGCGCGCTGGTTGGTGGGCGCATCACCACCACGTCATCCAGCACGGCAAACAGCGCATACAGATACTGTTGATACTGGCCGACCATATGCTCAAAGCTCAGGCTGGCCGGTTGCCATGGCTCAACCGGATCGATGAGGTATTTATCGTCGTACCAGGTGGCCAGATGGCGCATTTCCTGCCAGTCGCTCAGGTCACCATCGAGGCGGATAGGCGTGGGCAATTTATGCGCATACAGGTCGGTACCGGGCTTTACGTTGGGTAAAAACGCCGATTGCTTATCAAACAGTGCGGGGCGTTCATGCAGTGCCGTTGCCACCGCGCGCGCCGTGCCAACCAGCGTTTGTTCCTGCCCCAGGCGCAGAAAGCTTTCCAGCTCCCACACGTAGCGATAACCCAGCCAGGGGATGGCAAACAGGAATAACGACAGCAGAACCAGTTTGAGGCGAATGCCGATACGTAGATGTGGCATCAGCACTTCCAGCGATAACCCATACCGTAGACCGTTTCGATACAATCGAACTGGCTGTCGGTGTGGATAAACTTTTTACGGATACGCTTGATATGAGAGGTAATGGTGGTGTCGTCGACCACCATGCGTGACTCGTCCATCAGTTGCTGGCGGCTCTTTACATGGCCGGCGTATTTGGCGATGGCGTGCAGCATCCAGAATTCGGTCACAGTCAGCTCGATGGCCTGACCGTGCCAGCTTACGGTCATGCGATTACTGTCCATCACTAACTGCCCGCATTCGAGCAAATCCTGTTGCTGGATGGGTTGATTAAGCAATTCAGTACGGCGGAATAACGCCGCAATCCTTGCCAGCAAATGTGGCAGGCTGATGTCTTTGGTCAGGTAATCATCGGCGCCCATACGCAGGCCACAGATGGTGTCGTAATCATTATCCCGGGCGGTAAAAAAGATGATTGGCAGGGTTTTACTCTGGTTGCGCAACCACTGACACAGCGCAAAACCGCCATCAATCTCACCCTGTAAACCAATGTCGATAATGGCCAGATCCGGCAGGCGATTGGCAAAAGCCTGCTCTGCCAACGCACGATTTGGATAGGCTTTGACTTCGTAACCTTGCTTGTTTAGCGCTGCGGTGTAGTTCTCGCGGATGGCGGCATCATCCTCAATCAGCGCGATACGTTTACTCATAGGTAGTTGGTTTTTAACGACTGTTTGCCAACACTATAACCAGATTCTGCTGCGCAGATAAGCTGGCACCGGCAATTTCCATTTTTTCGCCACAATTGGTGGTTAGGCTGGTTTTATTGCACATTGTCTTTCATGATGAGCTAACCCCAATGAGGTTCATCATTCGTTCAGGGAAAAACCGCCAGGCTGGGCACACTATGAAAAAATCATTTTTAATTCCGATTGTTAGCTTATTACTCAGCAGTTGCCTAGCCAGTGGTCACGGGGCGTTACCTGCCTTGGGGGTGACGGCGGTTACGTTGGACAACCCCGGCAACCCCAAACAGATTGTCTTTCAGTTTGGCACTGATGTGGCGCTGCAGGGCGAAGTGCCCAATGATCAGCAACTGGCCGCGATTACGCTGCAAGGTCCGGGCCTGGCTTGCGACTGGCGTTTTGTCAGCGAAACCAGGCTGGCATGTGAACTGCAAAAGTCACTGCCGCCCAACGCAGCCTTTGTCGCCACCTTAACCCGCGATTTTATTGCCAAAGGTCAGCAATTAACCGAGCCTGCCCGCTTTGCCTTTGCAACGCCAGTGCCACGCCTGACGCTGGAGCATGATTACCGCGCTAGCGCTTTCCCGGGCAATGCGCGTATCACTTTCGACGGGAATTTTCCGCTGGATTTCAGCCGCTTGCAGGGACATCTGTGGGCAGAGCACGAAGATGGCAGCAAAGTCGCTCTTTCTGCCGGCGAGTCGTTAAGCAATTATTGGCGACAGGGTGTTAGCATTGCGCCATTGCAAACGCCTAAGGCGGGCGTCTATCGCTTCTATATCGATGCTGGTTATCGTCCGGCTGCCGGAAGCGACCGCATGAATACCGTTACCGAACTGGGTCAGGCACGGTATTTTGAGCACTTCCGCTATCTGGGGCTGTTTTGTGAAGAAGGCAACGGCACCCGCACCCGCTTAAATGAAGATGGCGCTGCGCCGCTGGTTTGCAAAAGTGGCCGCATCATTATCGGCTTTTCGCGGCCACTGGCATCATTGTACGCCAAAGGCAACGCGGCATTTATCCAAGACGACGCAGGCCAGTCACCCAATATTCAGGACATTTTCGCCGATGATGGGGTTTACTATTATCCAGCGTGGCAGCCTCTCTCCGATTACCGCCTGAATCTCAGCGGGCTACAGGATGTATTCGGCAGTTCACTGGAAAGCACGCCCGAGGTAGCTTTGACCACGCCGGCGCCGGAAAAGTACTGGATGTTACTTCCGCCCAATTTAGTGACTGAGGCAGATGCGCCGCTTAACTGGCAGGTGCAGCAATACGGCTTTGCCAGTAAAGACGCCTATGTGTGGCCAATCGAGACCCCGCAGGATCTGCAACGTTGGTTAGCCAGTGGCCGTAACCTGTTTGCAAAACAACAACCCACGCCAATCTGGCAAGACACTCAAGGCAACGAAGTCGACCCGGCACGCTGGTTAGACAGCGGGTCTGGACAGGTCCAAATGCAAGTTCCAATTGAAAACGTTGCTTATGGCCCTCAGGGGGCCAGTGCCCAGCGGGCTGCTTTTAATCTGGTGGCATTGAATCAGGATGATCTGCTGGTGGGCGCATTTGACTGGCAACAGGCCGCGCCGCTTAACAATGTTGCCATCAGTCGGGTGTGTGCCAGTGGCATTACTGCACTAGGGCAAACAGACGCCAGCGGGTGGTTGCAGGTGGCTGAGCTGGCGCCGGTATTTCGTGAAGATTGCTATTTGTGGGCTCAACGAGGCGATGATTCGGCCCTGCTGGAGCTACAACGTCGTTACGTGCGCAATAAAAAAGCGTCGCAGCCGCTGGTGACTGCCTGGATAGCGCAGCCGGTTTATCAGGCCGGAGAGACATTGCACATCGGCGCGTTGGTAAAACGCTTTAATCAGGGCTGGAAGCCAGCTGGCGATATGAGTCAGTACCGTCTGACGCTGCAGGACGATGAGCGAGTCGAATTAGCCAATTGGCCGCTCAGTAACCTTAGCCGCTTTGGCCTGGCGGAATTCAGTTATTCCCTGGCCGATGATGCTAAACCCGGTCATTACCGCCTGATATTGCAAGGGCCAGATAACAGTACGCAATACCTGTCCAGTGTGCGGGTCGAGGAGTATATCGCGCCGGAATTTAGCCTCAGCTTTGTTGACGATAACGGTCAACTGCCGATAAATACCCGTAAAACGGTCGACTTCTCGTTGCTGCAGATTAATGGCCAACCGATACAGCAAGCGAAAGTGCTGGTGCATACCGAGGTTGATGCGGGGCATGCGCCGGATAGCTGGCCGCAGGACTTCGAATTTGATTTCGAAAGTGCGCAATCTTTGCCGCAATATTCCAGTGAAATCAGTCAGCTGACCACGCCGGGTGAATATCAACTGGGCTATCCAAGCTTAAGCGCAGCCTGGCCATTTTTGTGGGTAACCAATGAAATCAGTGTGACGTCAGCGGCGGGCGAAACCCGCAATTTCTCGCATACTCAACTTTATCGCGGGCTGACGCTGTATCCGGGTGTGCGCGTTGAGGAAAACGCATTACAGGTGATGTTACTCAATGCAAACGGCGAGCCGGCTCTACCGCCAGCAGGGGCAAAATTGCGCTTTATCGCCGATAACTTCGGCGTGCAGGAAGTTCTGGGACAGTGCCTGTTAAGCAAGACTTCGCAAACCTGTGAGTTACCGGCTAACCGCCCGGACAATTTTCAGGTGCAGTTCAGCGCGCCGAATCAGCCTACTCTGATCAAATCCCTGTGGCTGGGCTGGCGCCCGCTGGATAATCAGCGCCAGATTACCGGGCTACAGATTTTACCATTGCAGGGCGAGACGCTGGCCACCCGTGCCGGTAAAGGGCTTAAGCTTAACCTGCAGTCCGATATCGCCGGTACAGTGCAACTGGTATTGCAAACCCCGCGGGGTTTACAGCACTGGCAGATAGCCGCGCAAGTTGGCGCGAATCCAATTGAATTATCTTTTTCTGCGGCTGACCTGCCCAGTGCGCGCCTTTACGCTTATATGCAGCTCCCCCGCGCGCAACAACAGGATGTGCAGGCCGGCTCACGCAGCTATCAGGCCAGTGCTGACATTGAGGTGCTGCCAGCCAATCCGCCACCAATTATTCGGGTGACGCCAAAACAGCAGGAGGTGAAACCCGGTACTCAGCAAAGCCTGATTGTGCAAAGTGATCAGGATGCCGATGTACAGGTCTGGCTGGTGGATAAAGCCCTGTTTGAAATGGCTGAACAGGTGATGCCGGATCTGATGGAACGCCTGTCCCGCGATTTACGCCAAAATGGCTATGATTTTTATGGTGCATGGCAGGATATCGCGCGTCAATTGAGCGACAAATTACCCCCTGAACAGCTGGATGCATTGGCCAAACAAACCAGCATACGGCAAATGGCACCCATGATGATGGCAGAGGCAGAATCGCAGCGGGTAAGCAGAAATGACACGACAGAAGCCATTGAAGTGACTGGATCGCGGCTAGAAGCCGATGAGTCAACGCAGCCACTACCGGATAGCCTGTTTGCCCATAGCCAATCGCTGGGGATAGTTGCGGTAGGCAAACAGCAGCCCGCGACGCTGACTTATCACGCGCCGATGTTGCTGTCCGGCTGGCAGGTGTTGGCGCTGGGTGTGCATGCCTCCGGCAGCAGCATCGCGATCAGCGAATTGGAGGTAAAACAGGATGTGGAATATCGCCTGCGCGCGCCGAAACGCGCGTTTGTCGATGATGAGATTCAGCTGAATCTGAGCTTCAATAATTTCACCGATGTAAGCGCGACCGACACCTATGTATTGCTCAATGGCGATCAGGAACTGGCACGTTTAACCCTGACACTGGCGCCCGGGCTGACCAACCGCTCGCTGCGCCTGCCGATGCTGGCGCAGGGCTCCCATCAGTTGCGCTTAATTTCACTGCAAAATCCGGATTTTGAAAGTCGGGCGGCATTGGCATTGGTGCCAACGACCAATCAGGTAGCAGCGCGCTGGTTGTTCGATAGCTTGCAGCAGCAGGCGGTGCGGGTTAGTCAGGCGATGCTGCCTGATTCACTGAATCTGCGCTATTTTGATGCCAGTGAGGTGAGTCCCAACTGGCAGGCAGAGCTGGTGTATAACCGTGATTATCTGCATCAATGCTGGGAGCAGATCCTGTCGCGGCTACTGGCCTATGCCTACAACCCCCAAGCGGCAGAAATCTGGCCGCAGGGTAAAGCAGAATTACAGGCATTGCTGGCCGAGCAGGCACGTTTTATCAGCCGCGATGGCTATGGTTATTTCCCGCAGACTGACGACAGTGAATGGCTGACTGCCTATACCTTGCTGGCACATAGTTGGTTGAAGGATGTGGGTGTCGACTTTACCTCTGAATTTGCACCACTGGTGGTACGTACCCGCGCAATTCGTGATAACAGCGACCTAAGTGATGATGCTCGTCTGATGGCCAACCTGGCACTGGCTAAAGCGGGTATGGGGGCAAAGCTGGCGGTGAAGGACCTTGGCCACAACAGCCCGGAATCACAGCTTAAATTATTGCTGGCGCGTCAGTGGGCAGGTGATGACGTACAAGGCGACATGCAGACATTACTGGATACGGGCTATCAGGACACCAGTAGCAGCCGCTTTGGTGATAACCAGAGTCGGTGTCTGGCATTGATGGTGTTACCCAGCACCCATAAACAGCATCAGCACATTCTGGCTCAGGTATTACGGGAGCAGGCGCAACAGGGACGCTTTGGTAACACTGTGACCAACGCTGTGTGTGCGGTTGCCCTGCATGGCTATGCGAAGCAGCCGGTTATGCATGAGATAAAGGCCGACTCGCTGCAAAAAGTCGATGAGCAGTGGCAGCTGAATCTGACGTTACCTGCGCAAAATATGTTGTGGCTGGATACCAGTTTCCAGCAGTCGCTGGCGCAGTTGCCGGTGCAGCGCAATGGCTTAACGGTGAAACGTCAGGTGTATCGTCTGCAAGGACAGAATTGGCAGGTGATTGATGTGGATACGCCGCTAGCGATCGGCGATCGCATCAAGGTGGAGTTGTTGGTCGAATCGCCTATCGAGCGTAAACAGATAGCGCTAACCGACTTCGTCCCTGCCGGCTGGCACGTGGTGCAGCAAGATAGCCAACAGCTGGGTGGGCTGCGCAGTTGGCCGCGCACCCCGGTGGAGGCATTCCAGAACAAAGTGTTCTTTTACCCATATTGGTTACCAAGTGGCTCAAGCCGTTTCAGTTACCAGGCCGAAGTACGCTTTGCCGGACGCTATCTGGCGCCGGGGAGTCAGATAGAGGCCATGTACCAGCCAGAGGTGAATGGACGGGGCGCGGCCAGTTGGTGGCAAGTGCAGCCCTAAGTGCTTTTATGTCCTAGAAAAGGCGCGGTTTACTGCGCCTTTTCGCTTTACACTTGTGTAATGGAACCATTATTCTTGAACGCTTTTTAGTCAAAGAATAATAACAACAAAGGAAATCAAAATGTTGAGGAAACTCGCGTCTCTGCTGGCTGTATTTGCGTTGCTGTCAGGCTGCCAATCCACCAATACGGCTGGCAGTATCAGTGATTTTCAGGTGAACCGGCAGACATCCGGACTGGTATTGATGTCTACCACCGTAAACACAGGTGAGATTCCACCGTTGAGTGTAGTGACGGTTAAAAGCCTGATGGGCAAGAAGTCCGAAGATTACCTGCTGTATAACCAAATTGGGGGCAAATCTCACAGTACATCGCTGTTTTGGGGTTCGCTACCGGCCGGTGAGTATCGTATTTCAAAAGTGGCTGCGGCTATTCCCACGGGGAGCAAGTATCTGAATATTGATGATGCCTCCGTGTTGGGGACATTCACGGTAAAAGCCGGTGAAGTGGCTGATTTGGGCCGTTTGGTGTTCTCCGCACTGGATCTGAAAGCCGGCGTGGGGCGCAGTCAGTACATTGTGTCCAATGACGAGCTGGTGGCACGCTTCTTCCCAACTGAGCAAGTTCTGCAAACCGGAACATTCTATGGCTGGTCGAAGCCGCATCAGGAAATTGATGTGGTAGAAGCATTTGCGCTCGTCCATCCACAGGGCGTGAGTAATTTTTCTGAGTTAACCAACGGAAAAATTATCGCAGGCACCCGTATGGGGATGACGCTGATCCGCAGTGAAGACGGTAAGTGGCGGACGTTATCCAGCAATAAGAATCTGCACCAGATAGTGGCCACCGCAGCCTATGAGCAGGGCGATGAGATCGCCGTGTTGGTCGATGAATTTGGTCTGCTATATACCGTGTCTGATGAAGGCAAGTTAACTGAAGTGAACAAAGGCAACTTACCTGACGGTAAAGTAGATTTCATTCATTCCTCGCCAGACTACCGCCAGTGGTTTGTTGCGTTAACCCGTGACGGTTTTACCGAATTGTATCAGTCGAGCAATCTGCAACAGGGTGAATGGCAACAAATAAACCGTGCCGAAGTGGGAATGAACACCTGGGATGGCATGCGCTACGGTATCTACTGGCGTCGACCGAACGGTATCGGGTTTAGCGCGTCAGTTGACGGCAGTGTGAAGTGTTATGACTTCGCAAGTGGTAATTGGACCGAAAACAGCACGCCAGATAAACGTCCGGTTATCGCCGTCGCCGCTGCGGCATCGAACGATTACGTGGGCATTTTGACCGGAGCAGGAGGTGGATTCGCTGGTGTATTCGCCAAGACTCATTATTCTGCTAATTGCGGACAAACCTGGACAGAGACAGATTCCCCATACTCCGTTAAAGCATCGGCGCCATTGGTGCTGCGTGAAGACCTTATATTAGAAGTAGGGGGCGTATTCAGTGACGAGGGGATTTATGCCTCTAAAAACGGTGGTCTGAACTGGTTTAAGATTTCTAATGAAAATGCCTTGTCCGACAAACTGTGGACGACCAAAAATCACGGGTTATTTCTGGTTTCAAACGGCGCCTATGGCTTCGAGATGATTCAGAATTCACAGGATGATGGCGCGACATGGGCATTGGAATTGACCAGCTTGTCGTCTCACTTCTTTGAGCAGATGCGCAAGGAAAAAGAAGCGAAGTAACATTTTCAACAAGTACATCTGTGTGGTGTTAGCCAAATTGGCACCAAAGGCGTTAGGAGTAATGCGGTGTATACCCCGAAAAATATGGCGTTAACCGATGTGGATGTTCAGCGGGACTTTGTTGGTAAATTTGGCTTTGCCATGCTGGCAGGTGAGGATTTGCAGGTCACCCATGTGCCTTTGCAGTGGGTGACTGAAACCGACGGTCTCGGCGTGTTAATCGGGCATATGGCACGGGCCAATCCCCACTGGAAATCGTTGCAAGGGCAGCGCTGTGTGGCTGTTTTCCAGGGGCCACATAGCTATATTTCTCCTGCCTGGTATGCGGCAGGGCCAGCTGTGCCGACCTGGAATTATGCGGCAGTGCATGCCTATGGTCGTTTTGTGCTGGTTGATGAAACGCTAACTGCAGATATTCTTGATCAGTTGATGGCGCAATATGAGCCGGGCTGGCAAAACCGTCTTTCCGACAGCGATATGGCCTATCAACACAAGTTACGTAAGGCCATTGTGGCATTTCGTATTGAACTGGATGAGGTGCAGGGCAAAGAGAAGCTTGGTCAGCACCGCAGCGCTGCAGATCAACAAGGCGTTGTGACGGGTTTATCGGCCAGTCAGCATCCGGATGCGGCGCCGCTGTTAAGTTATATGCAGCAGCGCCAGCTTGGGCTGGGGCTGGACGACTAAAAGCGCCACACCACTAATATTTGTGCGACATCCTCGTTTAGTGATGTGCCCAGTTTATTCCGCCAGATTTGATATTCGGTGCCTACAAACAACTGATTAGGTGTGTTCCACAAAGCATGGCCCAGATCCCAGCGCAGTTGAATCTGCGCCAGTACCCAGTCTTTCTTGCGCACATTTGCCAGTTCGGTGCTACGGCCCTGAATAAATTCTGCGTGTCCCTCAATAGAAAACTTTTGTGAGGATGTGCTGATCGGGTAACGCCAGGCAATATCCAGCATCCAGCTATCCCCTTCTCGCGGCGCGCCACCGGAGGCGAGGCCCTGATTGTCATCCAGATAGCCAGTCAGCATGGTATTAAAAAAGGTAAAGCCGGGCATATCCCAACTTATTTGCACGCCGGGCAGGTACTTCATGACGTTGCTATCTGCGCCAGCATTGATGCCGGCCACCAGGCGCAGGTCTTTTATCCAGCCTGAAAACTGCCAATCAAAGGCTTTGGCACTACTTAGACTGGGATACCACTCAGCATAGAAGTCGGTGTTGTAACGGGTCCGGATGGTATCCACAAAGAAAAAATTGCTGCCATAAGCCCAGTTGCTGCTGTGTTGCAGGGTAAAAATCAGTGTATCGGCTTTGCTACCCGCTTGGTCACCGAAGGGTTGAACTAATGCCGCTTGCTGAATATGTAGTTCGGTATCGGCAAACGCAGATGGTGTGACTAACAACAGGGCGAATAGGAGGTGGACGTGTGCTCGACCGAACATAATGCTTCTCAATGCTTGAGGATACTTTTTAAAACAATAACTTATATGCAGAAAAACGCCTGTAAAACTGGCTAAAAGGGTAAGTGTTTAGTGGCTGCGTATATCTTTGGCAAAGTGCAGCTCAAATAGCGCACCACCTTCGCTGGGTAAACAGCTGACCGCCCCACCCATTTTTTGCGTGACCAGGTTATAGCAAATATGCAGACCTAAGCCGGATCCGCCGTTGGCGCGATTGGTGGTAAAGAAGGGGTCGAATATTTTCGGACGCACAGCTTCGGTAATGCCGCAGCCATTGTCTTGATAGCGCAACATAATGTCATTCTGTTGCTCGCTAAATGTCATGGTTATTCGGGGCGATTCGGTCTCTTTAAAGCCATGCACCATGGAATTCATAATCAGGTTGGTCAGTATCTGCGACAGCACGCCAGGGTAGTTGTAAATGCTAAGGCTCGGGTCACAGTGGCGTTCAATGGTTACTCCCCGGCGTTTACATTCGTGATACAGGCTGGTGGTGACTCCTTCCACGTAGCTGTCCAGATTAAACTCTCTGGCATCTTCTGCCACCTGATCTACCGACACCTGTTTAAAACTACGAATTAACTCGGCCGCGCGCATCAGGTTATTCAGTGCAATATGGGAGGATTCCACTGTAAGACTGAGTTTTTGCACAAATTCACTGCGTTTCAGGCGATTAGCGTTGAAGTCTGATAACAGCTCATCAATCACATCAGAGCAACTGGAAATTGCGGTGATTGCCGAACCCAAAGGGGTATTCACCTCATGGGCCACGCCAGTCACCAGGCTCGCCAGCGCCGACATTTTCTCTGCCTCCACCAGTTGTGTTTGGGTGGCGACCAACTGTTTATTGGCCTGTTGCAATTCCTGATTTCGTGCAACGAGTAGCTCACTTAAGCGTTGTTTGGTGCGGTACTGGCGATACATCATTAACACCATAAGTAACAGTAAGCCCAAGACCACAAGACTAATATACAAGCCTTGCGTGCGTTGCTGTACCGTTTGTACGGTGCTCTCGAGCAGGCTTTCAGTGCCGTGCAGATTTCGCTCCAATTCACTGAGTTGCAGCGTCTGCGTTCTGATTTTTTCAATATTTTCAATGACCTGCTGGTTGAGCTTTTGTTGCTCCTGACTAAGTTGCGATAGTTCCTGCTGACTGTCGGATACCTCACGTTGCTTTTGTTCGACCCGGTCAGATTCTCGCTGGAGCTCTGTGCGTGCTGACGCTAATTCATCGTTGATCTGTTGAATCGAACGTTGATAGTCGGATTGTGCTTTTTGCAGATTGGTGCTGAGCGTCGCTAGTTCATCGGTTTTATGGGTAAGCTGGCGCTGTTTGTCTTCAAGCGATTGGTTGAGCTGGGTAATTTGTGAATTTAACTTAGTGATCAAGCCGGTAGACTCGGACAGCCTGACAGACATATCGCGTACCATGCTGGCGATATCAATTTCCGACCCACCCAGCAGCACAAAGTTTTCATCTAAAGACAGGCCCTGGTATACCAGGTTATAGCGGTTCAATTCGAAACTCAGGGTACCTTCGTCTTTGACCCTGAAGTTGATACCGATAAGATTTTGGTTGTTCTCACCTTCACTGATTACTAATGTGGCGTGGCGCGCAATAATGCCGTTGACTGCTTCCAGTTCGCGACTCTGATTGGCAGCGAGGATCAGGATGTCCGCCGACTGGATATCGCTGAGTCGGTTAATTCGGCGCAGGGTGATCGATTTTTTACCGGTTGGGCGTTGCGACATTTGTTGCAGGCTTTGCCAGTATTCGTCGTCGTTACCCCAGTACAGTGCGTTGAGCGTCGCGCGGTTTTCAGGCCATTGAATACTCTCTTTAAATCGGGCAATAAATGCAGCCTTCAGCTGTGCCTCGGAAACCTGAGACTGAGCATGCAGCATGCCTGATAACACTATCAGCCCAGCCATCATCACCAACACTAGTCGTCTGCCCACCAATATTCCCATTTAAAATGCCCAGTTGAGCGACAGCGTCCAATTTCGACGCTTGTTGGGTACGCCATCGGGTATTTCCGCGCTGATGGATGGCGAGCGATAATCGGTATTGGCGATATTGTCGATGTTGAGCGCCAGCGACCAGTCTTTATTCATTTGGTAAGCGATGCGAGCGCGCCAAAGCCAATAAGCGTCCAGTGTGGTGAGATCATTATTTAATGCTTCGGTTTCACGCTCAGCACGATACACGGCGGAGAGGCTGGTTTGCCAGCGTTGCCACTGGTTGGTTAGCTGAATCGACGCCATGCTGTCTGATTCACGAAAAGCCGCGGTTGGGAGTTTAAAAAAATGCGTTGCAGTGACACGCAGTCGGGTTTGATTGTTAAGCTGCCAGTGCAATTCCGTTTCCAGCCCCTGACTGGATTGCTGCGTACCGTTAACAAAACTGACCAGTCCATCCACATCGCCGACAATGATGGGATGAGTGTAATGGTTGTAAAAGGCCCCGACGGATAGCAGCAGGTCGTCACCAAGATACTGCAGGATAATGTCGGTGGTATTGATTGATTCGCTGATTAAATATGGGTTACCAGCCCGGGTAATCCCGCGAATCAGGCCTGTTTCACTGATCTCCGGTGCGCGGAATGCCTCACCGTAAAGCAATTTGAGCTGCCACGCGTCCGTAGGATAGAAAATGGCGCCTAAACGCAGATTGAATTGGCCCGACAGGCCCTGATATCTGTCATAGCGACCTCCTAAAATCCAGTCAACTCCCATGGCATGGGTCTGTATCTGCGTATAGGCGCCCATGAAACGTTGCGAGCCTTCAGTACCGATTTTGCTGACACTGTCGGTGTTGGGGAAATATTGGATGGGGTAGTCGCGTGATAGCAGACTCACGAGGTCGAAATTGGTATAGCCCTCCGCCCGCAGTTCGCTATTTTGTTGCCATTCGAGACCAAATTGCACATTGGTTTGAGGGGAATAAGACCAGTTATTCTGCCAGTTGAGGGCAATGCGTCTGTCTTCAAATATGCCAACGCCATGTAATGGCTCATCACTGGCAGGTTGACTGATAGTGGCGAATAGCCCCGGGGCTGTGCTCTGATTGCCGTTGTGGATTTCCGTTTCAACCCAGTCCATGAGTAGCGTAGATTGAATCTGCTCAGTGAGTTGGAATTCATGTTCTGCAAACAGGAACTGGGCCTTTTGTAACGATCGGTTGTATTGATTGCTGATACGACTGGTGTGATAAAAATCCGCCATCTGCAGTTCACGGGTGTGCCATTCGATGCGTGAGTGCTCGCCTTCCAGCGCCACGTGTAATGAATGTTGTTTGAATGGATCTGACGTGGTGACGCGTTGATTACTGTAGCTGTCTGCCACCAGATAGGGCTCGCCGCGAGCGTCGGCGATATTGGCCTGAATGGTCAAATTCAGCGTGTCCTGAAATGAATGGGCGGCAAACAGGTCATAGTCGAGCCGATTTCCAGACGAGAGTGAGGCGGCCGAGATATCTTTCCGAGACACTATATTGACCACGCCGGTAAATGCGTTGCTGCCATAAATTGACGATCCCGGCCCTCTTAAGATCTCCACCCGTTCAACATGCTGCAAAGAGAAATTCGCCAGGTGAGCAACGTTGCCGGATCTCGGGGCGTTTATGGCATGACCATCCAGTAAAAACAGGATTTTTTTTGAGGAAGAACCGTCACTCAGCCCCCGAGAGCTGGCCGAGTATTCATAGGGGTATGTGCTATAGCGTGACACCTGATAACCGGGCACAAACTCAAGCAATTCATGCAGATATCTGACGCCAAGCGCGTCAATTTCAGTACGGGTAAAAATGGTGGCAGGGGCAGGAATATCGCGAATCGTCTTCTCTGTGAGGGTATTAGATTCAATTTTGACATTGAGCAGATCAGCAAGTGACAAACTGTATATATCAGCTATCTCCTCTGCCCATAGCGGTGTCATCAGCACAGTGATTAACGCGCCGCTGGTCAATCGAACAACTCCCTTACTTGCCTGCTCGGGCATAAAACGCTTCTATTTTACGGATAAGACTTGAGTGTAGATTGTGCGGCTTGAAACGGTTAACCGCGACGCTGTGATTTCGTGAAAGTTTGAGGTGTATCAAGTTAATAGGGTTAACAAACCGTATTTAGGCAGCGGCTAACGTGACGTTGTGAATACCAGTTGTGTCGAGTGCTTACAGGATTGAGTCATCATCGAACTGCCCAACGAGAGAAACACAATGGAAAACAAATGCTTGTCTTGATCGCCTGATTTGTTGATTATTATTTTTTAAACGCGACCGGTGTCGGTTGCTTATTCGTCAGTTTTTATAAAGGGAAAAATGTAGATGGAAACTAGCCAGGTTACGCTTAATCCTTGGTTCTCTATGTGGACGCGCCCGCGTGCCACGATTCAGCAAATTGTTACCTCAGATCCATTTCATCTGGTTTTATTGCTAAGTGCGGTGTCAGGATTTTTGCATGCTTTAGACCGCGCCAGCATGCGCGACATGGGCGATAAATATGACATTACGACCATTATTGCCATCGCCGCGATAAGCGGGCCAATTGGGGGCATCATTGGTTTGTATCTGGGTGGTGCACTGCTGCGTTGGGTGGGTAACTGGATGGGTGGAACTGGCTCATCTGAGACGATTCGTGCTGCAATCGCCTGGTCGAGCGTGCCGGTGATCTGGGCCGGACTACTTTGGATCCCTGCCATCGCGATGTTTGGCGATGTACTTTTCACCAGCGACACATCCAGTTTAGACGGCAATCTTGGCTTGGCTGTTGCACTGATTGTTTACGGTTTGATCGAAATCGTTATCGGAGTATGGGCCATCGTGGTGTTTTTAAAATGTCTCGGTCAGGTGCAGGGGTTTTCAGCCTGGATGGCGCTCGCCAATAGTATTGTCGCAATGCTGGTTGTGGCCGTTCCGATTGTGATGGTGGTGCTGCTGTTTACCAGTATGTAAACCTAACTTCCGGGGTGCCTTACACTTAGTTGGGTAAGGCAAAAAACACTTTTACCCCGTTGTGGTTTTACAACGTGAAGGTTGGATGAGTTAACCACCAGGTCAGGCCACTAATATTGATGATAACGGTTGACCAATAGACCCGGCGAAAGCTGGCTTTAGCGGATTTGTGTCGCAGGCGCTGCTGCGCCAATGCGGCGGCGGGCCAGCCGCCCAGCAAAGCGAACAGGTGAAGTGTCGACTCCTTAACGCGCCAAGCTCCACTTTGCGCGGATGCTTTATCTCGGGCGTAGGCCATATAACCCAATAAGTTAGCGCCTAAGATCACCCATAACAGATTGAGTGGTATCAGCTGTTTAGAGGCGAGGCCAGCGAGCACAATCAGGTAAAGCACGCCCAGGTAAACGGCATGTGGGGTTGGTTTGTGTGGCCGTTGCAACGTTCGTTTTCTATCAGCAGGGCGCTCAATATTTGCCGCTTGCCATTTTCCTTTTTCATCGCGAACCGCGTCATACACAAGCAGTTCGCCGTCTTCGGGTCGGGGCGTACGGCGTACAAACTGACTGATATGCACAAAACAGCGCTGTCCACCGCCATTGGGTTCGACAAAGCCAAAGCCTTTATCGTCATTCCAACTTTGTAATCGTCCTTGATAACCCACCGCGATGACCCTTACTGGCTGTTAATCAAATGAAATTTTGTTTGGCGACCATCCAGATAATGCACGCCTTTATCGTCAAACAGCGCATTTTCTTCCAGCATAATGCGAATGTCTTTACCCCATTGCGGAATGTCGGTCGCCGCGTTCAGTTCGATGGAGTAAGCGGTATTCAGATGCAGCGGATAGTCGCCCTCTCCGGGTACACCCTGCTGTGCATCCCACATGCCCAACGTAGTGCCTGCCGCATGCCCATGATAGCCGATAGGATGGGTGTAAATATGCGGGCGCAGCCCTTCAGCTTTGCCCTGTTCTAATGACATTTTGAGTACTTCATTGCCGGTTCGACAGGCCTTAAAGTTGGCGGTAAAGATGTCCTGTACACGATTGGCATTGGCTAGCGCTTGCTTAAGGTAATCCGGTGCATCGGTCTCACCCGCACGCAGCACGTAGGCATGTTGCTGCTGATCGGTATTGAGGCGCAGGTAGGTGATGCCAAAATCCACGTGCAACAAATCACCGGGCAGAATCACCTGTTCGCCGGGACGTTCACTAAAGGCCTGCAGATGGTCGAATTTATCCGCGTTGGCACGCTGAATAGAGACAGTGGGATGAAACCAATTGGTCAGTTTCATTTCCCGGGATTTTTCTCGCAGCCACCAAACCACATCGTCGGTGGTGGTTTTGCCAGGGGTGATAACCCGATTAGAAAATGCCTCGGCAATAATGTCATGCCCCATGGCTACAATCTGCGGATAAACCGCCAGCTCTTTAGGGCTGCGGGTTTCCAGCCAGGCGATGGCCAGATTCTGCGCCGACACAATTTTGTTTTGTGCCTCGCCCATGGCTTGTCTGAATGCCGTCAGTTCGGTGGCGCTGATGCCGTCTGCCAGCGCCGTTCGCGCAGATTGATTGACGCCAATTGCTTTGGGGCTTTTAGCTTTGATCAAGTCAACCAGTGCTTGCCACTGGTCTGGTTGTGCTTCTTTGTCCCAGGCTTTTTCGAACAGCTCACCGACTTTGTAGCGCGCAATAGCATAAAACTCCGGCTCGCCGACACTGGGGGTATAAATCACCAGAATGGTGCGGCGCCGGGCGGAAAGCCAGGTGCTGGGCAGCATGGTTTTGAGGACCGGATCTTCATTGTATTCGCGGGAAATCAGCACCCACATATCAATGCCTTCACGACGCATCAGCGTCGGCAGTACAGTGGTCAGGCGCTCCTGTAGAATGTCGTCGATGATCTGCGCTCGCTCACGCATGGGCAGAGGAAGCTCCGTAGCCACACTCACGCTGCTGATAAGTAACAGGAAAAGACTAATCAGTCTCATAAAAAGTCCTTTTAATCATGGATTTGAACAAGCTATCAGGTTGTTTGCGCCGCTTCAATCCAGCCGTTTCGAGCTACCCCAATTGAAGATAACCTATATCTTATATTCCTGGGTGAGCGGCACCCGAGTGTTGAGTATGTACTTCACCGCTGCTTTGCATATTTTCGCCATATTTGATCGCCACATTGCCATAAAGGCTGCCCGCTTTTGCCATCCGCGCTTGGTTTACTAACAGGGAAGCAAACAAACAACCTGTTGGAGATTCTCATGAAAAAGACTGTATTAGCCCTGACTACTGCCATGTTATTTAACACTGCTGCCTTTGCTGCTGTACCGACCGAAAAGGAGCAAAAACGCAATGAAGCGATTGGCTTTGGCTCTGGCCTGGTGGCCGGTGCATTGGTTGGCGGCCCCATTGGTGCCATTCTTGGCGCGACATTCGGCGTGTTGTTGGTTGATGACGTCAACGACGAGCACCGTTTGACCAGTAAGCAGGCGGAGTTAGCCGATGCCAATGCACAACTGGATGCCAAGCAATCGGAGTTAGTCGCCTTGCATAAATCGCTGGTGCATTACCGGGAAAAGGCCAGCCAACTGGCTTCAGTGCAACAACATCTGGAGCGTTTACCCAGCTCGCTCAGTAGCAACATTCAGTTCAGAACGGCATCCGCCAATCTGGAGCCGCACTACCAGCAACAATTAGATACGCTGGCTGACAGCCTGCTGAGTAATCCGGCGTTGTCAGTCAGCCTGACCGGGTTTGCCGATCAGCGTGGTGACGATGGCTACAACCTAAGCCTGTCTGAGCAGCGCGTCGAACGGGTCCGCCAGTATTTATTGGATAAAGGCGTTGACGGGTCGCAAATTATCGCCAGCGCCAAAGGCGAACAGGAACTGGTAAATACCGATGGCAGCAATGAGGGCAATTTCTTTGACCGTCGGGTGATGCTGAACGTGGTCACCAGCCAAACCGGCATGATGGCACAAGCGGCAGATCAATAAGGAAAGTCCCCATGACAAACAGCACCACGATGCCTCAGGGCTGGCTGATTTGTTGTTTGGCGCTGCTGTTTGCAGCGCCTTTTTTCAGCCATGCACAAACGTTCGCTACCCCACCCCTGACCAGTCTGGATGACATCCAGCAGGGCAGTTTGCTATTGCGCCATCCGGATTGGGATGGCATGCGCCTGAGTCCGCAACTGGATACCCAGGTGGACATGCAGATCACCGGGTTGGTTGCACGGGTCACAGTTAAACAACGCTTCTATAACCCAGATAATCAGTGGGTAAATGCGACCTACCTGTTTCCGCTACCGGAACAGTCGGCGGTCGACGGTCTGACGATGCGTATTGGTGACAGATTAATTGAAGGCGAGATTCAGGCTAAACAACAGGCGCGGGAAACTTTCGAACAAGCCAAAGCGCAGGGCAAAAAAGCCAGTCTGGTCGAGCAGCATCGTCCCAACCTGTTTACCAATGAGATTGCTAATATCGGACCGGGTGAACGCATTGAAGTCGAAATTCGTTATCAACAGACTGTGTTATATGACAACGGCCAGTTCCACGTGCGTTTCCCGATGACAGTGACGCCACGCTACTCGCCCCTGTTACCCACCTGGCAACAGGAAGAGGGGGTAGAGGCCAAGCCGCGCAATTTATTGGAGGAAGTCGCAGCGCTTTCGCATTTACATGATCCCCATGGGCGGCCAGCCAACCAGATTTCGTTACGCGCCACATTATTGCCAGGTTTTAAACTGGCCGGGCTGTCTAGCCCATATCACGATGTCACCGTGAATCGCGCTGAGCAACAATATGAAGTGCAACTGAAACAAACCGATATCGCCAACCGGGACTTTCAGTTGCGCTGGCGCGCTGCGCAATCTGCGGTGCCACAAATATCTGTGATTCAGCAGGGCGACTACGGCGTATTGATGGTGGTTCCCGCCAGCCAACCTGATCAACGACAGGTACAGGCGCGGGAATTAATCCTGCTGCTGGATACCTCAGGCTCCATGTACGGTGATGCGATAGAGCAGGCCAAGGCGGCGGTGAGGCAGGCTTTGGGCAGTCTGACCGATGCAGATACATTCAACCTGATTGAATTTAATTCGGATTTTCGTGCTGTGTGGCCTGTTGCGCAGGTTGCCACTGCACAGAACATTCAACTGGCGCAGAGGTTTGTTTATGCTCTGCAGGCCGATGGGGGCACTGAAATGGCATCGGCTTTGACCTTTGCCCTGCAAGACTCCGAACCGACGGACAGATTACGTCAGATTGTCTTTATTACTGATGGCGCGGTGGGCAACGAAGAGCAATTGATGCAGATTATCCAGCGTCGGTTAGGGGTGTCCCGGCTGTTTACTGTGGGGATCGGCTCGGCACCCAACAGCTATTTTATGAGTGAAGCGGCCGAGATGGGGCGCGGCGCATATACCCTGATTGGAGATATTCGCGAAGTAAGCAGTCAGATGACGGTCTTGCTGAATAAATTGCGCTACGTGGCTTTGACCGATCTGGCGATTAATTTCAGCAGTGATACCGAATTTTTCCCCCGTGTCTTGCCGGATGTCTATATCGATCAACCGCTTAGTGTGACGTTTCGGAGCAATGCCAGGCAAAGGGATCTCGTTTTAAGCGGCATGTTTGATGGTATGCCATTTGAGCAACCTCTGGTCATGCAGCAATCGGCTGCACAGGGGCTGGAAAAGCTATGGGCGCGCAGCAAAATTACTCAGTTGGAGCGTGAGCGCCGTCAGGCACAGGAGCCTGAAGCGTTTAATCAGGCGATTACCGATGTTGCACTGGAATTTGAGCTGGTCAGCGAATTTACCTCGCTGGTGGCAGTGGATAAGACACCGACGAAACCAGAACGAGAGTTGGCCTTACTACGCGGAGTGCCCAATGCATTGCCACTGGGGATGCTGCCAATTGGTGCCAGCGGCTGGAAGCTGAATCTGCTGCTTGCACTGTTTGCTGGCCTTTGTGCGCTATGGATTAACCGGAGACTCTGATGCCAGCCAGAAAACATCTAATCGTGGGTGGGCTTATCTTACTGGCCAGTTGGCAGGCGTTTGCCGGGGGCTACATCTGGTTAAAAGCTCATGTGGCTCAGTATCTGATTGCTGAAGCCTGGTATGTCACTGTGCAAACCGGCGAACAGGCCAAACCGTGGCGCTGGGCAGATACCTATCCCCTTGGTCGTTTAACGATTGCTGAGGACGATAGTTTTGTATTAGCCGGGTCGTCGGGCCGCACCCTGGCGTTTGCACCCGGTCATGTCACTGGCACGGCGTTGCCCGGTGAGTCTGGCAATATTGTATTGGCAGCTCACCGCGATACCCATTTTGCCCGATTGGCTGAGGCCAGCCTGGGTGACGATATTTGGTTGGAGTCGGCGCGCGGTACAAGACACTATCGCATTGCCAATATTCAGGTGGTAAGCGAGTCCGACACGCAGGTTTTGCACCAAAAAGGAGATGATCGCCTTACCCTGATCACCTGCTATCCGTTTGATGGGCTGGCCGGTCAGGCGACTCAGCGCATGGTGGTCACGGCATTGCCGGTGGGGCCAGCGCATGAATTTAACACTTTGAAATAACACTTATTTCCAGCTTGATATAGGCTTATGGAACGAGTCTATCAACCGGAGCATTATGTGAAGTTACCTGAAATCCCTGCTGATGACGCTGAACGTCTCAAACAACTGCATTCGTTGCAGCTGCTCGATACCGAGCCGGAAGAGCGCTTCGACCGTTTAACACGTATGGGATGCCGGTTATTTAATGTTAAAACCTGCGTGATTAGCCTGGTGGACGAGCATCGCCAGTGGTTTAAGTCCCGTCAGGGCATAGACGCGTCGGAGACCGACCGTTGCGTGTCCTTCTGCGGGCATGCCATTTTAACCGGCGGTATTTTTGAAGTGCAGGATACCCTTAAAGACTCACGCTTCTTTGATAATCCGCTGGTGATTGGAGAGCCGTTTATCCGTTTTTATGCAGGCTGTTCGATTCGTTCCGGCGGTTACACCATGGGCACGATTTGTATTCTGGATAGCCAACCACGCAAACTCAGCGATGAAGATAAATTATTGCTGAGCGATTTAGCTGCGTCGGTGGAAAGTGAGATGGAAGCCCATCAGATTGCCCACACCGATGAACTTACTGGCCTGATCAATCGCCGCGGCTTTTATATGGTAGCCGGGCAGGTGGTTAAATTGGTGCGACGGGAAAAGCATTCGTTGGGGATCAGCTTGCTCGACCTGAATGACTTCAAACAAATTAATGATAAGTTTGGCCACATAGTGGGTGACCGGGCGCTACAGGCATTTGCCTCGTTGATTGCTAAGGTGTTTCGCGAGAGTGATGTGGTCGCGCGCATCGGCGGTGATGAGTTTGTTTGCCTGCACTCGGACATTGATGAGGCCGGGTTGGAAGTCGCGAAAAAACGTCTGGCGGACGAGGTTAACGCGTTCAATCAACGCACCCATGAGCCGTTCAGATTAAGTTATGCCCATGGTACGGCACTCTTTAGCAAGGAGCAGATTACTGATTCATTGGATGCGCTGTTACATGCCGCGGATAGTTCAATGTACACCATTAAAAGTCAGCAACGTCGTCAGCGTCAGTTTTCAACAGGCAGTGAGTAAAATCTAAACAAAGTGGTGAAACTGACCAATTGCTGATTTCTCTCGTTGTTCTTCTAAAATCAACAATTGCTTTATTTTCAATAGTTTATGTCGGCCTATCGATTTGGCATGGAAGTTGGTTAGGTATTAGGAAAGTTCATCATGTTGGATGAACTGTTACGGAGAAAGACCATGAAATCCCTTTGGCAAAAACTAGCAAGATTACCGGCACCACTGGCAGTCAAATGGCGTGCCCGCGGCTGGCGCAGTTTGCGTATAGCGGCCACGATGTAAAAAATTTTCGTTCTGCACCTGACCTTTAGCGCTTGCCTGCTACCCTTTGCAGTAAAACCACAGGACGCAACGAGTGCAGACATTACGATTTGGTTGCCGTGGCGAATTAGTACGGCGCCTGCAGCAAACCTTAACCCAACTGGGTTTCTATCAGGCGTCGTTGGATGGCGACTTTGGTGCCAAAACGCTGGCCGCCGTCGAAGCCTATCAACAGCATCACGGGCTGGTGACAGATGGCGTGGTTGGGCGTCGGACCATGGGCCAGTTAGGCTTGGATTTGTCCGATGAGGCGCGCAGCTATGACGGCGAGCATTTCGATGTGGGACTGGTACAACGTATTTGTCACGATTCCCCGGCACAAAATATTGCCTATCATTGGCCACGTATTCTCGATGCCATGCTGGACGAAGAGCTTAGCGATAACGACATGCTATTGATGGCCGTGGCGACTGTGTATGTGGAGACCGGGCGCTTTGCACCGCTGGATGAATACGAATCCCGCTTCAACTCCACGGCTACTGGCCATCCCTTTGATAAATATGATGATCGCAAGGACCTGGGCAATCTCGGATACCCGGACGGTGCCCGCTATAAAGGCCGTGGCTACATTCAGTTGACGGGGCGCGCCAATTATCGGGATATCAGTAAACGTATCGGCATGAACAACGAGTTAGAGCATGATCCGGAGTTAGCCAATGATCCCGATGTGGCAGCCAAAGTGCTGGCCAGTTTTCTGAAACGTTGCGAGGAACCGCTGCGCGAAGCATTGGCAAACGATGATTTAAAAGCTGCACGCCGCCTGATTAACGGTGGATCCCACGGCTTGCCGGAATTCAGCCGCTGCTATCGACTGGGTAAACAATTACTGCAAGACGGATTGTCATCCTAACTTCAAAATTTAGTCACGCAGTTGTCACAGGCACAACCTAGGTTAAGCAAAACCTGCTATGGAGTGCCACCATGCAAAAGCAACACTTCCGTACTGTCTGGCTGTCAGACATTCATTTGGGTCACAAAGATTGTAAAGCCGAATTCCTGCTGGATTTTCTCAACCATGTGCGCATCGATACCCTGTATTTGGTTGGCGATATTGTTGATATGTGGGAAATGAGCAAACGCCTGCTGTGGCCTGAATCCCACAATCAACTACTCCATAGATTGTTAACCCTGACCGCTCAGGGCACGCAGGTGATTTATCTGCCCGGCAATCATGATGCACCGGTGCAAAAGTATGATGGGCTGAGTTTTGCCGATATCGACATTCGCCGCGAACTGATCCATACCACCGCCGACGGCAAACGTTTATTGGTATTACATGGTGACCAATTTGATGAGGAAGTCTGTTTCGGCCGCTTGCATGCCTGGATAGGCGATAAGGCATACGATCTGCTGTTGTTCGTTAATCGTTGGTACAACAAAGCACGCATCGCGCTGGGTGGCCGCTACTGGTCGCTGGCCGGTCATATCAAAAGCAAAGTACTGAGTGCCAATATTGCGATGCAACGTTACCGGCAGGCCTGTGTCGACGCAGCCGTGTCGCGGGGCCTGGATGGTGTGGTGTGCGGGCATATCCATCACGCCGAAGTGACGGATGTGGATGGTACCTTGTATTGCAATGACGGTGACTGGCTGGAAAGCTGTTGCGCACTGACCGAAAACCATCGCGGAGAATTACAGATCCTGTCCTGGACCTCAGTGAAGCGGCCAAACATTTTGTATGCGGTGGAGAATACACCCACGCGAAAAGTGGCTTAACCGGACATTTTTTCTTCATATAAGTGCAACCAGATTGTCACTAAGGCTTTAGATAATGCCAGCAGCAAAATAACAGGAAACTCCCATGTTTAGCGTGCAGCAGGTACTTAACGAGCATTTTCCGGGCATGGCTGAGAAGCCACTGTTGTTCAAATCTACCAGTTTTGTATTGCGCCATTTATTGCACGAACGTGAGGTACAAGAGTTCGGTGCCAGCTATCCCCATGTACAGGGGCTGGATTTCGTCGAGCAGGTGCTGAGTTATTTTGCCACCAGTTATTCGGTCAGGGATGTTGAAAAGGAAAGGATCCCCGAGCAGGGACGCGCCATTATTGTGGCCAATCATCCGATTGGCTCGCTCGATGCGTTGGCACTGATAAAGTTGATCAGTGAAGTACGCAGCGACATTAAAGTGGTCGCCAACGATATGTTGATGACACTCAAACCCTTGCACAGCCTGTTGCTGCCCGTAAATGTATTTCAGGGCGCAACTGCTAAAGTGCAGTTGCAGGCGATCTCTGAGCATCTGCATCAGGAAGGCGTACTGATTATTTTCCCGGCGGGTGAGGTCTCGCGCCTGCGTCCTCAGGGGGTGCGCGATACCCGTTGGCGAACAGGCTTTTTACGTATTGCAAGAGAAGCCAAAGCACCTATATTGCCGGTGTTTATCGACGGGAAAAACTCGCCATTATTTTACGGCGTATCCATGTTATATAAGCCACTGGCAACGTTACTGCTGGTGCGCGAGATGTTCGTGCGTAAGCAGCGGCACTTACCCATGCGGGTTGGTGAGTTAATCCCGTTCAGTAGCTGGCAGAATCAGGCTCTGCCGCTCAAAATTCTGAGTAAGTTGTTTAAACGCCATTTGTACGCCGTTGGCGCTGGTAAAGCGGGCGTATTTGCTACACAGGCCGCGATCGCGCTGCCGGAAGAACGTCGGACGCTGCAAAGGGCGATTCGCCAATGCGAGTTGCTGGGTGAAACCGCCGACGGCAAACAGATTTATCTATACCAACATGCCGACAGTTCCCCGATCCTGCGTGAAATTGGCCGTTTACGAGAAATTGCGTTTCGCGCGGTAGGTGAAGGCAGCAACCGTCGTCGGGATATCGACGGCTACGACAACGATTACTTTCACCTGATTTTATGGGATCGCGATGATTTAGAAATTGTGGGCGCCTATCGCTTAGGTGATGCCCGCCAGCAAATAGCCAGCAAAGGTTTGCAGGGGCTATACACGGCAACGCTATTTGATTACACGGATATGCCGGCCGAGTACTTTGAGCAGGGCCTGGAATTAGGCCGTAGCTTTGTCCAGCCCAAGTATTGGGGCAAACGCAGTCTGGAATACCTGTGGTATGGCATTGGCGCATTTTTGCGCAAATATCCCCATTATCGTTATTTGTTCGGGCCAGTGAGCCTGAGTAATGCCTATCCGACGGCAGCTAAGGACTTACTGGTACATTTTTACCAGCGTTACTTCGGTTCGGTGCAGCAATATGCCTCGCCTAAGTCTGCTTATCCGTTACCGGACGGCTTGCAGGACATGTTTTCTGGCGAGGATTATTTGCAGGATTTCACCACCCTCAAACATCTGTTGGCGAATATGGGCGTGTCCGTGCCGACTTTGTATAAGCAATACACTGAATTGTGTGAGCCAGGTGGCGTGCAATTCCTCAGCTTTAGCGTCGATGCGGACTTTGCCGATTGCGTTGATGGATTGGTGCTGGTGGATATTACGCAGCTTAAGCCGAAAAAATATCAGCGTTACCTGACTGAGCGTCACGAAAAGGCCGCCTGATTGACCTGTGTCAGCCCGTCCTTCATATAATTCGTACTTATCTAAAATAATATGGAACTTAACTCAGCCAATCTCTATCTTATTTCGCAAGTAACTAAATTAATGAAATAAGGAGCGGATGATGGGCGTGAGATATTTTTTACTGATCGTCATACTTGTGTTGTTAGGTGGTTGTGGTGGCGACGGTGGTTCTATCTCTATTGCCAGTGTTGATCGCAATGGTTACACCACGGTTAACAATAACCAGTTAAGTGTGCAATTAACTAATTTGACGGTTGGTACCCTAAGCGCAGATGAGACAGCTGGCGTCCTGCTAATGCGCGAAGAAGAAAAACTTGCCCGTGATGTATATCGCAGTCTGGCAAACCTTTTCAGTCAGCCGATCTTTGATAACATCGCCGACATTGAAGAAACTCATATGCAGGCAATGCTACTGCTTGTGCAGCGCTACAACCTGACCGATCCGGTTGGCAGTCAGGGCATCGGAAGTTTTACTGACCCTCAGCTTCAACAGCTGTATGTGCAATTGGTTGACGAAGGCAGCTCGGATTTAGTTGCCGGGCTGAGTATCGGGGCGCGTATCGAGGAGTTGGATATTGCCGATATTAGTCGTTTGGAGACGCAGTTAGAGGACAATGCAGATATCGCGCTGGTTTATGACAATCTTAAGCGCGGATCGCGTAATCATCTGCGCGCTTTTTACCAGCAAATAGTCAGTAATGGCGGTAGCTATACGCCAGTGTACCTGAGTGCTGATGAGTTCAACGCTATCATCAATAGCGATATTGAGCGCGGTTAACGCGCTCAGCTCAGCAGATTAGCAAGCAACTCCGTGTAGATATCTTCCAGCGTCACGATGTCGGTTAGCGCCACGTGCTCATTGATTTGGTGGATACTATGATTCGGTACACCTAACTCGACCACCTCTGTGTGTGGACCGGCGAAGAAACGCCCGTCTGAGGTGCCGCCAGCGGTGGACATCATAGGGTAACACCCCGTGGTTTTCACAATCGCCTGCTCGGCAGCATGTATTAATCCGCCCGCATGGCTGTTGGCAGTGAAATAGGGTTCACAGGCGCGCTCCCAGTGCAGTTCATAATCATCGGTTTGGGCGCTGATGGCGTTCTCAATTAACTGTTGTAAACCGGCTAATTCGAAGTGATGGGAATAGCGTACGTTGAAACACAGTTCGCAGCGTGCCGGTACAATATTGTCGGTAAAGTCACCGGAATTGCAGTAGGTGATTTGTAATGTGGTGCCGGGAAAATCCGCACTGCCCTGATCCCAGGGAAGTTGCTGCAGAGCCGTGATGACATTAGCGGCCTGATGCAGTGCATTGCGGGTTTGCTGCGGATAGGCTACGTGGCCGGCTTTACCGCGCAGAATCAACTTGGCGGATACCGCGCCACGTCGTCCGACTTTAATGGTATCGCCACTGCGTAAATGCGCGGTGGGCTCGCCAATAATCACTTTGTCCAGCGCAATCCGTTTGTCGTCCAGCCATTGGCGGATGGCTTTGCTGCCATGCTCTGCCTCACCCTCTTCATCACTCGTGATTAGCCACATAAAACGCTGACGGATAGGCCGCTGCAGGCCAATATGCTGGTGCCAGGCACCCAACATGGCGGCGATACCGGTTTTCATATCGGCGGCACCACGGCCATAAAGTTTGTTGTCTTCAATGTGAGCTGCAAACGGGTCAAAACGCCATTTTTCACGCGGTCCGGTTGGCACAACATCGGTATGTCCGGCAAAAGCGATGGTTTGTGGCCCGTTGCCAATGGTTGCCAGCAGATTGCGCACCCCCTGTTGCTCAAAGGCGTGACAGGTAAAACCCAGCGCACTCAGTTGGGCAGCCAGCCACTCCTGACATCCGCCATCATCCGGGGTAATAGACACTCGCTGCATTAATGTCTGGCTGAAGCTGATGCTCTGATGAGCGTGTGATTCTGACTGATTTAACCGTTGATTTTGCATGGTCATCTCCTACACAGGATGACGCCATTACATCTGCGCTGGATGACAGACACGTGTCAGTTTGGCAACAATCCTGTGACATGTGCTGATGTCATAAAGTCTTCGTGAAATTGTCACGGGAAAGTCACACGGGCTGCGCAAACTTTAATCAATGCGAAGAGAGGGACGTGTGATGCGGCTGATTACTGATAAAGACATGCAATTGTTTCGTTGGTTGTTCGCTAAAACTGCCAGTTACGAGGGAAAGGCGATTAAATGGATTTCGCGCACCGGTGATGGTCATCTTTATCTGCTGCTGGGGATTTTATTGTGGGCCTTTGAGCCAGAGCACGGTGCGTTATTTATGTATACGGCGCTGTTGGCCTACGCACTGGAATTACCGGTTTATGTGATTCTTAAAAAGGCATTTAAGCGTCCACGCCCTTGCGACCTATTGTTTAACTTCCGTGCCCACATCAAGCCTTCGGACAAATTCAGCTTGCCATCCGGGCACACCGCGGCGGCCTTTTTGATGGCGTCATTACTTAGCTGGTTTTATCCCCTGGTGACGATTCCGGTATTCCTTTGGGCAACCTGTGTGGGACTGTCACGCATCCTGCTTGGCGTCCATTATCCCACGGATATTCTTGCCGGTGCCTGTCTCGGGCTGACCATCTCTGTGACCAGTATCGCCATTTTGCACTGAGGTGTGTTGTGAAAATGAATATTCTTTACGGTGTGCAGGGTACCGGTAATGGCCATATTACCCGCGCCAGAGTGCTGGCCGAGGCATTATCCCGACGCAGTGATATTCAGGTCGATTATCTATTTAGCGGCCGTGAGCCGCAGCAATACTTCGATATGCAGATTTTTGACGAATATCAGACTAAACAGGGTATGACTTTTGTAACCCACAAAGGTCGGGTGGATCGCTGGCAAACAGCCAGACAACTGAAATTGCGTCAATTAATCGATGACGTGCAGCAATTACCCATGGGCGACTATGATCTGGTGATCAACGATTTTGAGCCAATCAGTGCCTGGGCCGCGCAGTTACGTCATGTGCCGTCGATTTCTATCAGCCATCAGGCTTGTTTTTTGTCACCTGTGCCTAACATAGGCAAAGGCATGCTGGATAATTTGCTGTTGCGCTATTTTGCCCCAACCACTTATAATCTGGGGGTGCATTGGTATCATTTCGGCCAATCAATTTTACCGCCATTTGTCACAGACGTTTCCCAGCCGGTGGCACCCAGTGGGCGTATTCTGGTGTATTTACCCTTTGAGGAACTGAACGAAATCGGTGCATTGCTGAGGCAGTTTCCTGAGCAAGGCTTCGACGTGTTCCACCCTCATCTCACCAGTGACACTCAACAGGACAATATTCACTGGTATGTGCCGTGTAAAAACGCGTTTAAGCACTGTTTACAGGCAAGTGACGGGGTGATTGGCAACGCGGGCTTTGAACTGTCCAGTGAATGTCTGCATCTGGGTAAAAAATTACTGTTGAAGCCGCTACATGGCCAATTTGAGCAATTGTCCAATGTTGTGACGCTGGAAAAAATGGGGCGCTGCCAGACTATGCAGCGTCTGGATGCCAGTGCCGTACGCCGCTGGCTGACCTTCGATAGCGTTGAGCCGGTGCGATTTCCGGCTAAAGCAGATTTATTAGTTGAATGGATCCTGGATGAAAACTGGCAGGATAGCCGTGAATTGTGTGATGCACTGTGGCAGCAGGTGTCGTTTCCTCCTGACGTAAAACAAAAACTGGCCGGAATTTGAACATAGCCCAATTCTGCATATACTTTCGGGGCAGGACGCTTAGCAGTTACATGGAAAGTCACATCAGTTTCGGGGTCTTTCTTTCATGTATGCATATGTTGCGCGCCAGGCTATCTTCGATCGCGCTAAAGAGGTTATTGGTTACGAGTTGCTGTTTCGCGATGGCCAGCAAAACTGTTATCCCAATATTGAACCAGACGAAGCCACCTCCAAGCTGATAAATCAGCATCATTTAAGTACCGAATTGACCGATATCACCGACGGTAAAAAGGCATTTCTGAATTTCTATCGCGATACCTTGCTTTATCGTTTCCCCACATCGTTAGATCCGCTCACCACCGTGATTGAGGTGATCGAAACCACTGAGGTTGATGCCGAACTGATCCGCGCATGCAAACATCTGCACGACCTTGGCTACAAGCTGGCGCTGGATGATTACGATTTTGACACCCGTTGGGATCCCCTGTTTCCTTATGTTGCGATGGTCAAGATTGAGGCAGATGAACGCTCTTTGCAGCAGCTTCCCGGTTTGCTTGAGCGTATCCGTCATCGCCCGGTTAAGGTCGTGGTTGAGCGGATTGAAACAAATGTGCAGTTTGAGCAGTTTCTGGCCTTGGGAGTGGATTATTTTCAGGGCTATTTTTTCACCCGTCCGGAAGTCATGCAGCGCAAAGATCTACCGGTGATGAAGCTTAATTTGTTACGCATGATTGAAATCAGTGCGCGCCATGATTTTGCTATGAGTGATATGAATAGCGTATTGGAGCGGGACGCTTCGCTGGCGTTTAAGTTATTACGCTATATGAATAATCCGGCCAATTATCAGCGCCAGAAGATATCGTCCTTGCTGCATGCCCTGAATTACATGGGGCAGATCGAGGTGAAAAAATTCATCGCGTTGTTGGCCATGGCCAACCTCGGTGATAGCAAGCCGGATGAATTGTTGACCCTATCGCTGAGCCGGGCGAAATTTTGTCAGGCAGTCGCCGACTACCGGGGCGACGAACAAAATCCTCCCAAAGGCTTTCTGATCGGCCTGTTATCCACCCTCGATGCCATGCTGGATTTGAGTATGCAGGACATTGTGCGCAGATTGCCGCTGGCAGACGATATCAGTGCGGCACTGCGTGGCGAGAGCGGGGATTTACGTCGCTATTTAGAATTGGCACAGGCTTATGAGCAGGCGAATTGGACGCAAACGGAACATCTGGCGGAAGCACTGGCGATACCGGCTGACCTGATGGCAGTGAAATACCAACAGGCGATTCAGTGGGCGGATGAATTGAAAAACACCGCCATTTAACGCCTTACTGCGGTTCGATGTCTTTTACATGGCGATAAACGCTGAGCATCGAGCCGACCAAACCCAAGCCGATGGATAGGCCCAGCATGGTAAGCAGTTCATTACCCTGCAGACCCGTCAGGTTGAAGTCATGGGCATACAACTCGGTCAGGCTGGCGATGCTCGACTCGGCCCACCATAGCAGCAACATCACCGCAAACCACGCCGATAGCCCGCCTAGCAAGCCGTACCAGAAACCGGTATACAAAAACGGGCGCTGAATAAAGGCATCGGTGGCACCCACCAGCTTCATAATCTGAATTTCGCTGCGTTTATTCAAAATATTCAGGCGAATGGTATTACCGATGATCACCACCACCGCCATAAACAATAGCAGGGCGATCATCAGTACTAAATCGTGCGCCATCTCGACTGCAGCATGCAGGCGATTGAGCCAATCGATATCCAGTTTGCCAAACTCCACTTCGCGCTCATTGCGCAATTTATCCAGCAACAAGGCCGCTGCGGTTGGCCCGGTGTGGCGTGCGGTTGGCATAACCAGCAGTACATCGGGTAGTGGATTTTTGTTGAGATACTTGAGTGCATCGCCCATGCCGGAGCGCTGCTGAAAATCTTTCAGGCCCTGTTCGGCGGTGATATGCACCACCTGTTCGACCTCCGGCCAGGCATTAATGCGACGAATTAACTGTTGAATATCACCAGCGGGTAGATCCTGGCGTAAAAATAACGAGATCTCAGCGGCCTGTTCCCAACCGGAACTGATTTGTTCGGTATTTTTGACCAGCACATACAAGGTCGATGGCAGGGTAATGGCTAAGCCCAAAACCGCAATGGTGAGCATAGAGTCTGCCGGCGCGCGCCACAGTTCACCGAGGCTGGCTAATGCCTGACGCACATGGTCGACGAAAAACATCAGTACTTTTTGCAATGAAGATATTTTTTGCTGGCTAGCGCCCTGACTACTGCGGCCGGTAAACAGAATGCTCATTCTGAGTCCCCCCGCCAGTCTTCCACCAGACCATCGGTAATCATCTGGCCGTTACGCAATGTCAGTGTGCGGTAGCGCATGCGGGCAATCAGGCCCAGATCGTGGGTTGCAATCAACACAGACACACCGGCTTGATTGAGTTTCTCAAACAGATTGATGATTTCCATCGACAGCTTAGGATCCAGGTTGCCGGTAGGCTCGTCGGCAAGCAGAATCGGTGGCTTATTAACGATGGCGCGGGCAATACCTACCCGTTGCTGCTCACCACCGGACAGGGTAATCGGTAACGAATTAATTTTGTCAGCCAGCCCAACCAAATCCAGTGCCGCATGCACCTTGCGGGTAATGTCGCGGCGGCTGTAGCCTTCGATGACCAACGGCAAGGCCACATTGTCAAAGGCTGTCTTGTCCATCAGTAGCTGATGGCTTTGGAAGATCATGCCAATATCACGGCGAATATACGGCACCTGACGGTTTTTGATTTTACCCAGGTCATGGCCGTTGATGAGCACCCGTCCTACGGTCGGGCGTTCCATGATACTGATTAACTTGAGCAGGGTGCTTTTTCCGGCACCGGAATGGCCGGTCAAAAACGCCATTTCGCCGGGTGGAATATGAAAACTGACCTGACGCAACGCTTGTTGTCCGCCCGGATAGGTTTTGCTTACCTGCTCAAATTTAATCATGCCTTAGCCTTGTTGCTGTTCAAACAGGGCATCGACGAATTCTTTGCTGTCAAACGGGCGTAAATCGTCAATCCCTTCACCAACGCCTATGTATCTGATTGGTATGCCAAATTTATCAGCTATGGCGAAAATTACACCCCCTTTTGCAGTACCATCCAATTTGGTCAGGGTAATGCCGGTTAATCCCACCGCTTCACTGAATAATTTACACTGGCTCAGGGCGTTTTGTCCGGTACCGGCATCCAGTGCCAGCATGACCTCATGGGGGGCATCCGGATTAAGTTTTTTCATTACCCGGACGACTTTCTTCAATTCTTCCATCAGGTGGTCTTTGTTCTGCAAGCGTCCGGCGGTATCGGCAATCAGCACATCCACATCACGAGCCTGCGCCGCTTGCAGTGCGTCGAACAACACCGAAGCACTGTCTGCACCGGTATGCTGGGCAATCACCGGAATATTGTTGCGCTCGCCCCATACCTGCAATTGTTCAACGGCAGCCGCACGGAACGTATCGCCGGCAGCCAGCATGACTTTCTTGCCTTGTTGTTGGAACTGCTTGGCCATTTTGCCGATAGTGGTGGTTTTGCCCACGCCGTTGACGCCTACCATCAGGATCACAAACGGCCCGTTGCCTGCGCTGGCCACGTCCAGTGGCTGACTGACCGGTTGCAGCAACTGTTCCATTTGCTCCTTCAGCACGCCATATAACGCTTCACCATCCTGTAATTGCTTGCGATTGGCGCGTTCGGTCAACTCGGTGATGATTTTCTGGGTGGTATCCATGCCCAAATCAGCAACCAATAACTGGGTTTCCAGTTCCTCGAACAATTCGTCATCAATTTTTTTGCCGCTGAACAGGTTTAAAAAGCCAGAACCAATATTCTCACTAGTCTTGGATAAACCGGCTTTCAGGCGTTCAAAAAGAGAAGGCTTTTTCTCTTTTAATGCCGGCGGTGTTTCAGTCTGGCTAACTGGCGCAGTGGCGCTCGGTGCCGGCACTGAGGTGGTGTCAGTGGGTTCGGCCTGCGGCACTGCTGCAGTGCTTTGTTGCTCGGCATTTTCGGCGGCCGAAGTAGGCGCATCCTGCTCGGGGGCCTGATCTTTATTTTTGCCAAACCAGGAAAAGAATTTCGACATGGGAGACCTTTATTCTATGGCCATGTGTCTGGGCTGTTTCAACACGGCGCAAAACGTTACACTACGGGGAATTAAGTTGGTCTTAATTTATCCGGGTAATCATAACATTTCCATGAAGCGACAGGTCAAACAAAAATCCCCCGCGACGGGTGCCATTCGTATTATTGCCGGCCAATGGCGAGGCCGAAAGCTACCCGTTCTGGATGTAGAAGGCCTGCGGCCGACCACGGATCGCACCAAGGAAACGGTGTTTAACTGGTTAACCCCATATCTGGCCGAGACGAATTGTCTGGATGCCTTCGCAGGAGCCGGGTCGTTAGGATTTGAGGCGTTATCCCGTTATGCCAGCCATTGCACCTTTGTTGAATTGGATAAGCAGGCCGCCAAACAGATATTGGCCAATCGCGATCTGTTGAAACTGTCTGCGCAGGCGGCGGACGTGCGCCAGGGCAGTTTGTTCCAGCAACATCTGCCGGAGGCCAGCTACGATGTCGTGTTTGTCGATCCGCCGTTTAACCGGGGGTTGGCGCAGCAGGCCATTGATTGGCTCAGTCAGTCAGGTTGTCTTAAACCTGATGCACTGGTTTATGTGGAATGTGAGTTAACGGCGATGCCACTGAATTTGCCAGGTGGCTGGCAGTTGTTGAAACAAAAGCAAACCCAGCAATTTAGCTATCAACTTTATCAGACAGGAGATCGCGACGCATGAGTCACGGACAGCACGTAAAACCCAATGGCAGTGGTATTGGCCGAATTATCAAAGCGACCAAATGTTCATTCGATGGGTTGGTTAGTGCATGGCGCGATGAAGCGGCGTTTCGCCAGGAAATGCTGATGGCGGTGATCGGCACTGCGCTGGCTTGCTGGTTGGCGCAAAGCATAAATCAGTGGTTGCTGTTAGTCATTCCGTTAATGGCGCTGTTGGTGGTGGAAATCTTTAACAGTGCGATTGAAGCGGCCATCGACCGTATCGGTGCGGAAATTCACCCTTTGTCGAAAAAGGCTAAAGATCTGGGCTCCTCAGCGGTGTTTATTACCTTGCTGATTATTGCCCTGTGCTGGGGCAGTGTGCTGTATCAGAACTATCTGGTGGGCTAAGGGAAATAAGAAAAACAGGTCTGCCGGGATGGCAAACCTGTTTGTCAGGCTTACAGAACGGCCAGTGCGGCGTCGTAATCAGGTTCGTTAGCGATTTCGCTGACCAGTTCGGTATGTAATACCTCACCTTTTTCGTTCAATACGACCACAGCGCGGGCAGTTAATCCGGCCAGCGGTCCATCTACCATTTTCACCCCATAGTCAGATGCGAACGAGCTGCGGAACGCAGATGCGGGCACGACATTTTGCAGGCCTTCGGCGCCACAAAAGCGCGCCAGTGCAAAAGGTAAATCCATCGAAACACACACCACAGCCGTGTTATCCATTGTGGAGGCCTGTTGATTAAACTGGCGCACCGACTGGGCACAGGTAGGGGTATCGACACTGGGAAAAATATTCAGCACAACGCGTTTGCCGCTGAAGTCGGCGCTGGTTGCCGGGCTTAAATCAGTTTTGACTAAATCGAATGCAGGCGCTTTGCTGCCGACGGCAGGCAGATCGCCAGTGGTGTTAAATGGGTTACCTTTTAGTGTCACGCTAGCCATAGTTGTCTCCTTTAAAGTGGCAATGCCAATACTGAGTTGGGTAGTGCTGCGATCACTCAGTGGGGTTAGTCGGTTAATTCAATACCGATATTTGAAATACCTTCTTCACGCACCAACGTGCGCAATTGCTTACATAGCGCCGCGCTGACGCTTTCCGCTTCTATGATATCCAGCAATTCATTTTGCAACGCGACTTCCCATTGCATCAGGGGATGAGCGGCAATCTGCTGATTTTCTAAATCATCACCGGCTTCCTGCAGGATATAAGCCTCGACGCTGCCCTGGGATAACTTACTTACCACCACTGCACCTTGCAGATCTTCACCCAGAATCAACTGCAGCAATGCCTGCATGGACATCGCCGTATCAATCGCGGGGTAAACACCATACATGTCGAAGTCGGCCGCGTCCGGTGTGATTTCTTCAATGCGTTCCAGGCGGGTGGCGAAATTCATTTTCGCTTTTGGCACGCTCAACCATTCCCACACACAATTGAGGGTGGTACGAAATTCACTGGCATCGCCAAATTCGGTCGCTTCACTGAATAACTGATAGTTAGTCAGCATGCGTTCCAGCAGTGCCGCGGAGAAGGCAATCGCCGATTTGTCTGTCAACGCGCGGGCGCGGGCGAAAGTACTGAGCTTTTTCTTCATTATTTATGCCCCAGATAGGTGGCCACCCCATCGAGCAGCATTTGAATGGAAATCATGACCAGAATCATACCCATCAGGCGCTCCATGGCGGTCAGGCCTTTTTCGCCGAGCAGGCGGTGGAACAGATTACTGAACATTAAAATTGCGGCACTGACTAACCAGGCTGCAAACAGTGCAATGCTCCAGTCTGTCATGCGGCTGGGATCCTGATTAGCCAGCAGTATCAACGCGGCCAGAATCGACGGGCCAGCAATCATCGGTACGGCTAATGGGACTAAAAACGGCTCTTCACCGACCGCGGTGCCAATCACGCCGCCTGGCTGTGGGAAAATCATCCGCAGGGCAATCAAAAACAGAATAATCCCGCCCGCGATGCTGACACTTTCCTGACGTACATTCAGGAAATCCAGAATCTGCTGACCACTAAAAAGGAATAAGCCCATGATTAATAAAGAGAAAACTAGTTCTCTGGCAAGAATAATACGGCGCCGCTTGGGCTCGATAGATTTCAGAACCGACATAAACACCGGCAAATTGCCAAGTGGATCCATGATCAAAAACAACATCACGGCGGCTGACCAAATATCCATGGGACTCTCTTTAAGTAATTAACTGGGCTATTCTAGCATTTAAAAAACAGGCAGTAATTCAAATGGTTAAATAATTACTGCGCAAAACCACCCTAGGTTAGCCGGTTTATGCGGTCGTTCTGCTGATGAACTAGCGAAACGACAGTTTTGCGATTACATTGTAAAAAAAATTTTAAAAACCAAGAGGATCAACATGTCATTAATGTCAGTTTCGGATGTCGCGGAATTTCTCGGCGTACAGGAAATTCGTGTAGAACGTTTAGAGCGGGAAAGCCTGCTAGTGGCTGCCGGCCAGGACGAAAATGGCAAACCTATGTTTAAACGCGAAGACGTAGTGAAGTATAAAGAATTCGCGGAACGACTCGGCGGTTTGTAACAACAGGATTTACAGTAAAAAGGCGCCACAGAGGCGCCTTTTTTGTTTATTCCGCTTCATGTAGCAAGCGGGCAATGGTGCGAATACCCAGCCCGGTCGCACCGGCCGGATACAGGTTGGTCGCGGAGTTATTAAACGCCGCCGCCAGATCAAAGTGCAACCAGCCAGCGCCATCACGAGGTACAAAGCGTGACAGGAAACCGGCCGCATTGGAGGCACCGCCGGCGCCGCCACCTTTAACCGCACGACTGTTTGCGGTGTCCGCATAGGGTGATGGACAGGCTTCCTGGTGCCATTTCTCCAGTGGCAGTGGCCAGACGGGTTCTAATTCTTCGTTTGCCACTGCCATGGCGTGAGTCTGATAGTCTTTATCCAGCGCAAACAGCGCGTGGAAATCACTGCCAACCGCGGTCATCGCTGCGCCGGTTAAGGTTGCAGCATCAATAATGGTATGGGCACCAGTTTCGCCCGCTGCCAGCAGGCCATCGGCTAACACCAGACGCCCTTCCGCATCGGTGTTGACCACTTCAACTGTGGTGCCGTTTTTATAGGTGATGATGTCACCCAGTTTATAGGCATGACCGCTGATTAAGTTTTCTGCACAGCACAAGAACAGTTTGACCCGTTTGTTCAGCCCCTGTGAAATGGCCAGGCCTAACGCGCCCGCTACAGTCGCCGCGCCGCCCATATCGCATTTCATGGTCAGCATGCCCTCGGAGGCTTTAATGCTGTAGCCACCGCTGTCGAAGGTGATGCCTTTACCAACCAGCGCCGCCGCCACTGGCGCTGTGCTCAATCCGCTGGGGTTATAATCCACTTCCAGGAATACCGGCGGGCGATCACTGCCACGGCCTACTTCCCAGATCCCCATCCAACCGGCTTTCACCAGATCTTCACCGACAATGCGCGTAGCGCTGATAGCATCACCACCCAGTTCTTTTAACCAACTGGTGACACGCGCCGCGAGCAATTCCGGCGACAGGTTTTGTGGGGTTTCGTTGATCAGGTTGCGGGTAAAGACCAGCGCCTCGTACATTTTTTGCAGGTGCGCGGCATGTTCGTCCTGACACCATTTAATTTTGGCTGGCTTACGCACGGAACCAAAGCTGGTCGCAAATGCCCATTGCTGATCCGCCTGCCATTTTCCACTTAACAGCAGATCACGGCCGGTAACGCTATCCAGCAGACGGGCTGCTTTGCGTATGGTGCGTAATGAGTCGTCTTTATGTAAGTGAATAAAAATGCGTTCTGCGTCAAATGACACCAGAGCGGAATCACCCCACTGAGCGGGGGCAGGATCACGGCTTAAATAAACCGCCAGTTGCGACATAGTTTGTACCTCAGGTTATGATGGGCGCTGACAAATTTATCAGCTGAATTAGATTAACAGACAAGATTATGCACTATCCCAGCGCACTGACCAGTGCCAAATTTATTAATCGTTACAAACGCTTCTTTGTCGATGCGCGCCTTGAAAATGGCGACATCGTCACCGCCCATTGCCCCAATACAGGCTCGATGCGCCACTGTATCGGCGAAGGCTGGCCAGTATTGTTGTCCCACTCGGATAACCCCAAACGCAAACTCGCCTACACCCTGGAGTTTAGTCAAAACCCGCAAGGACATTGGATTGGCCTCAATACCGGTATGGCGAACAAGCTGGTGGAAGAAGCCCTGACACAGCGCAAGATTCCTTCCCTGGCCGGCTACAGCCAGGTACGGCGAGAGGTGAAATATGCGCAGAACAGTCGTATTGATTTCTTGCTTAGCGCAGAGGGAATGGCAGATTGCTATGTGGAAGTTAAATCCGTGACCTTGCTGGAAAATGGCCAGGGCTACTTCCCCGATGCTGCGAGTACGCGTGGGCAGAAGCATTTGCAGGATTTGATGCAGATGGTGGATGAGGGCCATCGCGCGGTGTTGTTGTTTCTCGTGCAACATGAAGGGATATTCAATGTCAGCGCGGCGGCACATATCGACCCTGTCTATGCCGATTTGCTCGAGCAGGCGAAGGCCCATGGGGTGCAGGTGATTGCCCTCAAAGCACGCCGGGAAGGAGAAAAATACCTTGCAGATCAAGTGCTCAATGATAGTTTGGGTGAAAAAGGTTGATTTTTTTTAGGTTAGCGCCATATTGGCAAGCTAACTTCGGGTCGGGTAGACCGCAAAGCGAGATTGTCAAGGATTGGGGTTTTTGCTATACCTTCACGCTTTGTCAAACCGACCTGTTTGCATTTAGTTCAGGAGAGAAGGCTGATGCCAACTGCAAATAATTCTAAAAATACAGCAACAGGCCTGCTAGCGCTGGCAGGTGTAATGCCCTATCAGGAAAAGCCGGGCGAAGAGTACATGAATGATGCCCAGATGGATCATTTCCGTAAACTGTTGCAGGCATGGCGAAATCAGTTGCGTGAGGAAGTCGATCGCACCGTGCATCATATGCAGGATGAAGCGGCGAATTTCCCGGATCCGGTAGACCGCGCTGCTCAGGAAGAGGAATTCAGCCTGGAACTGCGCGCCCGTGACCGCGAGCGTAAACTGATCAAGAAAATTGAAAAGACCCTGCGTCGTCTGGAAGATGATGACTTTGGTTTTTGTGATCAATGCGGTATCGAAATCGGTATCCGCCGCCTGGAAGCGCGTCCAACCGCTGACCTGTGCATTGACTGCAAAACCATGGCAGAAATCAAAGAAAAGCAAATGATGGGTTAACCCCTTCTGTGCTTCCTGCAAAAGCTGCCCATTGGCAGCTTTTGTTGTTTTTACGGCAATGATGATGACAGACACAATCTATCGTGGGCGCTTTGCCCCATCCCCATCAGGTCCATTGCATTTTGGCTCGCTGGTGGCCGCATTGGGATCCTATTTGCAGGCCAAATCCCACAACGGCCTGTGGCTGGTACGCATCGAAGATATCGATCCGCCCCGTGAAGCGCCGGGTGCGGCAGACCTTATTTTGCGTCAGTTAGCAGGTCACGGGTTGGAATGGGATGAGTCTGTCATCTGGCAAAGCCAGCGAAGTGAGGCTTACGACGCCGCTCTGGCTGCTTTGCAGCAACAAGGACGAGCCTATTTTTGTCAGTGTACCCGTGCGCAAATTAAAGCCGCCGGTGGGCACTATCTGGGCGCCTGCCGCCGTGCCGGGTTAGGTGCCGATGGTAACTCGCTGCGGTTTCTGAATACCGAGCCGGTGATGACATTTCAGGATGCCCATCTGGGTGAGATACATGCCGATAGGGGTTTTGCTTGTGAGGATTTTGTCCTACGCAGAAAAGATGGACTGTATGCCTACCATCTGGCCTCGGTGGTGGATGATGCCGCATCGGCTATCACTGAAGTGGTGCGCGGGGCAGATTTGCTGCAACCTACTGCCTGCCAGTTAGCGCTTTATCATGCACTCAATCTCACCCCGCCAGCTTATTTGCACCTACCGGTGATTAGCACTGAGCCAGGGCAAAAATTAAGTAAGCAAAATCACGCGCCGGCTATCGATAGTGCTTGCGCGGCAGATAATATCGCCAAAGTACTGGGTTGGCTGAATCATCCTTTGCCGAGCGAATTAATCGGGGCGCCAGTCAGTGAAATGTTATCCTGGGCGGTGGCCAACTGGCAGGTGAGTCGTCTGCCTAACAGCCAGGAAGTGTTACCAGATGAGCTAGGCCCCCAATGCGCTGGTTAATTGTCAGCGATATCTTTGGTCACACGCCCGAGCTTGAGTCGTGGTGCGCACGCCTGCCGGGTGAGGCACAGATTGTGCAGCCCTATTCCACGCAGCCACCGAGATTTGCTGACGATCACGCGGCCTATGCACATTTTACTGTGCACAGCGACATTGAACGCTTTGCCGCCAGGGTACTAGACGGGGTCAAGCGCTTTCAGCCACAACGGGTAGTGGGGTTTAGCGCCGGTGGTGCCGCAGCTTGGTTGGCGGCTTGCAGTGACAGTTTCAGCGCCAGACAGTTGCTGTGCTTTTATCCCGGTCAGGTTCGCCATTATCTGAATAAACAGCCGCAGGTACCCTGCGAGTTGATTTTCGCCGCCCACGAAGCGCATTTTGATGTGCAGGCTGTCATGGCCAAGCTCAGTCATTTGGCCGGTGTAAAGGTGCGGGATTGCGCGTATGCACACGGCTTTATGAATCCGTTATCCGCAGGTTTCGATGCCTGCGCCGAAACCTATTTCACCGATTATCTTTGCAATTAACCCGGCGATTGGCAGGGTGATTCTCATTTGTCCCTGTCTGGGCTAGAATGTGCGCCCATTTTTGCGTGTTTTTGCAGGAGACAAGGTCATTATTAAGCGCGTCCTATCCAGAGTGAAGAATGCTATGCGTGGTAAAAGCGCATCGCCGGTGATTTCACGGCGCATCTTCACCCGTGAACAGCATGGAATCAGCCGTAATGATATCGATGACAGCGCGCTGAAAGTCCTTTATCGCCTGCACAATGCCGGTTATGAAGCCTATCTGGTCGGCGGCTGCGTCCGTGACCTGATGCTAGGCCTGCACCCGAAAGACTTTGATGTGGTGACCAATGCCACGCCGGAGCAAGTGCGTAAGTTATTCCGTAACAGCCGTTTAATTGGCCGCCGTTTCCAGTTGGTGCACGTGATTTTTGGCCGCGACATTATCGAAGTGGCGACATTCCGTGGCCATCATCAGGATGATGAGAATCACGGCAAACAGAACGACCACGGTCAAATTCTGCGTGACAACGTATTTGGCAGCATCGAAGAAGATGCCGAACGCCGTGATTTCAGCGTGAACGCCATGTATTACAACATCGCCGATTTTACCGTGCATGATTTCGCCGGTGGTGTAGAGGCGTTGCAAGCCCGTAAGCTGGATTTAATCGGTGATCCGGAAACCCGCTACCGCGAAGACCCGGTGCGTATGCTGCGCGCCGCACGCTTTGCAGCCAAGCTGGATATGCAAATTGCTGAGCGCAGTGCCAAGCCGATTCGCACGTTGGCGTCGTTACTGAGCAACATTCCGCCGGCGCGTTTATTTGAAGAAGTGATCAAACTGTTTTTATCCGGTCATGGTGAACGCACGCTGGAATTGATGGCGGATTACAACCTGCTGCAGCCCCTTTTCCCGGCGCTGACGCCACTGGTTAAACAGCGCGACAGTAAGGAATGGGCATTCCTGCGTCAGGTGATGCGTAACAGCGATCAACGTATCGCGGACGGATTATCTGTCACGCCTGCTTTTATCTACGCGGCGTTAATGTGGTACCCGGTTGAGATACGCTACGGACAGCTGCGCGCGGAGTCCGGCCTGAGCGAGAACGATGCATTTAATCTGGCCATGACCGAGGTGATTGAACAGCAGATCCGCCGGATTATGATCCCGCGTCGCTTCACCACCCCGATCCGTGAAATTTGGCAAATGCAGCAGCGTCTGACCCGCCGTCAGGGGCGCAGGGCCTGGCAAACCTTTGAACATCCGCGCTTCCGGGCCGGATTTGATTTCTTGTTGGTACGCGGTCAGGCCGAGGGTGGCCAGGCAGAAGAGCTTACCCAGTGGTGGCAGGCGTTTCAGGAGGCTGATAACGATGCCCGCCGTGCGATGCTGGAGCGTCAACCTACTCAGGCGAAAAAGCGTCCGCGCCGTCGCCGTGCACCGCGTCCGAAAAAGCAGGAATCCTGATGGCCCGTGCGTTTATCGGGTTGGGCAGTAATCTGGCCCAGCCTGCGGCGCAAATTCAGGCCGCACTGCATGCCATGACCCAGTTAGCTGATACCCAGCTAATCGCACAGTCTTCCCTGTACGGCAGCAAACCTATGGGGCCGCAAGACCAACCGGATTACGTGAATGCCGTGGTCGCGCTGCAGACCAGCCTGACGCCCCATCAATTACTTGATGCTTTGCAGCGAATTGAGCTGGAGCATGGTCGTGTGCGTAAGGCAGAACGTTGGGGGCCACGTACGCTGGATCTGGATATTCTGCTGTTCGACGATTTGCAATTTAGCGATGAAAGACTGACCATTCCCCATTACGGAATGCGTCAGCGTGAGTTCGTGATTTATCCATTGCTGGAAATTGCCCCGCAGCTGGTGTTGCCGGATGGCACGCCGCTGAGTGATTTACAACATACCTGCGATGTAAACGGGCTGATTCGTCTCAGCGCGCAATAAACGAAAAGGTCAGTGATATGACACAAAAGAAAATCAGTACTGCGACACTGCTTACTATGAAACAGCAGGGTGAGAAAATCTGCGCATTGACCGCCTATGATGCCAGCTTTGCCAAGTTGTTCGACGAACAGGGCATCGATGTCATCCTGATTGGTGACTCGCTCGGTATGGTTTTGCAAGGCCACAATGACACCCTGCCAGTGAGTGTCGATGATGTGGCGTACCACACCCGTGCAGTGCGCGCGGGTACACAGCGGGCGTTTGTTATCGCAGATATGCCATTTATGAGCTACGCCACCCCGGAACAGGCCTGTATGAACGCGGCGAAACTGATGGTGGCGGGTGCCAGCATGGTTAAGCTTGAAGGTGGCGAATGGCTACTGCATACGGTACGTATGTTAGTCGAACGCAGTGTGCCGGTATGTGGCCATTTAGGGCTCACCCCGCAGTCGGTTCATGTATTTGGTGGCTTTAAGGTGCAGGGCCGCTCTGATCTGCAGGCTGAACAAATCCTCGAGCAAGCCAAAGCATTGGAAAAAGCCGGAATTCAGTTACTGGTACTGGAATGCATCCCATCGCCGTTGGCGAAGAAAATCCGTGACGCCCTGACCATCCCGGTGATTGGTATCGGTGCCGGTGTTGATTGTGATGGTCAGATTCTGGTGATGCATGACATGTTGGGAGTGAGCGCCAATTACATGCCAAAGTTCTCTAAAAATTATCTGGCGGAAACCGGTGATCTGCGCGCAGCAGTCAGTCAGTACATCAACGACGTGCGCGCCGGTGATTTCCCCGGTGCCGAACATAGCTTTCAGTAAGGGTAAGTTGTGCAAACCATCAGTGACATTCTGAGTCTGCGTGAACAACGCCGTCAGTGGCAACTGGACGGCAAAGTGATTGGTTTTGTACCGACTATGGGTAACCTGCATGATGGCCACCTTGAGCTGGTGCGCTGTGCGCGGGAACATTGCGACGTGGTGGTGGTGTCGATTTTCGTTAACCCGATGCAATTTGGCGAAAACGAAGATTTGGATGCCTACCCGCGCACGCTAGATGAAGACAAAGCGAAACTGCGCAGCCTTAACGTGGATGTGTTGTTTACCCCGCAGGCAAAAGACATTTATCCCCGCGGGCTGGAGCAGCAAACCTTCGTCGAAGTGCCGGGCTTATCCTATATGATTTGTGGCGCCAGCCGGCCGGGGCATTTCCGTGGGGTGGCGACTATCGTGTGTAAGCTGTTCAATATGGTGCAGCCAAATCACGCGTTTTTCGGCGAGAAAGACTTTCAGCAACTGCAGGTGATCCGCACTATGGTGCAGGATTTGTCGATGAATCTGACCATCCACGGCGTGCCTACCCGACGTGAAGCCGATGGCCTGGCCATGAGTTCCCGTAATGGTTACCTCAGCGCAGAACAGCGTCAGCTGGCGCCCAAGGTCTATCAAACCCTGACCAGCATCGCGGAGCAGATTCAACTGGGTCGTCGTGACTTTGACAAGCTGATTGCGGAACATGCCGCGGCGCTGAATAGCGTTGGCTTTAAAACCGATTATATCGAGATTCGCTCTGCTACTAGCCTGCTCAAGCCCGGGTTTGAAGAGCTGCAATTGGTGATTCTGATTGCCGCGTTTTTGGGCAAAACCCGCCTGATTGATAACCTGCCGGTCAGCCTGAGCTGATCGTGTCCTGAGCAGATAATCCTGCTCAGGCTTCCTGCAGACACATTGCCTGTAGCTCGTTCCATAGCGGCGAGCGGCGGGCAATTTCTGTTTGTTCGCGCAGTATTTCCTGCAGATGTTGTGAATTGGTCAACGGGTTGGCCAATACCGTGCGGAACACCGAAATCGGTTGGTCCGGATACTTTTCTATGGTCAAACGGGTGCGTGATACAAAGGATTTACCCGCTTCACGCTGGCTCTTCTGGATCCACACGGTTAATTCATCCAGCTTACTGTTGAGGGCTGGCTGCAAATGCGGGGCTTCAAGCAGCGCCTGCTTTACAAACGACGGAACGCAACGATAGGTCATCAGGCACAGGGTCGGCTCGGTGGTAAGCTCAAAATCCTCGTGATGATTAATCAGATTGGCAAAGTGTCGCGCCTTTTCGATGCTGATATCGATCAGCAGCTGATAACCCTGACGTCCGAAAATATGCATGGCCGCATACAACATCATGGCCATACCATTGCGTGAGCCTTCCAGCGTGGTCGCGCCCAAATCTTTGGAGCCTTCACGCAGGATATAGTTGGCGTGGTGGCGCACTGCATTACTGGCGTCCGGATCTTTAAACAGCACCATGCCAGCACCCATCGGCACATACATCTGCTTGTGGGCATCCAGTGTGACGGAGTCAGCCAGTTCTATGCCGGCCAACAGGCCGCGGTATTGATTGGAAAACAGTGTGGCACCGCCCCAGGCAGCGTCCACATGAAAATGGCACTCAAGCTGGTTGGCAACGGCGGCCAACTCAGTTAATGGGTCGATATGACCGGTTTCTGTGGTACCGGCAATGCCGACCAGCGCCAGCACTTTGCCGCCTTCGGCTTGAATTTGCTGACCCATTTCCAATGCGCGTGCCGGATCGAGTGTCTGTCCGGGACAATCCAGCGCAATCAGGTTATCCCGACCGATACCGAGTAAATCGGCGGCTTTACGTAATGAATAATGGCCGCGCTGAGAGGTGATCACCACTAAGCGGTTATAGCCGTATTCCTGCATGGCACCTTGCAGACCGCTTTTGGCGATACCACGGAAACGCCCGCGCGCCTTAAACAACTGATTGCGGGCTACCCACAAAGCAGAAATATTGGCGATAGTGCCGCCGGAGCAAAACGCACCAAGGGAATGGTTGGCGCTGTGTAAATAGGTGCTGTAGAAGGCCTCATCACCCTGATACACCAGTTGGTGCATCATCCCCAGCACCTGACGCTCCAGTGGCGTAAAGGCTTTAGAGGTTTCGATTTTAACCAGGTTCTGGTTTAACCCGACCAGTAGTTTGGCCAGCGGCATATGAAAATACGGCAGCGCCGAGGTCATATGCCCGATAAATTGTGGTGAATAGGTGTTAACCGAGTTAGCCACCAGTTTGTTCAGCAGCTTTTCGGCGTGATCGCTTACAAACTCCGGATCTTCCGGAACCCGGAAGTCATTGAAGTCCTGCTCGATTTGTTCAAGCGAGGTGGCACGGGCGACCACGTGGCGCGACAAAAAGTCCGCCAGATTGACAGACAAATGCTGCTCGATCTGGGCAAGCTTGGAATCACTACCCTCAGGCGCGGTAAATACGCGGTAGAGGTGTTCCAGACTGGCGCGGGCTTTATTCACACAATTGTCCTATTACAGCATCAGGGGGGCGGACTTTACCTTAATTTTGGCGTTCCACCAAGTGAGTCGCACGGTGTCACACTGGCAGCCCGGCTTTCCCTGTTACGTTACAAACTGTTTACATCGATCAGATTGCAACCTTAGAATGAAACCAGCAGATACGCTACTATTTGAAATCTATCTGGTTTTTGGTTCACACATGCATGTAAAACTCATTGATGGCAAAGTCGATCTTGATCACATAGTGCCCTACTTTCAGCCGGTGATTGATTTACACACCCATTCGGTTGTCAGTTACGAATGTCTGGCGCGTCTGGTTACGGCCAGTGCCCAGTTGTTTTTGCCCTCGGAATTTTTGTCATTGGTAGAGCAGGATGCCTGCAGTGGCCAATTGGCCCAGCGTATCTTTAGCCTTAGTGCCCACTATTTTCGTGATACCAGCACCGCCTGGAGTATTAATTTATGTGCCAGTGATGTGTGTGATAAGCAGTTTCTGGTGTTTATCCGCGAGCAACTGGGCGATTACCCAGACCCTCATCGGGTAACGCTTGAGGTCAAAGGCGAATCGGCGCTGGCCTGTGCCGAACGCTTTGCGGAGTTTCTTGGTTGGTGTCGGGAAACGGGTATCAATGTGGTGATTGATCGTTTTGACCCCGCCATCTCGCCAGCCGCGCATATCTTAAGTCTGCCGATTCAGGGCATTAAACTGGACGGGCAATTGAGTCGTCATTTTGCCAGTGACGTGCAGGTACAGCAGCAAATTCGCGAGCTTGCCCAGCAGTCTGCGGCAAAAAATATTGTGCTGATCGCCGAACATATCGAAGACGAAGCGACCCTCGAGGCCGCCCGCGAACTAGGGATCCGCTATGCACAGGGCTTTTATTTCAGTCAGCCTCAGGCAAGGGTTTAATCCGGCTTAGGCGCTTTCGATTTTTCATCGTCATCCAGACTAAAGCGCCAGTAAATATCCAATGCGGTATTCAACGCGGTGCTGACAGCCTCAATATAAAGTTTGGGCTGTAATTCATAACGGATCGCCACCTCGGCGGCGGAGTTAAAGATACCGATACCGTAGCGCAGTTGTACGCCCGGCGCGATGTAGCCAGTGAGGTTCAACTTGGTGTCATCGCCCTGACCACTGGCGTCCATGGCCAGATTATCCACCCCAAATGTATCGCCAATTTTACCGATCAGGTTTTCGCTGCGGCTCAAACCCGCCGCCATCAGCATGCTGGCAAACACCGCATCCTGACTTTGACTACTGCCGCCACTATCCGGCGCACTGCCGCGCAGTAAATAGGACAGTGATGCGGCGTCATCCATGCCCGGCTCGGAGAAGAAGCTGATTTGTGGCTGATTAATGTTGCCACTTAAACGCAATCCGGCAATCACGTTGTCCTGGGTTAAGTCCGGATTACGGATGGCCTCCACCGAAATCAATGGCTGCTCAATGGGTCCGTTGAATTGCAGTTCACCGGTGCGGATTAACAGGTTTTGGCCATAGGCACGGTAGCGGCCATCGACCAGACGCAGGATACCATCGGTATGCAGACCCTGTGGTCGCTGACGAATAGATAACTCGCCCTGCAGGAATGTGGTGAGGCCAAAAGCATCCAGATACACTTTGTCGTTTTCATTCGGATCGATAAGGACATCTAAGTCCAGTTTAATCCGTTGACGCTGATTGGTTTGTGATGACTCACTGTCGACAATTATTACGTCATTTGAAGGTGTGTCCGCACTAGTGGGTAACTTACGAATTTTAACGTGCGCCTCTGGAACGACGATTTTACCCGCCACATCCAATTGACTGGGGGTAAAGCCCAGCAGTAAATGTGGGCTGATAACGGCGCGAAGATCGCGCTGATAAGCGACAGTCAGATTGTCACCGATAAGGGCCAGATTACCGCGAAAATCTGGCAGCCACTGAACATTGCCGGACAGCTCCCCGTTGCCCTGACCTGATTTGAAACTGCCATCAATGTCCGCCTTTTGCCCGTTCAGGGTGAAGGTTTGCTCGATATTCTCCAGCCGCATGGGGAGTCCACGTAAGGCAAACAGGCCCTGGGTTAAGGTAATTTTCCCGTGGGTTTGCGGATCTTGCAGACTGCCACTGAGTTTGGCATTGCCGGATACGATCCCCTCGATGGCATCAATATCCACGCTTAAATCTTTGAACGGCTTGAGATTCAACGCGTCCAGTTGCCAGTTGCCATCCAGCATGCGCGCACCGCCAAGATCCTTGATGGCCGTTTGCAAATTCAGCTTGCCTAGCTGTGGGCTGTCCAGATTGAAGATGACCTGTGCGTCTTTGGGATTCATTTCCGCAATCATCACCAGATCATTGATATGCAGTTGCGTACCTTTTTTACCCACATTCAACTGCCAGTCGGCAGGGGTGAGCATAGCGGTGACCGTCATCGTCGGTAAGGTGGCCAGTGGCCAGCTGCCAACCAGATCGATATTCAGCTGGCTGGTGGTATCCAGTGGCGGAATGTTGCTCACCCAGCGATTGAGCAAAGGTTTCACTGCCACTTCTTCGATGGTTATCATCCAGTCAAGCTGGTTATCCACCAGGCGCGCTTCCTGAATACAGAGTTTGGTGTCATTTTCCGCCCAGCAATGGGCCGACAACCGGTAACGCTGGGTTTGCCAGTTCGCGCTGATATCAAACGGATCGAGCAGATTCAGGGTGACGTAGCGCGAGCTAATCCGGCCACTGTGCCAGCGACCCTGCCATTGGTTGTCGCTGAGTTTACCGTGGATCTCTGCTGCCAGTTGGCCTTCGCCCCCCAGGGTTTTGATTTTAAAAATGTGCTCGTCGAGGGCGCCAGACAGCGACAGGGTCGCTTTATCAACCTGATGGTTGGCACTGCCCGCCTGACTGAGCAGCAGATAGAGGTTGAAGTCGTCCTTATCCTGCCAGGTCATTTCGCCGTCAACGCCCTGACTAAACCATTCACCATAACCCAGCGCGGTGCCATCTAGCTCAAATTGTGCCTCCGGTTGTTGCAGGGTGCCGCTAATGTGGCCATTGAGCATTAACTTGCCGTGCAAGCCAGGATAAAAGCTGGCTAAATCGGGCAGATTCGCCGCCACCTGAATGTCTTCGGTTTGTTGCTGGGTAATCCGGCCGCTCAGACTAATCTGGTTGCTGCCTTGCAGCAGGCGCAGGTCTGATAACTGGATATCGAGTTTATCATCCAGTTGCACCGCGCCGTGCAAAGACAAGGGCAGGCTAAGCCATTGCCCCTGAAAATCAATTTGCTCGAAGCTGGCCTGCCAGTGTCCGTCATTGAACTGGAATTGATGGCTCAGGCTGCCGGCGACGCGATTATTAAAGCCCCGTAAATCGGGCAGTACACTATCTAATTCGGCCAGATTAAGACGGCTGCTACCCTGCCAGTGCCAACCCTGCTGCCAGAGTAAGGTACCGGATGTCATGCTGGTCAATTGCGCCTGATTCAGACTCAGGCGGCTAACCTCGACGGCTACCGGTTCTCCGCTGGCATCCAGCTGCAACTCCAGCGGGCCCGCTTTTGCATGCTTTGCTTTGGCACTCAGGCTCGCTCTGAACTGGTTGAGTGGACCGCTGAAGGTCGCATGGGCGTTGATACTGCTGAGTTGTGCGTCTGCCACTTGCCAGTTTCGGGCATCGACCGTCAGATCGGCCGGATAAAATGCCTGAGTAAGGTCCACCGTGCCTTTAACAACGAGATTGCCACCCTGCGGGTTACTGACCTGCACATTAGTGAGCAGTTGTTGTAACGAGCCCTTAGCGCTGGCCTGAATCTGCTGGATGGGTAAGGTCGCATCCTGCAACTGAATATGGCTTTGCAGGTCAATGCTGGGGGAGTCTGTCAGGCTCAGCATGGCCTGTACTGTCAGTGAAGCGGGTGTGCTGTCCACTACCAGTGATTTTATTTCGATGTTGTGCTGATGTAAGCGCCCACTTAGTTGGATCGACTTGATCTGACTTTGATCATCAATTACCGGTTCGGCGATCGTGACACTCGCTAATTGAATATCGACAGGGATATACACAGGCGGCAGATGAATTGCTGGCAGCGTCAGATTATGTGGATTAAAGCCGCTGGATGAGTCCGGGGGATTGCTCTGCGCAGCGGTCTGCCACTGTGGTTTGTGGATAACTGTGTGCGTGAGTGCTAGCGTGTTATCAAACTTCAGGCCGCTGCCCAGTTGCGCTACCTGAAGTTGTCCCCACTCAGTATTGAGCTGTAAATCATTGATTTTCAGTTGTTTGATCCGAATTGGGATCGGCGATTGGATCGCTTGAGGGGCGGATTGATCGTTCGACGCGCTTACCGCGAGCAACGCCACTGTGAGTGAGTCGGCGCTCAATTCACTGAGGGTAATCTCACTTTTTAGCAGGGCAGTGATGGAGATATCCACCGATAGCCTGCTGGCGTTTATTTGCAAACCGGGCTGCGTCATCGCCACATCTGAGACCGTCAGGCCAGACCAAAGACTACCTTGCTGATATTGCATCTCAATACCAGCCACGCCATTAAGCTGGCTGACCAACAGACGCGCGCCCCAAGGGGTCAGTAACATACCTGTCAGTAGCACTAAGCTGGCACACAGTACCAGTACCAACCAGGCTGCGCGTTTTGCCCAACTCATAATGCTGGCCCCATGGTGATGTGCAGGCGGGTATAGGTATCGATATCATTTTTACCGCGACCAAGATAAACCCGCACCGGGCCAACCGGCGACAGCCAGATCGCGCCTATACCGGCACCAATGGCCGGATCGGCGGCGAACTTATTCGATACACTGCCGGCATCAACAAATACCGCAGCCCGCCAGCTATCCGTCACCGGATAGGAGTATTCCACACTGGCGACAGCCAGATAGCGTCCGCCGGTCAGATCCCCTTGTGCATCGGTTGGCGACAAGCTGCGGTATCTGAAGCCACGCACCGATTGGTCACCGCCAGCGAAGAACCGCAGCGATGAAGGCACCTGATCAAATTCATTGGTGGCAATCGCGCCGGCTTCGAAACGCCATACAAAACGGTGCTCATCAATGCTGCGCAGCCAGCGTGAGTTAGCGGTGATCCGCAACATATTAATATCTGAATACACATCATCGGCGGCCAGCTCGACGGTGAGAGTCTGGCGATCGCCCCAGTCCATATCCAAACCGCCCCGATGCCGGTAACGCGAAAGCGTTAAACCGGGGATAAGCAGGTTACTGACCTGCTCGGGCTCATTGGCCTGGCTAAAGGTTTCACGCTCCAAACGCAAAAATGCGATGCGCTGCCAGTCGGCATCCAAGGGTTGCCAGTGACGCTGGGCACCTAAAGTAAATTTATCCAGAACGGTGTCTTCCTCATGCAGGACCTGATAACCAAACTGGAAAGACGCATAGTTTTTGGCCGCATCTTCCAGCGGGAGCCGATAGTCCACTGCCAGATTTTGTTCTTTCTGGCTGGCGAAGATTTCTGCGCCCATGGAATGCCCGAATGGATTGACCCAGGGACGACGCCATTTAAGCCGAAAACGTGGCCCTTCGTCGTCTGACGAAACGCCGCCACCTACATCAAAATTATCCCGTGGCTTGTGGGTGACGTTAACCTCCAGCGGCACGTGAGCGTTTTTGGCCTCGGCAACGATAGGGCGCACCAATACCCGCTGAAAATAGCCGGTTTCACGCAACAGGTTGTTAAACTCAGCCAGCTTTTCCACGCTGTAGACATCACCACTGTGCAGCGGTTGCAGGCTACCTATCAGCTCCAGCGCGATTTCATCTTCGGGCATTCGAATTTCGCCAATGCGGTAACGCGGCCCAGATTCTGCCAGCAATATGATTTGTGCGCTTTGCTCGCTGAGGTTGACGCGAATTTCACTTTGGCTGAACTGGAAATCAAAATATCCCAGCGTTAGCGCGCGGGTTTGCAGGGCCGTTTTGAGTTTTTCATACTGCACCTGATTAAGTGGCTTGCCAGCGCGCAGGTTGAATTCTTTTATCACACTGGTAAATGCGCTTTGCTTCAGGTCGGGTGTGGTGACACGGATTTGGGGTTCAGCCAGTAAGACTTGCGCTCCGGGGGTAATTTTTACCCGCCACTGGTCATCTTTAATGCGCTCCGGTTCAATAAGCGGCTCGTAATAACCATACACCTGCATAGCCTGCTGACAGGCCTTTTTGACCTGATCACTAAAGCGACTGTAACCAGACAGCGGCACATCCATGCCCTGTAAATAGGCGCGGATGTTGTCCGCGACGGGGCCTTGCGGCGCACCCTGCAATTCAAACGAGACGGTCTGTGCCCAGGCCAGACTACTGAAACAAAGCCAGCTGGTAATAAAGAGCCGGCGAAAAACCTTCATATTGATGTGATCCCTGCCTCACGGCGCGTCATGGACGCAATCAAGTCTATCCTGAATGTACGCAAAGAGTGCGCCAGTTTGCTGGTTGTAGTGTACGGTGCGCGGTCAGCCAATCATAGCCGCTTGATTGATAATATTTGTAGATAATTTAGACGCTTAGCTTAAGTATCACGAGCCATAGCCGATGAATTGGAGTGAATGAGCGGTGAAATTTTGTCCGGCATCTTCATTTTTTAGCCAGTTTTGATATAACCGTACGGGTAGCCAATGAATGGCTGCAAAGGAATGCATGGCTTTTGCGCCAGCAACAATAACAAAAATAATGAGTAGGCCAATGAAATCCATGTCTCTGCAACGTAAGTTTATGCTTATCGTAGGCGGCAGCATTGCCGTCATGCTGTTTATCACTGCGTTTCTCACTGTCGGTTTTATCGGCGATAGCGCCAGAGTGAGAGTAGAACAGGAAGTGGTTGGTCTGGTGGAATTAGAAGCGCAGACCGTTGAAGAATTTTTTGCCACCTATGGCGGCGTTGCCCGCACATTCCTGAACAATCCATTCCTGCAGGACTTTTTCGCAAATCATCAACGGCGCGGGATAGCGCAGAACGCGATTCCGCAAAGCGAAAATGTGTTTGCCATGTTCACCAACATCAGTTCCAGCGATGCCAATATTAAATCGGCGTTTTTTGGTACTGCACAAACCGGTGAATACTTTTATGAAGAAGGTATCGTCGGTGTGGACTCGGATGGCCCGGACGCGGGTGATGTCACCAAAGGATATTTCACCACTAAGCGCCCATGGTTTAATACCGCGGTAGCGCAAGGCAAATTGTATGTGACGCCTCCGGCGGTGGACTCGCAGGATGGCTCAGTATCGGCGGTGGTACAGGCGCCCCTGTATAAAAACGGCACCTTACTGGGCGTCGGCGGGGTGGATATCCTGATCAGTACCATAGGCCAGGTCATCGATAAGATTCGTTATGACAATCAGGGCTTCGCCTTTGTGGTCGATGAACAGCAAAACCTGGTGTACTTCCCGAAACAAACAGAACCTTTTGAATTGAGTTCGCCGTTGGCGTCACTGGATACCGTATTGCGCGATACTGACGGCTTTGCCGAGTTAACCAATGCAATTCGCGCAGGGAGCCAGGCATTTGTGCCGGTTAATTTCCACGGCGAGGAATATCTGGCGGTGTTTCGTCCAGCCAGCCTGAAAGACCCAAAAATGGACTGGACGCTGGGCATGATGATACCGGCCAGTCTGATTCAGCAGCCGATTAATGCTGCCATCACCACATCTACGATCGTATCGTTTGTGATTATTTTGCTGATTACGGTGGTGACCTATTTCGCCAGCCGGGCGATCACCGGACCGCTAAAAGGCATGCGCAGAGCCATGGCGAAAATCGCCAGCGGTGAGGGGGATCTAACCCGTCGTCTGGAAGTGCGTAGCCATGATGAGATCGGCCAATTGGCCACCGAATTTAACCTGTTTACGGAAAAACTGCAGACGCTGATATCTGCCACAGCAGTGCACACCCGTGATGTATCGCAGGCTGCCGACCGCCTCAAAGATGTGTCGAAACAAACCAGTCAGGAAATGCAGGTAGAACGCCAGCATGTTGATATGGTGTCCAGTGCGGTGACCCAGATGGCCACCACAGTGCAGGAAATCTCGCAAAATGCGGCCATGTCCAGTCAGGCAGCGGCAGAGGCCGATAAGCTGACCCACAGCGGCAGTGAGCAGGCCAAAGAGGCGATGGCGGAGATTGCCAGTCTGGCCAGCAGTATCAATCAGGCGGCGGAAGTGGTCAGTGGCCTTGGAAATGAATCGGAAAATATCGGCGCGGTGATTGATGTGATCAATAGTATCGCCGAGCAAACTAACCTTTTAGCACTCAACGCAGCCATTGAAGCCGCACGTGCCGGCGAACAGGGACGCGGCTTTGCTGTGGTGGCCGATGAAGTACGTTCGTTGGCAAGCCGTACTCAGGAGTCGACTGAAAATATCCGCCGAATGGTGGAACGCCTGCAAAGCATGGCGCAGCAGGCCGATACCGTCATGCAGGATGGTAAACACAAATCTGATGTGGGCGTAGACAAGGCGCAGCAGGTGGTGACTTCATTGCAGGCGATAAGCGATGCGATTGGCTCAGTGCAGCATCAGTCCAGTCAGATTGCCGTGGCCACTGAGCAGCAAACCGTCGCCGCAGAAAGCATCAATAAATCATTGCAGACCATCACTGGATTAAGTGATGGCACCTCTGCCCATGCCGAGCAACTGGCCACAGAAGCCGTGCAGCTAAGTGGTGTCGCCGGTGAGCTGCGCGAAATAGTCGGGCAATTTAAGATCTGATAGACAGTCCGGCGTATTCATTACGCCGGTTTTTTAAGACTTGGTCGCCACCACCTGGACCACCGCGCTTTCGCCATGGTGGTACTGGCCTTCCTGAATTTCTCGTACGGTTTCATGACCGATTACAAAGTCCAATCCGGACAGTTCAAATTTCAGTGCGTTGAGGGTCATCAGCATCTCAGCCTGTTGCGCTGGCGGGCCACCGACTCCCGAGGTGGCTAATTGTGCCGGGGTGTAGGCTTCGAGGATAAACACACCATGGGGTTTCAGGCTTCTCACCAGTCGGCGGTGTAAATGTCCTCTGGGCTCGGCGGGCAGATGGGCAAAAATAGAGATAACCCCATCCCAATAATTGCTGCCGGGATCAAACTGGGTCAGATCCGCTTGCGCGGTGGTTAAGCTGACGCCTCTTTCACTAGCGAGGCGCTGGGCTTTTTGCAAGCCAACCACGGATAAATCCACGGAGGTAACATCAAAGCCTTGCTGGGCAAGGAATACACCATTACGCCCTTCGCCATCGGCTAAGCACAGGACTTTGCCACCTGGAGGAATGCGGGTGAACTGGGCACGTAAAAAGTCATTGGGCTCGGTGCCATAAGCGAAGCCATCCTGTGCGTAGCGTTCATCCCACATGGGTCACTCCATTAATCCAGTAAACGAATCTCGGTTTTGCTCAGGCTGATTTTTTGTTGTTTATACAACGCGCCTATGGCCTTTTTGTAATCCCCTTTGCTGACCCCGAACACCCGGTAAATCAGGTTTGGATCGGCCTTGTCGGTGATCGCGGACACGCCACCCTGTTCGGCCAGATGCTGGAGGATTTTATCACTGAGCTCATCGCGGTCCTGGCCAGCAGGAGCGCGCAGGGTCAGATCAATTTTGCCATCCGGGCGAATTTGCTTGATATAGCCACTGACGGATTCACCAATACGCAGGCGCTGAAAGACGTCATCCTGATACAAGAGACCCAGAGAATGGTTATTCACAACCGCTTTGTAGCCTAAGTCAGAACGGCCGCAAATCAATAAGTTAACCTTTTCACCTGCTTGGAAATAGACATTCTTTTCACGCAGATGCTGGTGCAGTTTGCTGGAGCCGGTCAGGCGCCCATCCCGTTCATCCAGGTACGGCACAACCACGTAGGATTTGCCCACTTCCATGGGTTTATCCTGCTGCTTTTTCGGTACAAACAGGTCTTTATCCAGGCCCCAGTCGACAAATGCGCCACCCGGGTTAGTGCCGACCACTTTGACATACCCACACTCGCCAACCTGCATCACCGGCATACGCGTGGTGGCGGTTAGTTGTCCATCATGATCCTGATATACAAATACTGTCAGGGCATCGCCCACATTGGCGTCTTCAGGTAGCTGCGACAATGGCAGCATAATCCGCTCCCCATCCTCACAGATCAGATAGGCACCGTAGGGGATTTCCTCATCGAAGGTCAGGGTTTGTGATTTACCGATTTGCAGCATGTCAGTGTGGATCCAAAGTAAAAAAGCCCGTCATGGTGTTGCTATATGCTAGCCCTGTCAAAGCATTTTTGCCTGCCACAAATGAAAGTGGCAGGCTGTCCGGTTTTTAGAACGCTGGCTGAGCCATATCGCAGGTTTTCAGTTTCAGGCTCAGAGGTCTGAAAAGCCCTTCGCCCAGCACCGCTGCATACAACAACACTATAAGGTTCACTGCATAGGCCCGGTGAAGTAAAAAGTTTTCGAAGGTATCAATGTTGCCGTGAATCGAAATAGAACCGATCAATAAACCAATAACTGCTCCGCCGTAACAAAACTTGCGCTGGCTGGCATACACAGTGGCCAGATACTTCGCCTGTTGCCCGCCGACCATCTCGTCGCTAAACAGATATCTCAGGCAACTCAGGGATTTGAGCATGCCATTGGTACCGAAGGTGATAATAGTGGAGGCATAGACAAACAGTATTAAATACAATGCTGATGGGCCATCCAAAAAGAAATAGGCATCGGCGCCAAGCCACATCAACATGCCAATTGCGCCGGAAATCACGGCTAATGCGATACTATTCTTCACAATGTTTTTCCTCGTCCAGTTAACTTCAATATCAGTTGACGTTGCCTGTAATGCCTGAGGAGATAAATCAAATACTGCCGCTATGGCCAGAGTGGTTTCAGCCGAGGCGTTGCCATCCGCTTCGATACGTTGAATGGTACGCACCGATAATCCACTAGCTTTGGCTAACACCTCTTGCGACCAGCCTTTATCTAAGCGCAGGGTTTTTAATTTCGTCGTTGAGAGCCGCAACCTAATCTCCAATAACGTTAACAGACAACGGGGCGAGTATTGTCATCGGCGTGCCGGATACCAGAATTATATAACGACTTTCCCCCGACACTACACGACAATCCTTTAAAATCAGCCAGTTAGAGAACAAAGGTGGAATAGAAAAGTCCGTGGTAAATCAGTCATCAGTGTCCCGGTATAGCGACAAAAGGCTAAAAAGGTTAGTTGTATCCGTGATTACGACAGGTTCGCCTGAAGTTGCCAGCTTGACTGGCCGCTGGCCCAATACTTACGTTCAAACGGGGTAAAGGCCTCGTCATCGCGGTATTCAGAAATATCACTTTTAACCTGCAGACATTGCAGCGCGTTGGCAAATTCCTGAATGTAGGTCTGCCAGTTACTGCGCACCGTTAAATGGCCGCCCAGCGCGACCAAATCCACGAATGCAGGGTGGCCATGCCAGCGCTTTTGTAGCTGACTTTTTTTCGGGTAAGGATTGGGATATAGCAGATAATGTTGGCTGATTTGCCAGTTGGCTTGTTTTGCTAACCGCCAGAAATCCCCCACATCGGCGCGCAGTAACAGGGCATTGGCCGGCGCCTCGCCGAAGTGACCAGTGTGTTTATCCAGCCGGTGTGCGGATTTATCGATGCCAATGACCCGTGCGTGGGGATGTAACTTAGCCAGTCGATGGGTGCTTTCGCCAATCCCGCAACAGGCGTCAAGAATAAGGTCGCCCTGCCAGTCGGCCAGCCACTCACCTGCCTGCTCAAATGCCTGCAGGGTGTGTTCACTGACCGGCTTCTGGTTGGGATGGGCCAGATGACGTGCCACCACCTTGGCCACATCGGGATGTGGCCCTTGCTGATTAGAGGTCACCCAGCGTGAATTACCATCGCTCATTAGCTGCGAATGCCCACGCCGCGGTTAATCAGTGTCCAGGCAATGCCAAACAACAGCACATTAAAGCCCAGCAGCAAAGCCATAGATACGCTGAAGCTGACATCGGCATGACCCAGAAATCCGAAGCGGAAACCGTCGACCATATATACGATAGGATTGGCTTTGCTGACCGCCTGCCAGAATGGTGGTAACAGCGACAGGCTATAGAACACACCACCCAGATAGGTCAGCGGGGTTAACACAAAGGTGGGCACGATACTGATATCATCAAAGGTCTTGGCGTAAACCGCATTAATCAGGCCCGCGCAGGAAAACAGCGTCGCGGTTAGCAGCAGTGTCAACGCAATGGCCAGCGGGTTGTAAATAGACAAGTCCACAAACAGCATCGACACGCTGGTCACAATGATGCCAATCAACAAGGCACGCGCCACCCCGCCGCCCACATAACCGGCAATGATCACCCAGTTAGGCACTGGCGCAACCAGCAACTCTTCAACGTTGCGCTGAAACTTGGCGCTGAAAAATGATGATGACACGTTGGCATAACTGTTGGTAATCACTGCCATCATAATCAGGCCGGGGACGATAAACTCCATGTAGCTAAAGCCGTTCATCTCGCCAATCCGGCTACCGATCAGGTTGCCGAAGATCACAAAATACAGCGTCATGGTGATAGCGGGGGGCACCAGGGTCTGTACCCAGATGCGCATAAAACGGGTGATTTCTTTGATCCAGATAGTGCGCAGCGCGACGAAGGTTGGATTAGCCATGGCTCACCTCCGGTTTACGGCCGTTTTGTAACAGGGTCATAAACAACTCTTCCAGTCGGTTGGCTTTGTTGCGCATGCTCAGTACCTGAATACCTTGCTCGCTAAGCTGACTAAACACCGGATTTAACCCATCCTGTTTGGCGACATCCACTTCCAGGGTGTGGTTATCCAGCAGGCGGCAGGTGAAGCCTGCCAGCGTCGGCGTGTTATCGGTCGGTGCTAAATCAAGAATAAAAGTTTCCATATTGAGTTTGGCCAGCAAGGATTTCATGCTGGTGTTTTCCACAATCTGCCCTTTATCGATAATCGCGATATTGCGACACAGCATCTCAGCCTCTTCCAAATAATGGGTAGTGAGAATGATAGTGATGCCCTGTTCGTTGATTTTCTTAAGGAATTCCCACATAGAACGGCGAATCTCAATATCCACCCCAGCAGTAGGCTCATCAAGAATAAGTATTTTCGGTTCATGCATCAGGGCGCGGGCGATCATTAAGCGCCGTTTCATCCCACCCGACAGGGTACGTGCTGCACTATCGCGTTTTTCCCACAAATCTAATTGTTTGAGATACTTTTCTGCCCGTTGTTTGGCGATGTGGCGGGGTACGCCGTAATAGCCAGCCTGATTCACAACAATCTGCAGCAGAGTTTCAAACTGATTAAAATTAAACTCCTGAGGTACCAGCCCGATGCTGGCCTTGGCGCGGACTAAATCGGTATCCACCGAGTGACCATCGACCAGTACCGTACCGGCGGATTTGTTCACCAACGAGGCGATAATGCCGATGGTGGTGGATTTGCCTGCGCCGTTGGGACCGAGCAGAGCGAAAAAATCACCCTGGCGGACGTTGAGGTCAATACCTTTGAGGGCTTGGGTGCCACCTGCATAAGTCTTCTGCAGGCCACTGATTTCAAGGGCGTTCATAGTGTCCTTATGGGATTAAAAAAGTCGCCCCGTTACGGGTAACAGGGCGAAATTATCGGTTAACAGTGCACATGGTGGTGCAGAGGGGCATTTTCAACCGGCAGCTGCTGCCTGTGCATTGGTTTGCTGACGACTGACCAGCCAGGTGTTTTGAATCAGATCCGCATCGGCACTGGCACGGTGGCGAGCCTGAGGCCAACGTTCAGTAAGGTCTTGTTTAATCGCATGCCACACCACCATTTGTGGTTCACTCAGTACCATTTCCAGCGCACTGAAGGTAAAGGTAGGTTGCATGCCGCAGGCTTCATACAATTTAATCAGCCAGGGATTGTCCACCACCCAACCATCGGAATAGACACTACGGTCTTTGAGCAGGTGATTGAGATCTTCGCAAACCTGACGCGGGTCAACCCCATGTTGGGCAAGGATCTCACGGCTGATACCGTGCAAGGCCTCGGCCTCGCTGTCCCAATGAGTCCAGTGTTCAAATGGTTTGATCAGGCGGCAGTAACGTGTGCCATCGCTGATGGCAACGCCAATCTCGATAGGGTAGCTGTTAGCACCAAAGCCACTGGCTTCGATATCCATAATGGTTGGAATAAATGACCGGTTGATGACGCCTCTCCAGCGGGTGATTTATGTTTTCACATTACGCCAACTTGCTGAATTTGCAACCAAACTCATGATGTTTTTTATTTGCAGCCGCTGGGCTGAGAAAGAGGCTTCACCGCAATGGCAACAGGGCGCCATTGAAGCCATAAAAACCGCAGCCTGAACGCGACATTCAGACTGCGGGCGCTAAGTTAGCGGGGATTGATTTGCCAGATTGTGACAGAACCGCTGATTTCGTTACCGATGATCAATAGGGCTTCGCCAGTAGGGCTGTTATCTGCTGTGACAAATGCCATACCTTCGGGAGCCAGATCGCCATCGATATCCGGTACTTCCAGACCTTCGCTGAGATCGCGGTTATAGAAATAGTCCACAAAGCTAACGTTATATGGATTGGTAATGTCGTAGATGAACACAGACCCCATCCGTTCCTGACCGATAAAGGCAAAGGTGCGATCGCCTATCTTACCGACGGCCAACGCCTCGGGTTCGCCACCTTTATCATCAGAACGGCTATCGCCTTCATTGACATCTTCGTCGTTGTTAAACGCGTCACCATGCACAGAGGCGCTGATACGACCGAAATCATCACCCGAGTCGAATACCTGCAGACCATTGCTGTCCCAGATACTGAAAGAGCGGGCACCAAACGCGTAGAGTTTGTCAAAATCGCCGTCGTTGTCGGTATCACCCATCATAGGTGTGACTTTCAGGCGACCCAGTACGTCTTTGTTGTAATTGGCGAAAAATGGCGCATTGGCGTCTAACACCAAATCTTTTACCCGCGCTTCGTCAATGTATGCCTCACAGACTTCATCGTCTTCGTTGTAGGTATGGCCTGCCGCTGCACAGTCAGATGCGTCGGTGTTATACACATACTCTCTGGAGTCACCTTCGTTGGCAGACAGAATAAAATGCGCGCCGTTCCAGCTGTAACTGGCCAGGGTATCTGGCATATACAGTCCGTACAGGCCAGGATAGGTCTGGAAATTGATGCCGTCTTTATTGGACACATCAATGGTGTATTGCGACCAGTCTTTCTCGCCCAGCGCATGCAGGGTGACACTGTTGTCAGAAAGATTGATGCGCGCGATAGCGTTGTTTTCCTGCAACGATACCCAGGCAAAGTCATTACTGGCGGTAATGTATTCGGGCTCTAAGTCCTGAGCCACGGTGCTGCTACCCGGATTAGAAAAGCGAATGCCCTGTTCCGCCAACGCTGCCATCTCTGTGTTAAAGGCAGTGAAGGTGATCGCCACAGCCGTGTCTGCCGGCACGCCATTAGTCACACTGATAACAGAGACGCTGCCTTCCGGATCGAGGCTGTAATCGGCGGCCGGTTCGCCCTCGTTGGCGACCAGCACTTTGCTGCCGTCAGGGGTAAAGCCGACCATATCCGGTAAATTGCCTGCTTCGACGGCCTTGATAAATACCGGCGTAGTAGTGCTGATATCATAAAATAGCACGGCACCATTATCTGCCTTGGCGCTGGCCGCCATGGCCACGGCCAATAAATTGCCGTGAATAGCGATACTGTTTGCGTCGGATAACAAGCGTGTGGTTGCGCCCAGTGACACCTCTGTCGCCAAATCAAAACTGCTGTGGTTGAGGTTATTCGCGGTAAGTGGGTCGCTCACTTCGGCTAAGGTGGCCGCATCAATAATTTCCAGTGTTGGCGTGCTGCCAGAACTATTGATCGAGTAGACAGTATTGGTTGCAGGATGGTATTGGACGATTTCTGCCGCCCCTTCGCGGTCAGCCGCCGCAGTAACGAAGCGACCAACGACACTGGCATGTAAGCCTGTTGGGGCATTCTGGCCAGCCTCGCCTTTGGCGCCGTCTGCACCATTTACGCCATCAATACCGTCTTTGCCATCGCTGCCGCAGCCACTGAGGACAAGTCCAAGTCCCAACGCCAGCAACGAATGTTTGAATGATACGCTCATCGTTTTTCCTGTTTTTCCATGTGCTGCGGGCACGCTACCGGCGATTGATGAAAATCAGGTTACGAGTAGATGACGTTTTTATGATGGTCAGTGCGGGCGGGGCAAAGCCCCGCGTTTTTAAAGTTGCTTGAAGCGAATCGCGAAGCCGCCCGCTGCGGCGATAGGCAGTGTAAGGACATCTTTGGCCGTGACCGTCTTCGTTTCGATGATCATGGCATAAGGATTTGCCCGCCAGTCGGCCTGTTCTCCATCACGGTAGATTTGCGCTTCGTAGCGTTGTGTTGCATCGAGAAACGTCAGGGGTAGGGTAATGGTGCGGGCAGCTTCACCCGTCAGTGCGCCCACATACCAGTCGTTGCCGCTGTAGTGGCGGTGGCGTTTTTCCTGGCGGGCAGTCACGACAAACTCGCCAACCTCACCCTGCAACACCTGACTGGTTTGCCAGTCGGTGGGGACATCTTTGATAAACTGGAAAGCACGCGGATGTTTCAGATAATTCTCAGGTAGGTCGGCCGCCATTTGTATTGGGCTGTAAATCACCACATATTCCGCCAGTTGTTTAGCCAGGGTGGAGTGGGGGCGCATGATATCGCTCAGACCAAATTCCTCACCGCCGGGTGGGATGGGTGGATAGTCGAAATCGAATATCCCCGGGGTGAAGTCCATCGGACCGGCTAGCATCCGGGTGAACACCAATGTTGGCAGGTGATTGGGGGGATTCGGCGTAGCCCAACCCGCATTGTATTCCTGCCCACGGGCACTTTCTCTGGAAATCCAGTTGGGATAGGTGCGGCGCAGGCCGGTATCCTTCACCGCTTCATGGGTGTTAATGGAAATTTGATAGTTGGCGGCCGTTTTGACGTTATGCAGGAAATGATTCACCACCGGCTGGCTGTCGGTAAATTCATAGCGCATCACTCCCTGAGCATCTTTTTGCTTGAGATTTTGTCCAAAGGCAACATAGCCCGTTTTAACCTGTGTTACGCCATAACGCTGATAAAAGGCGAACGCTTCCTGCATTTGCTCTTCGTAATTGGTGATGCCACCAGAGGTTTCATGATGGCCGATGAGTCGCACGCCATGCTGTTTGCCAAATTGGCTGATTGCGGCAATGTCGAAGTCCTCGTAGGGTTGGGTAAAAGAGAACAGTTCTGAGTTGGCAATCCAGTTACCGTCCCAGCCGACATTCCAGCCTTCTACTAATACGCCATCAAAGCCATGTTCCGAAGCGAATTGCATATAGTCGATAGTTCGTTTTGTGGTTGCACCATGTTTGGGCCCTGAGCCCCAGGTGCATTTGGTGATGTGCATACACCACCAGATCCCAATGTATTTGCCAGGCATGATCCAACTGGTGTCAGATAATTCAGCGGGCTCGTTGAGATTCAGGCCAATAAAAGAATTGGCCAGACCGGGTGCATCGTCGGCGACGGTAATGGTGCGCCAAGGGGTGATGAAACTTCCTGATTTGTGCACTTTACTGCCGTCAGAGCGAGGTGCCAGCTCGGCAATAAAGGTTCCCAACTGGTAACGTTTCAGGCTCATGCCTGCATAGTCGACTAAGGCCGCTTCGTGAATCGCTACATGGGTGCCGTTTTCATATACGACGGTAAAGGGCGTTTGTGCCAGTGCGACGTCTTGTAATGGTGTGTTGTGGTAAAGGTATTCCTGTCTGTCCCGATTTTGCGCCGGGATCCAAAACGCCGTCGCTTTATGAGAGTCCGCCAGGGCAAACTCGGTTAACTCACGGGTAATGATGCGCTGCCCTTCGGCTGGTACTTCGTAACGAAAGCCGATGCCATCATTGAACAGGCGAAAGCGCACGGTAAACTGCTGCGACGGATTGTCTTTTTGGGCAAATCGCACCAGCAGTTCATTATGCTGGTCACGAATAGTTTGCTGCTCGCCCCAGGGCTGCTGCCAGCTGCTGTCATGACTGCTTCGGCTGATTTCGGACACAGTGAAATCTTTATACAGGGGCGGAGCATCGCGGAATGTAAATCCCAGTTTGCTGTCACGAATCAGGCTGTTTCCTGCTTTGTCGAGCCGATAGGTGGCGATACCATTTTGATCGCTGACCGCAAGATTGAGTCGCTTGTCTGGTGAAGACACCGAAATATCTTTGGCCAACAAAGGCGACGAAAGTAGCACACATAGCATTATCACAAGACGCATTGCTTTGTTCTCATTAGAAACAGAGCTGTAAGCCTAGCAGCGAAACGATAAAAATAAACCAAAAACTTAAACGATTTAGTCGCGGTCGGATGATGATGGAAACGCGTCGAATTGCAGATATTTACTATGAATCACAGTTTTTTTGTTAAAAAGCCTAATTAATTCACTGAAATGTAACATAATCTTGTAGAATGTCTTCCCGTGTAGTGGTCATCGCCCGGATGCACGGATCCATCCTTCTGAACGGATTTTCAGCGGCAGATACCTGCCAAAACCTGATCCTCACAAAAATAACGAAAAATAATTTAATCAGGGAAACCTATGAAAACTTCCAACTCGTTTGCGCGGGCATTTTTGCCTGGCGTTATGCTGAGTGTTGTATTCAGTGCCACTGTGTTTGCCGCAGAGCCCGCTGATTATTACAACACTATCGATCCAACCAACGGTGCTACGTTAAAGGCCAGCTTGCATGAGATCATCGATGATCACACCAAGATCCCTTATACCTCTACCAGCACTGATACCTGGGATATTCTCGATTCTGCTGATGAAGATCCTACCAACCCGGCCAACGTACTGGATATTTATAAAAATGCCAGTTACGTAAAAGCGGGTGCAGGAAATACCTTCTACAACCGTGAACACAGTTGGCCGAAGTCTTATGGCTTCCCTAACGATGGTGCCACAAACTATCCATACACAGATGCTCATCATCTGTTTGTTGCCGATTCCAGCTATAACTCTTCACGTTCGAACAAGCCTTATGGTGACTGCGGTGCCACGTGTGCTGAAAAAACGACTGAGATAAATGCAGGACGTGGCGGTTCCGTCAATGAATCCAACTGGACCGAAGGTTCAGGCGATACCGGCACATGGGAAACTTGGAGCGGACGTCGCGGTGAAGTAGCACGTGCGCTGATGTATCTGTCCGTGCGTTATGAAGGTGGCACCCATGGTGTGACTGGTTACGCTGAGCCGGACCTGGAACTGACAGATGATCGTGCCTTAATTGCCAGTTCAAATCAGGGGACTAATCTGAGCGCGGCATACATGGGGCTGAAGTCGGTGTTATTGCAATGGCACCAGGATGATCCGGTTGATGACATGGAACGACGTCGTAACGATGTGGTTTACAGCATACAGGGCAACCGTAACCCGTTTATCGATCACCCGGAGTATGTGGAATGTGTGTTCTACGACATCTGTAGTGGCATTACCGGTGGCGGCACCGGCGGTGGAACTGGTGGCGGCACCGGCGGTGGAACTGGTGGCGGTACCGGCGGTGGAACTGGCGGTGAGCCAGCCACGGCCTGGATCAATGAATTGCACTACGACAACGATGGCACCGACAGCAACGAATTTGTTGAAATCGCTGCGTCGGCAGGAACCAATCTCAGTGGTTGGCAGGTTATTGCCTACAACGGTAATGGCGGAGCGCAGTATAAAACCATCGATCTATCTGGCACGGTTACCGATATGCAAAACGGTTTCGGTGTGATGAGCTTTGATGCGACTGGCCTGCAAAATGGTGCGCCGGATGGTCTGGCGCTGGTGGACAACACCGGCACGGTTGTGCAGTTTATCAGCTACGAAGGCAGCATGACCGCCACAGATGGTGTGGCATCAGGCATGACCTCCAGCGACATCGGTGTTAGCGAAAGTTCAACCTCTGCTGTCGGTTACTCTCTGCAATTAGCCGGTACAGGTACAGAGTACAGTGCATTTAGCTGGCAGGGTTCGGCGGCGCATACAGCGGGCGCTATCAATAATGGGCAAAGTTTTGGTGGCTCGACCACGCCTGTAAATCAGGCACCTGTGGCGGCATTCAATGTGAGCTGTAATGATCTGGACTGTAACTTTGATGCAGCTGCCAGTAGCGATGCAGATGGCAGCATCAATGCATACAGTTGGACGTTTGGTGACGGCCAGAGCGCATCAGGTGTCACTACGGCACACAGCTTCGCCAGCGAAGGTAGCTACAGTGTAACACTGACAGTTACTGATAATCAGGGTGCTACGGCGACGTCAACGCAAACAGTCAGCGTGACGGCACCGGTACAATCCAGCGGTGTGTATGAGATCAATCTGAATGCGGCTAAGCGTACCTGGCTTAACTACAGCCTGGATGTACCGGCTGGCACAACTCAACTCGTGGTGAACATGAGTGGCGGCAGCGGTGATGCAGATCTTTACGTGCGGTTTGGTAGTCAGCCAACCACGCGCAAATACGATTGCCGCCCTTACCTCACTGGTAACAACGAAAGCTGCGTAATCAACAATCCGGCTGCAGGTACCTGGTACATGGGTATTTATGGTTATGAAGCCTTTAGCGGCGTGACGTTGGAAGCTAACGCTAACTAACGCTATCTGTCATGCAATAGGTAATAAAAAAAGGCTGCGTATGCAGCCTTTTTTGATCAAACTCGCAGGATTACAGTTTAGGGCCTGCTGCTACCAGGGCTTTGCCTTCGGCATTGCCGGTAAAGTTTTCAAAGTTATTGATAAACAAGCCAGCCAGTTCGCGCGCTTTGGTTTGCCACTGTGCCGGGTCGGCATAGGTGTCGCGTGGATCCAAAATCGCCGGATCAACACCTGGCAGTGCTTTAGGGATCTGCAGACCAAAAATTGGCAGCGTCTGAGTGTCGGCTTCCTCAATCGAACCATCCAAAATACGGTCGATGATAGCGCGGGTGTCTTTGATGGAGATGCGCTTGCCTGTGCCGTTCCAACCGGTATTTACCAGATAGGCTTTCGCACCGACGGCGTCCATTTTCTTCACCAGTTCTTCGCCGTAGCGCACCGGATGCAGGCTCAAGAATGCTTTGCCGAAACACGCCGAGAACGTCGGTGTTGGCTGCGTTATGCCACGTTCGGTACCGGCTAGCTTAGCGGTAAAGCCTGACAGGAAGTGATACTGGGTCTGCGCATGGTCCAACTTAGATACCGGCGGCAGAACTCCGAAGGCATCCGCGGTTAAGAAAATCACTTTGGTCGCGTGACCGCCTTTTGACACCGGCTTTACGATATTCTCGATATGGTAGATCGGATAGGACACGCGGGTGTTTTCGGTTACCGACCCATCGGTGTAATCGACTTTGCCATTGGCATCGACAGTAACGTTTTCCAGCAGGGCATCGCGGCGGATCGCGTTATAAATATCCGGCTCACTTTCTGGATCCAGATTGATGGTTTTGGCGTAACAGCCACCTTCAAAATTGAAGATGCCGTCGTCGTCCCAGCCATGCTCATCATCACCAATCAATTCACGATTGGGATCTGTTGATAAGGTGGTTTTGCCTGTACCTGACAAGCCAAAGAAAATCGCCACATCGCCATCTTTTCCGGTATTGGCCGAGCAGTGCATCGAGGCCATGCCATTTAGCGGCAGGTAATAGTTCATCATGGCGAACATGCCTTTTTTCATCTCGCCACCATACCAGGTGCCGCCGATGATTTGCATCTTCTCAGTCAGGTTAAACACGGTAAATACTTCAGAGTTCATGCCGTGTTTTTCGAAATCCGGGTTGCTGGTTTTCGAGCCATTCATTACCACGAAGTCCGGCTCACCATAGCTTGCCAGTTCATCATCGCTTGGGCGAATGAACATGTTTTTCACAAAGTGCGCCTGCCAGGCCACTTCGGTAATAAAACGCACTTTTAAACGTGAGTTCGGGTTGGCGCCGCAGAATGTGTCCACCACAAATAAGCGTTTGCCGGATAACTGTTTGGATACCAGCGCTTTGAGATCCTGCCAAACAGCCGGATCAAGTGGTTTGTTATCATTCGGTGCTTCCGGGCTATTCCACCACACGGTATCGCGGGTAACGTCGTCCAGCACAATGTATTTATCTTTGGGAGAGCGGCCTGTAAATACGCCAGTGTGTACGGCGACAGCACCTGATTCGGTTACTACGCCTTTCTCATAACCGGTTAAATCCGGACGGGTTTCTTCTTCAAACAGCTGCTGGTAGGACGGATTATGGATAATCTCAGCAACGTCCGTGATGCCATAGTTGGCCAGATCTGGTGTATGGATAGCCATACAAATGAACTCCTTACGCTTTGTATATTGGCGTATCGAGCGAGTGCTGGAATTGTCATGTAGGGTGACTGCTCGATATTCTTCAGGTTGTATCACGTTGTGCGTTGTTTTGTTGTTTTGCATCAACGCGCTGTGAACCTCGGCACAGGCGAAGCACAGTGTAAAGAAATTAGCCCTAAAGTTAAATTGCTAATCCCATAAACCTGCGCTATCGCCGTTATTGCCAGTGATGAATACTTTACAAGGTAAATTGTGCTACCAGTTGGGTCAGGCGCTGCGTTTTTTCGTTCAACACTACGCAACTGGCGTTGCTATCGGATGAATCAGCGAATGTGAAATGTACTATTTAGCAGCAAGCTCACCGGTTGCCACTATGGTTTGGCGAATACGCTTAAGTATACGAGGATCGGTACCCATCGACGCGGCCAGGTAAAAATCCTGATGCATGTCCGGCATCAATACGTTAAAGCGAAAACTTTCTAGATTACAGCCAGTTAGCTTGCAATAGGCGTTGATTAGTTCCGGGTTGGCCGGTGCCAGTTGTACGCGGTGATTAATCAGCGCATCATAGGTATCCTGAGTGTCACGCATGATCAGCAGGTTTTGATTATCCACGAAACCGTTGGCCGATAGGTATTCATACACCACATCATTGCGCTTCACGCCAATTAATACCTTTCGCGCTTCTTCGAGGGTTGTCAGCCCAACATGCGCCGTTTTGGCGCTGACCAGGTACATGTCCATATCGGCGATGCGGGTCAGCCAGTGGAATGCGTTTTCCCGATGCGGGGTTCGTACCAACGAAAATAACAAGACATTAGGTTGTTCCTGAGCAATTTTATAGGCGCGAGCCCAGGGCATGACATCCATGCTGTAATTCAATTCGCTGCTATCCAGTAAGTGGCGCACGGCATGAAAGGCGATGCCATCGACCAGAATGTTATTTTCGGTGATTTGTAAGGGTGGCAGGTCTTCCGTGAGGACCATTAATTTGGGTAATGGGGGTTCAGTCGCTGTGACATATGTTCCTATCACCAACAGGACCCACAGAAGCTTTTTTAACATTTTTACTGCATGGATTAATAAATGGATCTGTGGATCTGAAAGTAGCAAATCCTTGGCCAATAACAACCTTGATTAGTATCCGGTTGAGCTGAAACTTTGCCTGAAAACCTAACGTTCAACCAATAAGCCACTGTCTGCAATGGCAATTTTCAAGCGGGCTAATAAGCGCGGGTCCGTTCCCTGTGAGGCGGCTAAATAAAAATTTTGGCGTAATTCCGGGATCAACACGTTGTAGCGGAACATATCAGTTTTACAGGTGCGATCTTTACAATAGGCGCTCAGTACCTCCGGATTGCCCGGTGCCAGGGTTACCCGCCCGCGCAACAAGCCATCATAAGTGTCAAGGGTATCGCGCATGATCAGCAAGTTCTTTTGATCAGAAAATCCCTGACCAGTCAGATAATCGTAAACCACATCATGGCGTTTCACCCCGATCAGCAATTGCCTGGCTTGTTGCAATGTGGTGATGTTGATGTCGGCACTTTTTAAACTGACCAAATACAGATCCATATCGACGATCTGGGTTAGCCAGATAAAATGCTTTTCCCGTTCAGGGGTGCGCACCAGTGAAAACAGCAGCACATTAGGCTGCTCCGTTGCTACCTTAAATGCACGCGCCCAGAGCAGCACATCCAGATTGTAATTGAGCTCACTGATATCCAGTACGCGCTGTACCTGTTGGTAGGCAATGCCATCGACTAGTTGGTTATTATGGGTAATCTGCAGTGGTGGTAAATCTTCGGTAATGACCGTTAATTTAGGTAAGCCCTTATCACTGGCGTATGAAAAAGGGATGGCGCATAGCGTCAGAAGTAGTAAATAACATCGCATTACACAGTGGGCACTTCAGTTGGAAAGGCATGCAACAAGCGTAGTTAGTTTGCGATTTTTAGCCAGCTGCGCAAGGGTCAGGTGGGGCTCAACGCCCGATAATTTGCGACATTCGCGCGTTTTCGAACGCGCCGAATCATGTTAGTGTCGCGCCACCTAAATTCCAAAGTTAGCTCCCTGCAAGATGTACTTACCGAAAAAGTCCCGTGCCGTAGTATTTGCTTTTTTTATGGCGTTGTTTATGAGTGGCCTGATGAGCATGGTGATTTCGCTTTTCAATGTTGGGCTGGTCAGTAATATCGTCGAAATCTGGTTACATGCCTGGTTGTTTGCCTTCGTCGTGGCCTTTCCCGCAGTCATGCTGGTAGCGCCTGTGGTGCATCGCATCGTGGCTCGCCTGGTGAAAGTCTGACGACATACTTTGTAACGCTTTGTCGCTGGCGAGCTGATCCCGCCTTGCTAGGATAACCAATCAGCCTTAGCAGGAGAGTGTAATCATGGCAGTGGCATTAGAAGACCGTCCGCGCGAACAAGTGAAAGAAGAAGTTATTGATCAATTGATTCATAACTACAGCCACGGAGTGATTTCCGCTGAAGCGTTTGAACGTCGTCTTGATCTGGCGATGGCTGCGCAGTCCAACGCACAACTGGTAGCGTTAGTGGCGGATTTGGAACTGGGTCAGCCAGATGAACAGTATCACCAGCGCAAAGCGCAAAATCTGGATGTTCGTTACGAACCCGGCGTCGGTGCTGAGTTTGACTCTCAGTTAACTGTGTTGTCTTCCAACCATCGGAATGGCCCCTGGGTGGTGCCACGCACTTTGCGGATTAAAACCTTACTGGGTAACAACAAGCTGGACTTCACGGATGCGATATTTCAGCACCCAACTGTGACAATTAAATTGACCAGTATCCTCGCTGAAGAGGTGATTTGGGTGCCGGAGAACGTCAACGTGGTCGTCCGTGCCTCCAATATTCTCAGTAGCGTGACCAACCAAAATCGCGCTATCGCCCACCGCCAGGCGCCGACCATCATTATCGAAGGGGCGATGGTATTGGGCGCCATCAAGATTGGTGTCAGACGGAGTTTAAAGGATCGTTTTCTGCGCTTTGCCAATGAAGTAAAAGCTGTGTTGGCGGGTGAGTCAGGGCGATAGTCGCTGCGGCACCGTATTGCTTAGAGATGCGTTGGCATTAAATTAAATGTGGTTTTTACCCCGCGCTGTGTAATATAAAAACAGATATTCATTTCTGTACCTCATATGCCAGGGAGCCGCAGGCCATGCCTTCCAACGAGAATAACAAGGCAGAAAGCGTTACCAGTCAGTGGTTTGAACAATTGTTTACTGCTTTGCGCTGGCCGCTGAAAAAGGCGTTGCGTGCCATGGTCTCGGTATCTGATGCGGACGAGATTGTGCAGGATTCCTTTGTGGCACTGATGGAACAGTGCGATAAATCGGTGCCGGACAACCCCAGAGCATTTGTTTATACCGTGGCGCGCAATCTGGCTATTTCGCGTCTGCGTTCACAAGGCGTCCGACAACAATTTCTGTCCGAGCAAGAGGCCACGGGTCTCGAACTCCCATCTAACGTATCGCAAGATACGCTTTTCGCCGAACACCAGAAACAACGCCTCACCGCGGCGATTGAACAGCTACCACCGGTGTGCCGGCAGGTATTCGTATTACGCAAAATGCACGGCTATAGCCATAAAGAAATTGCCGACATTATGGGTATCTCGGTGAAAACCGTTGAGAACCATATTGCCAAGGGCATGAAAGCCTGTTTGCAGGCGTGTCGAATCAGCAGCAATCACCAATCTATCGACAAGGCTCGTCACCAGTCGGGTAAATGATGTCTATCGAAGAATGGACCGGCTATGGTTTGCCGGAAGAAATTACCGATGCTGCCATTGCCTGGTTGGTTAAACTCGAGTCCGGCGAAATGGATGAAGCGCAGCACCAGCAATTCAAGTCCTGGCTAGATGCACAACCGGAGCATCGCTGGGCGTTTGAGGATGTGTCTACGGTGTGGGCCAAGTCATCTGTCGTGCGCACCTCGTTATCGCCAATCGCGATTCAAACCGCGCATAAGCCCGCAGCCGCGCCTGCGAGAATTTCCCGTGCAGACCTTTATACCCTGATCACACTGGCTGCCGTTTTTGCTGGCGTGCTACTCGGCTCGGCCCTTCAGTAACAAAAAATAAATAAAAATTTAACAAAGGCGTAGGGGGTTTTGCTCGCTCGTGCGTCTTACCTTCTGATAACCCATTTTTAATTGAGGTTATCTGTGGCCTGCCATGCCGCGGCATGGCGTTGACGGCGATAACACAAGCCGCTGAGACGCTGCCAAGCGAGTGTCAGCAGGCAAGGGTGACAAATCAACTATCGGAGCAAGCATGCTGAACAAAATAACAAAAGCAATTTGCAGCAAGTATTCCTCCTCACTCACCATGGCAACACTATTGATGGCATATGCCTCACAGGCCGCGGCGCAGGAGCAGGAATCCACTAAAAAAGACGAAGCAGAAGTAGAAAAAATCTCGGTGGTCGGCTCGCAAATTCGCGGCGGTCAGGTCAGTGAGGCATTGGCAGTGTCGGTCTTCAGTGCCGAAGACATCGCCGAGCTGGGTATCGATTCTGGTGATGAACTACTGGATATGATCCCCGAGAACGGGCAAAACTTTTTTAATGAAGCTGCCAACATCAGTGGTGGGGTCAACTCTGCCCGTGGTGACGTCGGTGCCTATAACCTGCGTAATTTAGGCACCGGCAATACGCTCGTACTGCTAAATGGCCGCCGTATGGTTAACGCGCCTACTTATCAGACGGAAGAAGTCGGTGGGAGTTTCGTGCCCGTTAACAGCGTGAACTCCAATGCCATTCCGGTCGGTGGCTTGAGCCGCCTTGAGGTACTGCGCGATGGTGCCTCTGCAATTTATGGTGCAGATGCCGTTGCAGGTGTGGTTAACAATGTACTAAAAACTGATTTTACCGGTTTAAATGTCAGTGTTCGTTTAAAGGAATTTGAGCATTTACCTCGCGATGACAAGAGTCTTAACGTCGAATGGGGTAAGGATTTTAATGGTGGCAGAACTAACGTTAGCGCTTACTTCAATTATTACGATCGTGGCCGCGTCAGTTCATTAGACGACCCACGTTGGGCCAGTTCCGATTTCCGCAGCCGTATCCCTGCCGGGTCTGCCTGGGAAGGTGATACTGCGTTTCGCAATGACACGGCCAACTCGCTTTATGGCCAGTATGATGTAGTCACCCGGGCATCCTCTGTGGGTTTATCCGGTACACTGACAGATAGTGCTGGTGAATTTGAGACTTACCCTATCGGTGACGATCGCTGCCAATACGCTATTAATGATTACATTTGCGGCGGGATTGATGGTCAGGGCACCTATCGCCTGGATTACAACGCGATGGGACGTGATTTAGTCTCTGCTCTGGATCGCACCAACCTGTTTGTTTTCGTTAATCACACTTTTGAAAATGGCACCGAGAGTTTTACGGAGATGTCTTATTACACCTCCGACTCTAATTTAATTCGTCATCCATCTGCGTCGTTTTCAACATCGGCATTACGGGTTGGTGCCGAGAACTATTACAACCCATTCGGGCCATGTGGTTCGCCCAACCGTCTGCCAGATGACGTGATCCCCGGCGTGCCATGTGAAGGCCTTGAACTGATCATGGATAACTACCGTTTTGCCGAAAAGCCGCGGATTATCGATGTATCGCAAGACAGCTACCGCTTCCTGCAAGGCTTCAGAGGCCTGTGGAATGAGTGGGAATGGGAAACCGCCTTTGCATATTCGAAAGCGTCCAGCAGTGATGTGACTCACAACCGGGTTTCCAACACGCTGATGCAAGAGGCGTTGTTTGATTCTACCGCTGCGGCGTACAACCCGTTCAGCGGAGGCGTAAACAACAATATTGAGCGGGCGCTAGTGGACGTGTATCGCGATGGCGAAACCAGTTTAACCACGCTGGATTTCAAAATGGTGCATCCCGCGCTGTTCGAGTTGCCTGGCGGTCAAGCAGGTTTCTTACTTGGTGTAGACTGGCGGCGTGAAACCTTTAAGGATGACCGTGACCCACGCCTGGATGGCACTATTGTTTTCACTGACTGGGAAGGTGATACCTATCCGTATGTGTCAGATATCGTCAACTCCAGTCCAACCCCGGATAACGAGGGCAGTCGTAACGTGACCTCGTTGTTTACCGAACTGCAACTACCGGTGTTCGATAGTTTGGATGTGCAGTTAGCGCTGCGTTATGAAAACTTCTCGGACGTGGAAGATACCACAGTCGGTAAAGTCGCATTTGGTTGGCACCCTAATGATTATGTACTTGTCAGAGGCTCATGGTCAGAGGCCTTCCGTGCGCCAAATCTGGTGACCATCAACGAAGAAATCGTGGCACGGAATAACACCCGTACAGACTGGACCTGTATATACGCTGCGGAAAATGGTGGTGATCCGGATCAGGATGTACTGGATTGCGTTAATTCGACCCAGCGTATAGCGCAGGGTAGTTCGAATCTGGTGCCGGAAGACTCCACCAATACCTCGGTGGGATTGGTGCTTACCCCAACCGAATCGTTGACCTTTACTGTCGACTTCTGGTCGATAGAGAAAAACAACACGATTGGGTTGCTGGGCGAAGAAAACCATACCTTGCTGGATTTGGTTTACCGATTGGAAAGTGGCGCTGCATGTACAACCAATTCTGCGGTAAACCGGGTTGATGCAACGGCCGATCAAATTGCTATCTACGAGGCTGCCGGGATTTGTCCTGCCGGTGATATCAAGTATATCGACGATAATTATGCCAACCTTGATACCCGCACAGTACGCGGCTACGACATTGGTGTGTATTACACAGAAACCTTCGACTTTGGTAAGGTCAGTGTGGATTACAACGGCTCGTTCTTGCAGAAGTTTGAGCAAAAGGCCGGTGGTGATGCGCAAAAACTGGTGGCAGCGCAGGAAAGTGGTTTGCTGTCAGCGGACTATCCAGTGGCAGGCTTTGCTGATTTGATTGGTAAAAATGGCAATCAAAAGTCACGTCACCATATGAAAGTCTCCTGGCGTAAAGGCGATTGGGGCGCAGCCGTGTCGGGTAACCGCATCGGCAGTTTCTATCAGGATGATTTAACCCTGGAAGATGGCACCCGTTATGTGATCCCGGCGATGACCACCTATGACGCGAGTGTGGATTTCCGTACCGCGATATATGATGTGAAAACCCGCTTCCGTTTTGGTATCAAGAACTTAACGGATGCACGAGCGCCGTTGGCAGACGATAACTTTGGTTACTTCTCTGACGCGCACTCTGACTTAGGCCGAAACTTCTATCTGGATATCAAAGCAGAATTCTAGATAGCACCATGCCGGTTACCTGTGGGTAGCCGGCGTACTTTTGACGTTAAGAAGTGTTATGACACAACCACAAGAATTTAAAAATTACCTCGATGAACCGGCACGAGCGCGATATCAGAATATCGGTTTGCTACTTGGGCCGATCTTGTTTGCGGTGTTTATGCTGTTTGATGCCAGTCAACAGGTGATGGATGTCACCGCGTGGCGTGTTGCCGCGATTGGTATTTGGATGGCCATTTGGTGGGCGACCGAAGCGATTCCTGTGCCAGCGACGGCATTTGTCCCGCTGGTGACGTTTGATCTGCTGGGAATTGCCAGTTTTAAAGATGCCGCGATGCCCTTTGCGAACCCGATTATCTTTTTGTTTTTAGGGGCGTTTTTACTAGCGATTGCGGTAGAAAAAAGCAACCTGCACAAACGTATCGCGCTGTTAATTTTACGTGTGACCGGTACGCGTAGCCCCAGATTGGTGGGCGGATTTATGCTGGTTGGCGCATTTTTGTCGATGTGGATGAGCAATACCTCGACCACGTTAATGCTGATGCCAATTTGTATGTCGGTGGTCAAAGTTATCATCGACAACGCACCTGACGCGAGCGAGCGCCAGAAAGTACATTTTCAGATAGCCATGATGTTGGGGCTCGCTTATGCCACTACGATTGGTGGTTTGTCTACCTTGATTGGTACACCCCCGAATGCGTTGCTGGCGGCTTTTTTGACCGACAACTATGGCATTCAGATCGATTTCCTCGACTGGATGAAAGTCGGGGTGCCAATCAGCCTCGTGATGCTACCTGCAACCTGGTGGTTGTTGACCCGCTGGATCTTCACAGTAGATATAAAAGCCGATCACAGCGTACGTGAACATTTCGCCCAATTGCATCGCGAACTGGGGCCGGTTAGCAGTGCAGAAAAGCGTGTAGGCATCGTGTTCTTTATCGTCATTTTATTATGGATTGCCCGTACCCCGCTTAGTAACTGGTTAGGGATCTCGGGTGTTTCAGATGCCGGGATTGCCATGTGGGGCGCGTTAATGTTGTTCCTCATCCCGGCCAATCGTGAGGTATCAGCGCCTATTCTGAACTGGCATGACGCCAGTCGCGTGCCATGGGGCGTACTGGTGCTGTTCGGTGGCGGGTTGAGTCTGGCCGCAGCTGTTTCTTCCAGTGGTTTAGCCACGTTTCTTGGTGAGTCACTGAAGCCGCTAACCGTCTTTGGCATTGCTGCGTTGATTGTAGCGGCGACTGCACTGGTGATCTTCCTGACCGAATTAACCAGCAATCTGGCTACAGCCGCCACACTGTTGCCGGTTGTTGCCTCCATCGCGTTACAAACCGATGTGTCGCCGATTTTGCTAACGGTTCCGGTCACCTTGGCGGCCAGTTGCGCCTTTATGTTGCCGGTTGCCACACCACCCAATGCGATTGTATTTGCTTCAGGCTATCTGACGATCCCACAAATGATGCGCAGTGGCGTGATGCTGAACATTCTTGGCATGATTTTACTGTCGTTGGTTGCTGTGTGGTGGGCGCCTTATGTATTGCTTTAACAATGGATTCTTTATGTTAATTCGACGTCTTATTTTCATCGGCTTTGCCTTTGTCACGTTTCACGCTGCGGCGGCGGACGACGCGGCGCAGCAAGCACCGCAGACCACGCCACAACGCGTGCTGTTTGTTGGCAACAGCTTTAGTTATTTCAATAACGGGTTACACAACCATGTGTCGAGCCTGATAAAAGCTGCAGGAAAATGGCAAACCGGCACCAATCGCTACCGTTTGAAAACGCTTTCTGGCGGCCGATTGGCTGAACATGTGGACGGGTTTAGCAGTTTGATCAAACAACCGACTGGTCGTGAGTGGGATGTCGTGGTGATTCAGGGCCATTCCTCTGAGCCGGTTGAACCAAAACGTCAGGCTGGCTTTATCCGTGCCGCTAATGAGTTAATTAAGCAAGTGCGACAGCATAAAGCCACGCCTGTACTGTTTATGACCTGGGGATACGCAGGGCAGCCAGAGATGGCACAAATGCTGGCCGATAACTATGTGCAGCTAGGGAATGCCCAGAGCGCATTGGTCGTACCGGTCGGGTTGGCGTTTGCGCAGATTGCGCGCCAGCATCCAGAGATAAATCTATATAGCCCGGATGTCAGTGGTTTCGATGAGGCCGGCAATACTATCTATGATGCAACGATTAAACATCCATCGCTGGCTGGCACTTATCTGGCGGCATGCATGTTCTATGCGACCTTCTATCAGCAATCACCGCTGGGTTTGGCCTATACCGCCGGCCTTGATAAATCTACGGCAGAAACACTGCAACGCCAGGCATGGCAAACCTATACGCAGTTTTATGGTGAGGCAAAATGATCAGACGTGCGGGGTTGATGGCTGGTCTGCTGTTAGCCAGTCAGTGGAGTTGGGCAACGGAGTGCGAAAGCGGCAAAGTACATATCACAGATGATTTTGCCGGTGGCAATATTGCCAGTTGTGCGGTGAAAAGTGAGTATGACTTTGTTGTCGGAGTAGCACCGGAAAATACCCCGATTAATCCCAGCCCTTGGTATGCCATGGCGTTATCCGTGGCAGAACCCGGAAAGGTAACGATTAGCCTCGAATATCAGTTTGGTAAGCACCGTTATATCCCCAAAGTCAGCAAAATAGGTGACGTAAAGCCTGTGTATCTGCAAGCAGAGCAGGTTGTCGTCAATGAGGATGGTAGTCAGGCGGTTATTCATTTATCACTGGAGCAGGGGGAATATACCCTCAGCGCACAGCCTTTAGTGACCAACGAGGTCTACCAAAGCTGGCGTAATCAACTGCAACAGAGCAATCCGGGTTTGATTCCCCATGTGGTTGCCCACTCCGTGGAAAACCGACCGATTAGGTTACTTGAAAGTCGCGCCACTGAAGGGAAGCAAGTCGTGCTGTTGCTGGGACGAGCACATCCGCCGGAAGTCACCGGGGCCTTCGCGATGCAGTCGTTTTTACTGCGATTAAATGGTGCTACTGCGCTGGCAAAGCGCTTTCGCGAGCGATTCTCACTGCTGATGCTGCCGAATCTTAACCCCGACGGCGTCGAACACGGCTATTGGCGGCATAATATGAATGGCGTTGATTTGAACCGCGATTGGGGGCCGTTTACCCAGCCGGAAACGCGTGGTTCACATGCCTTTATTCACAACTACCTCAAAGACAAGCAACTGGTTGCGATGCTGGATTTCCACTCCACTCAGCGTAATGTGTTGTATGTGCAAAAACAGGATCAACCATCGCTGCTGCCAGAGTTCGCCGAGCAATGGTTACAGGCTATGCAGCACGCCAATATCCCATTGGATTTAGTGCTGGCACCGGGGCATAACCCAACCAGCCCTACTTCAAAAACCTGGTTTTACAGCCAATATCAGGTGCCCGCGATCACTTATGAGATGGCCGATACAGCCGCAGAGGGCCTGCACGAGACGGCCGAAATTGCTGCAGATACCTTTATGCAGCAGTTACTCAGCCGGCTGGATAAGTCCTGACAAAAAAGCCACCCGAGGGTGGCTTTTATTCAGCAATTTATTTGTAGTACTCGAGGCAGGCTTCCACCTCGTTTTTGGAACCGAGAATCACTGGTACGCGCTGGTGGATTTCTTGCGGCATGATTTCCATGATGCGGCCATTGCCGGTACTGGCCAAACCGCCGGCCTGTTCCATCAGAAATGCCATGGGGTTGGCTTCGTATAGCAGGCGTAATTTGCCAGGGGTTTTGGGATTACGCTTATCAAACGGATAGGCAAAGATACCGCCACGACATAACACGCGGTGAATATCACCCACCATGGCCGCCACCCAACGCATATTGTAATCCTTGCCACGCGGGCCTTCGGTACCTGCGAGCAAATCCGCCACGTAACGTTGCATTGGCTCCTGCCAATGACGCTGGTTCGAACTGTTGATGGCGAACTCGGCAGTGTCCTGTGGTACCTGAATATTGGCCTGAGTGACCAGGAAGCCGCCGTGGGTTTTATCCAGGGTATACAAGTGCGTACCGCGGCCGGTGGTCATGGCCAGCATAGTGGATGGGCCATACAGGACATAGCCGGCAGCGACTTGCTGACTGCCCGGTTGCAGAAACGCGGCAGGATCGTCCGCATCCATCCACTGCGGTGCATGGGAAATGGAGAAAATCGTGCCGATTAAGCTGTTGATTTCGGTATTTGACGAGCCATCCAGTGGGTCGAAGCTGACCAGATACTTACCTTCCGGATTACAACCAACGACTTTCTCTTCTTCTTCCGATGAAATGGCTTTGACGTAGCCCGATTCACGCAATGTATCGAGGATGATGCGGTTAGAGATCACATCCAGTTTTTTCTGGGTTTCGCCCTGTACGTTTTCACTCAGGGTTGAGCCCAGCACACCGGCCAGCGCACCCTGACTGACCCGGAAGGAAATTTCCTTACAGGCTGCAAGCAAAGTGCGAATCAGCAGGATCAGCTCTAACGGACAACCGTCGGCCTGCAATTGCGAGTTGAGTCGTTTCATATTGTTATCAAACCTTTGATTTTTTGGGTGTAGGGTCAGTGAACCGCAGGCTTTAACCTTCTTATTCTGAGTCCACACGCCGATTGTACTTAATTTCGCCGCTCGAACCATCCACAATCTGCTTTCGCCACACTGTAAGATGTAAACTTTTGCAATTCTGGTAGGCTTAGCGGCAACGAAATATTTGCTGTGAAATTATGCACATACATATTCTGGGCATTTGTGGCACCTTTATGGGCGGCATCGCCGCACTGGCGCAGGCGCTGGGTCATAAGGTTACCGGTAGTGATGCCAATGTTTATCCCCCCATGAGTACCCAACTGGAAGCACTGGGCATCAGTCTTTATCAGGGCTTTGACGAAGTTCAGTTTGCCGAGGAACCGGATTTAGTCATTATTGGCAACGCCATGAGCCGCGGGAATCCGGCGGTGGAGTATGTGCTGAACCGTAATTTGCCCTACACCAGTGGCCCCCAGTGGCTGCAGGATAATCTGCTGAAAGATCGCTGGGTACTGGCTGCTGCCGGCACCCATGGCAAAACCACCACATCCGGTATGCTGGCCTGGATCCTCGACTATGCCGGCTTGCAGCCGGGGTTTTTGATCGGTGGTATAGCGCAGAATTTTGGTTTATCCGCGCGGTTAGGTGCGGCGCCGTTTTTTGTTATCGAGGCGGATGAATACGACACGGCGTTTTTCGATAAGCGCAGTAAGTTTGTCCATTACCGCCCGCGCACGCTGATTATCAATAATCTGGAGTTCGATCACGCGGATATTTTTGCTGATTTAGCTGCGATACAGACCCAGTTCCATCACCTGGTGCGTATGGTACCCGGTAATGGCCGTATCCTGAGCCCGGCCGGTGTAGCAGCTATCGAAGAGACCCTCGGCAAAGGCTGTTGGTCTGAGCAGGAGCAGCTTGGCCAGCAATGGTCGCTGGGGCGACACAACGCCGATGGCAGTGAGTTTGAGGTGTGCCTGCATGGCGAGGTGGTCGGCAAGGTGCGCTGGCAATTGATCGGCGCGCACAATATGCATAATGCGGTGATGGCAGTTGCAGCGGCGCGCCATGCCGGGGTTAAACCGGATCTTGCCTGTGAGGCGTTGGGACAGTTTATTAATGCCAAGCGGCGGATGGAGATACGTGGTGTGGTGGCCGGTATCACCGTATACGATGATTTTGCTCATCATCCCACGGCGATTGAAACCACGCTGGCCGGGTTGCGCGCGCGGGTCGGTCACCAGCGCATTCTGGCGGTGCTGGAACCGCGCTCGAATACCATGAAGCAAGGCTCGCTGAAGCACCTGCTGGCACCTAGCTGGCAGCAAGCGAATATGGCGTTTGTATTTGAACCGTCAGGACTGGACTGGTCGATGCAATCGGTCGCCGGGCAGAGTGAAGTGCCGGTGCAGATCAGTGATGATGTCGCCCAATTGGCGCGCGCTGTGGTGGCCGAAGCGCAACCGGGCGATAGTATTTTGGTGATGAGTAACGGTGGCTTCGGCGGGATCCATCAGCAACTGCTGGAACAATTAGAGGTGAAATTTGGCTAAACAAATCACGCTGGCGTTTAGTGGCGCGTCTGGCGCGCCTTACGGGTTGCGTCTGTTAGAAATCCTGCTCAAGGCGGATTACCAGGTGTTTTTATTGGTGTCATCGGCAGCGCGGGTGGTGCTGGCGACCGAGCAGGATCTGAAGCTGGCGGCCAATCCTGAACAGGCTACCGAGCAACTCAGCCAACTGTATGCAGCGAAACCCGGGCAGTTACGTGTATGTGGCAAAGACGAGTGGTTTTCGCCGGTGGCCTCTGGCTCGGCTGCGCCAAAGCAGATGGTGATTTGCCCGTGTTCGACCGGCACTCTGTCGGCGATTGCCTGTGGTGCCAGTGATAACTTACTGGAACGCGCCGCCGATGTGGTTATCAAGGAAAAAGGCCAGTTGATTGTGGTGCCGCGCGAGATGCCATTGTCGACCATCCACCTGCAAAATATGCTGACCCTGTCACAAAATGGCGTGACTGTGATGCCAGCCGCACCGGGCTTTTACCACAATCCCCAATCCATCGCCGATCTGGTGGATTTTGTGGTGGCGCGGATTCTCGATCATCTGGGTATCGAACAAAGCATCATGCAACGCTGGGGTTACGATCAGCGACAGGGTGAATAACGTCCAAACGTAACCAATTGTTAATACTGGTTTTCTAGAGCCGCAGTAGTGCGTAAGCTGTTCCCTGTCTGAAAATCCAACAGGGAAGTAGCATGCAGTTAAGTACCCAATTAAATGAGCGCATTGAGTCGCTCGATGCCCTGCGCGGCCTGGCCGTGCTGGGGATCCTCGCCATGAATATCGTGTTTTTTGCCATGCCGCAGGCGGTGTATATGAATCCGGTGGCTAACGGGGCAATGGACGCGACCAGCCAATCTCTTTGGATTGCCAACTACGCCATCTTTGCTGAAAAATTCTATGCGTTGTTTTCTGCATTATTTGGTGCCGGGATTGCCATGATGGCCGAACGCGCCTCGCGTAACGAAACTTCGCCAACCGGGCTGCATTACCGCCGTATGTTCTGGTTGATGATGTTTGGTCTGCTGCATGGTTATGTGTTGTGGTCCGGCGACATTCTGTTCGTTTATTCGGTATGCGGCATGCTGGTCTATCTGCTGCGCAACCTCACCGTGTTCAACCTGATTGCCATCGGCCTGATTGCCAATGGCTTGCTGGCGTTATTGATGATGTTGATGGGCCTTGGCTGGGAGCATATGACCCCGGAGCAAATGGCGGATATTCAGCGCATGATGGCGCCGGACGCACAACAACTGGCGGACGAAGCGCATATGCAATTAGGCAGCTGGTGGGAGCAAACGCCACTTAGGGTAGAAACCACCTTCCAGTATCAGATCGGCTTTGTGGTGTTCTCGATTTTCCGCATGGGCGGCATTATGTTGCTGGGTATGGCGTTGTACAAATCCGGCGTACTGACAGCGGCGCGTTCTGCCGGTTTTTATCTGGTTAATGCCCTCGTGTTTATCGCCCTTGGCTGGTTTATCAGTTATCAGGGCGCGATGGGCATGATTGCCAGTGATTTTGATCTGAAAGTCGTTTATGCCACCGGTGGACAATATAACTATTGGGCCGCGCTAATCACTGCCTGGGGCTACCTGTGTGGGATGATGTTACTGGTTAAGCAGCGTCATGTGATTGCCCGCACGTTGATCCCGGTCGGACGTATGGCATTTACCAACTACCTGACACAAAGCATTATCGGTGCGTTCCTATTCTACGGCTGGGGTCTGGGCTGGTATAACAGCATGACTCGCGCCGAACTGTGGATCGTGGTTGCGACTATCTGGGTGGTGCAAATTATCTGGTCGCATGTATGGCTGAAGTCTTTCCGTTATGGTCCGTTTGAATGGGCATGGCGCAGCCTGAGCTACCGCAGCATGCAACCGATGCGGCGCTAATGAAGCGGGTGCGTTGGATCCTGGCCTTATTAATAGGGGGGGTGAACATGTCGTCTTATGCGCAACAGCCCCCTTGGCTGGATCTATTTGCCGCCCATCAGGGCGAGTCGATTGATTATCGTGTGCTGTATCCACAGGACTACCAGCCTGAAAAGCGTTATCCGCTGATTTTTTTTCTGCATGGCGCCGGTGAGCGGGGCGAGGATAATCAGGCTCAGCTTACCCACGGCGCGGGTCTGTTTGTGCAACATCGCGCGGACGCTCAGGCGATTGTGGTGTTCCCACAGGTACGCACCGATGATTACTGGGTAAATGCCAATATCAACCGCCAAAGCGACCCCTTTGAATTTGAATATTTATATGACGGCCAACATCCGCTGACACCCACACCTGCGATGACCGGGCTGTTGACGCTGGTCGACAGTATGATTAGCCGTAAGGATGTGGATCCTACCCGGGTTTACGTAATGGGTTTATCTATGGGGGGCATGGGCACGCTGGAGATTGTGGCCCGTCGTCCGCATACCTTTGCGGCGGCTATCGCCATTTGCGGTGGTGCACGCACCGATATCGTCAACCTTTACCGTCAGAGCCTGCCGATTAGGTTGTATCACGGTGAGCAGGATCGGGTAGTGATCCCGCAGTTTTCCCGCGATCTGTACGCCGCCATGCGGGCGCGCGGGATGGATGTGAGTCTGACGTTGTACCCCGACACTGGCCACGATAGCTGGCACAATGCCTTTGCCGAACCCGATCTTCTCAGCTGGTTGCTGAGTCAACGACTGAACGGCGGCGATATCCGCGCAGAATAAGCGTGGCGAGCAGCACCGTGAGGATATAAGCGGCTAAGACCAGGCTTAATTGCACAAACCACCTGGCGCGTTCAGGGGCGGCAATAAAGTTAAGCTGTAGATTGCCCGCCAGCCATACACCCAGTGGAAACCAACTCAGTGCTGCAATTACAGCCAGTATCGATAATACGGCTAACACGCCCCGTGCTGGCGCAAGTAAACGACTCAACCATGCACCACTGAGATAGGCCAGAATGGCAACCAGGTTGCCAAGCGGTATGTTGCCCGGCAGCATCCAGTTCAGCCAAGGACCGGTGAAAAAGGTCAGTGCCAGACAGCAACTGATAAACAAGCCGCTACTGGCCAATATCGTATGATTCATCGGTCATTCCCTAAGGTGCTTAGTCTGGCAGATTGTACGTGTTGGTGGATGATCTGAGTTAGGTCTGGTGCCAGGGCTTCACTGATGTAGTGTCCCATGCCCTTAATGCTGCGATGCTGAGCGTTAATGATGGCTTTGGCAGTAGCCAGCCCGCCGCTGGGATGTACAATCGGATCTTTATCGCCGTGGATGACCAGCGTGGGCACACGTACCTGCTGAATTAAGCGGGTGCGGTTACCGGATTTTATGATTGCCGCCACCTGACGGGCAGTGCCTTTGCTCTCATCCGCCATTGCGCCCCGCTCCCAGGCGAGGGCTGCGTAGGCGATGGCGATGTCTTCATCCATCGGGAAGCCGCTATCGGAAATATGCCGCGCCATGTCGAGATACTTACTGATAGCCTGCTGCTTGGTTTTGGCTCCGGGCTGAATCAGTTTCCACATGGTGGAAAACGCCGGTTGCCCAACGGTACGCGCCCCGGTGGTGGAGAATATTGAGGTCAGGCTCAGGCAGCGCTCAGGGTAAAGTGCTGCAGCGGTTTGCGCGATCATGCCACCCATAGACATGCCCACCCAATGGGCCTGTTGGATGCGCAGATGATCCAATAAGGCGATGCTGTCGGCTGCCATATCAGAAAGATCATAGGCACCATCTAGCTTGCGGCGCAGCAGTAAGTCCAGCACGCCGGGCGTTGGCGTGGTTAAGTGGCTGCTTTGCCCCACATCGCGATTATCAAACCACACCACGTGGTAGCCCTGTTCAACCAGGTTATCAATCAAACCTTGTGGCCAGTAAATCAATTGCAGGCCCAGGCCAAGCACCAGTAAAACCGTGGGGTTATTCACGTCACCGGCGGTGCGGTAACACAAACGCACGTTGGCTGGCGTGGTACAGAATTGCTCGAGGGTGGCATCGCTAAAATTCACGCGGCTTGTCCTTTATTGGTCGTGAGCGGATAAAAGTGCAGCTCGGGATCGGTGACCGCATCCTTTTTAAGTATTTTAACGTCTTCGAAATAATCCATCGACATCACCCAGGGGCGGGCTGGCCCCTGGCGCGGTAACTCATCCAGTGCACGCTTTATATAGCCGGCGTCAAAATCCAAAAGCGGCCGGGTTGGCATCGCCGGATCACTGACTTTGGCCAGGTACACCGCGTAGTCGTGCTCATCCATATACTGCAAAATCCGGCAAAAATGCTGACTTAACAGGTCAACTTTCAGGGTCCAGGATGCGTTGGTATAACCGACGGCAAAGGCAAAATTAGGCACGTCGGACAGCATCATGCCGCGAAACGCTACGGTGTTTTTCAGCACAACAGGCTGGTTGTTCACCGACAGCTGAATGCCGCCAAAAGGCAGAATATTTAAGCCGGTCGCGGTGACGATGATATCGGCATCCAGGTGCTGACCGGATTTAAGTAAAATGCCGTTGGCTGTGATGCGTTCAATTTGGTCGGTGACGATATCCGCCCGTGCGGTGTTGATCGCCTCGTACAAATCGCCGTCCGGCACGGCGCACAGGCGCTGATCCCAGGGGTTGTAGGGTGGGGTGAAATGTTTATCGACTTCATAGCCCGCCGGCAGGGACTTGCGGTTTACCCAGCGGATCAGGCGCTTGGCCAGGTTGGGAAAACGAATGCAAAAGCGCCACAGATAACGCTGCTTGGCGATATTTTTACGCCGCGTTAAAGCATAGGCCCAGTCAGCGGGCAATATAGCCCGCAGCAGATTAGCAATTTTATCCTCGGCCGGTACCGGCAGAATGTAGGTGGGAGTGCGCTGCAACATAGTCACATGGGCCGCCTCTTTGGCCATAGCGGGCACCAGCGTAACCGCCGTAGCGCCACTGCCAATCACGACTACTTTTTTACCCTGATAATCGAGATCATCCGGCCAGTGCTGGGGGTGAATTAACTGACCGGCAAAGTCTTGTTCGCCACTAAAATGCGGGCGAAAACCTTGCTCATAGTTGTAATAGCCACCGGCACAGAACAGCCAGCGACAATACAGAGTTTGCCGGGTGCCATCGCCCTGTTGCACCGTCACCTGCCAATAGGCGCCGTCGCTGTGCCAGTTGGCGGCAATGACTTTGTGCTGATAACGGATGTGCGCGGATATGCCGTATTCGTTGGCGGTGTTACGCAGGTAGTTAAGGATCGACGGAGCATCGGCAATGGCTTTATCTTCTGTCCAGGCCTTAAACGCAAAGCCGAAAGTATGTAAATCTGAATCACTGCGAATGCCCGGATATTTAAATAAGGCCCAAGTACCACCGCTGTGCTCACGGGCTTCTAAAATCGCATAGGTTTTGTGCGGATTGGACTTTTGCAGGTAATAAGCCGCACCGATGCCAGAGATGCCGGCACCGACGATGAGGACATCCAGCCAGGGCTGGGGAAGTGATTCACGCATGACATTATCAGTTTGTTATTGGGTCATTATTCACCAGCATACCCTGAGCGCAGGTCGGCGCAAACCCTCTACCCGATCCAATTAGGTGTTCGGAAAAAAGTCCGCTAGGATCTGGCAACAATCTGCTTTTTAACGAGTTTTTATGAAGATACGGATATTACTCAGCCTGCTGGCTGCCATTGTCACCACGCCTGCATGGGCCGACCCGCAAGAGTTTGATGCGGCACTGGCCGACAAATTAGGTGCCGATCAATATGGCATGCGTTCTTATGTACTGGTTACGTTAGTTACTGGGCCGAACGACGCCACCCTCACCGATAAAGATGAGCGCAACAAGGTATTTGCCGGCCATTTTGCCAATATGGGGCGACTGGCGGATGAAGGAAAACTGGTACTGGCCGGCCCGTTGATGGAGTCGCCGCCTAAGCGTGGACTGTTTGTGTTTAACGTCGCGACCATTGAAGAAGCCGAAGCCCTGGTGAAAACCGATCCGGCCGTGGCGGCAGGTGTGTTCAACTATGAACTGACCAAGTTTTATAGTTCTGCCGCGCTGATGTTAATCAACGAAACCCACAAGAAAATTCAGAAGACGGATATTTAATCACCTGCGAACTAATATAAAGTCGCCAGAGTCAACAAAGCGCCCACGGGCGCTTTTTGTGCATGTGCAGAATTAGCACTTTGCAGTTCTCCACGTTCATAACTTAGTCAATCCATTTCAGTGGCGTTATCGTGATTTTTTAGACCCTAAATGCTTGATATAAAAGCTTTTTAGAAGATACATTGAGCCAGTCAAGGAACAACTTTTTCGTATGTAATTCGTTAAAGATTAGGAGGACGTTAAAATATGCATTGGAAGCCTAAAGGATGGATAGCCATTATTGTTGGCATCATTTTTCAGCCATTTGTTTTCCTTTATGTTAATAGACCCAGATTATTTTGGTGTTATTTTTGTGCTTCAATCGTAGTTACGTTTCTTGACTATTTATTGCACGGTAATTTAGTTAAAGACAGCATATTTGAGTACACATATCTAAGTTGGTTATTCATAGTAATTTGTCCTATACACGCGTACAAAATTACAAAGTCTTACGATTCAAACCAACTAAGAAATTGGTATACGCGATGGTGGGCTATACCTTGTATTTATGCCGCGTACTTTATTCCGATTTTCTTATTCAGAGCCTTTTTGTTTGAGCCCTTTAATATTTCTGCATCATCGATGAGTCCTACTTTGAATGTTGGAGATCATTTAATAGTGAAGAAATGGGGGTTTGGTGGTTATTCAACGTATGGAATTGACGTTGTAAACACTGATCTGGCTGATGAGATGCTAGTTCAAAGAGGTCATATTTATGTCTTTTACCCTCCCAAGTCGATAAATCCATATGTTAAGCGTGTTATTGGATTGCCCGGTGATCTTATCGAAATAAGAGAAGATATAATTTATGTGAATGGAAATGCCCTATTGTCAAAACTTGTCTCTGAATCGGCTAACGAAAAAATATTTCGAGAGACTTTTCAGGATAATAGCTATTTAATTCAAAGACTCCCTTCACGACCTTATAATGTGAACAGCACAATTAGGGTCCCAGAACACCATTACTTCTTTCTTGGTGACAACAGAGATAATTCTGCCGACAGCCGTATTTGGGGGACGATTTCAGGTAAGAATTTTGTTGGAGAAGTAATTTATGTGTTTTGACGAAGGAATTTTTATCAATCGTAAGGACAGTCGCCCACTTTATGGTCAGGATTTGTTTCCCGCGTTGTGGTTTGTAGGCCTGTACTGTTAAATCCAGACTCATTGCCAACAGGCAACTGAATTGTCGCACAAGGCGCCCAGGTGAGCGCGATTATTCCCGATAGCGACTGGCCTGATTCCTTCCTTGTTTTTTCGACTCATACAATGCCACATCCGCATTCGCCAGCAGTTTGGATAGCTGCTCGGTGGGTTTGCCCATACTGAAGCCGAAACTGGCGGTAAAGCTAATGTCACGCCCGTCATACTGGATAGACTGGGCGGCCAATGCTTCGCGGGCGCGTTCAATCAGCGACACACAGCGATCTTCTGGCAGGTCATGGATTAACATTACAAATTCTTCGCCGCCCCAGCGGCACACGGTGTCATCTGCGCGCAGCATGGCCGAGAGGATTTTTCCGGTTTCCTGTAACACTTTGTCTCCGGCGTTGTGGCCAAAGGTGTCGTTGACTTTTTTGAAGTGGTCCAGGTCAACCACCACCAGGCACACGGACTTAGCCCTGTGCTTTAATTCCTGATAGCGTCGCTGCAAATAACGGCGATTAGCCAATCCGGTCAGTTCATCGATCTCGACACTTTTTTCCAGATGGCGCTTGTATGCGACAAAGCCCATAAACATCGCGGTGATCAGTACGATAATACCCGACGACGCCAGTGCGGCATTGATGGCAAAAGTTTTGGTTAGTTTGGCCTGACGGGATTCTAACGGCGTCAGTAGCAGTAGTCGCCAGTTAAGCTGTGGAATACCTATTTCCGAAACCAGCACATCATGGGCGTTTAAGCTAATGATTTCGCTATCCAGATTATTGATATCCAACCCGGTATCTTTGAGGCCCGGCAGGTTTTGCAGCTCTGGGATGATTTCACCTGTTACCTGCAGATTGGGCAGGGAGGTCAGAATGATCTGATTGGTTTCATTCACAAACATGAAGTCATGACCAAATTGCTGTTTGTACTGTGCAAACGACTCAACAAACGATTTGATGCGCTTGCCGACACCCACAATACCCAGCAGCTCGCCATTGTCGTCGAAGATCTTCACATCAAAATACAGATGCACGTCCCCCACCTGACCTAAATCAGCCAGAATGGTTTTATCCGACTCCAGTGCCTGAAAATACCAGAAGACTTTGCCTTCGATGAGGTCGAATTGGCGTCCGTCGGAGAGCAATTGTTTACGCTGTTTTTCCAGCGCAACAAAAAAGGTCAAATCCAGCCGTTGCTGCATACGTGCCAATTGGGTGAGGATGTCGTCCGGGTTAACCGGTTCCTGCAACAGTGGCCCTAAGGTAATGGTTTCGGCAAAGGTGGTGGCGATATGCAGGGGTTCAAGCAGTTCGCGGTTAACTAATGAATACACCGGCGAAATAGAACGCTGCTGTATACGGCTTTGCTCTGACACTATGTTATTGATGGCGACGTAACCGGTCACCGCGAAAACAGCCAGCATGGTAATCAGGATAAGGATTAACAGACTCTGGTACTGCCTGGTCAGGTACCTTCTGAACATGCGAACTTCTCTGCGGTAATGTTTACTGGAACGGCTTAATCATAACGGAGTTAGTGAATGCATGACACCCATGAATGCCGTTAGTTATTTTCTGGGACAATTTAATGATTCGCTGTGACAGGCAATTAATTCGTGTTTTTTCTGTAAAAAACACTATCAAGGACGTAACACGTTACGAGCCAATTGCGTACAAAGAGACTGATTCAAACAGTGAAAATCCCGTCAACTTTTTTTACATATTGTTATTGGGTCATCCCATCTATCGCGTTGCAGCGCTTAAAAAATAAGCGATTCAAATTTTGGCATATATTCTGCTAACAAGCACATCGTTGTTTTATTAGTTGGTTGATTTACAAGGAATTAGTGTATGAAAAAGTTTTTAGCGATGTTATCTCTGGCGTTATGTGGCACGGCTAATGCGGGTTTGCTGCATTTTGAGGGCATGATTACAGGTTATACTGATGTGGTCGTAACGCAGTTTGTAGTAGAAAGCGATCAAGTGGTCTCAGCCTGGACAGATTCATTTGATAGTGGTGCAAACTTTGACCCGATTACTTCATTGTGGACCAATGATGGCACCTACATTACTGGCAATGATGACAATTCATCAATTAGTCCAAGCACTCAAACTTATTTTGATTCTGGCATTCAGCAGTTCTTAACCGCTGGTACTTACTACTTCACCATCTCTGTATTTAATAACTTCCCGGATTCAAGCGTAAATCTGTTCGCTAATCCTAGTCCTTTCAATGGATGTGATGGTTGTGGTTACGGTGGCTTCTATTACAGCCAATGGCTGGATGGTGTCGCCTCTGCACGGGTTATCACCTCTAATCCTGTACCCGAAGGTTCAATGTTAGCAATCTTCGCGCTGGGTTTGTTGTCTTTAGCGCGCAGAAGAAAAAGTAAATAAACAAATTGAGCGAATAAAAAAGGCGCCGTAGGCGCCTTTTTTGTTTGTCGACTCTTACAGACCTAGATCCCGGGTCATGTTTTCGTTGCGGTCGCGGTGCACAATCACATCATCCTCGATGCGGATACCGCCGTAAGGTTTGAAATGATCGACCCGATCCCAGTTGATGTATTTGCTGTTCTCGGTGGCGCGTAAGTCGGCCAGCAGACTGTCGATAAAATATAACCCTGGCTCTATGGTCAGCACATGACGGGCTTCAATGGTACGGGTGTTGCGCAGGAAGGGATGATCAGCCGGGGCTGGCGCAGGTGTGCCGCGATCATCGCTGATTAACCCGCCGGTATCGTGCACCTGCAAGCCAAGATGGTGGCCAATCCCATGAGGGAAGAAGGTGCGGCTGATTCCGCTCTCGACAATGGCATCGGCATCCAGATTAACGATATTGAAGGCGTTGAGCAGGCCTGCAACCCGTTGATGGGTGCTCAGGTGCACGTCCACATAGCTTATGCCCGGTTTGAGCATATCGATCAAATCCAGCGTGACCTGATCCATCGCCAGAATCATGTCTTTGAATTCGTGTTCATCGGCGCAGTAGGTGCGGGTGATATCTGCTGCATAACCGTGGCAGTGGGCACCGGCATCGATGAGGAATGAGCGAACCTGTTGCGGGGCGCGTTTTTCCAGTGAGGTATAGTGCAAAATTGCGCTGTTTTGATTAAGCGCGACAATGCTGCCATAAGGGAGTTCATTCTCACCCTGAGCAGTGGCTGCAACGTAGGCCAGATGAATTTCAAACTCTGATTTGCCCGCACGGAATGCCGCTTCGGCAGCACGGTGGCCGTCGACGGCAATGCGGCTGGCCTCGCGCATACAGGCAAGCTCGTAGTCGGTTTTAAAGCTGCGCTGGTAATGCAGATAGTGCATCACCCGATCCGGGTTCATCAGGTTAAAGCCCAGTGCCTGGGCAACTTCGTAATATTCACCGATGTACGCCACTTTGGCTTTATCGTAAGGCAGGTATTTTTCTACCGCCTTGGCGTTGGCCAACAACTGAATGTCGAACTCGCTGGTCCAGAAATCATTGGGCTCATCCGGTACTTTGTGCCAGAAGTCTTTGGGGCGGTAGAAGATCAGTTTGGGCTTGTCTTCGCCATTGACTACCAGCCAGCAATTGGGGTTGTCGATGACCGGCAACCAGGCTTTGAATTGCGGATTGACCGCAAAGGGATAGTCGTTGTCATCCAGAAATTTACGCTTGGCCTGGCCGGAATGAATGACCAGCGCATCGATACCTTCGCGAGCCAATGCCTCACGGGTACGACGTTGAAGTTCCTGAATGTGGGCTGGATACAGCCGCGCGAATTCTGACATAACCACCTCATAACGCTAAAAGTGGCGCTACGGTAGCATACTCAGGGGTTAGTCGTCAGCAGGCTGGATTTCCATATTGGCAAGTTCACTGAACAGGTTTTGGTCTTTGCCCAGCAGCCGCAGGTAAATTTGTTTATAGGCCATCACCGCTTTGACATATTCGCGGGTTTCTTTATAGGGGATGGTTTCTACCCAGATGTCCGCTGGCATGGTTTGGCCTTCAGGTAACCATTGCTTAACCCGGCGCCAGCCCGCGTTGTATGCAGCTGTGGCGAGCACCTGATTATTTTCCAGTTTATCCATCAGGTATTTCATGTACTGCGTGCCGTACTGCACGTTAGTTTGCGGATCGTACAGGCTGCTAAGGCTGATTTTTTGTTTAGCAATATAGCGGGCGGTGCCTGGCATTAACTGCATCAATCCGCGGGCGCCGACGCCTGAGTTGGCATCTTGCATAAACGAACTCTCCCGCCTTGCGATGGCAAACGCCCACGCCGGTTCCACCTGGTTTTGCTCGGCGGAGCTGAGTAATTGCTCTTTATACGCCAAAGGAAAGCGGCGTTTTACATCATCCATATAACCTGCTTTGGAAAAGGTATGAATGGCCTGATCGTGCCAGTTCCAGCTATCGGCAATCACCGCCGCCATAATTTTTTGCTCTTCGTTGAGACGATTGAGCATGGTTAACCATTCGCGCCGCGCCTGGGTATAGCGCCCCAGTTGCAGAAGTTCGTATGCTCGCTGGGTGGCGGGTAGATTGGCAATTTGTGCCAGTTGAGTTGCATCGTACTGCAGCGGCGCATCGGCCAGGGTCGGCGAGGTGTTGATGCGGCCACTGGCAAGGAAACCGTAATAATGGCGCTTGGCGGCTAATTGCTGATAACCCTCGGTGGCCTGCTCCGGCGCATCGAGCAGTTCATAGCTGCGCGCTAACCAATAGTTGGCGGATAAATCTTCCTGATGGTGGGCGCCAGCGGCTTCTAACAACGCGACAACTTTCGACCATTGCTGCTGGCGGATTAAATGGGTCAGATGCCAATGCAGGATATCGCTATCCGAATAATCCTGGTTGGCTCGTGCTAACCACTCACCAGCCTTGTCGTGATTGGCCAGCGTCAGAGCAATGGCAAAACGCTGAGAGATTTCCTGTTGCTGCGCGTCGGTGAACGGGAACTTGTCCTTCAGTTGTTGCCAGCTTTTGATGGCCAAATCCCGGTCACGCCAAGCCAGTCTGGTTAATCCATAGGTCAGGATTTCGGTTTCCTGCTCCGGATATTTATTTGGAAAACGACTGGTTTTGCTGACTTTGTCGGGGCTACGGCGTACGGCATACCAAAGGTCGGCCAGATACTGTTTGTCTGCGGGCAGAGATTTTTTTAAATAAGGAATGAGTGTGTGGTTGCCGCCATCGGCAGCCAATACCAGCCGCTCGTAAACACGAGTTTCGTTAAGACGCCCTGCTTTTTTCCAGTGGGTCAGTACCGGGTCGCAACTTTTGGGCAATGAATCGCCGGTTAGCCAAAGTTCATCTACCAGCGCGAGAACAGTGTCCTGCTCACCTTGCTGCCAGCGGATATTGAGCGCATGACAATATAATTCAGTGTCGCTGCTGTGATTGAAGTAGGTTAAAAACAGGGCGTCTTGCTTTTGCCGCTTCAGATAGGTCAGCCACTTTTGACGCAGGGGCGGTGCTAGTGGTGTATCGGCATAGGTCGCTAAAAATCGGTCAATACGATCCCGGTTGGCCAGGTAAGGGGCGTCTAACAAGATGGCCTGTTCAATATATGGGGTTAGCGGGTAGTCCTTTAGTTGTAGCAGCAGGCTGTGTAGCTTGGGGCTGTTAGGATAAGCACTGAGCTCCATTGCCTGCTCAAATGCCTGACGTTGTTCATCAATATCTGCTCGCGCGGGTAAGGCAAACAAACAGTACAGCATAATCGGCAATAATGAACGCAGTGGCATACGTCAAAAAAACTCCTGCAGGGTGAATTAACAACGATAATGGAAAGCGCAGTAGTTGCAAGTGAATGAGACCAATGACTGTCTGGCTGGTTCAATGTGTAAACAGCAAATTATCCAAGGTAAATATTCAAACGGTTTTTTTAAACAATTGTTTGAATCTTGTTGAAATTTGCCGCCGCCTAGACAAGAATTGGCAGCCATCCCTACTTAAATAAACGATATAACGTTGGAGAAACGCATGATCTATCAAGGCAAAAGCCTCAATGCTGCGTTACTGGAAAACGGCATTGCAGACGTTGTGTTTGATGCTGAAGGTTCAGTAAACAAGTTTGATCAGCAAACGGTCCGCGAGCTGGAAGAAGTTTGTCAGGCTCTGATCGACAACGGCAACGTCAAAGGTGCCGTAGTACGCTCTGCCAAGGGTGTGTTTATTGTTGGTGCTGATATCACCGAGTTTGGCGCGCTGTTTGCGATGCCGGATGACGAAATTCTGACCTGGGTGGCGAAGACCTCTCAGGCATTCGACAAGTTCGAAGATTTACCTTTCCCGACAGTGTGTGCCATTAATGGTTTCGCGCTGGGCGGCGGTTGTGAAATGACCCTGGCCTGTGACCTGCGCGTAGCGGACACCACTGCAGTAATTGGATTGCCAGAAGTAAAATTAGGTTTGATGCCTGGCTTCGGTGGCACCGTACGTTTACCTCGCTTGATTGGTGCGGATAACGCTATGGAGTGGATGAGCACCGGCAGAAATAATAAGCCGGATGCCGCTTTGAAAGTCGGCGCTATCGACGCAGTGGTAGCGCCTGAGAAACTGCAGGCGGCGGCACTGTCGATGGTACAGGATGCCATTGACGGTAAGATCGACTGGCAAGCACGCCGCGCGCAGAAAAAATCCCCTCTGTCACTGAACAAAAATGAATCCATGATGAGCTTCGCTACGGCCAAAGCTATGGTTGCGGCACAGGCTGGTAAACATTATCCGGCACCTCATGTGATGGTAGACACGCTGGCTGCTGCCTCAGTGATGGATCGTGAAGGCGCGCTGAAACTGGAAAATGAAGGCTTCGTTAAACTGGCGAAGACCGATGCCGCGAAAGCGCAAATCGGTATCTTTATGGCTGATCAGCTGGTGAAAGGCAAAGGCAAGAAAATGGCCAAAGCCGCCACCAAACAGGTAAATCAGGCGGCGGTTCTGGGGGCTGGCATTATGGGCGGTGGTATCGCTTACCAGTCGGCGGTGACTGGCACGCCAACTGTGATGAAAGACATCGCGCAACCAGCACTGGACTTGGGCTTAACTGAAGCCGCTAAGATTTTGGGTAAAGGCATGCAGCGTGGCAAAGTCGACGCGGCGAAAATGGCTAAAACCCTGAACAGCATCGTACCTACCCTGGAATACAGCGCGATTAAAGATGCGGATATCGTTATCGAAGCGGTGGTTGAGAATCCAAAAGTAAAAGGTATCGTGCTAGCTGAAACCGAACAGCATGTGGCAGATGATGCGATTATCTGTTCAAACACCTCCACAATTTCAATCAACCAACTGGCGGCAAGCCTGCAAAAACCGGAGCGTTTCTGCGGTATGCACTTCTTTAACCCGGTACATCGTATGCCGCTGGTGGAAATTATCCGTGGTGAAAAGACCTCAGATGAAACCATTGCTGCGGTAGTGGCCTTTACCCTGAAAATGGGCAAGACCCCGATTGTGGTTAATGATTGCCCGGGATTCCTGGTAAACCGCGTGTTATTCCCTTACTTCGCCGGTTTCAGCAAGCTGGTACTGGATGGTGCTGACTTCGTTGCCGTAGACAAAGTGATGGAGAAAGACTTTGGCTGGCCAATGGGCCCGGCCTACCTGCTGGATGTGGTGGGTATGGATACCGCCGATCACGCTGCTGGCGTGATGGCTGCAGGTATTCCTGAGCGTTTGCAAAAAATCGATAATGATCCGGTTGAAGCTCTGTATAAAGCGCAGCGTCTGGGTCAGAAAAATGGCAAAGGTTTTTATAACTTCGGCGTGGATAAGCGTGGTAAACCCACCAAAACCGCGGCGCAGGAAGCCTATGACCTGATTAAGGTTGAGCATAAAGCGTTCGACAAAGAAGAAATCATCGCTCGTCTGATGATCCCAATGGCCAACGAGGCGGTGCGCTGTCTGGAAGAAGGCATTGTGGCATCCGCCGCAGAAGCGGATATGGCATTGCTGTATGGATTAGGTTTCCCTCCTTTCCGTGGCGGTATCTTCCGTTACATGGAAACCATGGGTCTGCAAAACTTTGTAGCGTTAGCAGACAAATATGCCCATCTGGGGCCTATCTACCAGATCTCTGATGGTCTGCGCGAGATGGCAGCCATCGGCAAGTCTTACTTTGGTTAATAAGGAGCGAACGAAATGAGTAATCCAAACGATGTAGTAATTGTTGATTGTCTTCGTACCCCGATGGGCCGCTCCAAAGGTGGCGTGTTCCGTAATGTACGTGCCGAAGACTTATCTGCCCACTTGATGACCCAGCTACTGGAGCGCAATCCCAATCTGGACCCAAGTGAAATTGAAGACATTATCTGGGGTTGTGTACAGCAAACCAAAGAGCAGGGCTTCAACATTGCCCGTAACGCGCAGTTGCTGACCAAGATCCCACGCTCCGTGGCGGCTGTGACAGTGAACCGTCTGTGCGGTTCATCAATGCAGGCGCTGCATCAGGCTGCGCAGGGCATTATGAGTGGTCAGGGCGATGTGTTTATGATCGGTGGTGTGGAGCACATGGGCCACGTACCGATGGACTTCAACATCGACTTCCACCCTGGATTGGCGAAATACACCGCCCGCGCATCCGGTAATATGGGTATGACCGCGGAGTTGTTAGGCCGCCAAAATGGCATCAGCCGTGAAATGCAGGACGCTTTCGGTGCCCGTTCACACCAGCGTGCGCACAAAGCGACCCTGGAAGGCCGCTGGGGTAACGAAATCGCTCCGATTCTGGGTCATGACGCCGATGGCGTGCTGAAACTAATCGACTTTGATGAAGTTATTCGTCCGGAAACGACGCCAGAAACGTTGGCTGGCTTGCGCCCGGTATTCGACCCGGTTAATGGTACCGTAACAGCAGGAACGGCATCGGCGATTTCTGATGGTGCATCGGCCATGCTGGTGATGTCAGCGGCCAAAGCCAAGGCATTGGGTCTGACACCTCGGGCACGTATTCGTGCAATGGGCGTAGCCGGTTGTGATGCTGCGATTATGGGCTTTGGTCCGGTTCCGGCAACACAAAAAGCCCTGAAACGCGCTGGCATGACCATGGACGATATTGAAATTGCAGAATTCAATGAAGCGTTCGCCGCGCAGGCGTTGTCATGCATCAAGCAATTAGGCTGGATGGATGTCTATGACGAGAAAGTGAATCTTAATGGTGGTGCGATTGCACTGGGTCACCCGCTGGGATGCTCAGGTTCGCGCATCTCAACCACACTGATCAACCTGATGGAGTCGGAAGACAAGACAGTGGGTTTGGCGACCATGTGTATCGGTTTGGGACAGGGTATCGCGACCATCTTCGAGCGAATCTAAATCCTAATTAGAAAAGCAAGAAAGGAACCTCCGGGTTCCTTTTTTTATTGCCTGAGATATGTGCCAAAAGATGTTTTAACATTTTGAATTAATGACGATAAACTGGTTGCAACAGGTGCAATTGTCATTTTCTGTTCAAACACTGGCTGGGATTGCCCGCTGATATACAAGGACTTCATGTGTTCGCTGTTCGATTCATTTGTCATCTTCTGCTTCTAAGTGTACTGCTTTGCAGCGGCATGGCGGGTGCTGATGAATATGATGTGGAATTACTGAACGAAAATGACGGCTTTTCCAGTTCCATAATCTTTTCCATCGCACAGGATCAGCAGGGCTTTTTGTGGTTCGGCACTGCCTATGATGGTGTGTTGCGTTATGACGGTAAAAATGTCGTCAATTATCGTCGCGAGCAACCGCAACCATTTTATATTCCGCATAATAACAGTGGCAATCTGGCCATCGATCACGATGGGGATATCTGGGTAGGGGGCTGGGGTAGTGGCCTGACTCACATGTCGCCAGCGCTGCATCAGGCAGAGAACTTTGTGTACGACCGAGCCGATCTTGCATCGGTTAGTGATGCCTATGTACAGAGTGTCTTTGTTGACGCAGATAATGATATTTGGGTCGGTACACTCACCAGTGGGTTAAACCTGTTTAATCGGGCAACCAAAACTTTCACCCGTTTCCCTGGCTCTGTGATTTCATCAGAAGGCACGTCCAGTGTGCGAATCTGGGATATGTTGCAGACCTCGCCGGATGAAATCTGGATTGGGTCGGACAACGGCTTAAACAAAGTGCGTAAGTCCACATTAACCTTCGAATATTATCGTCCCAGCACATCAACCAAACCAGATGCAGAAAACAAAGTCAGACACTTACTCGCAACTGATGATGGCCGAATCGTTTTGGGGACCCATGATGGTGTAACGCTATTTAACCCCCAGACACGTAAATTTATGCGTCTATACGCTGAAAATGAGGAAACACTAGGGCCTGTGCAGGCTCTGCTGAAAACCCATTTTGACCAATATTGGGTATCTTCCGGCTATGGGGTTTACTCCTTCACCCTACAAGATCCGGTGCTACGTAAAGTTCCACTGAATTTTGATGACAGCTGTGCACAAGCGCTATTTGAAGATCGGCAAAATAATATCTGGTTAAGCTGTGAAGGGCAGGGTATTTATAAAATCAGCCGTCAAACCAGTTTTAAGCTGATAAATGATCCACGTCTGCGCCGCGACAGCCGCCTAAAAGCCACCTATTCGGTGCTGGTCAGAGATGATGAGAATGTGCTGTTTGGTACCAGTAGTGCAGGCATACTGAACTGGCATAAACCGACTAACACCATCAGTGATTTTGCCAATGTTGACGCGATGCAGGACTTGTCGGTGCACCGCATGGCAATCGCGCCAAATGGAACACTGTGGTTCACCAACAAAACTCATCTTTATTACCTTACGGAAGATGGAAAGCCGGTCAAATACGAGCCTCCCCCAGGGAGCATGCATCCGGAGTTATTCACCTCGATTATCCATTTGCACTTTACCCCACAAGGAAAATTCTGGATTGCCACACGCCTTGGCATTTTCCTGATGTTGGCACCGGATAAGCCACTATTGCATGTGCAGGCCGAACCGAAAAATCCGCTTAGTTTACCGGTTGATACTATTGTCGAACTCTATCAGGACAGACAGGGACGCATGTGGGTGGGGACCGAAAGTGGCGTCTGTGTGGAAGCGAATATCTTTGGTGAGTTTCGTTGCTTTTATGTAGACGGTAAGCGTAACAGTGGCTCGTCGATGAATTATATCTACAGTATTTTTCAGGATGACAGAGACAAAATCTGGGTTGGCACCCGTACAGGTTTGTACCAGTTAAATGAGCAGAACGGCACGTTCACTGAATATGGTCAGCAGATTCTGTCGGATAACTTTGGCGTGCACTTTATTAAGGGTGATGCTGCAGGAAATCTTTGGTTAATAAGCCATACCGGTGTGATTAAATTTTATCCGGACAGCAGTGAAGTCGAAGTATTTGATAAATCTGACGGGTTATCTGGTTCGCGCTATTACGTCAACCTGGTGGCGCAGAGTAGCGATGGCACAATTTACTTATCCAGCCGTGATGGTATCCATTATTTCAACCCGAGTCTGGTTCAGGAACGAGAATTAAACAGTCCAACCGTGTTGACTAACTTTGAGCTTATTGGCCAGCGCAATGTTCGGGATGAGGCCATTTTACCCAGCAATAATATTCAACTGGCGCCAGACCAAAACTACATTAAGTTTGAATTTTCCACCCTTGATTTGAACAGTGCACGGCGTATTCGCTACTACTATAAGTTGGAGGGGCTGGACGACGAGTGGCTGGATAATGGCAACTCCAATGCGGTGATGTATACCAACCTTAGTGGTGGCGATTATGTTTTCCGTGTGCGACCGGCGTTAAAGAATAACCTCTACTACGAGAACGAACTCGCTGTCAAACTCACCATCGGTACGCCATTTTGGCTGACTGGTTGGATGTTTGGGGTTTATGCAATACTCGGCTTACTACTTGTGCAGGCTTATATCCATTTCAGACATCGCATCAATCAGGCTGAGATTGAACGTCAACGCCTGTTTGTATCCCAGCTGGAGTCACAGGTGGCAGAAAAAACCGAGGCGATTCGCGAGGAATCTCGCAAGCTGGCGTTAGCTAACCGGGTAAAAAGCGAATTTCTTGCCAATATGAGCCATGAAATTCGCACGCCGCTGACCTCGGTTATTGGCCATGCTGAAGCGATTATCCATGGTGATGTGGAAGAGAGCAGTATTAAGCAGGAAGTGGCGCGTATTCATAACCACAGTCGTCATTTGCTGGCACTGTTGAATGATATACTTGACGTCACCCGTATCGAGCAGAATAAGCTTGAGTTAGAGCCTCATGAGCAGGATATTCAGGCGCTACTTACTGATGTGCGCGATATGTTCACCAGTCAGGCCGAAGCCAAAGGGTTAACCTTCCGCATGATCAGTCAATTACCTGTGAAGCTGGTTGCCCATGTGGATGGTTTGCGCCTCAAACAGGTGTTAATTAACCTGTGTTCCAACGCGCTCAAGTTTACCCAGCAGGGGAGCGTCGATGTAATTGTCTCATTGCAGGACAACCGACTGCTGTTTAACGTTGTCGATACCGGCATCGGCATGACAGAAGAACATCAAAAACGTATTTTCGAAACCTTCTCACAGGGCGATAGCAGCATTAACCGCCGCTTTGGTGGGTCTGGGCTGGGCCTGGCGCTTTCACGCCAGTTGGTGAATTTGATGGACGGTGAACTGCGTGTCACCAGTGCACCGAATAAAGGCAGTATTTTTACCTTTAGTATTCCGCTAACACTGGTGGAGCATGCCAGTGAGCTTCCAAGTATCAGTCCCTCGCAAGCCTTACCAGAACTATCAGGCTGTGTGCTACTGGCTGAAGACCATCCGGATAACCGCCGCTTGATTGAGCGCTTGTTAAAGCGCCTGGGTCTGCGGGTTCTGGCGGCACAAAATGGTTTTGAGGCCATTGAGCTGTATGTGAACCATCAGCCTGATGTGGTGCTGCTGGATATTCAAATGCCGCAAAAGGATGGGTTACAGACATTCCGTGAGCTTCGCGAGCTGGGGTGCATTAAACCGATTGTTGCGATAACCGCCAATGCCATGGTGAGTGATATCAAGCATTACCGGGCGATTGGCTTTAACGGCTACCTGCGCAAACCAATAGAACGGGAGCAGATGGTTGCACTGATGCTGGAGTTGTTCTCATCCGGTTTGGACCAGGCGCAGATGGTCAGGCAGTTAAATGAAGTGGATACCAGCGATCTGCAACAAACCTTCATTGCCCGATTGGAGACAGAGAAGAATCAACTGAGCGCCTTACTCGACCAGCAAAACTGGCAGGTGATTGCGCAGTTAGCCCACCGTTTAGCCGGCTCTGCGCAGTTTTTTGGCTTCCGTCTTATCTCGGAAAAAGCCATTGAGGTTGAAATGGCGGTAAAAGACGGTCATCTGGATACTTTGCCTGAGTTAGTCCGTCAACTGCTGGACACGTTAACCAGCGCCAAGAACTCAGTGCGCGAATAATTGTGAAATATCGGCGAACGCTTTAAATTCCAATGCATTGCCAGCAGGGTCAAGAAAGAACATGGTTGCCTGCTCGCCCACCTGTCCTTTAAACCGCACATAGGGCTCAATAATAAAGTCTATGTTTGCTGCCTGCAGTTTGTCGGCCAGTGCCTGCCAGCTATCCATCGGCAGTACCACACCAAAATGGGGCACGGGTACGGCTTTGGCATCCACCGGGTTGAACGCCGGTGAATAGGGCATTTGGCTGACCTGATGGGTCACCAGTTGATGACCGTATAGGTTCCAGTCGATCCAGTGCGTATCGCGACGGCCCTGCTCACAACCTAATAATTCACCATAAAAAACTTCGGCTTTACTCAGATCATCGACCGGGATAGCCAAATGAAAGGGGTAGGTGTGCTGCATATTCGATGACCTATAAAAGTTTACGCAAAATAGAGAGCTTGCTGTCGCTAAAGGGGGGATAGCGTAGTGGTATATCGAAGATGAAACGCCGTTTCATCACTGCCTTGAGGTGACTAAAGGTATCGAAGCCAAACTGACCATGGTAGGCGCCCATACCACTGTTACCCACTCCGCCAAACGGTAACCCCGGATTGGCCATAAACATCATTCCATCATTAACACAAACACTGCCTGCACTGGTTTGTGCAATTAGCTGTTTGCTTAATTGGGACTGGTTGCTGTAGATATACATGGCCAGTGGTTTGGGGCGCTGATTTATAAAGGCGGCCGCATCAGCAATGTGTTCAATGCTCACAATGGGCAGTATCGGGCCAAAGATTTCCTGTTGCATAACAGGGCTGTACCAGTCTGGCTCCAGTACGATGGTCGGGGAGAAATAGCGGCTTTCCGGGTCGGTCTGCCCACCATGTACTACGTTTTGCCCCTCAAGATAGCCTTGCAAACGCTCAAAATGACGCAGATTAATGATTCGCCCATAGTCCTGACTCTGTCTTGGATCGTCACCATAGAAGCGTTTTAAGCTGTCTTTAATCGCATCCAGTAATTTAGGCACAAACACTTTTTCGACCAGCACATAATCCGGCGCCACGCACGTTTGCCCGGCGTTCATCCATTTACTCCAGACGATACGATCCGCAGTGACCCTGAGGTTTGTGTCACTATCCACCACACAGGGGCTTTTACCACCTAATTCCAGTGTTACCGGGGTAAGGTAATCGGCGGCGGCGCGCATCACGATTTTGCCGACTGCTTCGCCACCGGTATAGAAAATATGATCAAACTGCTCAGCCAGCAGGGCTGTGGTGGGCTCGACGCCACCCTGCACTACGGCAAAGCAGTCTCTGTCCAGATAGGCGGGCAATAATTCTGCGATTAATTTATCGGTATGTGCAGCGAGTTCAGAGGGCTTCAATACGGCACAGTTTCCAGCCGCGATGGCAGCGACCAGCGGTGCCAGGGTTAATTGTAGCGGATAATTCCACGCGCCGATAATCAGTACGACGCCTTTGGGCTCTGGCTGCATATAGCTATTGCCCGGCTGCGCGACTAGTGGGGTAGAGACCCTGCGCGGTTTAGACCATTTGTTTAAATGACTGAGGGTGTGGTCGATATCACTGAGCAGAAAACCTGTCTCGGATAACCAGGCTTCGCTGTGGCACTTACCCAAATCTGCATGCAACGCAGCGCTAATGGCCTGCTCGTTGTCGGTAAGCAGTTTGCGAAGTTGCTGTAACTGTTGTTTACGCCAAGCCAACGGGCGCGTCACACCCTGATGAAAACGACTACGTAACTGGTTGATTAGGTTGCTGATTTCCACTTGATGTCAGGGCCGTGCAGAAGATAATTGCTGCGATTGTGACCAACCTGAGACAAATTCGCAAGCAACAAAAAAGGCCGCCGAGGCGACCTTTTCAGAATGTTACACGTTGTACGGATGACGTACGATGATGGTTTCAACCCGATCCGGACCAGTTGAGATGATATCCACCGGCACGCCTGTCAGTTCTTCAATGCGTTTAATGTAGTTACGCGCCGCCTGTGGCAGGTCGGCAACGGCTTTGACACCAAAGGTGTTATCCTGCCAGCCTGGCATCTCTTCATACACCGGCTCGACAATTTCGTAGCCTTCTGCAGCCATAGGCGGCACATCTTTAATGCTGCCATCTGGGAATTTGTAACCGACGCAAATTTTCAGGCTGTCCAGACCATCCAGTACATCCAGCTTGGTCAAACAGAAGCCGCTGATGGAGTTGATTTGCACTGCGCGTTTCATGGCAACCGCATCGAACCAACCTGTACGGCGTTTACGTCCTGTGGTGGCGCCAAATTCATGACCTTTGGTGCCTAAATGCTCACCCACTGCATCGTCTAACTCGGTCGGGAATGGACCAGACCCTACACGCGTGGTGTAGGCTTTGACGATACCCAGTACGTAATCCAGGTGCAATGGTCCGAAACCTGCGCCAGTGGCGACACCACCGACGGTGGTGTTGGATGACGTTACGTATGGATACGTACCGTGGTCGATATCCAGCAATGTGCCTTGTGCGCCTTCGAACATAATGGCATCACCATTTTGACGGGCCTTGTCGAGTAAATCTGTCACGTCGACGACCATGGCTTTGATGGTATCGGCGATGGCAGTGACGTCGGCTAACACTTGATCAAAGTCGACTGGGTCAACTTTGTAGTATTGCGTCAGGGTAAAATTATGCAGCTCAACGATTTCTTTCAGTTTGGCGGCGAAGCTGTCCATACAGAACAAGTCACCCACGCGCAGACCACGACGCGCTACCTTATCTTCGTAGGCCGGACCGATACCGCGGCCAGTGGTGCCGATAGCTTTGCTGCCACGTGCTTTTTCACGAGCCATGTCGAGCGCAACGTGGTAAGGCAGAATCAATGGGCAGGCTTCAGAAATTACCAGACGCTCTTTGGCAGGTACGCCACGATCTTCGAGCATTTTGATTTCTTTCATCAGCGCTTCCGGGCTGAGAACTACGCCATTGCCGATAACGCATTTGACGTTATCACGCAAAATACCGGAGGGAATAAGGTGCAACACGGTTTTTTCACCGTTGATGACCAATGTGTGACCTGCGTTGTGACCACCCTGATAACGCACTACGTATTGTGCTTTATCCGTAAGCAAATCAACAACTTTACCTTTACCTTCGTCACCCCATTGGGTGCCGAGAACGACAACATTCTTAGCCATGATGAAAAAACAGTGGAAAAATTAGGCGGCGATTTTACAAGAATCACCGCCAATGATCATCCGTTTGTCGGCCTTTTTTACTGCAGATACCATAAAATCATCAGACCGATGACGACCATCACCCCGCCAAGCATGCGTAATTCACTGCCATTCTGACCGGCTAGTTTTTGCATATAACTGCGCCAGCGATTGGGGAATAACATCGGACCGATTCCTTCGATAATCAGTACCAGGCCGATGGCAAATATCAGGCTGTCGCTCATAAGTCTTTCTCCAGACAGGAAAAATCATAGTCGCTGGGATCGTGATAGAGAGCAAAACCAAAGCGCAGACGGTTACCGCGATAATCAGTCAGAATATGCTGCTCGCGCAAAAACGTGGCCAGTTTTGCCGTTTGCTCGGGGCTATCCAGTTCAAAGGTGAGGAAGTGTCCGTGGGGGTTATCGCCGTTTTTTAAAAGGCGCGCTGCATTTAATAACGGATGCGGGTGGCGTGCCAGTGCCTGCAGGAAAGCCTGTTGCAACTGTTGAATATGTTGATGAATCTGCTTGACCGACAGTTGCTGTTGTTGGAATAAATCCATGACTGCCAACATGCGGTAAAGTGGCGCGAAATCCATCGTGGCCCCTGCCAGTGACATGCCATTGCTGGCATATTGTACCTGCTCTGCCCGGGCCGCCTGCAACGCGCCAAATTCGGCATACCAACCCGTAAATTCAGGGCGCCAGTTCCTGTAGGTTGGTACATGGGCAAAACAGCCTCCCTCACCACCCTGAGCATATTTGTAACCACCCGCAAGGAAAAATACCCGGTCGGCAATGGCGGACAGATCGATGGGCATGGCCATAAAGCCGTGATAGCCATCAATCACAATTAACGTGTTGGTCTCGCGTAATCGACTTACCAACTCAACAACTCCGTCGAATACAACGCCAGAGTTGTAAAAGACCTGGCTGACGAACACGAGATCGTAATTGCCGGCATCGGCGGCCTGAATAAAGCGTTGACTAAAATTGGCAAACGGTTGGGTCGGTATTTTGGTCAGTTCAATTTTACCGGCTTCGACTAAGCGCTGGCTCTGACGCGTGAAACTATGAAACTCACTGTCTGAAGTTAATATCCGCAGCGCCTTGTCTGACTCAAGACAGGTCAGAATCCGGTAAAGCAATTCATGGGTATTAGGGGCAAACACAATTTGCTCAGGTAAACCGGTGTTTAGGTGTCTGGCAATGTGTTGCTGAAGCGCTGGCACCTTGTGCTGGAAAAAGTATTGCCATTTCTCGTCTACGTAACGGGCGGAATCGTCCCAATAGTCGAGCATGGCGTCACGGGTCACATCGGGCCAATAATAATGGCTATGGCAGGCAAAGTGTTGCTTGCCAAGGTTTGCCTGCAAAAAGCGTTGATAAAAGTGTTTATAGTTCATGAAGTTGTAGGGAATTGTTGGGAAAAGAAAAGGGTCAGCATTGCTGACCCTGTACCTTATTTGCCTTTGGCGTTCTTCATGTAATGGAAGAATTCGCTGTCTGGTTGCAGGATCAGCACGTCCTGCTTGTCTTTAAAGCTGTTGCGATAGGCATCCATAGAGCGAAGGAAGCTGTAGAACTCCGGATTGCGGTTGTACGCATCGGCATAAATTTGTGCAGCCTGTGCATCACCAGCACCGCGCAGCTCACGCACCTGACGCTCCGCGTCAGCCAGCATAACCGTGACCTTCGCATCAATATTTGAACGAATGATCTCAGACTGTTCCTGACCTTTTGAACGGTGCTCTTTGGCTACCGTGCTACGTTCGGTACGCATACGGTTATAGATGCTGTCGCTGACTTCGCCCGGCAGGTTAATCTGCTTAACGCGTACATCGACAATTTCCACACCCAGTTGGTCGGAACTTTCAGACGCCTGAATCAGTGCCTGTTCCATTAATTCTGAACGTTCGCCAGAAACGATCTCTTCAATGGTACGGGTACCAAACTCGCTACGCAGGCCGTTGATAACTTTTTGCTTTAACAGCACTTCGGCGCGCGACGAAATCCCGCCGGTAGCCAGATAGTACTTAGCGAAGTCTTTTACGCGCCATTTAATGTAGGAGTCTACCAACAGATCCTTTTTCTCGGCGGTCACGAAGCGGTCTGCCTGGTCATCCAGAGTTTGGATACGAGCATCTAACAGACGCACGCGGTCAAACAAAGGAACCTTGAAATGCAGACCCGGTTCGTAAACGACAGTTTGCCCGCTATCGTCTTTTCGCACTTTTCCGAACTGAATGACGATACCACGCTCGCCTTCCTCGACCACGAACAGTGAGCCCATGGTCAGGGCCAGCAGCACTACTGCAAGAAATAAACTAAAAAATCTCATGTTAATTTCTCCCTGTACGTACCGCATCGCGGCTTGAGGTAACCGGACGGCTGTTGGTGGTATTCGCATTGCGCAGCGCTTCCAGCGTTGACTCTGTCACGCTGTTAGAACGCGGAATAGTGCTGGAGGTGTTGTTCTGGCGCTCCAGAATCTTATCCAATGGCAGATACATCATGTTGTTTCCGCCTTTACCACTGTCGACCATGATCTTACTGGTATTGCTGTACACCTGTTCCAGCGTCTCTAAGTAAAGACGTTGACGGGTCACTTCTGGTGCCGCTTCGAACTGAGGCAATAACGACAGGAAACGGGCCACTTCACCTTCCGCTTCCAATGTTACGCGCTGTTTGTAAGCCTCTGCTTCCTGCAGCATACGGCTAACCTGACCACGGGCTTCTGGCTCGATGGCACGGGAATAGGCTTCGGCCTGACGAATATAGGTTTGCTCGTCTTCTTGTGCGGCGATGGCATCATCGAATGCTTCCTTAACAGCCGCCGGTGGACGAACGTTACGGAAGTTGACGTCTTCGATAGCCAGGCCTAAATCGTAAGGCTCGATTATGCGGTTTAACTCTTCCCACACCATCTGACGTGCTACTTCTTTACCCTGCGTTAACAGACTATCCAGCTTAGAGTGACCGACTACGTATCGAATGGCCGCGTCTAGCGCATGGCTCAGGCTGACTTCAGGCTCAGTGGTGGCAAAAATGTATTTATATGGGTCCAGCACGATGTACTGAATTTCCATTTCTACCGTGACCAGATTCTGATCTTCGGTCAGCATGCTGCCAGATGACGCTTTGCTGCGCACGGTATTGATGTCGATGGGAATCTGCTTTTGAATAAAGGTCGCTTTCCAGCGCAGACCCGGCTCGACGATGTCACTGAACTTACCGAAGGTCAGTAATACGCTGCGCTCGGCTTCTTTGACGGTATAGAAACCACTTAAGCCCCAGAACGCGGCCAACAGTAAGGCGATGATCGCAAAGGTAGCGCTACCGGTACTGCTACCACCGGATTTATTGCCGCCAAATTTGGCAAACAGCTTCTTAAAGACTTCATCCAGATCCGGTGGACCCTGATCGCCACCACGTGGATTGTTCCACGGATCTTTATTGTTATTGCCTCCCGGCTCGTTCCAGGCCATGCCTTTCTCCGTTAATTAAAAATACTGTTACTGATTACGAATGATAAAACTGTTGAGATTACCGTCATGCTGTTTATTTAGTCGATGCCATTCAGTACTTGGCATCCGAACATCGACCAGCCAATCGCCGTCTTCAGCGTACGACTCGGCGGCAATACAATTTAAATGGAACAAACTACCCCGTAGTTTTCCTTCCGCGGGCGGTATGCGCAAGCGATACTGCACCATGGATGCGGATAAACACTCAGACAACGCCTGTAAAACTAAATCTAGTCCTAGCCTCTCTCTGGCGGAAACCCAGACCCGGTAAGGGCGGCCGTCTTCATTACGATCAATCTTGGCTGCCACGCCTTCCATGCGGTCAATTTTGTTACAAATCATCAACTGGGGAATTTCTCCGGCACCAATCTCTGTCAGCACCTCTTCCACCTGCCCGATGTTTTCCATGACTTGTTCATCGGAATAGTCCACCACATGCAACAATAAGTCTGCTTCGCGGGTTTCCTGTAGCGTTGCCTTAAATGCCGCAACTAGATCATGGGGGAGGTGACGGATAAAACCAACGGTGTCGGCCAAAATAGCCGGGCCGACATCCTGTAAAGTCACTTTCCGCAGGGTTGGATCCAGTGTGGCAAACAATTGATCGGCCGCATACACATCAGCGTTAGTCAGACTATTAAATAAGGTGGATTTGCCTGCGTTGGTATAGCCAACCAGCGAGACCGTTGGGATCTCCGCCCGATTCCGTGCCCGTCGTCCATTTTCCCGTTGCTTTTCTACCTTTTCCAGACGCTTAAGGATAGATTTGATCCGTTCACGTAGTAAACGCCGGTCGGTTTCTAACTGGGTTTCACCCGGTCCGCGCAGACCAATCCCGCCTTTTTGACGTTCCAGGTGAGTCCAGCCTCGTACCAAACGGGTAGAAATGTGTCGTAGCTGTGCCAGTTCGACCTGCAATTTACCCTCGTGAGTGCGGGCTCGCTGGGCAAAAATATCCAAAATCAGACCAGTGCGATCAATCACCTTGCACTTACACAGGTGTTCCAAGTTGCGTTCCTGAGATGGCGACAACGCGTGATTAAATATCACCACTTGTGCATCACAGGCGCGCACCGCATTGGCTATCTCTTCGGCTTTGCCTGAACCAACAAAATATTTGGGGTGGGGAGCTTGTCGCGACCCGGTGACTACGTCGAGGGTCTGAATGCCAGCAGAGTCAACCAACATTTGCAATTCATGCAGGTCTTCTCTGCTGTTTTCATCGGAAAATTCGATGTGGACTAATACAGCTTGTTCACCTGACTCATAACGGTCAAACAAACATTATCTCCTAATGACCTTATTACTCCTGGTCATTATCCGAGTTTGCATTAGTCGGCGCAACCATCTGGATAGGTCGTGAAGGTACGACCGTTGAAATGGCGTGCTTATAAACCATCTGACTGACAGTGTTTTTAAGCAAGATAACGAATTGGTCAAACGACTCCACCTGACCTTGCAACTTGATCCCATTCACTAGGTAAATTGAAACAGGGATACGCTCTTTGCGTAGTGCGTTCAGGAATGGGTCTTGTAAAGATTGCCCCTTTGCCATTTTCTTTTATCCTTGGATAATTATTATGATTTTTTACATTCCGATTAAAATTCAATCAGATGCCACTACTATATAGACGAATTTGCGATTATCAAGTCTGCGTTTTTGCTTATATCGGCAAACGTATCTAACCATTGAATATCAGACCAGCCTCGCAACCACGTCATTTGTCTTTTTGCCAATTGGCGCGTGGCGACTATACCACGGTAGCGCATTTCATCGTGGTCATACTTGTTATCCAGATATTCCCACATTTGGCGATAGCCAACACAGCGCATAGACGGCAAGTTTAGATGTAAATCGCCACGCATGCGAAGGTTTTTGACTTCATTTTCAAAGCCTTGCGCTAACATTTGATCGTATCGTTGTTCTATACGCTGATGCAATACGGCGCGCTCGGTTGGGGCGATCGCAAATTGTTTCAAATTGTACGAAAGTGGCTCTCCCTTCTGCTCCGTCAATGCTGTCAGTGAATGACCGGTTAGGCGAAACACTTCCAGAGCGCGGGTTAAGCGCTGTGGATCGTTTGGGTGAATACGTGCAGCGGCAACCGGGTCGCATTTTTGCAGCTCGTCGTGCAGGTATTGCCAGCCGTGTTCGGCAGCTTGTTGTTCGATCTGCTGGCGTATCTGTGCGTCCGCTTCCGGTAAGGGCGAGATGCCTTCCAGCAGCACTTTGAAATACATCATCGTCCCGCCGACTAACAGCGGTACTTTGCCCTTAGCACTAATCTCATCCATGGCTTGTAACGCATCACGACGAAAATCTGCTGCCGAATAAACCTCTGCCGGGTCTTTGATATCGATTAGGCGATGGGGTGCCAGTCGCTGTTCTTCGGCATTGGGTTTGGCAGTGCCGATATCCATATCCCGGTAAATCAGTGCCGAGTCGACACTGATGATTTCACAATTGGCCTGTTGCACTAATTCAATAGCCAGTGCGGTTTTTCCGCTGGCAGTGGGCCCCATCAATGCGATGGCGGTGGGTTGGGATATAGACACCTTAGTCATGCTCCGCAAGATGAACCGGTTTACTCAGTTCACGTAATTTAGCCGGCCATTGTACGTCGAAGTGGCGTTGTGCCCAATGCCATACCGGTACCAACAGCGACTTGCTGATATTCACTCTAGCCTGTTGCAACGAAGATGGCAGTGAGTCACCGGGTGCCTGCAATAGCGCATCAATGGCTGTGGCCCAGTCCAGTTGGCGCAGGTAGGCCGGCACCTGACGCAAAATCAGGCGTTGCTCATGCAGCAAAAAATGCACGCCTTGCTGTTTTAATTGTTCGCAGTTTTGCTGCGCGACCGTCCACTGAGCATCCGTCAGGCCGATCGATAAAGGCATTAGCAGGGGCTGTGAGGTCAGTTCATTTGTTTCGATCAGATGTTGATGGTACATGGTCAATAACTTCCACGCGCTGCATTGCCGTACCTCTGGCAAGGTCACCAACAAGGTATCACCGTTAGCCAGCATCCAGTCCATCTCTGCATATCCTTTGCCAGCGCTTTGCAGCAGTGCCTGGTATTGACTGGCTTTTGCGGCAGGGGTTGACTGAGAACGGATGGGCGCAGACGGAGTAGCAGAGGAAGATGCCCCGCCATAACTAGCCACAGACTGCTCGCGAATAGGCGTGATGTAACTGTGGTTTGGTTCCGGTAATGTCATTTCACGCGCGGCCGGTTCACTATTCAGGCAGCTTTCCTGTTGCAACATGTCGATGATAGCCCGGTAAATGAAATCGTGTACCTGTCTGGCCTGATGGAAGCGCACTTCATGCTTGGCTGGGTGCACGTTGATATCTACTTCCTGGGGAGGCAAGCGTAAATACATTACATAGGCCAGTTGGTGGTTGTCGCCATACATTTCCGCTGTCGCCTGACGCACCGCATGGTGGATCAGCTTGTCGCGCATCACCCGACCGTTGACATAAAAATATTGCACGTCCAGTTCGCCACTGCGATTAGCATGCAAATAGCCCTGCAACTGCATGCTTTCGTAGTGGCTGTTGATATCCAGCGCATCACTGGCGAAGGTTGCCCCTAAAATTGCCGCAACCCGTTTACGTTGATCGTCCGGTTGGTTGATTTTGGGGTAACGGCGCACTGTTTTGCCGTTATGCCGCAGGCTAAATTGCACGTCGTAGCGCGCCAATGCGATACGCCGTAGCCATTCGTCAATATGGGTAAACTCGGTTTTCTCTGCACGCAAAAATTTACGCCGTGCCGGGGTATTAAAAAACAGATCCTGCACGTCAACACTGGTCCCGACCGGGTGCGCCGCAGGCTGAATTTGCACCTGCATATCACGACCTTCGGCGTAGGCCTGCCACGCTGCCTCTTGCCCGGCAGTGCGAGAGGTCAGGGTCAGGCGCGATACTGAACTGATACTGGCCAGTGCCTCGCCACGAAAGCCCATACTCATGATTTGTTCTAAATCATCCAGACTGGATATCTTACTGGTGGCATGGCGTGACAGCGCCAGCACCAATTCATGCTGACTGATCCCACTACCGTTATCGCGGATCAGAATGCGCTTATGCCCACCCCGTTCAACTTCAATCTCGATTTTATCGGCACCGGCATCCAGGCTGTTTTCAACCAATTCTTTGACTACGGAGGCAGGTCGTTCGACCACCTCACCGGCAGCAATCTGGTTTGCCAGCATCGCTGGCAGGATTTGTATGGGCATATTAACTACGGGGAATGGTCAGAACCTGGCCGATGCGCAGCACGTCAGTATTCAGTTGATTAGCTAATTTAATCGTATCGACCGACACATTGTATTTTTGCGCCAGTACCGATAAAGACTCACCTCTGCGCACCTTGTGTTGCAGATTGTTGCGTTGTGCTTTGGCCCACAAGGTGCCATCAGGAGGCATACGGTTAAAGTGACTTTTCACCGCTTTATAGATGGACTCTGCGAGTTTTTTACGGTGACTGGCAGAATTCAGGTTTTTTTCTTCGGTCGGATTGGAAATAAATCCGGTTTCGACCAGTAGCGAAGGGATATCTGGCGAGGTGAGCACGGCCAAACTGGCAAACTGTGGTTCGCGCTTATGCATTTTGGTAATACGGCCCAGTTCGCGGATTACTTCGTTACCAATGTCAAAGCTGGTCGCCATGGCCTTATCCATCGACATATCCAGTAACGCCTGCGTCAGGTACTTTTCATTTTCGGTATCCTGAATCACTTCGGCGACACCACCAAGTAATTCGGAGTGTTTTTCCCGTTGTTCCAGCATTCGCCCCAACTCTGAATTAGCCCGGCGCATGGACAGTAGCCATACTGAGCCGCCTTTGGGTTGCGGGGTGGTAAAGGCATCGGCATGTATGGAAATGAATAAATCAGCGCCGGCTTTGCGGGCAATGTCGGTACGTTTGTTAAAGCCTACGTAGTAATCGCCTTTGCGCACCAGCACGGCTTTCATACCCGGCTCTTTATCGATCAGGCTGGCCAACTCTTTGGCGATGGCCAGCGTTACGTGCTTTTCATAGCTGCCACTGTAGCCAATCGAGCCCGGATCCTCGCCACCATGGCCGGCATCGATGGCGACGATGATATCGCGCAGCGGCGCCTCATCCGCATGATGGGTAATGGTGGGTGCCGCTGCGGTGGTGACCGGGTTGCTGGTTTTTGCCTCACTGATATCGATAACCAGCCGGTTGCCATAGGGTTCTGTGGGTTTCAGGGCAAAAACCTGCACTGCCACTTCCTGGGTTAAATCCAGCACCACACGTACAGAATTTTTATCCTTGGCACCGCTGTGACGGATGCGTTTAATCAGCGGGCTGTCGGCCTGTAATTTGGAAAAATCGAAACGTTGTTTGACGTTGTCCAAATCAATTACTAACCGATCCGGACCTGTCAGGGAAAAGTAGCTGTAACTGGGGGTATCGGCTAAATCTAACACCACCCGCGTGTTGTCCGGTGACGGCCATACACGCACGCCGTTGATTTTATTCGCGAATGCAGACGAGCAAAGCAGTCCGCAGCATAGCAACAGACTCCCTAATAAACGTAAACTTCGACCCAAGCGCGCTATCATCATTATTATTTTATTTCTGTAAGTAACTGCTCACCAATTGGACTATGACTTACCAGACTGGCTACTCTGCCATCACCGACAATCTGAATGGTAATCTCCACATCCGCGGCAGGCAAAATACCCAGACCTTTCTCTGGCCACTCTATCAAATTCAGGCAATCATTTTCAAAATAATCACGAATGCCCATAAATTCCAATTCTTCCGGGTCTGCCAAACGGTAAAGATCAAAGTGGGATACCCGCCAATTTTCTAACTGATAAGGCTCAACCAGCGTGTATGTGGGGCTTTTGACATTACCTTTATGGCCTAACGCCTGTATGAATCCCCGGCTGAAACAGGTTTTACCCGCGCCGAGATCGCCGTGCAGGTAGATATTGGTTGCGCTACGGATGTGACCGGCCAGTTCAGCAGCCAGGGCCAGCGTGGCCTGTTCATTGGGAAGTGTGCGTTGTAACTGCATGATTAATTAATACAGGTAGTTGATCAAATAAGTCGGCGGCAAGGATACCACGTTCACCACGATTGCGGGCGATTCTGTCTGCTGCTTCGGCGTGCACCGCACAGCCAAACAACGCCGCGTCGAATGCCGTTAATCCCTGCGCCATGAGTCCGGCAATAATGCCGCTAAGCACATCGCCCATACCCGCCACAGCCATACCCGGATTGCCACCGGCACAGACAAAATGTTGGTCACCATCGGTGATAATCGTACCGGCACCTTTTAACAGACAGATAGCCTGATACTTGCGGGCGATATTGATGGCGGCCTGCAGGCGATCCCTTTCTATTTGCGCAACGGAACAGCCCAGCAAACGTGCTGCTTCTTTAGGGTGCGGGGTCAGCACACAGTCGTGACTCAATGTTTGTGGGCTGTCGGCCAACAGATTTAACCCATCGGCATCGATTAACAGCGGTAGCGGATTTCGGGTGATGAATTGCAGGCATTGTTCGAATAATTTGCTGCTCCAATCACTCTGACCCAGCCCCGGTCCAAGCAGGAGTGTGCTCATCCAGCTCAGATCCTGACTAAGGTCTTGTTCTGTACCAAGCAGCCATTCGGCACGCCTGCTGGCATATATCGGCAAATGTTCCGCCACTGAATCTAACTTGACTAAACCTGCGCCACTACGCAGTGCGGCTTCGCCACTCAATGCCAGCGCACCAGGCATTCCCCGGTGGCTGCCGACACACAACAGGTGGCCGTGATTGCCCTTGTGCGCATGCCTGGATCTGGCCGGTAATATCGGTAAGTCCCGCCAGTTAAAATGCTGCGCGACAGGTGCAGCGAGTCTGGCAAACGCATCCTGAATAGTCAGTGAGGCTAATGTGATTTGGCCGGCAAGTTGCCTGCCAGCGCCGGTTAGTGGAGCCAGTTTGTGGGCCACCAGTGTTATTGTGCTGTCAGCCTGTATCGCTACCGGAACAGTCGCGCCGCTATCCGCGGCCAATCCGGAGGGCAGATCGATGGACACGACCTTCTCGGTTTGTTGGTTGATCCAGTTAATCGCGGATAATTGCGGTTCGCGCACGGGTCCCTGCACATTATTGCCTAAAATGGCATCGACGATTAGTTCGCCGCGCCAATGCTGGGGCGCTGCTATTTGTGGCGCGGTGCCGCTTGCAGCCAGGTAGTTGCGATAAGCCTGAGCGGCGTCGCCACGGAGTTGTTCCGGTGGGCAAAGAGTCCAGACCTCAACCCGTAATCCCTGTTGATGAGCGAGACGTGCGACCACCCAGCCATCACCGCCATTGTTACCTTTGCCACAACACACCAGCCAGTGGCGCTTGTCCGGATAGGTAACTTGAATATGCTCAAAGACCGCCTGTCCAGCAAGCTCCATCAGTTGGTAAAGGCTCAACCCACATGCTTCGGCCGCCGCTTGTTCTTGGGCCCGAACCTGCTGCGCCGGGTAGATGAGTTGTGATAACCTTGCGTGGTTTTTTAACGCTGCCCGAACCTCATATGTCGTCACTGTCCGCCTCTCAACTTGCCGAATTTGCCCAGCAGATAAAATGCTGGGGCCAGGAACTGGGTTTCGCCCAGGTCGGTATTGCAGATGTTGACCTTAAACGGCACGAAAGATTCCTGCAAGATTGGCTGGATAATGGTTACCACGGCCAAATGCACTATATGCAAAGCCACGGTATGTTGCGTGCGCGCCCTGCCGACTTGTTACCGGGTACCCTGCGTGCTATTTGCGTTCGACTGGATTATTTACCACCTGATGCCAGCTTCGCTGCCGGGCTGGCTGACGCGTCCAGCGGCTATATCAGTCGCTATGCGCTGGGCCGCGATTACCACAAGGTGCTGCGTAACAAACTGAAAAAGCTCGGCGATTTGATTCAGCAACAGGTGCCGGATTGTATATTGCGTCCATTTGTAGACTCCGCCCCGGTGTTGGAGCATGCGCTGGCGGAAAAGGCCGGCATCGGCTGGACGGGTAAACATTCCCTAACCCTGAATGAGGAGGCGGGGAGCTGGTTTTTTCTGGGTGAATTACTGATTAGCCTGCCATTACCCACCGATGATCCGCTTCAAGAGCAATGCGGTAGCTGTAGTGCCTGTTTGACCATGTGTCCCACTGGAGCAATTGTTGCCCCCTATGTAGTGGATGCGCGCAAATGTATATCTTATCTGACGATTGAGTCAGACGAAGCTATTCCGCCGGAGTTACGCCCACTGTTAGGGAACCGCATTTATGGTTGTGATGACTGCCAGTTGGTATGTCCGTGGAATCGCGAAGCACCGATTACTGCTGAGGCAGACTTTAATGCCAGAAAGTGGCTGAAGAACCAGCCGTTACTGACTTTATGGAGCTGGAATGAGGATGATTTTCTGCGTCTGACAGAAGGTTCACCTATTCGCCGCATCGGATACCAGCGCTGGCGGCGTAATCTGGCGGTGGCGCTGGGCAATGCGCCAGCCGATCTACGGATTGTCGATGCTTTACAAGCGGCAGTTGTGCTGGCAGATGAATTGCTGGCTGAGCATATCCATTGGGCACTGGCGCGCCAGCAAGCCGGGCAAGGCATAGCACCTAGCCGTCAACAGCAGCGATTGGTGCGCACAGTGCAAAAAGGGCTTCCCCGTGATGCGTAATCAGATGCTCGATATAAAAAAAGCGCCAACAGGCGCTTTTTTTATTTGTGATATTGCTGACTGTAGCGGTGGATAGCATCCACAAATACTTTGGCGTGTTCGGGCGGTACATCCGGATGAATGCCATGACCCAGATTAAACACGTGGCCGCTGCCTTGACCAAAACCGGCCAGAATCGTTTGTACTTCTTCCTCGATGCGTGCCGGCGGCGCGTAAAGCATGGATGGATCCATATTGCCCTGCAGGGCCACTTTGTCACCCACCCGGGCTTTGGCATCGGCGATATTGATGGTCCAATCCAGACCCACCGCATCACAACCGGTTGCGGCAATTTTTTCCAGCCACATGCCACCATTTTTGGTAAACAGGGTGACCGGTACTTTGCGGCCATCTGCTTCACGGGTCAGGCCATCGACAATTTTGGCCATATATTGCAGTGAAAACAGTTCATAATCCCGTGGTGATAATACGCCACCCCAGGTATCGAAAATCATCACAGATTGGGCACCGGCAGCAATTTGCGCATTCAGGTAACTGGTCACGGAGTCAGCCAGCTTATCCAGCAGCAGGTGCAAGGTTTGCGGTTCGGCAAAGGCCATTTTTTTAATTTTGGTAAACGCCTTGCTGGACCCGCCTTCAACCATATAGGTGGCCAATGTCCATGGGCTTCCGGAAAAACCAATCAACGGCACGGCGCCTTGCAGGTTTTTACGGATGGTACGCACGGCGTCCATGACGTAACCCAGTTCCTGCTCAGGATCAAACAGCGGCAGGGCCTCCACATCGGCTTTGCTGGTAACCGGCTTTTTGAAACGTGGGCCTTCACCGGTTTCGAAATACAGGCCTAATCCCATCGCATCTGGAATGGTCAGAATGTCGCTGAACAGAATCGCTGCATCCAGTTCAAAGCGGCGCAGTGGTTGTAAGGTGACTTCACAAGCCAGTTCCGGATTCTTGCACAGGCTCATAAAGTCGCCTGCCTGCGCCCGCACTTCACGGTACTCTGGCAGGTAACGACCGGCTTGGCGCATCATCCATACCGGGGTCATATCCACAGGTTGCTTTAACAGGGCACGCAAATAGCGATCATTCTTTAACTGCGACAAAACTCACTCCACAAGCGGGTATAAAATTGGCGCTGATTGTACACGGAAAATCAGGGGGATGGGATGAACGAGCCGCTCAAGGGGTAAAATAAATCGCAGAAAAACTTGCCACAGGTCAAAAAGCTTTGTTATAACCTATAGCGCTAGTGAAAATATAAAGAAGCTCGTTAAACGAGACCTCCACGCTAACCAAACTGAAGCCCCGTCCCAGGACGGGGTTTTTTATTGCTCGTTGATCAGCGCCAGCGTGTGTTGGATCAAATGACCGGCAATGGAAAACGTCGGAGGAATCAGCGGCAACTTATCTGCATCGAACCACTTTGCATCGGCAATTTCTTTTGGCTCCGGAGTAATCTCTCCGCCCGCATAGTCTGCCAAAAAACCCACCATAAGTGAGTGAGGGAAGGGCCAGGGCTGACTGGAAAAATAGCGCAGGTTGGTGACCCGGATGCCGACCTCTTCAAACACCTCCCGGTGAACGGCTTGTTCCAGGGTTTCGCCACTTTCCACAAAGCCCGCCAAGGTTGAATACATGCCGTTGGTGTGGCGTGTACCCTGAGCCAGCAGAATTTGTTTGTCTTTACGTATCGCGACAATAACACAGGGTGAAATACGTGGATAACAACGGTGACTGCAGCGTGAGCATTGCGTCGCCAGCTCCCAGTCTATGCGTTGCATGCGACTGCCACACTGTCCACAAAAACGGTGCGTGCGCAAAAAAAGCGTTGCCTGCCAGGCGCGCGCCAGCGCTTCAAATAGCCTGGCATCTGAGTTCATCATGACGCTGCGTAAACTCACGGTCTGATGTTGCTCGCTTGGCAAACTCTCGTGTCCGAGGTCAACAACCAGACAAGGCAGATTATCCACCTCGGCGACCTTCAGCACGTCGCTGAAGTGCGCATCATCCAACAATAATTCGCGCCGCGTTGAGACGTTCACCTGCGTTTGCTGATTCAGCACCACCACCTGATCGCGCTGAAATACTATCCAGTACGCAGGCTGGTCATGGGGAAAAATAATTTGCTGCTCAATCACTTGCTACATCTGACTTGTAGAATTTTTGACGGCCTCAGTGTATCAGTTTTTATGCAGTTGTCCTTTTGTGAACATGATTTTTATATATACTCCAAAGACAAAGTCGGATTCGTCTCACCACTCAAGGAGTGACCGCATGTTAGTTGGCGTACAGCAGGCAAGACAAAAATGGGGCGGCGCACACAGCGCTATCGATAATTGGTTGGCAGAACGTCAGCAGTTATTGGTGATGTACTGTGAACTGGCTGGATTACCGCCTTACCAGCCAACACCCGGGTTGCCGGACGCAGCTAAAATCGAAGCATTCTGTGAGATCCTGATGGACTACATATCCGCCGGGCATTTTGAAATTTACACCCAGCTAGGCAGTGACGAGCCAGACGGATTAGACAAAAATGTGCTGCCGCAAATTATGCCCAGTACCGATACAGCGTTGGCATTTAATGATAAATATGCGGAAATTGAGCCGGATAATCTGCTAAAAGACTTTGATCGTGATTTATCCGGTTTAGGCCAGCAACTGGAGGAGCGATTTGAGCTGGAAGACCAGCTTATCCATTCCCTGTATACCGAACACTTATAAAAAAACCGCCTCACGGCGGTTTTTTTGATTAACTCTTCTGTCTGCGCATCGCATCAAAGAATTCATTATTGGTTTTGGTCATCGACAGCTTATCAATCAGGAATTCCATTGCGTCGATTTCACTCATTTCGTGCACAATCTTACGCAGGATCCACATTTTCTGTAGTTCATCCTGACTGGTCAGCAGTTCTTCGCGGCGGGTACCGCTGCGATTAAAGTCGATAGCCGGGAATACACGTTTTTCTGCAATCTTACGGTTTAAGTGCAGTTCCATGTTACCGGTACCTTTAAACTCTTCGTAAATAACTTCGTCCATCTTCGAGCCGGTATCGATCAGGGCGGTGGCGATAATGGTCAGACTGCCACCTTCTTCAACGTTACGGGCCGCACCGAAGAAACGCTTAGGTTTATGCAATGCGTTAGCATCCACACCACCAGTCAACACTTTGCCTGAGCTCGGAATAACGGTGTTGTAAGCACGAGCCAGACGGGTGATGGAGTCGAGCAGGATGATTACATCTTTTTTGTGCTCGACCAAACGCTTGGCTTTTTCGATTACCATTTCGGCAACCTGAACGTGGCGACTGGCTGGCTCGTCAAACGTTGAGGCGATGACTTCACCTTGCACCATACGCTGCATCTCGGTTACTTCTTCCGGACGCTCGTCGATCAGCAGTACCATCAGAGTACAATCCGGGTGGTTGGCGGCAATCGACTGAGCAATATTTTGCAGTAACAGCGTTTTACCGGCTTTCGGTGGTGCCACGATCAGGCCCCGCTGACCTTTACCGATTGGCGAGGCCAAATCCAGTACCCGTGCCGTGATGTCTTCGGTACTGCCGTTACCACGCTCCATACGCAGGCGGTCATTGGCGTGCAGTGGCGTCAGGTTTTCAAACAGGATCTTGTTACGTGAACTTTCCGGACGGTCGTAGTTCACCTCATTAATTTTCAACAGGGCGAAATAACGCTCACTGTCTTTAGGCGGACGAATCTTGCCCGAAATGGTATCGCCGGTACGCAGGTTAAAACGACGAATCTGGCTGGGTGATACATAAATATCATCCGGACCTGCCAAATAAGATGAATCCGCGGAACGTAAGAAACCAAATCCATCCTGCAGAATTTCCAGCACGCCGTCACCGAAGATGTCTTCGCCGCTTTTTGCGTGGGCTTTCAGGATAGAGAAAATAATGTCTTGTTTGCGGGCGCGGGCCATGTTTTCGAGGCCCATTTTGTCTGCCAGTTCAACCAGTTCGTTGATAGGCGTGTTTTTTAATTCCGTCAGATTCATAGGAAGGTCTTTGCGTGAAAATAATACTGTCTGTTAAGCAATATTGAATTCTTGATAAGGGTTAGTTTGCTTTATTCACCGCAGAAGGTTGCGGCAATGGGTGGTATTGAATTAACAACGAAGTAACGGTAGCACCAAAAATTAGGAGCGTCTAGCGCACTGGGGGTAAATTTTCGCCGATATACAAAAAAGGCGCCTGATTCAGGCGCCGATTCGGTTCTTGAGCGATTAAATGTTGTCGTTCAGGAATTCAGTCAGTTGGGTTTTAGATAATGCACCCACTTTAGTGGCAACCACATTGCCACCTTTGAACAGCAATAAAGTTGGAATTCCACGAATACCGTATTTCGGTGGGGTTTCATTATTTTGATCGACATTCAGCTTGGCAACTGTTACTTTGCCGTGAAATTCTTCAGCTACTTCATTGAGAATTGGCGCGATCATTTTACAAGGGCCACACCATTCAGCCCAGAAATCGACCAGTACAGGACCTTCTGCATTGATTACGTCGGCCTCGAAGCTGCCATCGGACAGCTGGATAATTTTGTCGCTCATTCTATTCTCCGCTCAAATTTTGCGCGCGCCACAGAGGCGCGAAATGACAAGTGGCTATTTATATAGAAACTGTTTTTTAATGCAAGCACTGATAAGCTATAAGCTATGCAAACGACCCACTTAACTGAAACACATTTTAACGAATTACCCATTCATCCGGATCTTATTTCCGCGCTTGAATCAGCTAATTTTTCTCACTGCACTCCAATCCAGGCGTTATCACTGCCGACCTTATTAAAAGGCGAGGATGTTGCCGGACAGGCACAAACCGGTACTGGTAAAACAATCGCGTTTTTGGTGGCCACATTTCACCATTTGCTGACCCATCCTGCTGAGCAGAAAGGTCAGCCTCGTGCGATTATCATGGCGCCAACTCGTGAGCTGGCAGTGCAAATCCACAAAGATGCACAGCCGCTGAGTGAGAAAACCGGGCTCAGTCTCGGTTTGATATATGGTGGCGAAGGTTACCAAAGTCAACGGGATCAATTAGAAGCGGGTGTAGATATTGTTATCGGTACTACCGGCCGGATTCTGGATTACTACAAACAGCATGTCTTTAGCCTGGATCACATTCAGGTTGCGGTGCTGGACGAAGCCGACCGCATGTTCGATCTCGGCTTTATTAAAGATATTCGTTTCTTATTCCGCCGTATGCCGAAGCCGACAGAGCGTCTGAGCATGTTGTTCTCTGCCACCCTGTCGATGCGTGTGCAGGAATTGGCCTATGAGCATATGAACAATCCGGTTCATGTGCAGGTGCAGCCAGAGCAAATGACCGCCAGCCGCATTAAGGAAGAACTGTTTTATCCGTCCAACGAAGACAAGATGAAGCTGTTACTGACTCTGATGGAAGAAGAGTGGCCGGAAAAAGCCATTGTGTTTGCCAACACCAAGCACAGTTGTGAGAACGTGTCTGCCTGGTTGGAAGCCGATGGCCACCGTGTCGGGCTGTTGTCCGGTGATGTACCGCAGAAGAAACGCTTACAGATCCTCGACGGTTTCACCAAAGGTGACCTGGATGTGCTGGTTGCGACCGACGTGGCCGCGCGTGGTTTACACATTGAGAAAGTTTCACATGTGTTTAACTTCGATTTGCCTGATGACGCGGAAGACTATGTACACCGCATCGGACGTACAGGCCGTGCGGGTAAGAGCGGGCATGCTATCAGCTTTGCGTGTGAGAAATACGCACTGAATCTGCCAGCCATTGAAGATTATATTCGCCACGCTATTCCGGTTACCGATTATGACCATGACGTCTTACTGGATGATTTAACGGTACCTGCACCACGCCATAAAAAGCGTATGCAAAGCGGTAAACCGTTTAATAAACGTCGCCCGGGCAACAAAGGCGGCCAGCGTCCTCCTCGCGGAAACTAAACCGTGCGTGACGTCGTACCGTTAGCGCCACAGCCAGAAGAATATTACGCCGCCATTGATTTAGGCTCTAACAGCTTTCATATGGTGGTGATTAAGGTTGTGGCGGGTTCGGTACACATCGTTGGTAAGGTAAAGCAGAAAATTCGTCTGGCCGCCGGGCTGGACGAAAATATGAACCTCGATGAAGCCAGTATGCAGCGGGGCTGGGAATGCCTCGAAGCCTTCTCTGAATGGCTGGCCGATATCCCCAAGCAAAATCAGCGCGTGGTCGCCACTGCCACGCTGAGATTGGCACGTAATGCGGAAGAATTTATTGCCCGTGGGCGTTACATTCTTGGCTGCGATATCAATGTAATTTCCGGTGAAGAGGAAGCCCGCCAGATTTATCTGGGGGTGGCCTACACCTCGCAAACCCTGGGGCATACGCTGGTCATTGATATTGGCGGTGCCAGTACCGAAATCGTCGTCGGTGAAGGGTTTGATCCCAAACAGCTCACCAGCCTTAACATGGGCTGCGTGACGTATCTGGAACGCTATTTTAGCGACGGTTTACTCAGCCAGAGTAACTTTGACGCGGCGATTGCGGCGGCGAAAGAAAATATTCAGCCGGTGGCTGAGATGTTTTTGCCCTATGACTGGCAGCAGTGCATGGGTGCTTCGGGGACGCCACAGGCCATCGTAGAAATCCTGGTCAGTCAGGGTATCAACGATAGTATTCGCCTCAGCTACCTGCATGAACTCATGCAGCAATGCATCAGCATTGGCCGGCACAAAGATTTGAATATTGAAGGCCTGGATGAGTCCCGGAAACAGCCTTTCCCCAGCGGTCTGGCGATTTTGATCGCGCTGTTTGAATGCCTGAACATTGACGAGATGCAGATCTCTGGTGGTGCGCTGCGTGAAGGCCTGATTTACGGCATGCTGGAAACCCGCGAGCAGCACAATGTTCGCGTGCAGACGATTAATTCTATCACCCAGCGTTTTGATATTGACGCTTGCCAGGCCGAACGAGTCGAAGAGCTGGCCAAAGCGCTGTTTAAACAGGTGCCCAAATCCTTTTGGCTAGCCGGCTTTGACGCCTGCGGGGTACTGGATGCGGCTGCCCGCCTGCACGAAATTGGCACGCATATCGAATATAAAAATAGTCACCTGCATGGTGCCTATATCCTCAATTATCTGGATATGCCCGGTTTCACCCGTCTGCAGCGCGATGTGATACGTGATTTAGTCCACAATTATCGCCAGAGTATCGATGTTAAACTGCTCAATGGCTATCAGCCGCGTATTCGCAATAGTCTGACGCTGTTAACCCGTTTGTTGCGGGTGGCAGTGATTTTATGTATCCGCCGCAGCGGCCAGCGCGTACCTGTGCCTAAGCTGTCTCTGGAAGGTGATGGAACCCTGCAATTGCAGTTTGAAGCGGGCTGGCTGGCGCGTCACCCGCTGATCCGTATTGAACTAGCCAACGAGGCGTGGTTACAACACCGCGCTGGCTGGATAATGCAGGTTAGTTAAGCCTTTTTAAGCAGTTTGGCCGCATCTTTAGCAAAGTAAGTCAGAATCCCATCTGCGCCGGCACGTTTGAATGCCAGCAACGACTCAAGAATGATCTCGTCTTCCTTAAGCCAGCCCTGTGCAAATGCGGCTTTATGCATGGCGTATTCGCCACTGACCTGATAAGCGAAGGTGGGGACCTTTAATTCATCCTTGCAGCGACGCACGATATCCAGATACGGCATACCCGGCTTGACCATCACCATATCCGCACCTTCGGCAATATCCAGCGCAATTTCACGCATCGCTTCATCACTGTTGGCCGGATCCATCTGATATTGTTTCTTGTTACCACCCTTAATATTGCCCGCGGAACCGACTGCATCGCGGAACGGACCGTAATAGGCCGAAGCATACTTGGCGGAGTAGGCCATGATACAGGTATTAGTGTGACCCTGTTGCTCCAGTGCCTGACGGATCGCACCCACCCGGCCGTCCATCATGTCCGATGGCGCGACGACATCGGCCCCCGCTTCGGCATGGGATAGCGCCTGCTTGATCAACACTTCGATGGTTTCGTCGTTCATTACATAGCCCTGATCGTTGACCAGGCCATCCTGTCCATGGGAGGTAAAAGGGTCGAGCGCCACATCGGTAATCACCGTTAACTCAGGCAGTTCTTCTTTAAGTGCGCGTACGGTTTTCTGTGCCAGTCCCTCTGGATTAAACGCTTCACTGGCGCATTCACTCTTGAGCGAGGCCGGCGTCACCGGGAACAGGGCAATGGCCGGAATCCCCAGTTTTAACGATTCTTCCGCGTCTTTTAACAGTAAATCAATGGATAAGCGTTCGATACCGGGCATGGACGGGACACTTTCACGACGCTTATTGCCTTCCAGTACAAACATGGGATAAATCAGGTCGCTGGCAGATAACTGATGCTCTGACACCAAACGGCGCAACGCATCTGTGTAGCGCAGTCTGCGAGGTCTGGAGGCGGGATATTGCATTGAAAAAGTCATGACGATTCCTGTGCTATGTAAGGGGCTGCGATTTGCCAGGCAATGCGGTTACGACCGGCATTTTTGGCATCATACAGTGCGGCATCCGCCGCCCGAATTAAGTAATCATCCGGTGCCTTGAGGGCGACCACATCGGCGCTGTAACCAATACTCACGGTGACATGTAATTCTTTGCCACCTACGATGACCGGTGTTTGTTCTATGCTGGAACGAATCGACTCGAGCAATTGCTCTGCGCCGCTACGTTCGGTATTAGGTAGCAAAATGGCAAACTCTTCGCCGCCGTATCGACACACATCATCGGTTGGCCGTTTGACGGCCTGACGGATTAACTGGGCCACATGACGAATACATTCGTCGCCAGTAAGATGGCCTTCGGTGTCATTAATTTTTTTGAAGTAATCGATATCCAGCATGGCAACGGTGAGCGGCGTTTGTTCACGGCGGCTCCGGCGCACTTCGGCCAGATAACGCTTATCAAAGTGACGACGATTACGAATGCCAGTCAGCGCGTCCTGGGTGTTTTTCTCTTCCAGCTCGCGATTTACCTCATGCAGTTCACGTAATGCAATTTCCAGTTCGAGCGTGCGTTCCTGAACTTTGTATTCCAAATCATGCTGGGCTTCTTCCTGAACGGCCAGGGTTTCTTCGCGTGCTTCCCGAAGCTGAATTTCCTGTTCCAGAGCCTTTTGCTGCGCTTGTAATTTGTCTTCCCGTTGCTGGGTATAACTCATGGCCAGTACCAGAGCCAGCAGTAGGGTTTCGATACTGCCGCCGAGCATCAGTAAATATTGGGAATTAAAATTGATGTCTACCAGATTGAGGTTTTCCAGGCTGGCAATAAAACCGCTGGCCAATAGGGTGGTCCATGCCAGCGTGTAGAGGCGCGCAATCCGGTCTCCCCGGATACTGCGGATTATCGCCACACAGTAAATAAAGACTACGGTGATAATCAGGCACAGCAGGGTGATACGAATAAACAGGTTGTAAGGTACGATCAGTGCTGCCAGTGTCATGAAGCCAAAAAAGCCAGTCAACCAGCGCAGAATTTTGTCTGTAATTGGGCTGAAGCTGGCGACGTTGAGCATATACACCGAGAACTGGGTGGCGCACAGCATGGTCAGGTTGGCAAAAATCGCGATGCTACGCCCCTGCAACCAGGTGTTATCCGGCCACAGGTATTTGTAACCCAGCCCATGCAGGCTCATCAGGGTTAATCCCAGGCTGATGGCATAGCCACTGTAAACCAAAAAGCTCAGTGAACGACTGGTAATAAAAAAGAAAAAGTTACTCAGCGCCATGGCAGTAATAAAGCCAAAAAACAGCCCCATGACGATGTTGTGTTCACCGTTGAATACCGCAAATTTATCTGAGCGCCAGATATACATAGGTAGTTTGAGCGCACCATCGGTCTTAACCCGGATATACAGGGTCAGTGGCTGATCACTGTCAGGCAGCGGAAAAATAAACTTCTCATGCAACACTGGTCGCTGGGCAAATGGCAGGGTGTCACCGGTGTGATAAAAGGCCAGATTTTGATCGCCCTGATCTATCCACAACTGAATATCATCCAGCAACCCATAATCCAGTTCCAGCAGCCAGTCGCCGTTTTTTTCCAGCGCCGGTAGCGTGGTGCGAAACCAGTAAACCTGGTTGTCCATGCCAAACGATAATAAATCACTTTGTTCTACCAACCATTCGTCAGCACGGCTTTGTCGAACCTGTTGAATATCCGGATTGTTGGCTGGGATCTGATATTCGACGCCTTTGGCCAGGCTCAAATGTGCTGACGCTGAGCTCACAAGCTCAACCATGCGCAACACGCCGGTGACGCAGATAACAGAAACCAGAATAACCAGCGCATAGCGCCAGAAGTGAAGTCGTTGAGTAAACAGATTCAAATGCATCATTATTATTTTTTAGTAAACATCGATAGCGCGTTGTGCCAGGCAAGTTGTGTGATTAACTCAACATCCTGCTCACGCAGTTCAGCCAGCTTTTGTGCCACTAAGGGTAGCAGTGCTGGCTGATTAAACTTGGGCGTCGGCCGCACGTTCTTGGGAGTTAAATACGGCGCATCGGTTTCCAGCATCAGGCGTTCCAGCGGAAGTGATTTCACCGCCTGCTGCAGGTCAGTGCCGCGTTTGTCGTCACACACCCAGCCGGTGATACCAATCGACAACCCCAATTCCAGATAGGCATGCATTTGCGCCTCGTCACCGGTAAAGCAGTGTGCCACGCCGCCAACCAGCTCCTGTTGATAAGCGCGAAGCAGGCTAACTTGCTCCGCAAACGCGTCGCGTTCATGCAAAAATACTGGTAATTTTAGTTCACAGGCTAGTTGTAACTGTGCCTCAAAAACACGTAACTGGGCGTCCCGGGGCGAAAAATTACGATTAAAATCTAAGCCGCATTCACCGATAGCGACTACATAAGGGTCCGCAGCCAGGTGACGCAGGCCATCGATAAAATCCTCAGAAGTATCTTTGGCGTAGTGTGGGTGCACGCCAGCCGTTGCCAGCAACACGTCGGGATAACGATGACACAACGCCAGCGCGGCGACGGATTCCTGCTCATCGGTGCCGGTAACCAGTTGTTTTTTCACTCCCGCAGCAAGCGCGGACTGAATAACACTATCAAGATCCTGACTCAGGCGCGCATTGGTCAGATTGACGCCGATATCAAATAATTGCATCAACTGTGCTCGCTCTGAACGGATAGTCCCACGGTTTATTCCGCCTGCGATGCTTTGCGCTGGTAGAAGCCACCGACAATTACGCCGATTTCAAACAACAACCACATGGGAATCGCCAGCATGGTCTGGGAGATGACATCCGGAGGGGTCAACAACATGCCAATAACAAATACGCCCACAATCACATAGGAGCGTTTTTCCCGCAGGCTTTGTGGCGTGGTGATGCCGGTCCAGCACATCAGCACAATGGCGATAGGGATTTCAAAACACACCCCGAAAGCGAAAAATAGCTTAAGCACCAGATCCAGATAAAACGTGATATCTGGTGCCACTACCACACCTTCCGGCGCGATGGCGGTCAGAAACATAAAAATCACTGGGAACACCACAAAATATGCGAAGGCGATACCGGAATAAAACAGTAGTGTGCTGGAAAACAGCAGCGGGGCGATCAGGCGTTTTTCACGGCGATACAAGCCCGGTGCGATAAATGCCCAGATTTGGTACAGCACAAACGGAATGGCGATAAAAAACGCCAGCATCAGGGTCAGCTTAAACGGAGCAAACAGCGGGGCTGTGACGTCGGTGGCGATCATCGTTGCGCCAGCAGGTAAGGCTTGTTGCAGCGGCTCCGACACCATGTAGTAGATGTCGTTGGCGAAATATACCAGACTCAAAAACACAACAAAGACGCTAACGAGCGCCTTGATCAGTCGGTTGCGAAGCTCGGTGAGGTGCTCAATCAGACTCTGGGCGTTTATCATTCTCGTTCTTTATCTGCGGTGGCTGCACACTTTGCGCCAGTGCTTTGAGTTCATCCACACTGGCTTGCAGGTGAGGAGGAAGGTCCTTCATCCCCAGCTCTTCGGCTTTTCTTAGATTTTCATGTAATTCGTGGACGCGTAACTGTTCACCCACTTCACTCTTAATGCCGGTGAAGGTGCTGCGAATACTGCGCACGGTTCTAACCGTGCCACGAATAGCGCCGGGTAATTTGTCCGGGCCAAGCACAATCAGGGCTACGACGCCGACCAGCAATAATTCCAGAAAGCCGATATCTGGCATATCAGGACTTTTCCTTAACCTCTGGTTTCTCGGCTTGTGACTGCTGAGTCTGATCGGTTACTTTTTGTTGATTGTTCGCGTCAAAGTCGGCGTCTTTCTCTTCGTCCTGAGACATAGATTTTTTGAAGCCTTTAACGGCTGATCCAAGGTCCGACCCAAAGTTACGTAACTTCTTGGTTCCAAACAGCAAAATTACGATGACAACGATAATTAACAGTTGCCAAATTCCCATATTTGCCATGTTTCTCTCCTGATTACAGATTGGCTCGCGCCATTATACGTTGATGCGCTAAAAGGTCACTGGATTTGATTTAATCCATCTCGCGCAGATGTTCATACCAGGCTCGCAACCAACACAGGCCCGCTGCTACACCGGGCACACTGCTGTGCCAACCCAACGGCGTTAACAGCGCAACCAGTGCCAGCACACTGCCTGTGCCGGCCAGCAAAAAGATTCTGTCGCGCTTGCGCTGACGGGCAAGCAATTGGCGATGCTCTTTGGCCTGCTGTGCCGGCAAGCCTTTTAATTGCTTAAGGGTGTCGTACACCAGTTCCGGCATGTCAGGCATTTTTTCTGACCAATAAGGCAGATTGGTTTTAATTTTTTTCCACATGGCGCTGAAGCCAACCTGCTCTTTCATCCAGTTTTCCAAAAAGGGTTTGGCGGTTTTCCATAGATCCAGTTGTGGGTATAACTGGCGGCCAAGTCCTTCGATATACAATAAGGTTTTTTGCAACAACACCAGTTGCGGCTGCACCTGCATATTGAAACGACGGGCAGTATTAAACAGTTGCAACAGCACAATACCAAAGCTTATTTCGGCCAGAGGTTTATTGAATATAGGCTCACATACCTGACGAATAGCGGCTTCAAAATCATCCACATTGGTATCCGCCGGCACCCAGCCTGAGTCCACGTGCAGGGTCGCCACTTTGCGATAATCGCGGTTGAAAAAGGCCACAAAGTTTTCCGCCAGATAGCGTTTGTCTTCGCTGTTAAGTGTGCCCACAATGCCAAAATCGATGCCGATATACATAGGATCGTGCGGGTGTTCGCGGGATACGAAAATATTGCCAGGGTGCATATCTGCGTGGAAAAAGCTGTCACGAAATACCTGTGTGAAGAAGACTTCTACGCCGCGTTCAGCCAGCAAGGGCATATTGGTGCCCTGCGCTTCCAGTTCGGCCACATTGGCAACCGGAATTCCGTTGATACGCTCCATCACCAATACATTGGTGCGGCAGTATTGCTCGTAAATATGCGGAATATACAGGGCATTGGAGTCTGCGAAATTTTGTTTTAACTGTAAGCCGTTACTGGCTTCCAGCATCAGGTTCAGCTCATCCAGGATGGTACGACGGTATTCTTCCACCACTTCAACCGGGCGCAGACGTTTACCATCGGGTAAGAACTTGCGGGCCATCTTGGCCAATACCTGTAATAACTCGATATCGGCATCAATGGTGGCACGAATATTCGGGCGAATGACTTTGACCACCACTGCCTGATTGTTGTCTTTCAGGCAAGCAGTATGCACCTGCGCAATGGACGCAGACGCCAGCGGCTGAATATCAAATTCATCGAACAGGTCGCTAATGTCGTTGATACCGAGTGCGTTAACGATAATATCGCGCGCTACTTCACCATCAAATGGCTGTACTTTATCCTGTAGCTTGGCCAGTTCATCGGCGACATCCGGCGGCAATAAATCCCGACGGGTGGATAGCATCTGACCGAATTTAATAAAGACCGGTCCCAGACTCTGCAGGGCAAGACGCAGGCGTTCACCACGGCTGGCCTTAGGATAGCGATTGCGGATCCAGAAGGCACTGGCGCGCCATACCCGTACATACCAGGGCATCCAGCGCGCCGGGACTAGTTCATCCAGCCCGTGTTCGAGAATGATCTTATTAATTTGATAGAGTCGTTTAAAACTCACACAGACTCCTTGACTGAGCTTAACGCGGCAATGCGTTTATCCAGCGCCTCGGTGCGTTTCGTCAGCGCATCCAGGTCACGATTAAATTGCAGTTGACGGCCCTTGGGCACTAACACGGGTTTTTCTTCGGCTAACGCATCGCGCAGTTGCCTTTTAACAAGCGCGGCTTTATTGCTTAGCCATTGTGAACCGTCGCGTACGACCCGGCCAAGGTGATGAGCAACCACATCGCCAGTGTAGCGTGATACATGCTCCTGCCAATCGATATCCAATTCTTTAAACAATGCGCTTATGTCCTGCGCCAGTTGCATGTCGCCGCGCACAGAGAGCTTTTGTTGGCGGATCAGCTCGGTGAGTTGGCTGCTGTCGGTTAGTTGCGGCAAGGTGGACATGGACAGGCTAATCAGGCAGTCCGGTTCATCATCGCACACCAGAATATCGATGCGTTGGCTAAATACAAACAGCAGAGGTTGCGAGAGTTCCTGCAGGTGCAGTGCCAGTCGTTTACCCGCTAAAGGTCGCAGGCGTTTGGCACTGTTCTCATCCAGCGCCAATACACGGTTGATAGCACTTTCCAGCGTGGCGCTGAGCAGCTGCAGTGCTGGCATCAGAATTTAAATCCTTTGTGCAGGGCAACGATACCACCGGTCAGGTTGTGATAGGTGGTTTGTTCAAAACCCACCGCTTCCATCATTGATTTCAGGGTGTCCTGATCCGGGTGCATCCTGATAGACTCTGCCAAATACTGATAGCTCTCAGCATCATTGGCGATGAGTTTGCCCATCTGCGGTAATACTTTAAACGAATACAGGTCATAGACTTTGCTCAACCAATCCTGAGTCGGTTTGGAAAACTCCAGTACCAGTAAGCGGCCACCCGGTTTGAGTACACGGTACATGGAGGCCAGTGCTTTGTCTTTGTCAGTGACGTTACGCAAACCAAACGCGATGGTAATGATATCGAAGGTGTTGTCGGCAAATGGCAGTTCTTCGGCGTTGGCCTGCACAAACTCTACGTTGCCCACCACACCAAGATTGCGCAGTTTGTCGCGGCCCACTTCCAGCATGGATTGGTTAATGTCGGCCAGCACGACCTGACCAGTGGGGCCGACTAAGCGCGAGAATTTAGCGGTTAAATCACCGGTGCCACCGGCCAAATCCAATACTTTGTGGCCAGCGCGAGCGCCGGCGCTGTCGATAGTGAAACGCTTCCACAGACGATGAATTCCCATCGACATCATATCGTTCATGATGTCGTATTTCGCTGCGACCGAATGGAATACCTCGGCTACCATGGAGGCTTTTTGATCTTTATCGACTGTTTTAAAGCCAAAATGGGTTTGTTCGCTGTGTGCGTCTGACATATTGCTTCCTACCTAACTCAATGGCGCTAGTTTAACGAAGTTTGCCTTTGAAAATACAGACAAAAAAGCCGCAACCTTAAGGTTACGGCCTGATACGTTTGATACAGCGCAAAGGATTGCTTAACCGTTAATCCCGCTGTGGCGCAACAGCGCATCCACTTCCGGCTTACGCCCGCGAAATGCTTCAAACAACGCCATCGGCTCATCACTGCCACCTTTTTCCAGAATGCAGTGCATAAAATCGGCGCCGGTTTGCGGATTAAAGATGCCTTCTTCTTCAAAGCGTGAGAACGCATCGGCAGAGAGCACCTCCGCCCACTTGTAGCTGTAGTAGCCGGCGGCATATCCCCCGGCAAATATATGGCCGAAGCTATGCTGGAAACGATTAAATTCAGGTGGCTGCACCACGGACACTTGCTGGCGCACCTCTGACAGTACCTGCTCAACCTGGCCGGTAATCGCCGGATCGAAATCCCGGTGTAAAATAAAGTCGAATAAGGCAAATTCCAGTTGCCGTAACATCTGCATGGCACTTTGGTAATTGCGTGCTGCCAGCATTTTGTTGAGAAGATCCTCAGGTAATGCCTTGCCGCTCTCATAGTGCCCGGACAGGAAACTCAGCGCCTCTGGCTGCCAGCACCAGTTCTCCAGGAACTGGCTGGGGAGTTCTACCGCATCCCAGGGTACGCCGGAGATACCATTCACGCCGCCCACATCGATTTGCGTCAGCATATGGTGCAGGCCATGGCCAAATTCATGGAACAGGGTCACCACTTCATCATGGGTGAACAGTGCCGGTTTACCATCGACCGGACCGTTAAAGTTACAGGTCAGATAGGCCACCGGTAACTGGGCGCCGCTGATGGTCTGGCGCTTATCCCGGCACACATCCATCCATGCCCCGCCACGTTTTTTGGCTCGCGCGTACAAATCAAAATAGAAACCACCACGCAACTGTTGCTGGCTGTCATAAATCGCGTAAAAGCGCACATCCGGATGCCAGGTGTCCACATCACTCACGGACTCAATGCGCAATCCGTATAAGCGCTGCACTACTTCAAATAAGCCGGAGACTACTTTGTGTTCCGGGAAGTACGGGCGCAGTTCCTCGTCCGAGATGGCATATTTGGCTTGCTTGAGTTTTTCACTGTAGTAAGCCAGATCCCAGGCCTGCAGATCCCGGCTGCCATCCATACGCTCGGCAAAATCACGCACCGCTTGCAAGTCTTCTTCGCCCTGAGGCTTGGAACGGCGGGCTAAGTCATGCAGAAAGGTCAGCACCTGCTCGGTGGAGCTGGCCATTTTGGTGGCCAGAGAATATTCCGCATAGTTGGCAAAGCCGAGTAATTTGGCTTTTTCCAGTCTGAACGTCAGCGTCTCCTGCATAATGGCCGAGTTATCCCATTGACCCGCATTCGGCCCCTGATCAGACGCGCGGGTGGTGTAGGCACGGTACATTTCTTCACGTAGTTCACGATTGTCGGCGTACATCATCACCGGCAAGTACGATGGAATATCCAGCGTAAACAACCAGCCCTGCAGGTCTCGCTGCCTGGCAGCCTGGGCTGCTGCTGCTCTGGCTGACTCGGGAAGTCCCGCCAGCATGGAGTCATCCTCGATGTGTTTACTCCAGCCTAATGTGGCATCCATCAGGTTGTTGGAAAATTGCGAGGATAATTCGGATAAACGGGCACTTATCTCGGCGTAACGTTTTTTATCTCCGGCGGGCAGGTCGATGCCGGATAAGCGAAAATCCCGCAGAGTATTGTCGATGGCCTTTTGCTGCGCCTGACTTAAGGTGCTGAATTCATTACTGTTACGTAGCGCCTGATAAGCGGCGAACAAGCCTTCATGTTGCCCTACCCAGGTGCCGTATTCAGAAAGTAGCGGCAGGCAACTGTCATGGGCTTCACGCAACGCATCACTGCTGACTACCGAATTCATGTGGGATACCGGTGACCAAAGCTGGCTAAGCTCATCATCGGCCTGCTCGATGGGTAAAATCAGGCCGGCGTAACTCACGTCACCACTAGCCACCGCCTGTTCAATCACAGATTTGCAATGACTGATCGCCTGCTCCACAGCGGGCTTGATCTGGTCGGGGCTGATGGCGGAAAAGGTCGGCAGGGCAAACGCCTGAGCAACAGAAGTAGACATAGCGAACACTCATAAAATCGTTTACTGCTATATAGGTGTAACCCACACAAAAACAAGGGCATACTGATAATTACTTGAAAGCCCGACGCCTGCCCCAATTGTCTTCGGGTGTTGTTAGCGGAAAGAAATTGATGAAGCATTTTGATTATATTTGTATCGGCGCCGGCAGTGGTGGCATTGCCTCTGCTAATCGAGCCGCCATGTATGGCCAGCGGGTTGCGCTGATTGAACCGAAGCAGTTGGGAGGCACCTGTGTAAACGTGGGCTGTGTACCCAAAAAGGCCATGTGGTACGGTGCCCAAATTGCTGAAGCGATGGATCTTTACGCTGCCGATTATGGTTTTGAGGTCGAGAGAAAAAGCCTTAACTGGTCGCGCCTGATTGCCAGTCGTGATGCCTATATCAGCCGAATTCACGCATCTTATGAGCGGGTGTTGGGTGCTAACAAGGTGACCGTCGTGCCCGGTAAAGCGACGTTCGTCGCGCCGAAAACCATTGAAGTGAATGGCGAACAATATCACGCTGACCATATTCTTATTGCCACCGGTGGAAAGCCGCGTTGGCCGAATGTGCCGGGTGCGGAGCTGGGTATCGACTCTGATGGATTCTTTGCATTAGAGCAACAACCACAGCGTGCGCTGGTGGTGGGCGCAGGGTATATCGGTGTTGAAATTGCCGGCGTGTTGCACGCGTTGGGTACACAAACGTATCTGGCGGTCAGGCACAATGCGCCGCTACGGCATTTCGATCCTATGTTGAGTGAGACACTCAAAGAGTTGATGGCTGAGCATGGGCCGACGCTGTTGACCGAGCACGACGTGGCTCAGGTGGAAAAACTGGCCGATGGTGCTTTACAGGTCAGGTTTAAAAATGGACATCAGGTTCAGGTAGATACACTAATCTGGGCAATTGGCCGCGATCCTGTGATCGCTGATCTGGGTTTGCGTGAGGCAGGAGTGGAACTCAATGAGGATGGCTATATCGCGGTCGATGAGTTCCAGCAAACCAATGTGCAAGGCGTGTATGCGGTCGGCGATGTCACCGGTCATATTGAATTAACCCCGGTGGCGGTAAAAGCCGGGCGACAACTGTCTGAGCGGTTATTCAACAACAAGCCAAACGCCAAAATGGATTATGCCAATGTGCCGACTGTGGTGTTCAGTCATCCACCCATAGGCACAATTGGCTTAACCGAACCGCAAGCGGCGCAGCAGTTTGGTGCTGAAAATCTGAAAATTTATGAGTCGACCTTCGCCGCTATGTATAACGCGGTGACCAGTAATCGCCAGACCACCCGCATGAAACTAATCTGTGCAGGAGAGGATGAAAAAGTCGTCGGCCTGCATGGCATTGGCTTCGCAATGGATGAAATTTTGCAAGGCTTTGCCGTAGCCATCAAGATGGGCGCGACTAAGGCTGATTTCGACGCCTGTGTGGCTATTCACCCTACCAGCGCGGAAGAGTTCGTGACGATGCGTTAAGGGGCAATTCAGGTTAGACTGGATAAGCTATCGCCAGTAATTAAATGGAAGAGGTTGATATGAAACGCGTTATGGCTTTGGGTTTGATGTTAGCGGGTTCGCTGAGTATGCCGGTAATGGCACAGGGCTCGTTAAAACTTGAATGGAAAAATCCGGACAAATTCCGTGATATCCGGCCAGCCAATCAGTCGCGTCAGTCGTTTCGCGAAGAAGTGTTCAGTCAGTTACAAAAGTACATTGAACTGCGTTTAGTCAACCGTCTCGCCGATGGCTTCAGTCTGCATTTAACTGTCACCGACCTCGATCTGGCTGGCGAAGTGTGGCCAGCAATGATGGTTGGCCTCAATGGTGGAAGTGACGTCAGATTGATCAAGCAAATTGACTCGCCGCGTATGGCGTTTGATTTTCAACTGCTGGATGCCAGTGGTCAGGTTGTACTTGAGGGTAGTGAAGATATTCGCGATATGAGCTTTATGGACAGAGGTTCATTGGTGCGTGATACCGATCCGCTGCGTTACGAGAAGAATTTGTTACGGGGCTGGTTTGATAAAGCGTTGGCTGGCTATATACAAAAATAAAAAAGGCCGCAATTGCGGCCTTTTTTACAGCATCTTTTCAATGGACTTATACAACTCGATGGCGTCTTTTTCACTCAGCCCATTGCTCTGACTGGCCTTGCCGACGCTACTGGACACCCTGACAAAATCATTTTGACTGACTGGGGCGCTGTCTTCGGCTGCCGATTTTTGTTGCGCTGCCTGCGTGGGTTGTTGCTGCTCGCGCTGCTGGATAATTTGTGCCTGCGCCGACAGCTGAACGTCCGGTTGATTGGCCTGACCGATGCCAAACGCATTGGGCGACGCACCGGATGACGGCGCGGATTCTGCTGCGCGCGGTAACGCGACGTTGAGCTTCACAGTTGAACCAGTAATTTCCACAATAAACCTCCATGACGGCAGGAAAGATAATTATGGTTCAACTCCGGCGTTGTCGCGACTTTAGCTCTTCAAACTGGCGGAAAAGTTGGCCAGCGTGCTGAACAGTAGTTCCATCTTCTTTACCGTATCGGCAATCAATTCTGGCTCTGGGGTGTCGATAGCCTGCTCAATTTGCAATACCTGCTCAGCGACTTCGGCCACATAGGGGCTAAAGCGCGTGTTATCTGTACCAAAACCGGCATGAGCAGGGAATATTTGCTGAAACTTGCCTTTACCCTGCGCGCTGAGTTGATCGAGGCGGGCATCTGCGTCTAACGCTTTGCGATATAAAAGTTGTAAATTTTGTTTAAGAGAATCAATAACCTGGTTCATTTGTTCACTTTGGTGTCTATATTTAACTAAAGTTTTGCAGGCTGTTGCCGATACACCCCATAAGCGGAGGTATCGACTTTCGCCGGGTGAGAGTTTGCCCTATCGCTGCACGAAAGTGTGAAATTTTTTATTTAGATAAAGGAGATGGTATGGAAATCCAGGGATCTACCGGGGTATCCGACGCGTCTGCAGAACTTCGCGCTGCTAAGCTGGCCAAAAACCAGCAGGAGCAGGAAGGCAAAGCAGCGCTCCAGTTGCTGGACTCGGCGGCTGGCGTACCACAGTCAAGCTCAGCGAATCCTGCGCTGGGGTCGACTGTCGACACTTACGCTTAAGGATGCAGTAGCAAGTCCACAGGGGTTTTGCCTGGCTGGCCGGCGATTTCACGCACCAAACGTGGAACCAAAAAGCCGGGCAAACGCCTGATTATTTCTGCCATTAATTCCCGCGCTCGTTCATCCGATACATCAAAATGTTGTGCGCCCTGCACTTTATCCAGCATATGCAGGTAATAGGGTAATACACCGGCAGCAAACAACCGCTCACTCAACGCCTCCAGCGCATCCGCACTATCATTAACCCCTTTTAGCAGTACCGCCTGATTGAGCAACGTCACGCCAGCGCGTTTCAGTTGCTGCAGGCGAGTAGCCAGTAATGGATCTATTTCATTGGCATGATTAATATGCAAAACCATCACCAATGGCAGGTTTAAACTGTTTATCCACGCTAGTAAGTCTTCACATACTCGTGATGGGATCACGACAGGCAATCGGGTATGAATACGCAGGCGGCGAATGTGTGGAATCTCGCTGATTTGATCGCATAGCCAGGCCAAAAAGTCATCTTTGGCCATCAGTGGATCGCCACCGGACAGAATCACTTCGTTGATATTGTTATCCGAGCGAATATGCTGCAGCGCCACCATCCAGTCACGTTTATTCAGGTGATTGTCACCATAGGGAAAGTGGCGGCGAAAACAATAACGACAGTTAATTGCGCAGCCGCCACGCACAATCAGCAACGCGCGGCTTTGGTACTTGTGCAAAATACCCGGCGTGATGTTGTCCTGTTCATCGAGGGGATCATGACTAAATCCGGGCTCCTGTAAAAACTCTGCGGACTGGGTGTATACCTGGCGGAAAAGCGGATCATGCCAGTCTCCGGCTACCATTTTCGCTACAAACGGGCGGGGCACGCGCATAGCAAACAACTCGCGCGCCGCGCTGTCTGCCTCATTCTCGTGCGCAGATAAATTTAACCGCGCCAGTAATTCTGACGGGTCTGTGATGCAGTCAGCCAATTCTTTTTGCCATGGCCTCTCTACAGTGACTGGAATTTTAGGTATCATTCGCGACAATTATTTGCCTTAAAGAAATGTGGAATACAGCATGGCGACAGTAAGCACCAATGAGTTCAAAGCGGGCCTAAAAATAATGCTCGACGGCGAACCTTGCAACATTCTTGAAAACGAATATGTAAAACCAGGTAAAGGTCAGGCATTTAACCGGGTGAAAATCCGTAAATTAATTTCCGGCAAAGTGCTGGAAAAGACCTTTAAATCTGGCGACACAGTGGAAACTGCAGATGTTATGGATACCGAACTTAGTTACTTATACAGTGACGGTGAGTTCTGGCATTTTATGAACAACGAAACATTCGAGCAGATTGCTGCTGATAAAGCCGCAGTGGGCGACACAGTAAAATGGTTGGTCGAAAATGACCCTTGCACTGTAACTTTATGGAATGGCGCCCCTATCACTGTGACTCCGCCTAATTTCGTTGAGTTGCAAATTGTTGAAACTGATCCGGGCGTGAAAGGTGACACCGCAGGAACGGGCGGTAAACCGGCCACCCTGACGACAGGTGCTGTGGTACGTGTGCCTCTGTTTGTGCAAACTGGTGAAGTGATTAAAGTTGACACCCGCAGTGGTGAATACGTATCACGTGCTCAGAAGTAAGCACTGATTTGAAAAAACAGCCCACTTCGGTGGGCTTTTTTAATTCCGGAAGTGGAAGTGATGAAGACAGACTGGCAGCCAACCGCGGACATCGAAACATTGCGCCACCGTGCGCAAATCATGCAGCAGATCCGAGACTATTTTGCTGCACAGCAGGTGTTGGAGGTTGAAACGCCCCAGCTTAGTCGTTTCGGGGTGACAGACGTGTATCTGCAAAATCTGTCCTGTCTGTTTAGTGGGCCGGGATTTGCCAAACAGACCCCGCTTTATCTGCAAACTTCGCCAGAATATGCCATGAAGCGTCTGCTGTGCGCCGGCAGTGGATCAATTTTTACCTTGTGTAAGGCCTATCGTGACGACGAGGTGGGGCGGCAACACAATCCGGAATTTACCATGCTGGAATGGTATCGCACGGGCTTTGATCACCACCAATTGATGGATGATATGCAGGCATTGTTGCAACCGATTCTGGCGACGCAGACTTTCTTGCGGATCAGCTATCAGCAAGCCTTTTTGCAATATCTGCAAGTAGATCCTCTCAGCGCAGAGTTATCCCGGCTGCGAGAGATTGCCGCCCGGTATGGTCTGGCAGATATCACCGCCAATGAAACGGACAGAGACTTTATTCTGCAATTATTGTTTTCCCAGCAGATAGAGCCGCTGATTGCCGAACAGCTACCGGTATTTGTGTATGACTTTCCGGCTAGCCAGGCATCGCTGGCCAGATTGAGTCAGCAAGACCCGCGTGTGGCCCACCGCTTTGAGCTCTATTTCCGAGGTATCGAGTTGGCTAATGGCTTTTTCGAATTACAGGACGCCACAGAACAGCGCCAACGATTCGAGCAGGATAATGCCAAACGTCAGGCACTTGGGATGGAAACAAAAGCACTGGATGAGTCATTTCTGGCCGCGTTGGAACATGGTATGCCAATGTGTTCTGGGGTGGCGCTGGGCATTGATCGTTTGGTGATGCTGGCGCTGAATAAAGCGTCCATCCGTGAAGTTATCGCATTTCCATTGGATATTGCCTGAAAACACTTGCAGTCCCCTATTTATCAGCGGTAAAAAAGACATTACAGACAAAAAAATGGACTTTACGCTCGGATAGCTATGTTGGAAACACACGCCAAGCCTTTTGTATTTCATATTTCCCATTTCATCGTCGGGCAATGGCTGGATATTGAGATAGAAAACTACTTACCCACTGAGAATGATCGTTACAAAGCGCGGTTTGTTGGCGGTAGCCAAAGTGGCTATTTGCTGGTGGAACAACCGGACGCGCGGCGTTATGGGATGCTGCGTAACAGTATACGCGACCAGGGCACACTGATCATTCGGGCTATTTCTGAGGGTGGGCAAGGCGAATGTATCGCCTTTAAGGCGGACATTACCGGTACTATCAACCACCCCCAACGCTTGATTGCGGTTGCCTTTCCCAACGATATTGAGCGTCGCGAGTTACGCAAAGAAAAACGTCATCTGACGGACATTCCTGCTCAGATTCGCGCCCCGGGATCGACTCGTTTAATCGATTGCACCATAGTTGATATTTCGTCTGGCGGTTGCCGCGTGGAATGTAATGTGGGTGAGAAAGTGATCGGTCTGAAACTTAAACAAATTGACCTACTATATGACGACCCGGCATCAGGCGAGCCCCGCTGTAAACAGGCTACCGTGCGTTCCGACAGAAAGCAGGGCAGCCTGTTAATGATAGGCATGTCATTCGACGAACTGGATTAATTGATCCGAATTACCCGGTTATATTCGCCGGCGTAAATTTGTGCGGTAATCGCAGCAATATCTGGCGAAAAATAACGATCAGAGTCATAAAACGGTACCTTGCTGCGGATCAGCGCAAAGGCGGTTTCCAGTTGCGGGGTGGTTTTCAGTGGTCGACGGAAATCCAGTCCCTGTGCGGCGCTTAATAACTCGATAGAAATAATATTAATGCTGTTTTCCAGCATATCCGCCAGTCTGCGCGCGGCAAAGGTTGCCATCGACACATGATCTTCCTGATTAGCAGAAGTCGGCAGACTATCCACTGACGCCGGATGGGCCAGCGTTTTATTTTCAGAGGCCAGCGCCGCGGATGTAACCTGTGCCAGCATAAAGCCTGAGTTTACGCCGCCATTTTCCACCAGGAACGGTGGCAAACGTGAAAGATTCGAGTCAATTAATAACGCGCCACGTCGTTCTGATAAGGCGCCGATCTCAGCAATGGCCAATGCCAGATTGTCGGCCGCCATGGCCACTGGTTCGGCATGAAAATTACCGCCGGAAATCACATCCTCACCAAAAATCAGCGGATTATCGGTCACGCCATTGGCTTCGACTAACAGCACATCGGCAGCCTGACGGATTTGCTGCAAGCACGCGCCCATTACCTGTGGCTGACAACGCAGCGAATAGGGATCCTGCACTTTTTCGCACTGGGCGTGGGAGTTACCCACCTCACTGCTGTCAGCCAGCAGTTCTCGATATGCTGCTGCCATATCAATCTGACCTAGCTGGCCTCGTGCCTCATGAATTCTGGGGTCAAACGGTGCCCGACTGCCTAGAGCGGCCTCGACACTCAGTGCCCCGGCTACCGTGGCCGCATTGAGCAGATCCTGCGCGCCGAACAAGCCACGCAGCGCCAGTGCGGTAGACGCTTGCGTGCCATTGAGCAATGCCAGTCCTTCTTTCGGAGCGAAACTCAGTGGCTCCAGGCCTGCTATTTTAAGCCCTTCGGCGCCAGAGAGGATTTCTCCGCGGTAATGCACATGTCCTTCACCCATCAATGGCATACTCATATGCGCCAGAGGAGCTAGATCGCCACTAGCTCCCACTGAGCCTTTTTCAGGTACACATGGGTATATTTCATGGTTAAGGAGTGAAAGTAAGTACTCAATAACAATTTTGCGTACGCCGGAGTACCCACGCGCCAGCGAGTTGATTTTCAGCGCCATCATCAGGCGTACTACACTGTCGTCCATTAGCTTGCCGACACCGGCAGCATGGGACAAGACAATCGAACGCTGCAGCAGCTCTAGCTCATCCGGTTTAATGCGGGTATTGGCCAGCAAACCGAATCCGGTGTTAATGCCATAAACGACACGTCCTTCGCTGATCACCCTGGCGACGGTTTGAGCCGAAGCCTCAACCTGTTGCCAGGCGCTGTCCGTTAAAGAGAGCGTGACGTTTTTATGCAATATCTGACGCAAATCGGCCAGGGTGAGTTTTCCGGGGTGAATGCACAGGCTCATCAGGCGTCTTGCTCCAGCATAGGTAAATCCAACCCGTTTTCACGAGCACAGCGTTTGGCAATATCGTAGCCGGCGTCTGCATGGCGCATTACGCCGGTTGCGGGATCGTTCCATAATACCCTGGCGAGACGTTTGTCCGCCTCATCCGTGCCATCGCATACGATGACCACGCCTGAATGTTGACTAAAGCCCATGCCAACGCCACCGCCATGATGCAGGCTGACCCAGGTTGCGCCACCGGCGGTATTTAACAGCGCATTAAGCAATGGCCAGTCAGAGACGGCGTCTGAGCCGTCCAGCATGGCTTCGGTCTCGCGGTTTGGGCTGGCTACCGAGCCTGAGTCCAGGTGGTCACGACCGATAACGACCGGGGCAGATAGCTCGCCATTTTTCACCATCTGATTAAATGCACGAGCAATGCGTGCGCGGTCTTTCAGGCCAATCCAGCATATGCGCGCGGGTAAGCCCTGAAAGTGAATGCGTTCGCGCGCCATATCTAACCAGTTATGCAAATGAGGATTATCCGGGATCAGTTCTTTGACTTTCGCATCCGTTTTGTAGATGTCCTTGGGATCGCCGGACAGTGCTGCCCAACGAAATGGTCCAATACCTTCGCAAAACAGAGGGCGGATATAGGCAGGCACAAAGCCCGGGAAATCAAATGCATTATTAACACCGACTTCTAATGCCATCTGGCGAATATTGTTACCGTAATCGAAGGTCGCCGCGCCGCGCTCCTGCAGCGTCAGCATTGCGCGCACCTGCACGGCCATTGACTGTTTGGCGGCACTTACCACTTCGGCTGGTTTTTCGACTCGCATGTTGGCCGCATGTGCAAGTGTCCAACCCTGCGGCAGATAGCCATTTAACGGATCGTGTGCTGAGGTCTGGTCGGTCACCACATCGGGAGTGATATTGCGTTCGACAAGCTCACTGAACACATCGGCAGCATTGCCGAGCAGGCCGACTGAAACCGGCACGTCAGTGTGGTGGATAATGTCCAGTGCCTCATCCAGCGTCAGGGCTTTTTTATCTACATAGCCGGTACGCAGGCGAAAATCGATGCGGGTTTCGTCACATTCAACCGCGATCATTGAAAAGCCTGCCATGGTGGCGGCCAACGGTTGTGCCCCGCCCATTCCACCTAAACCGCCAGTGAGTACCCACTTTCCTTTTATGTCGCCATTGAAATGCTTTCTCGCCGCTGCACCAAAGGTTTCATAGGTGCCCTGTACAATTCCTTGACTGCCGATATAGATCCAACTGCCAGCGGTCATCTGGCCGTACATCATCAGGCCTTGCTTATCCAGTTCGTTAAATTTTTCCCAGGTTGCCCATTGCGGCACCAGATTGGAGTTGGCAATCAGCACACGAGGTGCGTTTTCATGGGTTTCAAATACACCCACCGGCTTACCTGACTGTACCAGCAAGGTTTGGTGTAGCTCGAGACGCTGCAGTATCTCAACGATCTTATCGAAGCATACCCAATCTCGCGCCGCGCGGCCGATACCACCGTATACCACCAGATCTTCCGGACGCTCGGCTACATCCGGGTCGAGATTATTCATTAACATGCGCAACGCGGCTTCGGTTTGCCAGTGTTTGCAGCTTAACTGGCTGCCATGGGGCGCCCGGATCACCCGGGTAGGATCGTGTCTGTCAGATTGCATAGGGAATTCCGTACATTTTTTATTTAGCGGCTACTAACTGCCGGTTTGCGGAAGCGGTCAAATTGACACAGCGGCCATAACCTTTCAAGCTAGCCCATCGTTTGAATCAGGACGTTTATCTGTATGTCTGTTAACCCTGCTTGCCATCCCTTGCGTGGCGATACGCTCATTACCAATGTACATCTTGCTTGCATGCATCCTGACCAGCCACCGGCTTTTGAAAATGCCGCAGTGTTAATTGAGCGTGGGCAAATCGTGTGGATCGGCCAGGTAAGTGAATTGAGTCAGGTTAGCGCAGACGAGACCTTTGATGGGCAGGGTCAATGGCTACTGCCCGGCTTTATTGATTGCCACACCCATTTGGTGTTCGGTGGCAGTCGTGCAGATGAATTCGAGCAACGTTTGCACGGTGCCAGCTATCAGCAAATTGCGGCGGCAGGCGGCGGTATTCTAAGCACGGTACGCGCAACCCGGGAAGCCAGTGAAGATCAGTTGTTTGCCAGTGCCAAACAGCGTGCGTTGACCTTAATTGCTCAGGGCGTGACCAGTATTGAAGTGAAATCCGGTTATGGTCTGGATACGGCAACAGAATTAAAGATGTTGCGCGTTGCGCGTCGCTTAGGAGATGAATTACCGCTTAACATTGCCTGTACTTTTCTTGGCGCGCACGCCTTGCCGGCCGACTTCGCGGGCAACGCACAGGGTTATATCGATTTGGTCTGTGAGCAGATGCTGCCCAAGGCGGTAGAGGCTGGGCTGGTCGATGCGGTGGATGTATTTTGTGAGTCGGTGGGTTTCACGTTAGCGCAAACCCGTCAGGTGTTTGAAACCGCCAAAGGTCTGGGCGTACCGGTCAAATGCCATGCGGAGCAGTTATCGAATCTGGGCGGCAGCGCCTTAACCGCTGAGTTTGCTGGCTTATCTGTCGATCATATTGAGTTCTTGGATGAGGCAGGTGTCAAGGCGATTGCGGCCAGTGGTACTGTTGCCACTTTGCTGCCGGGGGCGTTTTACTTTTTACGTGAGACACAATTACCACCCATTGACCTGTTGCGCGCTAATGGCGTGCCAATGGCGCTGGCAACAGATTACAACCCTGGTACGTCACCGTTATGCAACCTGTTGCTGATGCTGAATATGTCTTGTACCCTGTTCCGTTTGACCCCAACAGAAGCTCTGCAAGGCGTTACCTGCCATGCCGCGCGAGCACTGGGATGGCAGCAGCGGGTGGGCAGTATCGCGGTCGGTTATCAGGCCGATTTATGTTTATGGGATATTGCCCAGCCTAATCAACTGGCTTATCAGTTCGGGGATTTGCGTCCATCGGCGCGCTGGTTTAAAGGACAATTACAAGACCTATGACAACAATCGACACGGCCCGTTTACGTTTACGCCACTGGAAAGATATTGACCTTGCCGGTTTTGCTGCGCTTAATGCCGATCCCGACGTTATGCGCTTTTTCCCTGCAATGCTGACCCGTGAACAAAGTGATGCGGCGGCGCAGCGCTATCAACAGGGTCTGGCCGCTCGCGGCTATGGATTTTGGGCGGTAGAGCGCAAAGAACAGGGCGATTTTATTGGCTTTATTGGTATTCAGCCGTTAAAGCCGGATTTACCTTGTGCACCGGGCGTTGAGATCGGCTGGCGACTGGCTTCCCACTGCTGGCGAAAGGGTTATGCCTCGGAAGGTGCAAAGGCGGTCAGAGATTTTGCCTTTCAGACGCTGCAATTGAGTGAGCTTAAATCGATTACTCCGGTAATCAATCAACCTTCACGTGGGGTGATGGAGAAAATAGGCATGTCTGACAGTGGTGCGAATTTTTTGCATCCGCTGGTCAGTGCCGGGCATCCGCTGCATGAACATGTGATGTATCGAATGTCATCGCAGGACTGGCTGTCTTTAAAGGACTAAGCGCGCCTTTACAAACGCGCAGATAAGTTCGGCCAACACCTGGCCACAGACTTTTTGACCGGCGCTGAGACCCGCCGGATGACGCTCGGGTGCTGCCTCGGCCAGATGCAGGTAGCTGACTTTTTCTAACGCTGCCAGACGATGCACATAATACAGCGCATCGTCGACTCCAACGCCACAGGCTGTCATGGCGGAGCTGGGCATATTACTGATGGCATCCACATCTAACTCTAGGCCAATCGGCGAGTCTGATTTAAGTAAATACTGACTAACTTCCGAAAGAATGTTGGTCAGAGTGTGGGTGCGTCGCCATGCCCAGCTTTGCAGCGTATGAAACGGAAATCCGGCTTGGGTTAGTGCAGTCAGACTGTCGTGATTGTTCTTTTGCTCGTGTAAACCGACCACTGTGTAGTGACTTAACGCCCCCTGCTGATGAGCATAACGAAACGGATTACCACTATGACGGCCTTCGCGCGCACGGAAATCACTGTGTGGATCCAGATTGGCAACGGCCAGCGGTTGATTGAAGTGCTCAAAGCAAGCCTGAATTATTGGCAGGGCATTATTGTGCCCGCCGCCAATCACGATGGGGATTAATCCGGCCTCGATAATATCGCTGACTGCCGCTTTCACCCGTAAGTCCAGTTGATGACAGGCTTCGCGCAGGTTTTCGGTGCTGGGATTGGAGCAGGCGGGTGGCTGCACCGTACCAGCGATCAGGAGTTGTTCGCCGCTCATAAATGCATTGGATTGCATATTGAGTAGCACGCTAAGCAGTGCCGGCCAGGCCAACGTGGCGCCACCTAAACCCAGATTCGCGCGCGGGCCAATATCTTCCGGCACGCCTAATAGCGCGTAGCGATAGCCCTGCTGATAAGCCTCATCGAGGTCAAAGGCTGGCGTGAGCAAGCCCATACGCTCACCGAGCCGGACTTCTCCGGCTCTGAGCTGTAAGAGGGTATCGCGTTCGTCCGCAGTAAATACGGTAAAGGCGTAAGAAGGGTTACTCAATATCCAGAGGCTCTGGTGACAGGATAATACCGGTATTGTCGGCGTACACATGGTCTTCTGGCAGGAAAGTTACGCCACCAAAGTTCACCGGAATATCGATATCACCGATAGGCTCGAAGTCGGCACCGACCGGAATCGCCGCCACCGCATGAATGCCAATATCTAAGTCTTCCAGCGCGTCCACATCACGTACGCTGCCGTAGCAGATGATACCTTCCCATTCATTTTCTACCGCTAATTGCGCGATGCCATAATCGATCAGGGCGCGACGATTAGAGCCGCCGCCATCGACTAACAACACTTTACCGCGGCCATTCTGACTCAGCACCTGTTCGATCAGACCGCGGGACTCAAAGCACTTTACCGTGGAAATTTCGCCGCCATAGGAAGCCCGTCCGCCGTAGCTGACGAAAATCGGTTCGACCACGTCGACCGAGTCGGCAAATAAATCGCAAAGTTCAGAAGTGTTGTAATCCATAATTGTTCCGCAGTTGTTCGCTAGCCAAGAGAGTATAATGCCACATCTGCTTTAGTTAAAACCTTGAATTTTCAGTGACAATTGATCGGTATCAGATCTGGCGCTTACTGTAGTCTTCGATAAACGCATCGATAATGTCACCGGCTTCAAGAATGTCCTCATCGCTGAATTTAGCGATATGGAATAAGGCTTCCCCTTCATTGGCGATGGGAATTTTACTCATGCCAATCACCAGTCCCTCGATTGGCGAGCGAATTGGTTGCTCCATATCACCATGGGGGCTGCAGCTGTAACCGAGAATATCGCCTTTATGTACCTGACTGCCCAATTTCACTTTATTGGTGATCAGGCCGTCGTTTTCATTACGCACCCACTGGCTGTTGTTGGCCATCAGGGGTTTGAAGCTGGTGCGAATACCACGCCGTTGCACCATGCCCAGTTCTTTCATCACGTTGAGTACGCCGAGCAGGCCAGCTTTAATCGGGCGCGACTCGAGACGCAACGCTTCCCCGGCCTCATACACGATTACCGATATACCCAGTGCGTTGGCTTCGGCGCGCAGGGTGCCTTCACGTTCTTTGGCGTGCAGGATAACCGGCACGTTAAACGCCTCCGCCATTTTCAAGGCGACAGGGTCGGTAATATTGCAGCGGATCTGGGGCAGGTTAGTGCGGTGAATCGCGCCGGTATGCAGATCGATAATATGGGTGGCCTTGGTCATCAGTTCGGTGTACACCAGCCAGGCTAAACGGGAACCCAGTGCGCCCCGTTCGCTGCCCGGGAAGCAGCGGTTCAGGTCGCGCCGATCCGGCAGGTAGCGGGTCTGGTGAATAAAACCAAATACATTGACGATAGGCACGATCATCACCGTACCTTCCAGGCGTTTGGGATTGAGCTTTTTGATTAGCCGTCGGCATATATCGATGCCGTTCAATTCATCGCCGTGCACCGCTGCACAAATCAGTAAAACCGGTCCGTCCTTGGTGCCGTGGAAAACCTCCACATGTAAATCCATGGGGGTATCGGTATATAAGCGTACCGCAGGGATTTTGACAGATTTTTGCGTGCCGGCCGGTACGGATACGTCGGCCAGCACAAAGGGGGCACGTCTTGCCACTCGTTAACCTTTGCCTCTGGTTCTGGTGCGCTTAGATTGGGCATTTTTCTCAATGAATTCAATGATTTTCCCAGCAATGTCTTTGCCGGTTGCGCCTTCGATGCCTTCCAGACCCGGAGATGAATTCACTTCCATGACTACCGGACCATGGTTGGAGCGTAAGATATCGACACCTGCGACATTCAATCCCATGGTTTTCGCCGCTCGCACCGCCGTCAGACGTTCTTCCGGCGTCAGGCGGATAATCGAAGCGGTACCGCCACGGTGCAGGTTAGAGCGGAATTCCCCCGGCTTGGCCTGGCGTTTCATCGCGGCAATGACCTTGTCGCCAATGACGAAGCAACGAATATCAGCGCCGCCCGCCTCCTTTATGTATTCCTGTACCATGATGTTGGCATTTAAACCCATAAAGGCTTCAATCACCGACTCTGCCGCTTTGCGGGTTTCTGCCAATACCACACCGATACCCTGAGTACCTTCCAACAGCTTGATCACCAGCGGAGCGCCGCCGACCATCTCGATTAGATCGGGAATATTACTGGCCTGGTTAGCGAAACCTGTGACCGGCAGGCCGATACCCTTGCGCGACAGCAACTGTAACGAGCGCAATTTATCGCGGCTGCGGGTAATGGCGACAGATTCATTCAGGGGATACACGCCCATCATCTCAAACTGGCGCAGAACTGCCGTGCCATAAAAAGTGATGGAGGCACCAATGCGCGGAATGATCGCGTCGAATTGAGGTAACTCTTTACCACGCACGTGGATGGAGTTTTCCTTCATATTGATGTTCATATAGCACTTAAGTGCATCCACCACGACCACTTCGTGGCCGCGTTGCTCGGCAGCCTCTTTCAGGCGGCGGGTGGAGTAAAGATTGGCGTTGCGCGATAAGACCGCAATTTTCATGAATGCTTTCCTAATAAATAAGAGGCGGCTGGGTCGACGATAAAGCGTTTCAGCATAGCCTGACGCCCCAGTAACATTCTAAACTTCATACTGTCACGATTGGTCAGGGTCAGCTCGATGGGATAACTCTGGTTACCCGCCACCAACTCCGTACGAATCACATAACGTAGCTCTTCGTGACCACCGGAGTCGCGAACTACGCGTTGGTCATGTATTTTGGCTTCGGTAATGACCACGGTTTCGTTATCATTTTGGCGCGGATGCATAAAAATACGGATCCATTCTTCGCCGTCCTTCTCAAACGGTTCCAGATTAAACGCATGCAAACAGGACGTTCGGGCGCCGGTATCAACTTTCATTTTTATCGAGGAGATGCCCAGCTCAGGTAAGCTGGCCCACTCTCTCCAACCTAGGGTTGCGGTCATATTTAAATCTCAAAATATGCGATAGAAATTCGCCTGCGATATACCATGAATTTTGTCTTACAGCTAACAACAAATGTTGTTACGCAGCAAAAATCATCGGCAAAATATCTACGTTTTACTGATAGTTAGCTCAGTGTACAGCCTTTGAACAGCTTTTGGATAAATTAACCGCACACAAACCCTCACTATAGACAAAATAAATGCCCCCAATGAATTAAGACTGCGTATAATTCGCGCCCATCAACGGACGGGGACGAAAAAATGACGATAATCTTGCTGTGTTTGGTGGCGATGGGCTTTGTTTCTATCGTGATTGAGGATGTGGTGCATATCAATAAAGCCAAAACCACGTTGTTTTTTGGTTCATTGGTTTGGATGTTGTATTTCATTTTGCCAATCAGTCATCATTCCGCCGCAGAACGTATTAGCTTGTTGAATGAAAACCTGCTGGATGTGGCCACGCTATGGTTATTCCTGATGGCAGCCATGACCTTCGTCGCGTACCTGTCAGCTAAAGGGATTATCGAAGCACTGGTGGGTCGATTGATGCCAACTCAGGTCAGCGAACGCAAATTGATGTATCTGACCGGTCTGTTCGGTTTTGTGTTCTCTTCGTTTGCCGACAATATTACCGCCACCCTGGTGTGTATCTCGTTTTTGATGAGTCTGCGCCTCGATGCCGACCGTCTCATGCGTTATCTGGTGTTGATTATCTTTTCTGTCAACGCTGGTGGTGCTGCACTGATTACCGGTGATGTAACCACCCTGATGATTTTCCTGGCCGGCAAGGTCAGCATTCCCAATCTGATGTTGATCAGTGTGCCGGCTTTTGCTGCGGTAATGGTGTTGGCTTTTGTATTGTCCCGCCCGCTCAAGGAACAGTTATCCTTTAGCAAAACAGTGACGCGTCTGTCCCGCGGTGACAAGCTGGTCACCGGGCTATTTATGCTGACCATTTTGGGCACCTTATTGCTCAACGTCAGTTTCGGCATACCACCCGTGTTGTGTTTCCTGTTTGGTCTGTCGATGATGTTTTTGGTGGTGCAGTTCTTAAACCGTGATGAAGAAGTACTGGAATATGTGCGCCATATTGAGTTTGATACCTTGCTGTTCTTCCTTGGCGTGTTGCTGTTAGTTGGCATGCTGAAAGAGTTGCAGGTACTGGATTACTTCCCAATGCTGTACCAGATTGTCCCTGTGTGGCTGGCCAACTTCCTGATGGGCATGGTCTCATCTTTGCTGGACAACGTGCCGCTGACTGCCGCCTTATTAAAATCTGGTATTGAAATGGGTCTGGCAGACTGGCTTACGCTAACCTACAGCGTCGGTGTGGGAGGCTCTTTGTTAGTGATTGGCTCTGCCGCCGGCGTCGTCGCGATGAGTAAGATTGAGATTCTTACCTTTGGCCGCTATCTGAAATTCAGCGGCCATTTGCTGGTTGCTTATGCGATTGGCTTTGCCGCAGTAACCGGCATGGGTTGGTTAATTACCCACGCCTAATGACAACTGGACGATGGCTGGGGACGCGCCGCGCGCCAGCCATTGGTCAGGGTTCTGACAATCAAACCAAATAATATCAGCGCTGCCAGTAAGTGAATCGGGCTCTCGGTGCCATGATGGTGCTGACTCACTTCTGAGTAATCCAGCGCTATCCCCAGATACTCCAACGCCAGATTTAAACCGTATCCGAGCATAATGGCTGCACTAACCACACCAAACAGATAAGCCACAAGCGTACGAGCCCCCATTTCTTTGCCGATCATGCCCATAGTACTGATGTTAGTGGCGGGGCCTGCCAGCAAAAACACCAATACCGCTCCGGGGGATAATCCGGCCGCAAGAAAACCCAGTGCGACCGGGGTCGAGGCGGTGGCACAGATGTACATGGGGACACCAATCAGCGCCATAACCAGCATTGCCAGCAAGCCGTCTCCCCAGCGGGTAAGAAAATCCATCGGCACAAAGGTTTGAATCATGGCTGCTAATCCCAACCCGATCATGAGCCACAGTACGATATCCTTGAGCAGCGTCGTGAAGGAAAAAGTCAGCATCGCGATGATTTTGCTCAGCCAAGCCTGAGAGGATTGAGGTTGAGAGTCACTACTACAACAGCTGGAAGTTTTTGCAGGTGCGGCAGCACAACAGTCAGGTTCTGCTTTGGGCTTGGTGCTCGCACAGCACGCAGCGGGTGCAGCAGGCTGAGTGACGACGTCAACTGATTGTTTGCTACAGCATGAGGTTTGCACCGCTTCGGACGTTGTCGTCGCACAACAACTTGTGGCCGAAGAAGACTGTTCCGCTTCAGCCTGATGGTGTTCGTTGCGGGTAATAAGCTTGACTAATAATCCGGTGTAGATCGCACTGACTATCGCGGCGAAAGGGCGCACAAACGCAAACACCGGGCCGAGCAAGGCATAGGAAACGGAGATGGAGTCTACGCCGGTTTCAGGCGTGGCAACTAAAAAAGCACTGGTTGCGGGTCTGGATGCACCGCTGCGGCGTAAGCCCAATGCGGCAGGGATCACCCCACATGAGCAAAGGGGCAGGGGGGCGCCAATTAATGAGGCCTTGATAATTGCGCTGGTGCTGCGGCTACCCATGTGTCGCTCCAGCAGTTTTACCGGTAGCAGTTCGTGCATGATGCCGGCAATGACTAAACCCAGCAGCAGCCACGGTGCGGATTCCACGAATAACGAGAAAAAATTACTGATAAGCAGGGCGACTTCATTCATGGTTGGGATCATCCAAAGCGTTAAGAATACTGCAGTGCTCGGCACTTTCACTGCCGCCACAGCAAGCTTGATGCAGGGTGGCGAGAGACTGGCGGATAGCCTGTAATTCTGCGATTTTACTGTCAATCTGCTGCATTTTATTCTGTGTGTAGTGTTTTACTTCTTCACAGGTATGAGCATCTGCGTGAGTGCGCAGCGCCAGTAATTCGGCGATTTCATCCAGGCTAAAGCCAACACGCTTAGCGCGCAGAATAAAGCGCAAACGTTGCAGCGCGTCACTGCCGTAGTGGCGATAGCCGTTGCTGGAACGCTCACTTGCGGTCAATAACCCTTTACTCTCATAGAAACGGATAGTTTCATTGGAGACGCCGGTAGCCTTGGCCAGTTGACCGATTTTTAACGATGCTGTTTTCATGGCGGTAAGTATAAACCTTGTAGTCGACTATAGAGTCAAGCTTACTCAATAAATACTTGATCAGGATATGATTTGTTCAGGCACAGGGGCGAGCATGACCTGATTACGGCCGGCCTGTTTGGCGCGATAAAGTGCACTGTCTGCCCGTTCAAACAAACTATTGAATGTGTCGTCCGTAACGCTTTGCGCTACACCAAAGCTGGCTGATAAATGCCCGCCGCCGCTTGTCATGAGTTGCGTAACCCGACTACGAATACGTTCTGAAATTTCCTCTGCCTGAGACTGGTTTGCACCGGGTAATATCGCGACAAACTCATCGCCACCAAATCGGCCGAGGAGATCGCAGGGGCGCAAACATAGCTGCGCAGCAATGGTGACTTGCTGTAAGGCTTTGTCCCCCTCGCTATGTCCCAATTGGTCGTTTATCTGCTTGAAGTGATCAATGTCGAACACCACGGCACTTAACGGTATGCCTTGTACTTTAGTGCGGTTTAACTGGGCCATAGCCTTGCGCACCAAACGTTCTCTGGACGCCACGCCAGTCAGGCTATCGGTCGCGACAATCTGGCGTAGGTCGCGGTTGTGCTGCAGCAAGGTAGGGATGGCCAGACCAAACAGACTGTTAGCGGCTACCACGCAAATCGCAAACTGATAGACCAGTGCATGTTCCATCAGTCCCAGTGCGGGAATTAATATGGCAATCAGCAGGCTGGCTATGGCGACGCTGGTGGCATTGCTAAATGGCGGCTCGGTAATGGCGATCCACATATGCGGGATAACCAGGAAGAAAATGGCAAATACTGCATGGGAATTATTGAAAAAGCTGGCCAGCAACATGGCGGCCAGAATGCAGCTGACGCTAATTAGAATCCGAAAACTAAAATGCCGGCTCATGAGTTGCTGAGGGCGCAACACAGGGTCGTCCAACAGGTGCAGGCTGCTGGATGTGACCGCACTTATAACGCCTAAAAACATCGGCCCTAATGCTAACGCACCGGTGAGATCGCCAATCCAGAATGGCAGCCAGGTATCGGCAATATCGCTGAATGGCAGCATATCAGTAAACCACAATGACAGCATTGTCAGCCCGGTTGCCGCTAAGGTCATCAGCGGGGTGATCACCAACACAGTGAGAATGACCAAAGTAAAATGGTGCTCATAGCGAATGCGCTGATATCGAATAACAAAGCCGGTTAGCCAATAGGGCAAAATATGTGCGGCGGCATTGAGCAGACCTGCTTCAATCAGTTGCAATGTAGTGTGGGGCAGAGCGTATTGCGTCGCAGTTTGAAACGTGACCGCCACGATGGCGAGGGTAATGGGTAATATCGCACGCTGACCGAGCAACAAAAATGCGGCGATAGAAAGTGCACTGGGTGGATACCAGACACTGGCGTGGTTGGCATATTCCATTAAGCCGGCCAATTCCCAGACAGCAATCCACAGCACAAGCAGGCTGAGCTGGGTGGGAACTATTCCGGTCAGATAACGCGCCAGTCGAGGCATAACAACACAACCCTTACATCGTGGTGATAATGATGTTGTCGCCATTATGCATGGAATTGTGTAAATAAAAAACAACCCCGCTCGGGGCGGGGTTGTGGAGTTTTACAGAATAAAGCGGCTTAGGTCTTCATCATCGACCAGTACATCCAGCTTACTGTTTACATAGGACGCATCAATGGTGAGTTGTTCGCCGTTACGTTCGCTGGCGTCAAATGAAATCTCTTCCATCAGACGTTCCAGTACCGTGTGTAAGCGGCGCGCACCGATATTCTCCGTGCGCTTATTGACTTGCCAGGCGGCATGAGCAATACGCTGAATACCGTCTTCCGTGAAGTCGATATCCACCCCTTCGGTTTTGAGTAGTGCTTTGTATTGTGCGGTCAAAGAAGCATTAGGTTCGGTCAGAATGCGCACAAAATCTTCAACGGTCAGGGCATTCAGCTCGACCCGAATTGGCAGACGGCCTTGTAACTCCGGGATCAAGTCTGACGGCTTGGTCATTTGGAACGCCCCTGAGGCGATAAACAAAATGTGGTCGGTTTTGATCATGCCATGTTTGGTACTAACGGTAGAGCCTTCAACCAGAGGCAACAGGTCACGCTGAACGCCCTCACGACTGACGTCTGCACCGCCGGTGTTTTCACGTTTACAGATTTTGTCGATTTCATCGATAAAAACGATGCCGTTTTGCTCGGCCATATGCAGGGCTTTTTGTTTCAGGTCTTCCTGATTTACCAGTCGCGCCGCTTCTTCCTCGATGAGTAACTTATACGCATCTTTAATCTTGAGTTTTTTCTGCTTGCGAGTGGCGTTGCCAGACAGATTTTGGAACATGCCCTGCAATTGATTGGTCATTTCTTCCATGCCTGGCGGTGCCATGATTTCAACCCCAATTTGTGGCGCAGCGATGTCGATTTCTATCTCACGGTCATCTAATTGGCCTTCACGTAACTTTTTACGGAAGGTTTGACGTGTGCCGCGATCTTCAACGGGTTCACTATTCCCCCAATTGTCTTTCGGTGGCGGTAACAGGGCATCCAGAATTCGTTCTTCGGCCGCTTCTTCCGCGCGATAGCGAACCTTGGCCATTTCCTGTTCTTTGCACATTTTCACCGCGATATCGGCTAAATCGCGAATAATTGATTCGACCTCTTTACCCACATAACCGACTTCGGTGAATTTGGTGGCCTCTACCTTTATGAAAGGCGCATTGGCCAGTTTAGCCAGTCGGCGGGCAATTTCGGTTTTGCCAACACCCGTTGGGCCAATCATCAGAATATTTTTCGGTGTCACTTCCTGGCGCAGTTCTGCATCCAGTTGCATACGACGCCAGCGATTACGCAGCGCGATGGCAACCGCGCGCTTGGCATTGTGCTGACCAATGATGTGCCGATCTAACTCGTGCACAATTTCTCTTGGAGTCATTTCAGACATAGTAATCTCTTAGTAGTCCAGCGTTTCGATAGTCTGGAACTGGTTGGTATAAACACAGATGTCACCGGCGATAGTTAGCGCTTTGGTCGCGATAGTTTCGGCATCTAAATCGGTATTTTCTAACAGCGCCGTCGCCGCCGCCTGGGCATAGGGACCACCCGAACCGATAGCAATCAAATCGTTCTCCGGTTGCACCACATCGCCATTACCCGTGATGATGAAAGAGGCAGTGTGGTCTGCTACTGCTAACAGGGCCTCCAATTTGCGTAGGGCCCGGTCGGTACGCCAGTCTTTAGCTAGTTCAACGGCGGCGCGGGTTAAATGGCCCTGATGGGCTTCCAGCTTGGCTTCAAAGCGTTCAAACAGGGTAAACGCATCGGCGGTTCCGCCAGCAAAACCGGCCAATACTTTGTTGTGATACAGGCGGCGCACTTTGCGGGCGTTGCCCTTCATCACTGTATTGCCTAAAGAAACCTGTCCATCGCCGGCAACCACGACTTTGTTACCCCGGCGTACAGATACGATTGTAGTCATTCATTTTTCCTTGTTGTTTGCTGGCGGGCAGCAAGCGGACGTGAGGTGTATGTAGGGGGCAGAGGATAAAAATTCAAGTCACAACCCGGGTAAGCGCGGTAAAAACCACCAATTACGCTTAGTGGTGGGGAATGTCCGTTGGTTGACATCGGTTTTTTATCGTGTCGCGCATATAACTAGCTATACAAGGCAACAAGGTTTGTTTGGTATGTCAGGTAAGCTGCTTTCAATTCGCAACATGTCAGTGCTCAGCGCATCGCTGCTGCTGATGCTGGTGTTGTTGGGCGGTGCGACAGACCAGACCGCGGGTTGGCAGGCTGATGAGCAGTCTGCTGAACTGGTATTCCTGAGCGATAAAGTCAATGCCGACGATGATGGCGATTCTGTCACCTCTGAGCGTCAGCATTTATTGTCCCTGAACCCAGGTTTTGACAACCCCTGTGAGTATGCTGCGCCAGCGTTACTGGCGTTTGTTGCCCGCTATGCACTTATTCGTGCGCCACCCTCAATGTTTAACAAAATCAACTAGTTGAAAATTTTTGTTAAATATTGAAGGTGAGTTATGTACATCACAAAATCATTGAAACCGTTTATCGTTCAAGAACCAAGAATGGCGCTGGCTGTGTCAGAAGGCTTTAGCAAACATAGTCCGGCCTGGCAGGCTGTCATGCCCTATTCTACGACCCAATCTATGGTCTTACCCCACAGTTTATCGGCGCTCAGTGCTCGGCAAATACTCACCAGTCTCGGCATTACCGCCTGTTTGGTTGTCGATGCGAGACAACGGGTGATTGGGGTGGTCAGTCAGCAAATCCTGCAAAGTGAACAATTGTTGATTCGCGCCCATCAGTTGAATCAATCCGCCGATGAACTGGATATAGAGCAGGTGATGCAGGCATTGCCCGATGTTCCCTGTGTCGATGCCAATGAATTGGGGCGTTTCCGGGTTGAAAATCTGGTGGCGCTGCTGGCCGAATGTGGCAGCCATTACTTATTGGTAGTGGAACCTGTGACGCAGGCTATTCGTGGTTTAATCAGCGCAACACATATTAGCAACGTGTTGGACAAACCACTTGAGATCAGCCGCAAGGCCAGTAGTTTCGGCGAGATAATGCAGGCAGTCCCTCATCCCCATTAATGTAAAAGGCCGGCGATATGCCGGCCTTTTTTAATTCCATCCCCAAATCTGACAGGTGGTGATGCCTAGTTTGCGGATTTGATGACGATCCCGCTCAGCCGCGCGCTTACCGTGATACGGCCCCAGTACCACCCGGTGCCAGATGCCATTCTTACCATCGGTGGTTTTGATAAAGGCTTCTTTACCTATCATGGCTAACTGGGCGCGCATAGTTTCCGCCTGATCCTGAATGCGGAAGGAGCCACATTGCATCTGATAATCTTTTTGCTCAGCCGGATCATCAGGTACCTCAACCTCCACTTCCTGATTTTCCAGTGTGTCGATAAATTCCCATTTTTCCTGCGGCACTTCTGGCAACGGCTCTTGTTGCTTTTCGACAGGCGCATCTTTTTGACTGAGCGCCGGGGTGGGTTTGTCACTGGCACCGTTAATCATAAAAAGGCCATATGCCAGTACCGCACCCACAATGAGGGTTAACATTATCACCACCCAGGGCAGCGGTTTTCTCGGTGGCGGTGTTTCTTTGGCAGGCACGCGCCCACGCTTTACATAATCTTTTGGAGCCATGAAGGAAAAATTCTTTTGTTATTAAATAGCGCACGGCAATAAGACCGGTGATTGTACCTAGCTGTCGGGAGGAGACAACGAATATTTTTCGGCAATTATCCTCTTGTTTCTGAGGACTAAATTCATCAATAAAATTCAAATTACGTTAAAAAATACTGATAAAACAATGGTTTAATTGCTTATAGCTGTCAATCTCTTTTACAGTGGCACGAATCAAATAAAATAATATGTAAAAATAAATTATTCAGTGCTTTGTTTTATAAAGGAAAAAAATATTTGGCTTGTATCTTGCTCACTCGCATATGGCAAGAAACAGAGAAAAACCAAATGGAGAAAGATATGTTAGGAAAATCAATAACAAAATGTTCGATGCTGGCTGCAATACTGGTAAGTATGAATGTTCAGGCAAGCTTGGTCACACTCACATTTGATAATGGTGATTCACTGGGTGACTGGAGTCAGGATCGAACGGCACCTGCTGGATTTACCATCGTTGATAATGAATTGGTGATGTCTATTGACGGCTCTCAAGCGACGGATGGCGGTTTTAACGACACGCACGGTATGAAATTGTCAGTAGATGGGGCTAACTATGTAGCAATCGACATGTTTGTCAGTGCTGACTGGACTAATTCTGAGCGATATGCGGGTTTTTGGGGAGTTGGACGCGATATTTCGGACAGCATTTCTTCATATCCTATTCTTGAATTTCAAGGAGCTGGAGTGAATTTCCCATCAGCGGGTATCGCGATTTGGGACAATATGTGGGCCGAAATTTCAGATTTATTTACTCTTGATGCCTTTAATAGATTTGCGTTGCGAGCTAATGGTATGGGTGTCGATTATTTCCTGAACGGCACTAAAATATACAGCGAAACGTCTTCGATGACAGTTGGGTTTTCCGACATTATTCTCAACGCTAAAAATGACGGAAATTCATTTGAGGTTCGTTACGATAATTTAACTTACGGAAAAGTACCTGAGCCTGCGGCATGGGCGTTAATGCTTACGGGCTTGGCTTGGCTTGGATTGCGCAAAAAAAGATAATAAAAAAACCGGCCACTGGCCGGTTTTTTTATCCTCGTGGAGGCATTTCTTCGTTATGCGGTAGCTGCTCGGTACCACTATACCAGCAGGCTTTCGAACCCCAGAATATATTCTGGCTGGGGGTAATTTGCGGATCGCCGTCCAATCCACCGGCAGGAATAATGACCACTTTATGGCTTTTGCTCAGCCATGGCAGGTTGCAACCACACTTTTTACAAAAGCAGGTGGCAAAATATTTGGTCGTGGCCGGTTCATAACGGCCAACGAATTCTTCTCCCTGTGTCCAGCGAAACTGTTCGGGTTTGACGAACAGATTACTGGCGTGGGCGCTGCCGGTGACTTTGCGACAGCGGGAGCAATGGCAGTATTGAAACATACCCATATGCCCGCTGATTTGATATTGCACTTCACCACATAAACAGCTACCTGATACCTGATATTCACTCATGATTTTAATCTGCCTAGTTGTCCGTTCATTAACTCTACCACCCGGCTTATTCGCTGCGACAGATTTTCCAAATCATCACCTAATTCAGACAAATGCTTACTACCATCACCGATGGCAACCACCCGCCGGTTGATTTCTTCACTGACGGTACTTTGTTGTTCAGCCGCCGTGGCCACCTGTAAAGCGTAATCACTGATTTGCGCAATACTGCTTTGCACCTCGGTAAGATGAGTAAAGCTGCTGCGGGTTTTGTCCACGGTACCGGATACAGATTGCTGAATCGTACTGAGGGTTTTAACCGCAGTATCCACGTCTTTATGCAATGACTCGATTAGACTGCCAATTTCGCCAGTGGATGATTGGGTGCGGGCGGCCAGATTCCTTACTTCATCGGCCACCACGGCAAATCCCCGGCCTTGTTCGCCTGCACGTGCAGCCTCAATCGCGGCGTTTAACGCCAGTAAATTGGTTTGTTCGGCAATCCCCTGGATGGTGACGATAATCCCGGTGATATCATTACTGCGCGAGGCCACCTGAGAAATCTGATCGGAGGTTTTTTCCATCTGCGCCGACAAGCTGTCTACTTCCTGCATATTCTGGCGGAATGTGTCGCTAGCCACGTTAAGCAATCGGGCACTGTCTTGCGAGTGTGTCGCTGTGCCAGTAGCCAGTTGCGCTACCTCGCTGGCAGTGGCTGACATTTGGGTGATGGCGGCGACTACATTGGTCAGATTGCTCTCCTGTTTGTCGGTTTCAGCGCGCATGTGTCGGGCGCGCTGGTCCAGACTACGCACGTCCTCTCCCAGTTCACGGGAAACGTCTTTCAGTGCCGTTATCATGTCTCGTAGTTTGGCGATAAACTGATTTAAGCCCTCGGCCAGGTAAATCAGTTCCCGGTGGCTGTTAACCACGATGGTCTGGGTTAAATCCCCTTCATTAGAGGCCAGATTGTTGACCGAGTCGGAAACCTGACGGATTGGGGTGCTCAAGCTATTCGCCAGTAATATTGCTAATACCACGGCAATCGCCAGCAGCACCAGTGTGACCAGCATAATAAAGCGCTGACTGCTGGTATTAATCTTTTGATTCTCTTCACGCATTTGTGCAATAGCGGCTAACGCCAGTTCTCGGGGCACACTGACAACGAGTTTCCAAGTCACGCCAGTAGGCGCGATGTCCAACGGCATCACCGCATGCCAGGTGTCGCCCTCGGTCGATGTACTGTTGGTTTGGCTGAGTAGCGGTGTTAATTTTGTTGCGACCTGATCAACACGCTTGCCCAGACCGTCCGGAAACTCAGTAGAGGCCACCAGTAACTTGTGCTGACTAATCAGGGTCAACTGCGATTTACCGTTGAAAAAACTTTGCGATTGCTCTGTCAACCAACGCTGAATAATTGGCAGGTTAATGTCTGCACCCACCAGACCAATAAATTTACCTTTTTGCAGAATGGGCGCCGCCAAGGTGGTCATCAACTCTTCCTTGCCGGGCTCAATCTCGTACAAATATGGATCCATCACACAAGGTTTGGCCGACTCCATACTGCACAGATACCACTCTGCCTCTCGCAGACCATTTTCATCCCGCTCACTGGCGTATTTTTCTTCTGGGTCTTCACTTGGGTAAAACACAAGCTCACCACCTTCACGAACCCAATACACCTCAAGGGTACCGCTGTTAGAACTGTGCTCGAGATTGCCCTGATTGTTGGCATCCTGTTTGTCATAGGTGTTGGGTTCGAACTGCGCATATAAAGAGCTGAGTTGCGGATTGGCGGCTAACATCGAGCGGGTAAGATCCCGCACCTGCATGCGCTCCAATGGTGTGGCTGGTTGTGCTGAATCACCCAGAGTCTGCGCCCATGACAGTGGCACAGCAAAAGAAGTATTGATCAGGTTGAGGACCTGATCGGCGGCAGCTTGCCCGGTGAGTTGCATACGACGCACCACGGCGTCACGTAACTGACTCTCTGCCGCATTTAGCAATGCGTCAGACGAGCGATTCAGATCGCGAATACTCAGGGCTGACAGGGTTAATACACTGATCAGTACTACACCTAAAACCAGCACCAGCAATTTGGTTTTGATTTTGAGCTGACGATAAAACTGCAGGCTATCCATATGAGGCCTCTGAACTTTATTGGTTATCGTTTTCTATGCCTGCCAGAGGCACATATTCAATAGTAGACACAAAATTCAAAAGTCACTTTTTTTTGTAAAAAAATCAGCAGTTTGGCGTTAGCTAAAATCCTGTGGATCTACGTCCACGGACCAGCGTACGCGGTTAGCCAGCGACAGGGATTCGATGGAAGGCAGAGCAGTAAATAGTTGCTTTTGTAATACGGCACGTTGGGGAGATTGCACCAGCAGTTGCATACGGAAGCGACCCTGGCGTTTTTCCAGCGGAGCTGGAATCGGACCGAGCAGTTCAACCTGCGAACTGGCAAAGCAATCCCGTGCCTGACGCAAAAATTCATAGGCTTGTTCCTGATCGTGGGCTTCACAGCGTAATAACGCCTGACAACTAAATGGCGGTAATCCGGCAGCCTTACGCTCATCCAGCGTGAGACGGGCAAAATGCCCATATCCATTCAACAGTAAATCTTGCAGCAGCGGATGGCCTGGCTGGTGGGTTTGTAACCACATTTCGCCCGGGTGCTCTGCGCGTCCAGCTCTGCCCGCCACCTGAGTGATCAATTGTGAGAGATTTTCCGCCGCGCGGAAATCTGCGCTAAATAGTGCGCCATCCACGTCGACGATCACCACAAGTGTCACCCTGGGGAAATGATGGCCTTTGGCGAGGATTTGTGTGCCCACCAGGATCTGGCATTTGCCGCTGTTGATGTCCTCCAGCGTCTGATGCAGGCGCACTTTGCTGCGCATATTGTCTGAGTCGATGCGCATCACCGTATATTCCGGGAACAGTTCGCTCAAGCCCTGCTCCAATTGCTCAGTACCGACGCCTTGGGTGATCATGTTATGGGCGTGGCAACTGCCACAACTGTGCGGAACAAATTGCTGGTCACCGCAATGATGGCAATGCAATCGATTAGAAAAGCGGTGCAGGGTATAGGGTCGGTCGCAACGTTGGCACGATTCAACTGCCCCGCAATGATGACATTGCAGCGAGGGCGCATAGCCACGACGGTTTAGAAATACCATGACCTGATTGCCCTGCGTAAGGTGAGCACGCATTCGCTCCACCATGCCACTGGCGATACCAAACAAGATTGGCTGGTCGCGAATATCGAGCAAATGCTGGCTCGCTACATTGGCGTTGCCGGCACGTGCCTGTAATACCAGATGCCGGTATTTGCCAGAAATAGCGTTGTGCAGGGTCTCCAGTGATGGGGTGGCACTGCCTAATAAAACCGGAATGTTCAGCTGACGCGCGCGAATGGCGGCCAAATCCCGTGCATGATAACGAAAGCCTTCCTGCTGCTTGAATGAGTTGTCATGTTCTTCGTCCACGACGATCATGCCAAGCCGTTTAAACGGGGTAAAAATAGCCGAACGGGTGCCAATGACGATGCCGACTTCGCCCTCGTTGCTGCGTCGCCAAACCGACAACCGTTCTTTATCTGTCATACCCGAATGCAGCATTTCTACCGGTACGTTAAAGCGATTGGCAAAACGCGCCACGGTTTGTGGGGTGAGGCCAATCTCGGGTACCAGAATTAGCACTTGTTGCCCCGCTGTCAGCAGGGGTTCAATGCTTTGTAAATACACTTCGGTTTTACCGCTGCCGGTAATGCCTTCCAGCAGGGCTATGCCAAACTGGTTATGCATGGCGACAAGCGCGGTGATTGCTAATGATTGCTCCAGATTCGGCGTCGGTTTGTCTGCGACTGACAGGCCCTGCCACCAATGCTGTTGTGACTCGGGATAGGCTTCAAATTGCTCAATAAATTGATGCTTGAGTAAGCCATCTATGCAACTTTGACTGAACGATTGACGCACCTCGCTGGCCGGGCGTTGACCTGTGGCCAGCCATTCCAGCAGCACCTTTTGGCGTGGCGCGCGTTTCAATTTTTGCCAGTCGAAGTCGGTCAGGTCCACGCAATGGCGCAGGTACTCTAACGGCGGGGCTTCGGCGGACTCACCATCGCGTAAACGTACCGGTAAAGCGCTGTGCAACACTTCACCAATGGGATGTTGATAATACTGACTGGCCCAACGCAGCAAAGTGAATAAATCGGTATCGAATACACTGTGTGTATCTATTACAGCATCGATGGGTTTTAGCCTGGCTTCATCCACATCGCTGTGTGACTTGGTTGCAAGTACGATGCCGACAACTTTGCGCCGCCCGAATGTCACCCATACCCGTGCGCCCTCCACAACGGATTGCTCCACTATGTAATCAAAACTACGACGCATAGGGACGGGAACGGCAATTTCGGCAATCAGGTGGGACATAATTCTTAACTAGCGACGCGAATAGGCGCACTATAAAGCAATGTGCCGGACACGTCATGGGGCGTTTCGAGCTGGCAAAGATTGCTTGATTTACACACAGTATTTCCTTATGATTCGCGCCCTGAATTTTTGACGTCGGCTTCGGCCGGTTGTGTATTAATAACGTATGGTGCTTGTCTTCGGGATAAGTGGCGATACGGGCCAAATGATGAGGCTTCCCCATGAAAAAAGATATCCACCCAGCATATAACGAAATCACTGCTGCTTGTTCTTGTGGTAACACCATGAAAATCCGCTCTACTCTGAGCAAAGACCTGAACCTGGACGTATGTTCAGCATGTCACCCTTTCTACACTGGTAAGCAGCGTAACGTTGACACCGGTGGCCGTGTTGATCGCTTCAACAAGCGTTTCGGTGTACTGGGCAAGAAATAAGCCCGGAACTGATATCGAAAAAGGCGCCCTTGGCGCCTTTTTTTATGCCTGCAGGCTACTGCCCTGCCGATAGGGATAAATATTGTGCAGTTTGAGCGGTACATATTGTTTAGCGGTTTGATAGCCCACTTCAAATAGCTGATTTTTGGCGTCTTTTGTCAGATTAAAATCGACCGCGGATACTTCGCCGGTGTTGATTACTACCGTATTGTGCCAGTACTGAGCGTTGACATATTCGCGGGATATCGCGGTCATAAACGTGCGGATTAACAGTTCAACGTAATGTTTAAGCGGAACCAATGAATGAATCTTATTTGGTTTGCGGCCATCCTGATTGCTTTTAAGTCGAAAACAAACACCAGGCGTGCCATCGCCATTCCAATCATCGAATAACGCATCTTCGGCCAGAATCGCCCCATCGGTCAGGGGACTGTCCTGATATTTTTTAAAACTGAATATCAGCGGAATCGACATGGAATAACGCACTGCTTTAGAAATCTTGAGGTCGGGGCAACGCTCGCGGTTAAAAATAACCGGAGCCCCGCTGTTCAGATCGGTAGCAAGAATATTCAGGCGCATGGGAATATCGGCGAAAGTTCGGCCTTGCAGTTGCTCATCCATCCATTCTTCGAAGAAATCACCAGAGGCCAGCCCGCCCTCAAACAACAAACGCAAAATTGAAAACTCGCGGAACTGGCGAAAGTCGGTGTTTAGTGCCAATCGCTTGATGTCCTCCAACGACATTCCGGCAGAATACAATGACGACACAATGGAGCCGCCGGACACGCCAACCAACGAGTCGAAGCGATAATTCAGCTCCAGTAAGGCCTGCAAAATACCTATGTGCGCTGACAGACGGGTACCGCCGCCAGAGAAGATAGGCACGATTTTTTGTTGCTGCGCTGCTGTGTCCGTCACCGCTACTTTCCTTTATAAGACCACAGCTTAAGTATGCAGAGGCTCACCAATTTCGCGAATTTAGTTGGCAGACTTTGCCTGTTAATAGTCACTATTCGGTTTACTGATAGGCAAACACAGACTGCTCTGATAAGTTGGTTAAAAAGGCTGTGCTAGACTCGCGCGCCACACAAAAATAATCATAAAACCCTACAAACCGACCGAGGCAATCATGTCTGATTTCAAACAAAAGGCATTGGATTATCATGCCAAACCGACGCCAGGGAAAATCAGTGTCGAACTGACTAAACCGGCCGAAACTGTGAAAGATTTAGCACTAGCGTATTCGCCAGGTGTGGCGGAGCCGGTGCGCGAGATCGCCGCGAATCCGGATAATGCCTACAAATATACCGCCAAAGGTAATCTGGTTGCGGTGATTTCCAATGGTACGGCGATATTGGGCCTTGGCAATCTGGGCCCTTTGGCGTCCAAGCCAGTTATGGAGGGTAAGGCGCTGTTATTTAAACGCTTTGCCGGATTAGACGCGATCGATATCGAGGTGAGTCATCGTACCCCGGAAGAGTTTATCAATACGGTGGCGAATATTGCTGATACGTTCGGCGGGATCAATCTGGAAGATATTAAAGCGCCGGAATGTTTTGAAATCGAACAGGAATTGATTAAGCGCTGTAATGTGCCGGTATTTCATGATGATCAGCATGGTACCGCGATAGTAACGGCGGCCGGCATGCTCAACGCGCTGGAAATTCAGGGTAAGGCGTTACACGACGTCACCATAGTTTGCATGGGGGCTGGCGCGGCGGCAGTGGCCTGTATGGAACTGCTGATTAAATGTGGCGCACAGCGCGAACGGATTTATATGCTGGATCGCCGCGGTGTGATCCATACCCGCCGTGATGATCTGACTGAACATAAAAAACTGTTCGCAAATAATACCGACAAGCGCACGCTGGAAGATGTGATGGACGGCGCCGACGTGTTTGTCGGGGTGTCGGGGCCGGATGTGTTACCACCTGAAACGCTCAAACTGATGGCTGCCAATCCGGTGGTATTTGCCTGCTCAAATCCGGATCCGGAAATCAAACCTGAGTTAGCCCACGGGGTGCGTGATGACCTGATTATGGCGACCGGCCGCTCAGATTATCCAAACCAGGTTAACAACGTGCTGTGTTTTCCATTTATCTTCCGCGGCGCGCTGGATGTGCGTGCGACCAAGATTAATGACGAGATGAAAGTAGCGGCGGTGGATGCGATTCGTAATATCGCCAAACAACCGGTGCCTGACGCGGTGTTGAAGGCCTGTGATTGCACCAGCCTGACGTTCGGTAAAGAGTACATTATTCCTAAACCTATGGATGCGCGCTTACGCACTGAAGTGTCACGCGCGGTGGCGCAGGCTGCCATCGACAGTGGTGTGGCAGGCATGGTTAAGTTACCCAAAGGATATATGCAGTAATGGCGGAAAATCGAGGATTGGCGCTGCGCTTTATTGACGATGTCGACGCGCCATTTAGTCAGCGTCTGGCATTGGTCAGCAAGCCGTTAGCACAACTAAACAAAGGTGAGGTGAGGGTCAAGGTTCTTGCTTCGCCGGTCAACCCGTCCGATCTGGTCTATCTGCGTGGCCAATATGGCGTTCCGCCCGCGGATGCGGCGTTTGCCGGCTTCGAGGGATGCGGCGTGGTAGTGGCTGCCAACGCAGGCCTGTACGGTAAATGGCTGTTAGGCAAACGGGTTGCGATTGCCGCCACGCCCGGCGCTGATGGAGTTTGGGCTGAATATGTGACGACATTGGCCAGTTATTGCTTGCCGGTGCGCAAAGATATTGACGATGTGCAGGCCTCTACCTTGATTGTGAATCCCTGTACTGTTGTATGCCTGTTAGCCCGAGCCAAGGAAATCGGTACTCAGGCGGTGGTAATCAATGCGGCGGCTAGTCAGGTGGGTAAAGGCCTGATCCGTTTGGCGAAAATGCAGGGGGTGAAAACCATCTGCACCGTGCGTAGTCAAGCGAATGTGGCAGTGTTGCGTGAACTGGGGGCGGATGCGGTGTTACTCACTACGGATGATGATTACCCCGAACAATTGAAGGCGTTGGCCCATGAATGGCGCGCCAGAGTGTTACTGGATGCCGTAGCGGATATGGATACGCCATCAGTATTGCGTGCCATGCCGGCAGGCAGTACGGCGATTGTCTATGGACGTCTACAGGAAACCCGCGATCCGTTAGGGGGCCGTTTCAGTGTAGCCGATGTGATCTTTCGCCGGATCAAGATTGAAGGGTTTTGGTTGGCGGACTTTATGAAAAAGGCGTCGCCGCTCAAGGTGCTTAGCGTCAGCCGCCAGGTGCAGAAATTATTTGCTGAGGGCGTATTTCATACCGATATCCGTGGTGAATATGGCTTTGATGACTTTATGCCCGCACTGGAACACTACGCCGAGCACAAAAGTGACGGTAAAGTGATTTTGCGTCCGTAACAAGCCAGAGCTGCGCGGTCAGACTGAACCCCCGCCAAATTTGGCAGTAAAAGATCCCTCTGCATGACATGCAGAGGGATTGCTTATTTCACTAGTAAACTTTGCATCAGTGCCCTGAGTTTGGCCGGTTTAACTGGCTTGCTCAGATAACTGACCTGTTGTTGTTTGCACGCTTCGATCAGTTCTTCTTCACGATTGGCAGTAATCAGTATCGCCGGCAGGTAATCGTCACGATCACGGCGCAGATCCTGAATCAGTTGCAGGCCATTTTGGTTATCACCCAGCTGATAATCCACCAATAACATACCGGGTGGGATCTCCTCTGCCAATGCTTTGGCCTGCGAGACATTATTGGCCACGCGGGATTTCACCTTCCACTTGTGTAACAGCGTTTCCATTGCATCCAGGTTAACGCGCTGATCATCTACCACCAGGGCGGTTAGGCCGCTAAGGCCAAGTTTATTAACCCGGCTAACGTCGCTGACTTGTTTCTCTGCGGCACACATGGGCAGCTCAAACCAGAAGCAACTGCCTTTGCCGCTGACTGAACGCACTGAAATCGGACTGTTCAATTGCTGACCGAGACGGGCAACGACACTTAAGCCGAGGCCAAGGCCACGCTGCATTCTGTTTTCCACCCGATAAAAGTCATTGAAGACTTTACTCTGTTCGTCACGATCGATGCCTAAGCCACTGTCCCACACTTGCAGTAAAATATGCTCTCCGCGTTTGCGCGCGGCGATAATTACGCCGCCCTGTTCGGTGTATTTAACGGCATTGGATAACAGGTTTCGTACGATACGATGCAAATAGGTGGGGTCGGTATTGACCCACACATCCGGAATATGGCTGCGTAAGCGCAAACCTTTGTGTTCTGCTTTCATACTGAATTCATGCACCAGCGACTGCATAACATTTCGCAGTGAGCAGGGGTGGGGCTTGGGTTGTAAATCCCCCTGATCGAGGCGGGCAATATCCAGCAAGGTAGCGATTAACGCTTCACTGGCCAATACACTGTCATTGAGCTTGTCTAATACTTCCCGATCGTTAGCTCGCAACTGAGATTCCTGCAATGAACTCAAATACAGTTTGGCAGCGTTGAGCGGCTGTAAAATGTCGTGGCTGGCCAGCGCCAGGAAGCGGGTTTTACTGGCATTGGCGTGTTCCGCGGCTTTGCGCGCATTGACGATTTCCTTTTCAGCGTCAGCGCGGCGCTCGATTTCTTTGCGAAGTTCCGCGTTAATCGCGTGTACCTCTTCGCTGCGTTTCTGAATGCGGTTTTCCAAGTCAATATTGGCCTCTTCCAGTGCCTGCTGAATTTCGATGTGCGCGGTGATGTCGTTAAACGAGGTAACAAAGCCGCCCCCGGGCAGCGGATTGCCGACCATTTCGATGACTTTGCCATCGCTGCGCTGACGTAAAAAGCGATGGGGTGTGCCTTGTCGCAAATGCTCCATACGCTTGGCGACCAGCATATCCACTTCACCCACGCCGCACTCACCGCGTTCGGCGTTGTAGCGCACCAGATGTTCAATGGGCATGCCCGCTCGGATCATGCCATCCGGATAATTGAACAGATCCAGATAACGTTTATTCCAGGCAACCAGATTAAGATTGCGATCTACCACCGAGATCCCCTGATCTAAGTTTTCCAGCGAGGTAAGCAGCGCACTCATATTAAATTTCAGCGCGGCGGTGGTGTCATCGAAGAAATTCACCACTTCCTCGAAATCCAGCTTGCGGCCACCGATGGCGCTGTCAATGATGGCTTTGGCACTGGAAGCGCCTATTACGCCCCCCAGCGCCCGTTCACAAAACTGCAGAAAGTCATCGGTCGGTGCTTGCTGGGCGGTCAGGTGCTCATCCACGGTGGCGTTGTAGTCGTCGAGAAATACCGCACATCGTTGCTCTCCGAGAAACATAGTCAGCAGGGTTATCAGATCCGCGACGGTGGTGTTGGCAGTCGGTTTGAGAGCGGCATTGAGGTAAGGATCTTTAGGCGCCACAAAGGCCTGGGCCTGGATACGATCGATTAAACGGGGTTGTGAGGTGATGGAAAACAACGCATAGGCCAGACAGTTGGCAATTAAACTCAGCACCGCGCCCTGCACAATCACATGGTTTTGTATCACAACGGCCGCGTCAGTCAGCAAGGGTAACAGCAGCCATAACACCCAGGTAAACATGGCGGCTAACAGCCCGGCATACACCCCATGGGCATGGCCGCGCTTCCAGTACAAGCCGCCGACAATGGCGGGCAGCAACTGAATCACCAGTGAGAAGGCTATCCAACCGATTGACGCCAGTGATTTACTGCCGGTCATTTGCTGATTATATAAATATGCCAGCAACAGCAGCATGCCAATGGTTAAACGCCTTACGGCCAGAATTGTTGGGGTAAATCCGCTGCCGATATGACTACGTGAGGCCAGATATTTAGGCAGAATCACATCGTTGGTGATCATGGTTGAAAGCGTCAACGTCGCGACAATGATCATCGCTGTGGCGGCAGATAAGCCACCCAAAAATACCAGCATTTTTATCAGTGGAATATCCGATAGCAGGGCCAGTGACAATACATAGGTGTCTGGTTCGATTTGTGCCGGCGACAGTAAAGCATGGCCGAAGGTAGCTATCACCGGGATGATGAGCGCCAATACCGCCAGGTATAGAGGGAAAGTCCAGCGCGCAATTTTCAGATGTTTTAAGTCGAGATTATCAATAATCGAAACATGGAATTGACGTGGCAGACAGATCACTGCCGCAGCGGCGATCAGGGTCTGTAGCCAGAACGACAAGGAGCTTACCCCCTGCAGGCTGTAACTTTGGATAATTGCGTCCACTGGCAGGGCATTATCTGAACTATGCCACACCCACCAGGCAACCAGCGCCACCGCTGCCAATGCAAGAATCTTAATCAATGACTCAAACGCAATGGCCAGCATCAGCCCGCGGCGGTATTCGGTCACATCTGCGTGTTTGGTGCCGAAGTAGATGGCGAAGATACCGATAAATAAAGCCGCCAAAAATACGATGCCGCTGGCTTCTGTTTCGCCGGAAACCAATAAAAATGCCGAACCAATCGCTTTGAGCTGGAGGGCGATATAGGGAATGGTTGCTAACAGTGCAATCAGGGTGACCAGCAACGCGACTGTTTGACGTTTGCCGTAGCGCGAGGCGATAAAGTCAGCAATGGTGGTGATGCGTTGCTTTTTACTGACCAGCGCCAGTTTATAGATAAAGCGATAGCCAAACAGATACAGCAACACCGGGCCAAGCAGAATGGGTAAATAGTCCCATTGATGTCGTGCCGCTTCGCCTACCGCCCCGAAATAAGTCCATGCCGTGCAGTAAATTGCCAGCGCCAGCGAATAGGTTAATGGATGGCCGGTCAGTTTTCTCGCTGTCGGTGAATTGGCGTCGCCCCAGCGCGCCAGCCAGAAAAGACCTGCAAGATACAACAGGGCAATTGCCACCCAACCTAACGCCATGAGTTGTTCCCTTTTTTAATCAATAAGTCACTGTATCACAGACAGAATCTGCCCCTGTAGTGTTACGACTAAGGTCTGATTTAACACTTGATTAACACCATCTACAGTACAAAACGTGCGCAATAGTACCCGGGCGGGTGACGGGCAACGCGCGAAGTTACACGATAAAAAACCAAATAAGGGGAGCAGTCATGGCTTTCAGAAGTGAAGAAGATGCCAAAAATTATTGGCGCGAGAACGTCAGCCTGATGGTCAAGCTTATGATCATCTGGTTTGTCGTATCCTTTGGATGCGGCATCCTGTTCGTTGATGCACTAAACAACATCCAGCTGGGCGGATACAAACTGGGATTCTGGTTTGCACAGCAGGGGTCCATTTACACCTTCCTTGTGCTGATTTGGTACTACGCCAAAGCCATGGGCAAGCTTGACGCCAAATACGGCGTGAACGAAGACTGAGGAGCAGCGCAATGGATTTACAAACCTTAACGTACATTGTGGTGGGTGCAACGTTTGCGCTGTACATCGGTATCGCTATTTGGGCGCGTGCCGGCTCCACTAAAGAATTCTATGTCGCGGGCGGCGGGGTTAACCCGGTTGCCAACGGTATGGCCACAGCTGCGGACTGGATGTCAGCCGCATCATTTATTTCCATGGCAGGTTTGATTGCCTTTATGGGATACGGCGGTTCGGTGTTCCTGATGGGCTGGACCGGTGGTTACGTAATTTTGGCTATGTTACTGGCGCCGTACCTGCGTAAATACGGCAAATTTACTGTGCCAGAGTTTATCGGTGATCGCTTCTACTCTAACGCTGCGCGCGTCGTTGCGGTGGTGTGTCTGATTATCTGTTCGGTGACCTATGTTATCGGTCAGATGAAAGGGGTTGGTGTTGCGTTCGCCCGCTTCCTGGAAGTGTCCTATGACATGGGTCTGTATATCGGTATGACGATCGTGTTTATCTACGCTGTATTGGGTGGCATGAAAGGGATTACCTACACTCAGATTGCTCAATACTGTGTATTGATTCTGGCCTACACCATTCCTGCGGTATTTATCTCACTGCAACTGACCGGTAACCCACTGCCGCAGTTAGGTCTGGGTAGCACTATGGCGGATGGTTCTGGTGTCTATATGCTGGATCGTCTCGATCAGGTGGTTACAGAGTTAGGTTTCGCACAGTATACGGTGAGTAAGCGCGGCGATACCCTGAATATGTTCGTATACACCATGTCACTGATGATCGGTACGGCGGGTCTGCCCCACGTTATTATCCGTTTCTTCACGGTACCAAAGGTAAAAGATGCACGTTCTTCAGCCGGTTACGCCCTGCTTTTTATCGCGATTCTGTATACCACAGCACCTGCAGTAGCAGCGATGGCACGTTTAAATCTGCACCAGACTATCGAGCCGGTAGCGGGTCAGAACATTGCCTATGACGAGCGTCCAGCCTGGTTTAAAAACTGGGAAAAGACTGGTCTGCTGGCATTTGAAGATAAAAACGGTGATGGCCGCATTCAGTATTCTGCTGATAAAGCCACCAACGAAATGGTTAAAGTTGATAACGACATTATGGTACTGGCGAACCCTGAGATTGCCAAACTGCCTAACTGGGTGATTGCTTTGGTCGCCGCCGGTGGTCTGGCAGCCGCATTGTCTACTGCTGCGGGCTTGTTATTGGCGATTGCTTCAGCAATTTCCCATGATCTGCTCAAAGGTATTCTCAAGCCGGATATGGATGAGAAGAGTGAGTTAATGTGGAGCCGTGTGGCAATGGTTGGTGCAATCGGCGTGGCTGGCTATCTGGGGTTAAATCCACCCGGATTTGCGGCTGGGACGGTGGCACTGGCATTTGGTCTGGCTGCGTCGTCTATCTTCCCGGCACTGATGATGGGTATCTTCAGTAAGCGTGTGAATATGCAAGGCGCTATAGCAGGTATGATCGCCGGTATCTTTATCACCCTGTTCTATGTATTCCAGCACAAAGGCTTGTTCTTTATTCCCGAGTGGACGTATCTGGAAAGCTGGGGCAGCAACTGGTTTATGGGGATCGAACCCAACGCCTTCGGTGCAATTGGTGCCATCGTGAACTTTGCAGTTGCCTACATTGTATCCAGCATGACGGCGGAACCGCCACAGCACGTACAGGATATGGTTGAATACATCCGTATTCCGGTGGGTGCAGGTCAGGCACAGGATCACTAAGCTAAAATGTGATGACGAAAGGGCGCTGCGGCGCCCTTTATTTTGTAAGGCTAATTATTTGAATTACATCAAAAAACTGCACAGCCAAATGCATCGTAGCGGTGTTATATTGAACAAAATCATCAGTAAGAGTGAGTCGTAATGTTTACTAATAAACATGTCATCGTGGCCATGATTGTCGCCCCCATTCTGGCAGTACTGGCCTATTTTGGAACGGACGCCATCGTGTCAGAAACCCCTCAAGCCGCGCAGCAGGGGCAAACTTATCAATTGGTTGCGAAACCTAATTGTCGTTATCAAAGCGGCGTATGCGGCATGCAAAATGGCGATGTTGAGCTGGATCTTCAGTTACAAACTGATCCGCAGGGCCAGCTCAGATTATTGCTGAACAGTAATTTGCCGTTGCAAGGAGCCAAGCTGGCCTGGGCCAATGGCGATCCAGTGCCATTAACTGCGACCCAACAAGATGCACAACAATGGCAATTGCTGTTGGCAGAGCGTCCGGCCAAGGATGCACAGTTGCGTCTGGTGGTGAGTATTAATGACTCGCTGTATTTCGCCGAGACCGGCACGGTATTTTTTGATTACGAAACTATTTTTGGTCAGGATTTTCGCCGCGGAGGTAACTAATGACCGACATTGAATCCAATCCTGAATTGCTGATGGTGGTGGACTTTCTTGTCACCTGTCCGCCGTTTGATTTGCTGGAAGACGCACAATTACACCAGTTGGCAAGCAGTATTGAGGTTCAATACTACCGCAAAGGACATATTTGCGGACAAAGTGGCTTAGGTGGTCTGCGCATTATTCGAAGTGGCGCGATTGATATCCGCTCGCAGGATGACCGGCTGGTGCAGCGCATGGGCGAAGGTGAAAGCTACAACCTTGCCAGCCTGCTGGAGGAATACCCTGATGCAGTGGTCAAACTTTATGAAGATTCACTGCTGTATACCGTACCCGATGACGTGTTTCGCGAAATCGCCAGCCATAACCGTGATTTTGATCGTTATTATCATCGTCAGATAAACCGGCGCTTACGTCGCGCGGCGCGCTATACGCCAGAACCACATAATATGATGCGTACAGTGGAAAGCGTTATGGCGCGGGACATATTGTCATTCGGGCCAGAGACCCCCATCCGCCATGCTGCACAAGCGATGTCAGCGCGACGCATCTCCTCGGCACCGGTGCTGGAAAATGATCGTCTGGTTGGCATCATAACTGACCGGGACTTTCGCAGTCGGGTGATTGCGGCTGGGCTGGATTATAACGAACCGGTCAGTCAGGTTATGACCTGCGACCCAATCAGCGTTAATAAAGAGCAGACCCTGTTTGATGCCACCTTATTGATGGTAAAACGCAAGATTCACCACTTGCCTGTGGTAGAAAAGCACGACAAAGGCCATTTAGTTGGCATCATTACTTCGTCGGATTTAATGCTGGCACGCCAGGATGACCCGGTGTACGTGGTGCAGCATATTGGTCGCGCCAACGATATTCAGGCGATGAAGACGGTCGTCGATGGTATGCCGGGCATGATGGTGGAATGGCTAAATGCGGGCATTAAGGTTAGTCAGGTTAGTCATTTTCTTACTGCGATCAGCGACGCAGTGACCCGGCGCTTAATTGAGATGTATCAGGACAAACAGGGCCGCGCACCGGTAGCCTTCTGTTGGCTGGGTTTTGGTTCGCAAGGCCGTGCGGAACAGCTGGTGAATGCCGATCAGGATAACGGTATGGTCATTGCCGATGAGGCCAGCGACGAGCAGTTAGCCTGGTTTAAAGACATGGCCAAATTTGTCTGTGATGGTCTGAATGAATGTGGCTACGTGTATTGTCCCGGGCAGGTGATGGCGATGACCGACGAATGGCGTCAGCCCCTCAAGAACTGGCGCAATACCGTAAATAAATGGACCCTGAGCCCGACGCCTGCTGCGGTAATGCGGGTCAGTATTTTCTTTGATTTACGTGCCGTTTACGGGGATGAATCCCTGTGTAAAGCCTTGCAGGCGCATATGCTCGAGCAAGCCTCCAGTAACTCGATTTTTTTGGCGGCACTGGCAGCCAATGTGTTGGAACAATCGCCCCCGCTGGGGATATTTCGTCGGTTTATCGTCGAGCGAAATGGCGAGCATAAAGATAATCTGGATCTGAAAAAGCGTGGCGTGATCCCGATTATAGATATGATGCGCATTCACTCGCTTGCCAATAAGATTGCGGCGGTAAATACGACGGAACGCATCGAAGCACTGGTACAGGCCAAAGTGTTGACGGTAAAAGACAGCCGCAATATGCAGGACGCCTATGATTTTATTATGCAAACCCGCGCCCGCGCGCAGGCGGCGGCCATCGAAAAGCAAGGTGTTGAAGCCGTCAGTAATTATATCGACCCGGATACGCTGCCAGATACCCAGCGACGCCATCTGAAAGATGCCTTTACAGTAGTGCATGATGCGCAATCTGCAATTCGTCTGCGATACCGGGGTGGTATGTAATGTGGCTTGGCCTGCGCCGCCGATGGCACGCGCGTAAAATCGAAAAAACCTTATTAGGAAAGTACTTACAAGCACCGTTGATAAGTCACCGTCAGGATTGGAAAGACGTGACCTGGCTGGGAGTGGACATTGAAACGACCGATCTTGATCCCGCCAAAGGTGAGATCGTCAGTATTGGCTGGGTGCCGATGCGCGGTGGCAAGATACTCCTCGGTGAAGCGCGCCAGTTATTCGTTACCATTCGCAAAGAAGTGGGGCAAAGCGCTGTATTTCATCAAATCAGCGATGATGACTTGCGCCATGGCATGAAGGCGTCTGAGATGCTGGCGGAGTTTCTGCAGGCTGCACGCGGTAGTGTGTTGGTGTTTCACAATGCACAGCTAGATATGGCGTTTCTGAACAAACTCAGTCGACGTATTTACGGTGCGCCTATGCTATCGCAAATCGCCGACACACTGATTTGGGAGAAAAATAAGATTTTCTCCCACTACCAGCACATTCCCCCGGATACGCTGCGCTTACATAATTGTCGACGTCGCTATAACCTGCCAATCTATCCAGCGCATAGCGCGTTGACCGATGCACTGGCCACGATTGAGCTACTGATGGCACAAATCTACAACATGGGCAATCAGGTTAATGTTGGTGATGTGCTCAGAAAATCGTCGCCATTCTGAGATTTTTTTACTGACAGCACCGCTCGCGCTTGTTAGCGTGGAGATCTGTTATTCAGGGAGCGGTATCGAAAATGGCAACATCTTCATCTGAGTTTTTGGTCTGGAGTAAGCGGGTCAGCACTCTGCTTATTTTACTCTGCGTCGTAGCCTTTATGTTCTGGCGTCAGCCGCAATGGCAGTTTCCTTTGTTGGGTGCGGTCGCGGTATTGATTGGGGTTCGCTTGTATCTGGGTTCCCGCACAAAATCGTCCGAAAGTAACAGTCTGTCATTCTGGCAGTCGCCGTTTCCCTATGTGCTCGGCTTTTTCTTGCTGTTTATTGCTGCGGTACTCACCTCATGACAGGTGACACATTATTGCAAACAGCGGAATTTAATCCGGCGGTAAAAACCTATTGGTTAATCAACTGGATAATTATCAGTGTGCTGACATTGGTGGGGATCCCGCTACTGCTGATCTCGATCCCTATCGCTATGATGGTGTGCCACCACATTCTGCGTGCCATGAGTGCTGAGTTATATGAGCGCAAGCTGGTCGTGCGTCGTGGTATTTTGTTCACCGTGGAAAAGTCGATTCCTCTGGAAAAGATCACCGATGTGGCCATGATGCAGGGGCCACTGATGCGTATGTTGGGCTTACATCGCCTGACCTTTGAAACCGCCGGACAATCCGGTAATGGCGCGTTAGTCTCGTTAGTCGGTATTGTCGAAGCCGCTGCGTTTCGCGAAGCTATTTTGCGCCAGAAGGATCAGTTACAGGATGGCCAGAGCAATAAAACCGAGGCGACTGGTGCACCCTCAGAAATGGCAGAGCTAATCCAAAGTGTGCGCAATATCGAAGCGCTGCTGACAGAAATCGTTAATCGCAAGTAAAACCAAATTTTTCTAACACCATGTCGGGCCGTTTGTCCGGTCCGATATGGTGTGTCATTCCACGTTTGTCGTTAACCCCCCGCACCGATAAATTTTTCCTATCAAACCAATCGGATAAATGCGACTGCGCAAATATGGCGTCCTGACTACACTCATTTTCGACGTTGTAAATTAAATGTAAAAAATGAGGAAGGTGGACATGTTTAAGAAATCTGCAGTGGCGGTAATGGTAACCCTTGCAGTGGCTTCATTTGGGGTAGTGGCCGAAGAAGGGAAAATGAGTAAACCGAAAGGCGCTGTCGGCATGGGCACTGTTGCGCCGATGCAGGCGAAATCCAACCTGTTTTGGTGGCCTGATCAACTGGATTTGAGCTTATTGCGCGATCATGATGCCCGTTCAAACCCGTTGGGTGAAAATTTCAGTTACAAAGATGCGTTCCAGAAGCTGGATATGGCGGCGTTGAAAAAAGACATCAACGCAGTGTTAACCGATTCACAGGACTGGTGGCCAGCCGACTGGGGTAACTATGGACCGTTTTTTATCCGTATGACCTGGCACGCAGCCGGAACATATCGCACCCTCGACGGCCGAGGTGGTGCTGGTGGTGGTCAGCAACGCTTCGATCCACTCAATAGCTGGCCTGACAACGGAAATCTGGACAAAGCCCGTCGCCTGCTATGGCCGGTAAAACAGAAGTACGGCGAACATATTTCCTGGGGCGATTTGATTGTATTAGCCGGAAACGTAGCGCTGGAGAATATGGGCTTTAAAACTTATGGCTTTGCCGCCGGCCGCGACGATGATTGGGAGCCAGATATGGTGTACTGGGGCCCGGAAGTTGAGATGCTGGCCAGTGACCGCCGCGAGTCCAATGGTGAGCTACAAAAACCTCTGGCTGCAGTGCATATGGGCTTAATTTATGTCAACCCGGAAGGGCCGGGGGGCAAGCCTGATCCAATGGGTTCAGCGAAAAATATCCGGGAGGCATTCTCGCGCATGGCGATGAATGACGAAGAAACCCTGGCGTTAATCGCCGGTGGGCACACGTTCGGTAAAATGCATGGTGCACACAAAGCGGCGGACTGCCTGGGAGCAGAGCCTGGCGCAGCAGCAACCGAAGAACAAGGTTTTGGCTGGAAGAATAAATGCGGTAAGGGTCACTCCGAGGACACGGTAACAAGCGGTTTAGAAGGTGCCTGGACGCAAGCGCCGACCCAATGGACGTCACTGTATTTATCAAATTTGCTGAATTTTGAGTGGAAACAAACCCGCAGCCCGGCAGGTGCGATAATCTGGATCCCGACCGATGAGTCCGCGCACAGCTCGGTACCCGATGCCCATGTTAAAGGTAAGTCCAATCCGCCGACTATGACTACTGCGGATTTAGCACTTAAATTTGATCCGGCTTATCGCAAGATTGCCGAGCGCTTCCTGGCCGATCCAGAGGAATATCGTCTCGCTTTCGCCAAGGCGTGGTACAAATTGACCCACCGTGACATGGGGCCGGTTGAGCGCTATCTGGGCGATGATTTTCCAAAAGAAGCGTTAATTTGGCAGGATCCTGTGGTCAAGCCGAAATATGATTCACTCAGCGATAAAGACATTGGCAAGCTGAAAAAAGCCATTCTGAATAGCGGGTTGTCTGTGCCAGAGCTAGTCAGAGTCGCATGGGGTGCAGCCGCCTCTTACCGTGATTCTGATATGCGCGGTGGTGCAAATGGTGCGCGTATTGCACTTGCCCCGCAAAAAGACTGGGCGGTGAATAACCCGGCTGAAACTGCCAAAGTGCTCACGAAGCTTAAGGCGATTCAAAAAGACTTCGGCACCGATAAGGTGTCGCTGGCGGATTTAATCGTCCTTGGTGGTGCGACTGCGATTGAAAAAGCGGCCAAGGATGCAGGCTTCACCGTTAAGGTGCCGTTTGTGGCTGGCCGTGGTGATGCCACACAGGCGCAGACGGATGTTAATTCGTTTGCATTGCTGGAACCCAAAGCTGACGGATTCCGTAACTACTATCAGGCTGGGTATTATAAATCGCCGACGGATGCGCTGGTGGATAAAGCGGATCAGTTAGCGCTGACGGTACCTGAAATGACAGTGCTAATCGGAGGGATGCGTGCACTGGGGGCTAACACCGATGGCAGCAAACATGGCGTATTTACCGACAAGCCCGGCACCCTGACCAATGACTACTTCGTAAACTTACTGGATATGTCGACGATGTGGCGTAAGGCCGGTGACATCTATGAGGGGGTTGACCGCAAAAGCGGTAAGGTGAAGTTCACCGCAACGCCAGTGGATCTGATCTTTGGCTCTAACTCTGAGCTACGTGCAGTTGCAGAGGTTTATGCCTTCGACACCTCAAAAGAGCGCTTTGTGAATGACTTTGTCAAAGCCTGGACTAAGGTGATGCAGCTAGACCGTTTCGATATTTAGCAATATCAGAAGTAAAAAGGCGACCATTCGGTCGCCTTTTTTTAATTGCGATACAAGGTTTTAATCAGGTGAAAACCAAACTGTGTTTTTACCGGGCCATGGACTTCCAGAATGGGCTTTTTGAATACGACATTGTCGAATGCTTTGACCATTTTACCGGGCGGAAACTCGCCTAAATCGCCGCCCTTCTTGCGACTGGGGCAAAGAGAGTGCTTTTTGGCCAGTTCATGAAAATTGGCGCCTTTGGCCAGCTTTTGCTTGAGTTCAAGGGCTTCTTTCTCTGTTTTAACCAGAATATGACAGGCACACGCGCGCATGGTGACGTCCCACGGATAATAGCTTAGGAGTTAAATATAGCGGAGGATCTTACCACATACGCGTAGACCGCGAAGCCCAAACCAATGACGACAGCAGAGAAAACAAAATTCAAAAGGACTGCGGCGAAAGCGCGCAAGTAGCGACCTAGTGCGCTGCCTGTCTGGTGAAATCTCGCCAATGCAACAACGTAATAGGGTATCGACACAGCAAAGACTGTCATAAAGGTGGTGCGTGAATACAGGTTAAACAGCAGCAACAGGATGGTCAAAATGGTGATATGCCCGGCCCAATAGAGCTGTGCATAAAAGTATTCGATGACCCGCTGATGATAGCGCCAAAACAGCAACCTGTTCGCTAATGCAGCAAGCCAACTCACCAGAAATGTTAAATATGCCAGCACATTATCCACAACGTGGGAGATTTCCCGCACAAAATTCACGCTTGCAGGCGTATCGGTTTGTGCGGAGAAATTGGTGATACTCACTCCCTTGAACGATGCTAACAGCACCATCAGGGTCATCATCCAGAATGCATAACTGACCGGGTGAGCAAACCTGACGCGTTGGCCCTGGATATATCGTCGTGCGGTCTCTGCCGGCGCCACGCTGAGAGACCAGAATGTGCGGGCAAATGGGGCTTCCCAGGAGATAACAAACTGCTGAAAGGCGTACCACAGGTCGAGGAAACTGAGGCGATTAACGTCCTTTTGCCCACACTGATGACAGTACGTGCCTTGTAACGTCGTCTGACAATTCAGACAGTGTTGCTGATTTACATCCATGTTTTATTTCCAGCCCAACAGTTTGCGGATATTAGTCCGCACCACTGATAATTTGTACCTGAGCGATGTCTGAGTCACCTTTGATGACTTTATAGATAGCATCCTGAGTCAGGGTGCGCATGCCATCGGTGGCGGCCTGTACTTTCATCTCGGATACGGATGCTTCTTTATATACCATGGCACGAAGTGCAGGTGTCATTGACAACAATTCATGCACCCCCGTCCGACCTTTGTAACCTGTCCCACCGCACTCATCGCAACCTTTGGCACGATGCAGCATCAGCGGTTTGGATAAATTCAGCTCAGCCAGATGCTCTTCGCCATACTGGCGCTTAATAAAGCTGATATCCGAATCCGTAGCTTCGTACTCTTCCTTACAATTTTTGCACAGTGTACGCATCAGACGCTGTGCCAGAATGCCCACACAGGCATCGGAGAAGTTGACCGGGTCGAGACCCAAATCCAATAAACGAGTAATGGTTTCTGGTGCTGAGTTGGTGTGCAGTGTGGAAAACACCAGGTGACCAGTCAGTGAGGCTTCAATACCCGCATGGGCGGTTTCCTTATCCCGCATCTCACCGATGAGAATAATATCCGGGTCGGCACGTAAAAATGCGCGTAACGCGCTGGCAAAGGTAAAGCCTATTTTCGGATTCACCTGCACCTGTTGCAGACCAGCCTGAGTAATCTCCACCGGGTCTTCGGCAGTCCAGATTTTCTTGTCTGGCTTATTCAGCTCACCTAACACGGCGTGCAGGGTCGTGGTTTTACCGGAACCGGTTGGCCCTACCACCAGAATAATGCCGTGCGGCTTTTTAATCATTTCACGCATCATGCCGTCATTGCGCGGCGACAGGTTCAATTTTTCCATCGGCAATGCACCACCCGAGGCCAAAATACGCATAACCACGCCTTCGCCTGCTACGGTTGGGATGGTGGCAACCCGCACTTCCACCAACTGCCCTGACATTTTTACACCGATCTTACCGTCCTGGGGTACACGTTTCTCGGCGATATTCAGGTTAGATAAAATCTTAATCCGCGCGATAACTGCGCTGTGATGCGAGGCGGGTACCTGAGTGATGTCACGGCAAACGCCGTCCACCCGCATACGCACACGGGTCGGGCCATTTTTTTCCGGGTCGATATGGATATCGGACGCGTTCAAACGTTTAGCGTCATGCAAAATGCGACTAACCAAGCGTACAACTGCCGGCGCGTCGTCAGACATCTCATCAGCGGATTCTTCTTTTTCCTCCGCATTGGTCGAGATCTCATCGAGAATCTCGTCCATTTCGCCTGGCGCCGTGCCACCACCGGTGCCTTCACCCAGGTATTGCAAGATGGCGTTGGGCAGGCCGACACAGATTTCGTAGCTTTCAATGCCCAGTGCGCTTTCAATTTCCATCAATAGCGCCGCATTGTTCGGTTCTGCCATCAACACGATGGGGTTGTCATTGGCATCGGCAATCACTGCGACCAGGTTGCGCTTTAAATACGAGGAGTTAAGACGACTGTTACTCTGGAACGAATGATACTTATCCGGGTTGTAGCCGATAAACGGCACCTGATAGTGAACTGACAACGCGTGGCCGATTGGCCCTTCTGCGATGCGGTGTTCGGAAATCAGGCGCTGAATAATCTGACGTTGGTCGCGACTACTTTCAGTAATCTTTTTTAAGTCACCTTCGCTGATCAGATTACTATGCACCAGCAGTTGCAGAGGTTGCTGGGTGCCCCCTAATTCGAAGCGAAACTTGTTGCCGATGATTTTGCACAGTTCCTGACCCAACTGCAGATCCGCGTCGCTGAAGTCGCCGCTACGCTTGTTTATGATCTGTAGTACACCCATCAACACGCCGGAATTAAGGATCGGCACACACAATATATTTCGGGTTTTGAAATTACTGGCCTTGTCGAATTTGGTTTCAAATCTGAGACGTGGGTGGATACTTGATAGCTCTTCCGCGTTATACGGATCTTTTATCATTAATGGCAATTGCGCCAAAGCCACGTAGCCAGCAATGGACTGTGGGCTGATGGGGACTTTGATTTCTTTGGTTTCATTACCGGTTTTGAATCGGGCAACCAGTTCCTGATTCTGACGACGACGCTGAAAGATACTCATTCGCTCTGCATCCAGCAGTTTGAGAATGGCGACCTCCAACCGCTGATACGCATCCATTAATGAAGGATGTTCTTCCAGCAGGCTAACAATGTGGTCAAGCTCTTGTTGTTGTAATGGCGTATCCAGCATGTTTTATCGGTGAATCATGTACTTAACTAGGTTTACTATAGCCCAGCGCGGTCCGCGTTGGTATCCTTTTGCGTCAATATGCGCCTGCGTTTGACATCACTTTATCGCGCGAATCGGGGCCTGCCCGACTGCCTAAAAATAAATCACTAATTACATTGCTATAGCGTTAGGGTTTCTGTATACTTCGCGCCCACTGTCAGTAATGTCAGTAATTATTCAACGAACTGTTTTTATTTTGGTTCGCTGAAAACCACAAGATCCCGATAGGGGATCATTGTTTTGCATTCATCCTCACACTACAAAAAGGTAGTTGTTGGGGGTGTGTTCTTTTGTTCTTTCGATTGGAGCTTGGTCGATGCCAAATCAAAGAATTCGCATTCGTTTGAAAGCGTTTGATCATAAATTAATTGATCAATCTACAGCTGAGATCGTTGAAACTGCCAAGCGTACCGGTGCGCAGGTTAGTGGTCCTATTCCACTGCCTACTCGCAAAGAACGCTACACAGTGCTGATTTCACCACACGTCAACAAAGATGCGCGTGATCAATATGAAATCCGCACTCATAAGCGTCTGGTAGACATCATCGAACCTACTGATAAAACAGTAGATGCGTTGATGCGTCTGGATCTGGCCGCTGGTGTTGATGTTCAGATCAGCCTGGGCTAAGAAGAGGGGTTTTGACAATGGCGATTGGTCTAATCGGTCGTAAAGTAGGTATGACCCGTATCTTCACTGAAGACGGTGTATCTATTCCAGTGACTGTTATTGAAGCGACGCCTAACCGTGTAACTCAGTTACGTACTGAGGAAACAGACGGTTACCGTGCGTTGCAAGTTACCGCTGGTACTAAAAAAGCTAACCGCGTAAATAAAGCTGAAGCAGGTCATTTTGCTAAAGCTGGCGTGGAAGCGGGCCGCGGTCTGTGGGAGTTCCGTTTAAACGGTACTGAAGGCGAAGGCATTGAAGTTGGCAGTGAAATCACTGTTGAAGTATTTGCTGAAACCAAGAAAGTAGACGTTATCGGTACTTCTAAAGGTAAAGGTTTTCAAGGTGCAATTAAACGTTGGAACTTTAGTCACCAACGTAATTCACACGGTAACTCTTTGTCTCACCGTGCCCCTGGTTCGATTGGTCAAAACCAGTCTCCAGGTAAAGTTTTCAAAGGCAAGAAGATGGCTGGTCACTTAGGTGATGAGCGCGTCACTGTTCAGTCTTTGGAAGTGGTACGTGTTGACGCTGAAAATCACCTGATCTTAGTAAAAGGTGCAATTCCAGGCGCAACAGGTGGCGACGTTATCGTTAAACCTGCTGTAAAAGCTTAACGTTCGGGAGATAGGTGATGGAATTAGTATTGAAAGACGCCAAAGGCGCTCTTGAAGTTTCCGAAGCTACTTTTGGACGCGAGTTTAACGAAGCCCTGGTTCACCAGGTAGTCGTAGCATATAGCGCCGGTGCTCGTCAGGGCAGCAAAGCGCAAAAAACCCGTTCTGAAGTAAGCGGTGGTGGCAAGAAGCCATGGCGCCAAAAAGGTACTGGCCGTGCACGTGCTGGTACTATCCGTAGCCCAATTTGGGTTGGCGGTGGTCGCGCATTCGCAGCTAAACCTCGTGACTTCGATCAGAAAGTTAACCGTAAGATGTACCGTGGTGCGATCAAAAGCATCCTCTCTGAGCTGGTACGTCAGGAGCGCCTGATTGTTGTTGAGAAGTTTGGTATCGAAGCACCAAAAACTAAAGATTTGGTTGCCAAGCTGAAAGAGCTGGAACTGAATGATGTATTAATCGTGACTTCTGAAGTTGATGAGAACCTGTTCTTGTCTGCACGTAACCTGTACAAGGTTGACGTACGTGACGTGGCTGGTATCGATCCAGTAAGTCTGATTGCTTTCGAAAACGTGTTGATGACTGCTGATGCGGTTAAACAACTTGAGGAGGCGTTAGCATGATCTCTGAACAACGTCTGCTGAAAGTGGTTTTAGGACCACACATTTCAGAAAAGTCTACTATGGCTGCTGAAGGCAACAACACCGTCGTTTTGAAAGTAGCGCGCGACGCGAACAAAGCAGAAATCAAAGCTGCAGTTGAAAAACTGTTTGAAACTGAGGTTTCTGGTGTGCGCACTGTACTGGTAAAAGGCAAGACCAAGCGTCACGGCCTGCGCACCGGTAAGCGTAGCGACTGGAAGAAAGCTTACGTAACGCTGAAAGACGGTCAGGACATCGACTTAGTCGGTGGCGCTGAATAAGAAGGGGATTAGACATGCCATTAATGAAAGCTAAACCAACTTCTGCGGGTCGTCGTCACGTAGTTCAGGTTGTTAATCCTGATTTGCACAAAGGCGCGCCATACGCACCTTTGCTTGAAAAGAAGAGCAAATCTGGTGGCCGTAACAACAATGGTCGCATTACCACGCGTCACATTGGTGGTGGTCACAAACAACACTACCGTTTGATTGACTTCAAACGTACTAAAGACGGAATCCCGGCGACTGTTGAGCGTCTGGAATACGATCCTAACCGTTCTGCAAACATTGCTCTGGTACTGTACGCAGACGGTGAACGCCGTTACGTTCTGGCTCCTAAAGGCCTGAAAGCCGGCGATCAGATTCAATCTGGTGCTGATGCATCTATCAAAGCGGGTAACGCAATGCCGCTGCGCAACATCCCTGTAGGTACTAACGTACACGCAGTGGAACTGAAGCCTGGTAAAGGCGCGCAGATGGCTCGTTCTGCGGGTGCATATGTTCAAATCCTGGCACGTGACGGCGCGTATGTAACGCTGCGTCTGCGTTCAGGTGAAGTACGCAAAGTATTGGCTGACTGCCGCGCCACCATCGGTGAAATCGGCAACTCAGAGCATATGCTGCGTCAATTAGGTAAAGCAGGTGCCACTCGCTGGCGCGGTGTTCGTCCGACTGTTCGTGGTGTTGCCATGAACCCGGTTGATCACCCACACGGTGGTGGTGAAGGTCGTACCTCTGGTGGCCGTCACCCAGTTACTCCTTGGGGCGTTCCGACCAAGGGTAAGAAGACCCGTTCTAACAAGCGTACTGATAAGTTCATCGTACGTCGTCGTAATAAGTAAAAGCGAGGATTCACCATGCCACGTTCTCTCAAGAAAGGTCCATTTATTGACCTGCACTTGTTGAAGAAGGTAGAGGCTGCAGTGGAAAAGAACGACCGTAAACCAATTAAAACTTGGTCTCGTCGTTCTATGATCATCCCAGATATGATTGGGTTGACCATTGCGGTCCATAACGGTCGTCAGCACGTTCCAGTATTAGTTACTGACGAAATGGTCGGCCACAAGTTGGGCGAATTTGCGCCAACGCGTACTTACCGCGGCCACGTCGCGGATAAGAAAGCCAAGAAACGATAAGGGGTAAACAATGGAAGCATTAGCTAAACACCGTTTCGCCCGTACGTCGGCTCAAAAGGCGCGTCTGGTTGCGGATCAAATTCGCGGTTTACATGTAGCGAAAGCTTTAGAACTTCTTGAGTACAGCCCTAAGAAAACTGCTGCACTGATGAAGAAAGTTCTTGAGTCTGCTATTGCCAACGCTGAAAACAACGAAGGCGCAGACATCGACGAGCTGAAAGTAGCTAAAGTTTACGTCGACGAAGGTCCAACCATGAAGCGTATCAAGCCTCGTGCGAAAGGCCGTGCAGACCGTATCTTTAAACGCAGCAGTCACATCACTGTGGTTGTAGCGGATAAGTAGGAGTAGATAATGGGACAGAAGGTACATCCTACAGGTATACGCCTGGGTATCAGCAAACCATGGACTTCTACCTGGTACGCTAATACTAAAGATTATGCTGACAACCTGTTTAACGACCATCAGGTACGTAAGTTCCTGACTACAGAGCTGAAAAACGCTTCTGTATCTAAAATCGTTATCGAGCGTCCTGCTAAGAGCATCCGTGTGACTATTCACACTGCTCGTCCAGGCGTGGTTATCGGTAAGAAAGGTGAAGACGTAGAAAAGCTGCGTAAGCATGTTTCTAATCTGGCTGGTGTTCCAGCACAGATCAACATCGCTGAAGTACGTAAGCCAGAGTTGGATGCGAAATTAGTAGCAGATAGCATCTCTAGCCAGCTTGAGCGTCGTGTTATGTTCCGTCGCGCGATGAAGCGTGCGGTACAAAACGCAATGCGCGTTGGTGCCTTAGGTATCAAAGTGACTGTAAGCGGTCGTCTGGGCGGTGCAGAAATTGCTCGTACAGAATGGTATCGCGAAGGCCGCGTTCCTCTGCACACTTTCCGTGCAGACATCGATTACGCGACCTCTGAAGCGCTGACTACCTACGGTATCATTGGCGTTAAGGTCTGGATCTTCAAAGGTGAGATTCTGGGTGGTCTGCACGCTCAACAAGAGCAACAGCCAGCTCAGGCACCTAAGAAGAAAGGCCGCGCTAAGCAAGGGGGCTAAGAAATGTTACAACCAAAGCGTACGAAATTCCGTAAACAGCACAAAGGTCGTAACCGTGGTCTGGCAATTGCCGGCGGTAAAGTTAGCTTCGGTACATTCGGCCTGAAAGCCGTTGGCCGTGGTCGTATGACTGCGCGTCAAATCGAAGCTGCGCGTCGTGCACTGACTCGTCACGTTAAGCGTCAGGGTAAAATCTGGATCCGTGTATTCCCGGACAAACCAATTACTGAGAAGCCTCTTGAAGTGCGTCAAGGTAAAGGTAAAGGTAACGTAGAATACTGGGTATGTCAGATTCAGCCAGGCCGCGTTCTGTACGAAATGGAAGGTGTTCCAGAGTCGCTGGCACGTGAAGCATTTGCATTAGCAGCTGCCAAACTGCCATTTAAGACAACCTTTGTAACTCGGACGGTAATGTAATGAAAGCGAGCGAACTGAGAGACAAAAGCGTAGAAGAGCTGAACGCAGAGCTGATTAATCTGCTGCGCGAACAGTTCAATCTGCGCATGCAACAAAGCACTGGCCAGTTAGAAAAAACTGACCAAATTCGCAAAGTGCGCCGCAATATCGCACGTGTTAAAACCATTCTGACACAGAAGGCAGGTGCCTAATGACTGAACAGAAAATCCGTACAGTACAGGGTCGTGTGGTCAGTAACAAGATGGACAAGTCCATCACTGTTGCGGTAGAGCGTAAGGTGAAACACCCAATCTATGGGAAGTACATCATCCGCACTACTAAGTTGCACGCCCATGATGAAAACAACCAGTGTAATGAAGGCGATATCGTGACTGTTCGCGAATGCCGCCCTCTGTCCAAGACTAAAACTTGGATGTTGGTTGACATCGTAACTAAATCTGCTGAATAAGCATTTTTAGGCAAAAACTAAAAAAGGCGCTTCGTAAGAAGCGCCTTTTTTGTTACTTAAGCCCTCGAAAAGTAATGCTAATCTTGCCATAGTAACGGCCTATTCCGCACAGACAGGGAACTATCATGCGTGTAATTTGCTTCGCCATTGTCGCATTGACCATGGTCGGTTGTTCCGAACCGCCAGCGACGTCTTCATCTAACGTAACCAGCAAAACAAGTAGCAACATGTATCCACGTTTAAAAGCACTCAAGCAGCCGGCACCGGTTGCTGATCGTATCTCCTATTCTTATCAGCAACATGGCGTCACTATACAGGATCCCTATAACTGGATCCGTGACCCGGAATATCCAGTCGTCAACGATGCCGCCGTTTTAGATTACTTAAACGCGGAAAACGCCTACTACCATGCCTTTTTAGATCAACATACCAAGCTCGTCGACACCCTGTTTGAAGAGTTCAAAGGACGGGTCGATGAAAGCGAAACCTCGGTGCCATACGAGAAGAATGGTTTTGTGTATCGCTGGGAATATCGTCAGGGAGCAAATTATCCAACGTACTTGCGTAGGCCAATCGATGGCACCGAGGAAGTGGTGCTGTTAGACGTACCGGCACTGGCGGAAGGCTATGAATATTTTGTTGTCGGCGAATGGGTGGTGAGCGAGGACAATCGCTATCTGGCCTATAGCGTCGATACCAATGGTGATGAAGCGTACGACATCTTTATTCGTGATCTGCAAAGCGGGCAATTATTGCAGGATAAGTTAGTCGGCACAGGTGGAGACGTGTTGTTCGCGGCGAATAATCAGTTGCTCTACCCCAAGCTACAGAATGAAAAGTGGCGCGTTGAGAGCATTAATTTGCATACGCTTGGTACCGATCAAGGCAGTGATACGGCGTTGATCCGTGAAGAAGACGAAGGGTTTTTCTTAAGCGCTGAGCTGTTATCCAGTGGCGAATGGATCGCCTTTTCGTCCGGACGAGGTGAAGTCACAGAGTTACATGTGGTACCGGCCAGTCAACCCGATGCCAGCCTGACTAAACTGGTATCCCGCGAGCAAGGATTCAAAGCGGACGTAGACCATGGAAACGGCTACTTTTATCTATTAGCCAACGATACCCATGTGAATGGTCGCCTGGTAAGGGTGAAGCAGACAGAGGCAGATTATGCTAACTGGGAAACCCTGATAGCAGGGAGCGACAATACCTACTTGCGCTATTTGCAAACATTCAAAGATTTCCTGGCGTTGCAACTGCGTGACAATGGTCTGGATCAGATTCGGATTCTGCCTAATGCAGGCGCGGCTTATGATATTGATTTTCCGGAGCCTGTTTATACGGCAAACCTCGGTACTAATCCTCAATTCGAGCAATCCCATCTGCGGCTGAGCTATGAGTCGATGATTACCCCGGACACAGTTTATGACTTCGATCTTGGCAGTCAGGCATTAACCATTCGTAAGCAACAGAATATTCCGTCCGGCTACAACAGTGCGCAGTACGTTACTGAACGGGTGATGGTACCGGTGCGTGACGGTGTACAGGTACCCGTGTCGTTGGTATACAAAAAAGGTGTAGTTAAAGATGGGACTGCGCCCATGTGGCTGTATGGTTACGGGGCGTATGGTGCAGGCATGTCGCCATCATTTTCCACGACGCGTTTAAGCATGCTGGATCGCGGATTTGTGTATGCGTTGGCGCATATTCGTGGTGGTGATGAGATGGGGTACCAGTGGTATCTGGACGGTAAGCTGGATAAACGCCAAAACACCTTTAACGATTTTGTCGATGTGGCAAAGTGGCTTGCATCCAAGGGCTACACCAGCGAAGGTAATATCTCTATTTCTGGTCGAAGTGCCGGCGGTGAATTAATGGGGGCAGTAACCATACAGGCACCTGAATTGTGGCGCTCGGTAACGCTTGGCGTGCCGTTTGTGGATGTGATGAACACTATGCTGGATGCCAGTTTGCCGCTTACGCCACCAGAATGGGAAGAGTGGGGTAACCCACTGGAAAGTGAACGGGATTTCCACACTATGCTGGCCTATTCGCCCTACGACAATATCGAAAAGCGCGCGTATCCACCAATGATGGTCACAGGTGGTTTGAATGATCCGCGAGTTACTTACTGGGAGCCAGCTAAGTGGACCGCCAAAATGCGTGCACTGAAAACTGACGATAATTTGCTGATAATGCGCATGAATATGGGCGCAGGCCATTTCGCTAACAGTGGTCGCTATGGACGCTTACGTGACTATGCGGAGGAGTTCGCCTTTATGCTGGTTGCCCACGATATCCATCAATAAGCCCTAAAACTGAACATGCACAACGCCCCAATCGGGGCGTTTTTTTTGCACAGAAAGTCGGGCGGTTAAAAAATAGCCACAGGGCAAATTATTTGCTTTACTCTTTGTTGTATAAAAATAAATCAATCTCACATGGCATTTTCGTTGCCTGTATTCGCATAGGGATGGCGAGCTAATGTTACCTGCCTTAATTAAGAAATGTTTACGTCGAACATCTACTTTGTTTTTTCTGCTACTCAGTTCGCAAGTGTATGCGCAATCACTATTGGAGGAGCTTAATAGTGTTCCCGACAATAGTTGGCTTCCGGCTTCAAAAAATGCCTTCAGTGATGTTTGGACACCACAAGATCAGCGACCTAGTCCAGAAGCCGGTGACATTCTTGGTTCACCAAAAGCCATTATTGGTGCGTGGGGCTCAATGGCGTGGGACTCTCGTCGAGAGAATTTAATTTTTTGGGGTGGTGGTCACGCGAATTATCCCGGCAATGAAGTGTATTTATGGAATAGCGCAAGCCGGAAATGGCAACGGGGGTCACTACCCAGCGAGGTAGAAAAAGTCAATTCGTACGGTTTGTACCTTGCCGTGGATGGGTTGGATAACGCGCCTACATCTTCGCATACCTACGATAACAGCGAATATTTGCCAATCGTTGATCGATTTGTGACTTTCGGTGGGGCGACATATAACACTGGCCGCTTTTTGGAAAATGCAGCCAGAGATTATAAAGCCGGCCCCTATTTCTGGAATCCTGCGCTTGCCAGTCCGAATAAAGTTGGCGGCGCTGACAACTCCCATGCAAAGCCCGATATTTTTCCCAATGTAGTGGGCGGCGCCATGTGGCAGAACCGCGATAACCTGATCACTGGAATGACCGCGAGCGGCGACTTCCCTGGCGGATCCTTTAACGGCTTTATCAATGGAGGAACAGCCTATACCCAGGAAGATGGCCGTGATGTCTTGTACATCAGCGATGGGGATCTTTGGAAATATACCGTTGAATCGTCGGGAAATAATGCTTCAGATCGATTTGAAAAGATCGGAACAGGCACCATCGGGGAGCAGGGGCCAGCGGCATACGATCCGGAACGTCAATTATTTGTGAAAATTCGGGGTAGCAGTTTTGTTGTCTGGGATGTATCGAGAGCGAGCGAGAGTAATGCCGGTATAGGTTTCGTTCCTAGCGATTTAAGTGGACGATTTAATTTTGCCGACTTACTGAATTATGGAATGGATTTTGACCCTATTCGTCAGCGCTTTATCCTTTGGGGCGGCTATGGCGACGTGTGGCAGTTACTGCCTCCAGCGGATTCAAATTTGTCCTCTGGCTGGCAGTTAAGTTCTTTGTCTGTTAGTGGCGAGTTATTACCTAATCGAGGTAGTGGAGGCTTTACGGGTGTACTTGGAAAGTGGAAATACGTTCCGTCATATGATGTGTTTATTGGTGTTTTAAATGGTGTGGATGGTGATATTTGGGTCTATAAGCCAACCCAGTGGCAACCACAAAAGAATCTGAATTCAGACAATCAGGCCCCTGTCGTAACGCTAATAAACGTTTCCAACAATGAAATTGTCACCGGCAGCAAAACAGTCACGATTTCTGCTGCTGATAACCAGTCTATCGATAATGTAGCGCTGTATGCTGACGGCCTGCTAATTGGCACGGCTTCAAGCAGTCCTTATCAGATTGAGTTCGACAGTACGACTCTACGCAATGGCTTCACTTCCCTGCACGCGGAAGCGACTGACCTGCAGGGTAATCGGGGAGAAAGTCCTTATTTGAGAGTTAATATCGCCAATATCATTCCTGAAGATACATCCCCACCTCAGATCCGCATATTGAGCCCGCTGATGTCTGAGAGCGTTAGTGGCGTTTATATTATCCACCTTGCGGTTAAAGATGATGTGGGAATTGACAGGCAAAGTGTATCCGTCAATGGCGATGTTATATGTACGGATATGCTGGAAGGAGGAACCTGTCAATGGGATACCAGTCAACACATTGCCGGAGAGTATATCGTTGCCGCATCAGTCTGGGACTACTTTGGTAATAAGACTGAAACCAGCACCGTCGTAAATGTGGTGGGTTCAGCAGGCAATTACGCGCCAGCAATCACGCTGACCTCTCCTGAACATCAAGTTGGCTATGGTGCAGGTGAGGTGTTGACGATATCTGCAGAGGTAGAAGATGTCGATAGCGACTCAGTTATGGTCGATTTCTATGCTGGTGTAACTCGGCTAGCTACGGTTACGCAGGCACCGTATCAGTATCATTGGCAACCCGGTACAGAGGGAATTTATCACATCAGAGCCATTGCTCGTGACAGCGATGGTAATTCCACCGGTTCGAATGTCGCGATAATTTCATCCGGTATAGCCACTGTAACGATGCAAGAGGGAATGCTGGGTTATGTAGGTATGCAGGATGCATACATTGACGCATATTTTCAGGGTTCGAACACCTCACAACGTACTGAGTTAAAAGATCAGGAAAGCTCAATTTATAAAAATCGAATGTTATTACGCTTCCCGATTTTCCGTTCTGAGGGGGGATGGATCCCTGATGGCGCCACGGTAGAAAGCGCAACGCTCTCAATGTACAAAGCCACCTATTATGACCAGAAATATCAAGTCAATTTGCTACTGAAGCAATGGAAAGACGATGAAGTTAACTGGAATCAGGCAAGGGAAGGAGTGCCTTGGATGGAGCCTGGCGCTGAAGCTGAGTATTTTGACATTGAGCATATAGTGACAGGGTACGGTGAAGCGGGTTGGTTTGGGGGCTGGGTCGATTTTAATGTCACCGATGCGGTTCATGCCATCGCTCAGGGCATGCCCAACTATGGATGGCGGATCAAGGGCATAAGTGGCAATTACAACCTCAAAAAATATTACAGTAGTGAATATACAGACGTTATTACGTCACGCCCTAAGCTCATTGTTCGTTACTCATATGCTGGAGATAGCAACCAACCACCCAATGTGAGTCTGAGTTCACCGACGGATAACAGCCAGTACAGCGAGGGGGAAGATATCTCATTGGTCGCCCAGGCGAGCGACGGAGATGGT
>NZ_JXSY01000012.1 GCF_004329715.1 Bowmanella sp. JS7-9
TGAGTCTGAGTTCACCGACGGATAACAGCCAGTACAGCGAGGGGGAAGATATCTCATTGGTCGCCCAGGCGAGCGACGGAGATGGTGAGATTGTTGATGTATCGTTTTATGCGGGAAATGTGCTGCTGGCCAGTGTTAGCAACCCGCCGTATGAATTCACCTGGTCAGGCGCCAGTCCCGGTAACTACCTGATGACAGCGGTAGCGCAGGACAATGAAGGCGGCAGTCGGACGTCCGCCGGAATTAACGTGATCGTTAATGGTCCTGCGGTTAATCAGCCGCCAATTGTGAGCGTTTTAACGCCCGCAGGTGGAGAGAATGTTGATACGGGAGGCACTCTTTTAATCAGCGTATCGGCCAGT
>NZ_JXSY01000013.1 GCF_004329715.1 Bowmanella sp. JS7-9
CCTTCGGGTGCTTTTTTTTCGCCTAGTGAAAACGCAGCACGAATAACGCGCCGCCAAGCGGTGATTGAGAAATCGTGATACTGCCGCCTTGCAATTCTACATAGCGTTTTACAATGGATAACCCCAATCCAATGCCACCGGACGCGCGGTCACGACTTTTATCTAAGCGCACAAATGGCTCAAAGATCGCTTCCCGTTCCGCCTCCGGAATACCAATGCCATCATCGTGGACCTGAATTTCTACCCCTCGTTCAAACGGTAGCAGACGAATCTGCACCTCAGAACAGGCATAACGCACTGCGTTTCGGATCAGATTATCCAAAATCCGTAACATCGCCGACTTATCGGTATTAACTGTCGGGCAATCCGCCTCACAACGTAATTGATACCTTAACGCTGGGTGTGTCTCACGGTAGCGGGTCAATACCATCTCCGCTAACACGGCAAAATCATTCTGTTCACGATGTAACACCGGGGTTTCGCGATCGAATCTGGCATACACCAGTAATTCTTCCACCAGCGCGTTGAGTTCCTCGATACTTTCATCGATGCGCTGTAAATATCGCGTTCTATCCGATTCGTTTTCTGCATCTTTAAGCATTTCATGAGCAAAACGAATGCGTGCAATCGGCGTTTTTAACTCATGGGATACCGCATGGGATAAGGTTTTATGTGAGGTAATCAGCGCCTGAATACGCGCGGCCATGGCATTAAAGCGCTGTGCCAGGGGTTGCAGTGTACTGGTCAGGCGTCGCGGCGCTCTGGCATCCAGATTACCTTGTCCAAACTGTTCTGCCGCACGGTTGATCGTAATAATGCCGTGAGAAATGGGCCACGCCCACACAAACACCACCAACGCCAGACCGCCCAACACAAACAGCGACATCAGCGCTTCCACCCCGCTGCCCACATCATTAAAAATGGGCCCGAATACAATGAAATCGTCAGCATCCATTCGCTGCTGCAAATACCAGCTGGCACCATCGGTATCGCTAAATACACTGACGATCCCTCCTTCTTGCAGGTACTGTGTCTGCTCCACACTTAATTGCGCATCCTGCAGCAAGGCTGGCAATTGCGCTGCACTGGCCACATGAATGCCGTAGCCAAAGGAGCTGCTGAACGCATCTAAATAAATCTGTTGCTGCTCGGCCGGATAACGCGCGAGCTCGCGGTTAACCAGAAAAAACGTGCCGCGGTGCAGATCAACGTCACTGGTGTGTGCGGTTTGTTGGCTATAAACGTCATACAGTTTATCGATTGACCAACCCAGCGCGATGAAGGTTAACAGGGCAAACAGGTAAAAGCGGACAAACAAGGATTTCATTCAGGTGTTATTCCCAGGCATCTGCCACAAACAAATAGCCCTTTTTCCACACGGTTTTAATTTTCTGCGGATGATTACCATCGTCACCGAGCTTTTTGCGCAGACGCGACACCAGTGTATCCACCGTTCTGTCCAGACCGTCATAAGCGAACCCACGCAGGGCATTGGTCAGTTCATCACGACTGACAATTTGCCCGGCTTTTTCTGCCAGTAAAGTTAACAGGGCTAATTCACTGGTGGTCAGTTCCAGTGGTTGTCCGGCCAACTCTACTAACTGTCGGCTGTTATTGATCGCCAGTTGGCCAAATTGGATTATCTCCTGCGTGTTCTTGCTGTGCGCACCTGCATCATTGGCACTGAAACGGCGTAATATGGCTTTAACCCGAGCCAACAGGAGTCTGGGTTGCACCGGTTTGCAGATATAATCATCGGCTCCCACTTCCAGCCCGACAATCTGATCAACGTCATCGGTCAATGCGGTTAACATCAGTACGGGTATTTGGCTGTGATTGCGCAGTTCGCGACAAATATCCAGGCCGTTCTTGCCGGGTAACATCAGATCCAGCACCACAATATCCGGCTTAGCAGCAAGAATTTTCTGTGCAGCCTGCTCGCCATGATGCTCGACCGTGACGTGAAAACCGTGCATCTCAAAATATTCTTTCACCAGAGATGCCAGCCCCTGATCATCTTCCACTAAAAAGAGCTTTGCGCCGTCGATATTGTCCACTGACATCATTATTCCTTTAAAAAGCCGGCACACTGTGCCGGCGAATTTGCTTAGAGATTAAAAACGGTATTGCAAATACACATTGGCGCTACGTTTAAATTGCGCATCGGCTTTATAGCCGTTAGCCACTGCATCAAAATCGGTATACGTCAGGCCAATACCCACATCTATATGCCGCGCCACGTTGTAATTCAGCCCCAAAGACGCTTCATAGGCATGATTCTGGTTAAAATCATGCAGATCCCGGTAGGTATAATCGGCACTTAGCGTCCACTTATCCATCAGATTCTGCGCAACGCCCAATGTGTAGCGCATCTCCTTTTTGTTTTGCAGTACTTCTTCATTCCAGAAGGTGTAATCCACGCCAAAGTTAACTGCTGTGTCACGGTTTAACACGTATTTACCGTACACACCGGCACCGTAGCCCAGCGCATCGCCGTTTTGTCGCGACTCATAATAACCCCGTAAACCGGCATTCACGGCTAATTCCAGTCCCATACCATTGTCACTGCGCGGTAAAAAACGATAACTCATGCCACCCAGACCAATACTGAAATCATCGGTCAAGCCATAGCCCAGACCCAGATCCAGTTCCCAGTCGTGCTTACCATCGGTATTGCCATAACTCGCACCCGCGACCAGATTCAGTTCACCATCTTTTAGTGTTAACGGGCGCAAAATGGGATTGGCCGGACTCAGTTCATTGGCAACCGTGGTCGCAGATAACAATAACAGACTTAATGCAGCAAATTTTTTCATCAGAGTTTTCTCCATAGGTGTGTTCGACGGAGAAATACTAAAAACATTTGGCATTTCAATCTGTGCGCTTTGTGTAGCGTTGTGTCCGCGGATTGTGAAAAACTGTCAACCTAACTGGGTGGTTTATGTCAAAACATGTCTAGCGACATACTTTGTTAAAATACCCGCCAAAAACCGCTGCGCCGCCGGGCACGGATACGTTGTTCTAACTCACCGATTACCCGCACCTCTACTCTGCTGACCACTTCATTGGTCGAGGCAGTCATGATGAACTCGACCTGCCCTGCGCTTCTGAATGTCATTGAGTACACACCAGTCCAACTATCTTGCCAGCACTTAAGTGGCTCTGGCTGATCCGCAATCCAAATACAATAATTACCGGCTACTGGCGTTTCCCACAGCAAGGATAAGTTCATTTCACATACTTGCTGCTCATCACCGATAACACACACACCGGGGCTGGCCAACAGGCTGGTTACCGCACTTCTCTCTGGTGCGGTTTGTGCCAGTGCATGTGATGCACTGAGCAATGTGATTAGCAGGGAAATCCGTTTCAGCATGGGCAGCTCAGAATGACCAGACCGCACCGATGCCAATGTTAAACGCATCTTTATGAGGGTTAACTATGGGGCTGTCCGCAATAGCGGCATTGATTAAATTGTATGAGGCAAACCCCACCAGTGACCAGTTATCCCCCATCGGCCGCTCGGCGTATAAACGCACCGAGCCAATCATGCCACTGTCAGCCTGATAGGCTGGGCGCTGCTCTGTTACCTCATTGGCCCGCACACCAAAATAATAATCCGTGGCTTTGGACGAAATATACGTCAGGCCAACAGACGGCAGATAAAACACTTTACGGGTGAAAATGGGCCGCGCGATTTCCAGTGTGGCAACCGTGCCGTTATGGCGATCCAGCATGTCATGCAACAACCTGACCCGCACTTCATAGCTGTCAAACTCACGCAGATACTCAATGCCGCCCTCCAGCGACGCCAGGCGATCATCGATACCGTATAACTTGTCACCGGGACGGGATTCATTGTCAGTAACAGAGACAAAATAAGACTCAGCCACCAGACTTAGTTGGGATCGTTCCGAGGTTTGTAGCTTGTAACCCAACGTCAGCGGGTGACGGGTATGGGGGCTCAGTTCCAGATAAAAGTCATCATAATAGACACCGCCAATCAGCAGTACAGCAAGGTTAACCTCGCCTTTTTCATCATAACTATCATCGATAAATCCGCGTACATAATGGGCAGAGATGCCGAGATCCGCTTCCCAGCGCCAGCCTTCGGTTTCCTCTTGCTGCGCCTGAGCCCGCGAACACAGACTCAACAACACTAAGCTGGAAATAACTAAAATTACACTGCGCACCGGCCTGCCCCTGCTCTTTCATGCCTTATCATCTGCCTGATTTTGTTAGCTTTTTAGACAGACTGGCGATTAACCTCATTGTGCCGCCAGTGTAAGGTAATCACTACCGAAAAGTTGTGAAAATTTGTAAACGGCGCTCTCAGTGGTCCTGCTCGCGAAGACACACCGGCTCGTCATTGGGGATGAGATAACACAGTGTGCCATTGATTTGCTGTGGCATGCTGCCATCCAGCGGGGATGGGATGTGTTGCATATCAACATCCCGATTACTTCTCAGAAACTGTTTCAGCAATAACGACTTAAGCTTCACCCGTAGCAAATCGGGCTTGAAATCAACAAAATGCGGGGGCACTTCTGTTGCCAAAATATCAGAAAAAAGATTAACAAAATCATATTCATACCATGGTTTATTGGTTTTGAATTTTGCTCTTTCTCCGTCTCGGTCTAAAAATAAACGAACATAATCATTGGTTGCCCGGTTTGGTTTGTACACAAGTCTGTAAACCCACTTAGGGTATCCCGCAAATGCGTGCTCAATTGGCTCTCCCTGTCCAGCGATTAGATTCAAAAACTCGTGATGATAATTATTGTTTCTGACCAGTTCCCTTTCATGCATCCTCAACCAACCATATTCAGAAAAAGCACATTCGTAAGGTTGTTCAAATCCACTTTGTAGCACGTCAGCTTGCAGATAGTCGTTGGCAGATGCGACATACAATGTTTGGATGAGGCGTTCAGAAAGCATTAAGCCATAAATCAATGGCATCCATTCATCACTCTGACAGGTAAGACTGTTAACAAGCCGAGTCACGCCTTGCATGTGCGCGTTGAAACTTGCGTAATCATTTTTTAACAAATCAATGATAAGCAGGTTTGCATAAGCGCGGGGCAACGCTGACAGGCCCAGTTGTATATCGCGCCAGTCAGGTTTGCCTAGATGAAAAAATCCATCAGCCTTGTCAAGCTGGTACAATTGGTTCAACTGTTGCTCGTTGCGCTGCAACAATTGCTCAATATTTTCTAGTTCCCGCTCCACATTTTTAAAACAATCAATGTCTGCGACTTCACAAATATTCGCCAGTTCATCGAAAACACGGTTATATCCGGGCTCCCGCTCGCCAGATTCCAGCAAGTGTTGATACACACCTTTGCCCTCAACAAGTATGTCTTGAGCACTTGTGGACAACCCAAGCAACATAAAATAACCATCGGTACCACGACTTCTGGGTTGGTTATATTGTTCTACCAACTCTGCAACCTCGGGCAACAATTCATCATCGCTGAACAGACGCCAGCAAAACAGTGCCAACAGCGTGAGCACAATGGGAATAATCAAGTAAGAAATCCGTGTCTTTGTGTGCATTATCATCCTTAATGAGTTCAGCCCAGCCGGTTGCAAGCTTGAGCTTTTTGAAAATTGCTAAACGTTGTGCTCAGGCTTTGCAAGACACACCGGCTCGTCATTGGGGATGAGATAACACAGTGCGCCATTGATTTCCTGAGGCATGCTGCCATCCAGCGGGGATGGGATTTGCCAGTTATCTACGCCCTCGGTTTTCAACAGGGTTTGTTTAAATAACAAATACATCATGTGGTTGTTCCCAAGGTCATATTCGATTTCGATAATTCGCGGAAATGCAGTTACCAGCAGAATATCTCCCACAATATTTAATGGGTCGGCTTTGTACCATCGCCAATTTTTTAATTGTTCTCTCCGTGACTGTTGCTCCGTCTCGTCCGCAAACCAAAAGCGATAGGCTTTATTTTTGGTGCGGTTAACTTTGAACAGGATGGTATGCGACCATGATGGAAACCCTTGCAGACCCGAACCGACCATTGCTTCATTTTGAGAAGTTGTACGCTTAACCCAATCCATCATATTCAGGGTAATAACAAATTCACGCTCAACTATGCGCAGCCTGCCTGACGGTGCTAATGCGCAATCGACTTGCCAATTCTCGTCATTCAAAAATGAGGGATCGGGTGCCATGCCATGCTGGACGGCACGCTGTGCTGTTTGAATCAGGCGCATACGCAGGACAATCCCCATAATCAGTGAGATTGGTGTATCACTTTCACAGACTAACTTGCCGGCTAATTGTGCGGCCAGTGAAAAGTGATATTTAAACGCCTGGAAATTGTGCTCCGCAATATTGAACAATAACAAGTTACTGAAAGCCTTGTGTAACTCGGTAAAGGGCTGGATGTCTTCCTCAAAACTGGGGATGCCCGGATGAAAAAATCCTTCTGCGTTACTCAGTTGGATCAATTGCTCAATGTGCTGCTGACTGCTCGCCACTATCGCCCGTATTTCGTTTAGGTTAGTGCGAATATCCTGTAAACACGCCGCGTTGGATTCCTCGCAAATCGTGTTTAACCCTGCGCCGGTTAAATCTTCCAGTCGGGGCTTATTCGCTAATGTCTGTCGCTGCTGATACACCCGTTTGCCGGCCGCAAGCAAATCCTGCTCGTCCGTGGTCAAACCAAATAGCATATAAAACCCATCGGTACCGCTGCTTCCGGGCTGGTTATACTGGGCTTGTAATGCTGCCACTTCAGGCATCAGCGGATCATCGCTCAACAACCGCCACCACAATGCGCCAAACAGGCAAATAACGCCGCCAATAACTACCCAACGGAAAGTATTACGAGAAACCGGTAATGTCACACAGCCTCGCTGCTTTGGCGTTTCGTTTCGAGGGCGGCATACAGGTATTCGGTGAAAAAACCATGCATTAAAAAGCGCTGTCCCAGATTCCACGGGCCGACCAGATACAAGGGGAACTTGTTATAGGCCATTTCTGCCAGTGCCGGGGTGGCCAGAATATCACTCAGGCGTAACGCAATGGATTGGTCGAGATTAAAGCCATTGATAGCATCCCGGTATTCTTCCCGGGTCAGCAGCAAACAAAACAGGCACATAAACAGCGCATGTGCGCTTTCAAAATCAACCACCTGTGTCCAGCGTTTTTTGACCTGGAACTGTTGCATATCAATGGGTTGCCAGGCTTGCCAGTTTAACGAGTTGGCATGGGTAGCGTTGCCCTTGTCCCAGTAACCCAGCGCCTTAAACACCCGGAACAGTTCCTGATCATGTTTAACAAAGCTGTCTTCGCGCATATCGGCAATGGTTTTGGGATACAGGCGCAATAACTCAGGCGGTGTTTTGCCTGAATTAGTAGCAAGAAAATTCAGTAAATTTGACTCAGTGGCATAGTGTCGCAGGATCAGCAAATTCGCCTCGTAACTGACAAAGTGCTTACAGAACCAGCAAATCGTCCACTGTAATACTCCATGGGCTCGAAACTGGGGTAACGGCAGACGCTTAAAAAACCATGTCAGGTGCAACAATATGGCAAACAGAAACTGCAAAATGGGCCTGGCTGTCCAGCGAAACGGGTTATCCAGATCCTTCAGCCATAAATCGACGGCCGCTTGTTCGATAGGAAAACTGTTGTCATATTGCAGCGCCTGCAAGTAGGCACTGCGCTGCTGATTATTCATCGATATGCTCCAGTTGTAAGCAATACAAACGAGCGACGACTTGTGCGGTCATGGTGATATCCTCAGCTGCCTCCTCACTCACACATACCCTGTCTAACATGCTAAATAGCTTATCCATGTGTGCATCGTCATTGTCACCGTGGTACTGCATAAACGTGGTTGCATTCTCGATAGCCAACAACTCTGTAATACGTTGCGCCCAGCTTTCGGCCATTTTCTGGCCCAGCCCCTCAATGATCCACATGGCACCAATGAGTCCAATTGGATTTGGTTGTGATGCGCGATACATCATATATCCATGCAACGCCTCGCTACCCAGATTACGGGATTTGCTCTGAATCGCGGCCAGTTCGCCGCCAACCGCCTGATAATCCCGTTCAAGGAATTCATAGTCTCGGTGTTCTTCTTTGGCGTGACCAATCACCATAGAGCGCACATCGGCATAATCACGATCAAAACTGGATGCGCCGCGGCTAATCCAGCGTGAACCTTCGATAACCTGCTGACGCAGGTTCAATAACAGCGCCCGATAGTCATTCACATCAAACTGGCCCATTTCGAGGCGGCGAATAATCGGCACGCGGTTGAGATCCCGCTCAAATGCGAACCAGATCTGCATCAAATTTTGCAAACACTGCTGTGCATGCGGGTTTAGGGACTGCGTCATTCGTTCTCCACCACCGTCAGGTGCATATAAGCCACATTAAAACGCCCGCTTTCGGGCACCATACAGATAATGCGATCGCCAACCTGATAGGACTGAGTGCGCATAAACTCGTCCAGCATAATCAGGATAGATGCGCAGCCCGTGTTGCCGCGTTCATACAAATTGGTGTACCACTTTGACTCCGGGATAGCGACGCCAGCCATGCTCATCAGTTGAAATATGCGGCTCTTGAAGTAGGCCGATGAGAAGTGACACAACACATGATCGATATCCCCGGGTGCGGTCATCCCGTCGCGGATGAGACGTAAAAAGCCATCTACGCCCATCTTGACGATATTCTCTAATAGCCGCACATCCTGACGCAGTAACAGCGCGCCGGCTTTTTCCGCATCGGCATACTGCGGATAATCCTGCCAGGTGCGTGAGTCTGTGGCGTCGCGCCCCTGCCCGACACTCATACAGGTTGGGTAAGCATCGGCATGGGAATAACTTTTAATCCAGTCAATCCGAAAACAGCGACCGCGTGGTGCATTCTCCAGCAATATTGCACCGGCACCGTCGGATAACATCCAGCGCAGAAATTCGGCATTGAAGTCCACGCTTTCGTCACTCAGCACCTCATAACGCCCCGCTTTAAACAATCGCGACACCAACTCACTGCATACCACTAAGCCACGGCGATGCTCCCCACACTGAATTGCCATCCAGGCATACTTAACCGCCATCAGGCTGGACGAACAGATGCCATGGGCGCTGTTAATCTCGGCGTGTGGCAACGCCAATTCAGCCTGCACCAAACTGGCAAAGCCCGGCAACACCATATCCCCCTGACTGGTAGCACAACTGAGCAGTGGGATATCCGCGGGAGTAAAGGGGCTATGCTGCAAACAATCTCGCGCGGCTTCGGCGGCCATCGCCTGGTTGCTGATCAAGGTGTTGTGCGCAGCATCAATCGCATAATGGCGCTGTTTTATGCCGTTTGAACTGAGTATTTTGTTTTTAAGACGACTGGGCTTACCGTGCACCTTACCCAAAATCGTTTCCATCTCGTCGTTGTCCACGGCTGGGCCAGGCAAAAAATGCCCGCTACTGGTGATATACACCGTCATGCTGTGGCTCCTTGCCATTTGGCCCACAGACACCGCAGTATTTCCTCGCAATAAGGGATCACACAGACGATAGCCATAAAGCCCAGATAGACAGGCAAATAACTGTCCCCGCCCCAGGGTTGTTCAATCCTTTCAAAGGCAAAGGCGCCGGTAAAATCGAACTGGAATAATTTCAGCGCTACCGGCCAGTTAATAATAAAAATGATCGACAACATATACAGCGGCAAGGTGGCCAGATAACTATGAGCATGCATTTCCCAGATACTGATATGCCGTTTGGGCGCCGCATAATGCACATCATAATGAGCGACCGCTTCGTGCAATAACCACACGGCAATACAAATCAGTAAGATGCCCTGATCGATACGAAAAACCAGACAAAGAATGATTGGAATGGCAATTTGAATGCCCATTACTGAATGCAAAAAGGATTCAAACAGGCCGGAATTGTGTTCGATGTGGGTCGCCCGGTGACACAGCCAGTCAATAAAGCCAGCAATGCCCCATAAAGGCAGAAACAAAAATAACAGTAAATTGATCAGTAAATCGCTGGTATCCACGGCGCAACTCCTTATCACTGCGACGCTAAAAGGTGCCGGAGAGTTCCTCCGGCACTAGCTAACTTACTGATTTTTTAAATAATCCGCTACCAAAAATGCCAGCTCTAACACCTGGTCGGCGTTCAGACGCGGATCACACTGGGTTTTGTAGCACTCCATTAAATCAGACTCGCTGATTTTATACGCACCACCAACACATTCCGTCACGTGTTGCCCGGTCATTTCCAGATGGATCCCGCCGGCGTGAGAACTTTCCGCGCGGTGAATCTGGAAGAACTGCATGATTTCACGCAGGATGTCGTCAAAGTTACGGGTTTTCAGACCATTGGAAGCACTGCGGGTATTGCCGTGCATCGGATCCGAACTCCACACCACATGACGCCCTTCGGCCTGTACGCGACGAATCAAGCGCGGAAGATTTTCTGCCAGATTGTCCGCGCCCATGCGGGTAATCAGTGTCACTCTGCCCGCTTTGTTAGCTGGGTTAAGTGCATCAATCATGCGGATCAGGTCATCTTCCTGGATAGTCGGACCAATCTTCACCCCAATTGGGTTATTGATGCCGCGGAAAAACTCCACATGGGCATGATCCAACTGGCGGGTACGCTCACCAATCCACAGCATGTGCGCTGAGCAGTCATACCAGGTATCGGTCAGTGTATCCTTGCGCGTCAGTGCCTGTTCATAATTCAGCAACAGTGCCTCATGGGAGGTATACAGCGAAGTCTCACGAATGGCTGGATGGGTATCGGAATTAATCCCGACTACCGACATGAATTCCAGTGCATCGGTTAAACTGCTGGCCATGGCCTGATAGCGTTCTTTAAGCGGATTATTCTCCACAAACGCCATATTCCAGCGATTCACTTCGTGCAAATCAGCCAAACCACCCTGCGCAAAGGCGCGCAACAGGTTAAGGGTCGATGCACTGCGGTGGTACGCCTCAATCAGACGATTTGGATCCGGGCGCCGGGCTGCTTCGTTAAATTCAAAACTGTTAATGATATCGCCACGATAACTAGGCAATGAAATACCGTCGCGGGTTTCAAAGTCACCACTACGCGGTTTCGCATACTGCCCGGCCATCCGCGCCACTTTGGTCACATGGCACTTACCGGCGAAGGTCAGCACAATGGCCATTTGCAGAATAACTTTAAAGGTATCGCGAATCTTCGGCGCGTTGAATTCATCAAACGACTCTGCGCAGTCGCCGCCTTGTAATAAAAAGCCATTGCCATTGGCAATATTGGCCAGCTCCGCATGTAACTGCCGCGCTTCAGCAGCAAAGACCAGCGGAGGATACGATTTCAACCTGGCTTCAACGTCAGCCAATTGGGCCGCATCGTCATAGGTTGGTTGTTGCAGGATCGGCTTTTGCCGCCAGCTATCCGGTTGCCAGTCGTTCACGGGAAATTCCTCAGTTCGGTGATCCATCGGCGGGAAAAGGTGCCGATGACCAAACAATACGCACCTCGCAGGGCATTTTCAACGCTGTTAAGGCCGACTTTGGTCTATCTGTCGCACAACTGGTTGAAAAACATCCAGCGGGCAGGCAAACACCTCACTTAACAGGCTGGCATTGAGCGTATCAGCAGGCTTTCCCTGCTTCACCAGTTGCCCTTGATCAAGCAGCAACACCTCATCTGCAAATCGTGCCGACAGCGCCAAATCGTGGCAACTCATCACAATCAGGTTACCTCGTTTGGCAAAATACTGTAACAGTGCGAGCAAACTGTGCTGATGACGAATATCCAGTCCCTGCATGGGTTCATCCAGCAGCAATAATCCATTACCGGCATTAAGCTGCGTGAGTAACGGCGCGAGTGTCATCGCCAGATGCACACGACGCTGTTCGCCGCCGGATAATTGGTTAAAGGGTCGTGACCAGAATAAGTCGATTTCCAATGCCTGATTAAGCACATCCGGGCAGCGTTGTTGGCCGGCAAAAAACGCCATAACGTCGGCAACAGTCAGGCTAAATGCAGTGTGCAGACCCTGCGCCTGATAACCGCGGATGGCGGTCAAATCTGCCGGACTTAACGAATCAAGCGGGATCTGGTTATAACTTACCTGCCCGCTATCTGGCGTTAATACACCGGCCAGCACAGACAACAAACTGCTCTTGCCCGCGCCATTTGGCCCAATTAGGTGCACACACCGGCCACCGGCAAGGGTCAACGAGATCTCCCGCAGGCGCTGCGCCAGGCAGATGCTATCCGCGTGCAACAAGTGCCTGACTCCCACGATTGCGGTACAGCACCCAGATAAACCATGGGGCCCCTAAACTGGCAGTGATCAAACTCACCGGCAATGGCATACCCTGATTGAGTCGGCTACACCACAGCACGAATAACATCAGCGCTGCGCCACTCAGAGCACAAAACGGCAATAAATAACGATGATCGTGCCCGACCAACTGGCGTAAACCGTGGGGCACCAACAAACCAATAAACGCTACCGAACCGGCCAAAGACACCGCAATCCCGACCAATAATGCGCTGCACAGCAGCATGATTTTTTCAAATCGGGGCAGATTAATCCCATGAATTCGTGCCTGCAGTGGGCCAAGGTAGAGCAAATTAAAGGCGGCGCGGCGCCACATCACATATCCCAGCACCGGCAACATTACCCCTGCGGCCGCCAGCGTTAATGGCAGATCGGCCTGATCCAGACTGCCCATTAGCCAGAACGTCAGGTTACGTAGTGATTGTGCATCGGCAACCCAGAATAGCCAGGCAATGGCAGCACTGAGCAAGGTGGAAACCGCAATGCCAGCCAGAATTACCGCAGCCGGTGACAGATCGCCAATACGTCTGGCTAACAGGAAAATCACCAGGGTGCTGAACAATGCGCCGATAAAACATGCCAGTGGCAGCCAGTATACCGGCAGCGATATTCCCACACTGCCTAAGCCCAGCAGACATATCGCCGCCACAAAACTTGCGCCACTATTGATACCAATGATGCCGGGATCCGCTAACGGATTCGCCAGAATGATTTGCAGGGTTGCCGCGCTGGTGGTCAGTCCGGCACCGACCAATATGGCGGTCAGCACCTGTGGCAAACGCAGTTGCCAGATGATTTGGCCCTGAACGTCAGGGGCTAAGGAACCGGGTAATGCAGTAAACAGATAACTCAGTGCCAGCGCAACACATAGCCCGCATAGAAGCAGTAATGCCCTGGCATGGCGGTGTTCAGACACGGGTTAAATGCTGTATTAGGCCATCACTGGCCTGCTCAATTAAATCCAGCACGTATTCAAACCCGCCAGTGCCGCCGTAGTAAGGATCAGGCACATGCTGCTCTTCAGCGTCGGCAAAGCTCAGGAATAAACGGATTTTGTGTTGATGATCTGGCGGGCATTTACGCATTAGATCATCAAAATTTTGCTGGTCCATCGCCAGAATCAAATCGAAGCGATGAAAGTCATTGTCTTCCACACGGCGCGCATGCAGCCCGCTGAAATCATATCCGCGGCGTTGTCCCGCTTCTGCGGAGCGCGGATCGGGTTTCGCCCCACGGTGATAGCCTTGTGTGCCGGCAGAGTCAATATCCAGTTTTAGTCCCGCATCACGGGCTTTATGGGTAAAAACGGCTTCTGCGGTAGGAGAACGGCAAATATTGCCTAAACAAACAAACAAGACAGAACGAATCATGGTAGCTGGCTTCCCGCCGATTTATATTTCGAAAACCGGATAGTAACCAGCCACCAAGAGATTGAAAAGCCTGTTAATTTAAATTTTGCAGGGCGGCGATCCGCTTATCCAGCGGCGGGTGACTCATTAACAACTCGCTGATACTGCGTTTATTGATAATACCCAGTGCCATCATCGTGCCATCCAGTTGCGATTCCTGGCTCATTTTCAGGCGTTTCAGGGCACCAATCATCTTATTGCGCCCCACTAAGCGCGCAGAGCCTGCATCGGCGCGAAACTCGCGTTGACGGCTGAACCACATCAGAATAAAGCTGGCCAGGAAACCCAATACTAGTTCCAGCACCATCACAATCCCATAATACGCAAAGGTGCCGAGCCCTTCGCCACTATTGTTGTTGCCTCGGGTAGCGTTATTGATTGCACCAGCAATTAAACGGGCGGCAAAAATTACGAAGGTATTGATGATGCCCTGCAGCAAGGTCATGGTGACCATATCACCATTGGCAATGTGGCTGACTTCGTGGGCCAAAACCGCTTCCACTTCGTCGCGGCTCATATTGTCTAGCAGTCCGGTCGACACCGCGACCAGTGCATCATTACGGTTGGCGCCGGTGGCGAACGCATTCATATCCGGTGACTGATACATCGCCACTTCCGGCATACCAATGCCTGCTTGCTGCGCCTGACGGCGTACGGTATCGACTAACCAGCGCTCAGTGTCATTGCGCGGTGTCTCAATCACATACGCACCCACGCTGCGCTTGGCCATCCATTTCGACATCAACAGTGAGATAAACGCACCACCAAAACCAAAGATACTGGCAAAGACCAACAGGCCGCCGGTGTTGTCCATGCGCAAGCCGGTAAAGGCAAACACAATATTCATCACCATACTGAGTACCAGAATCACTGCCAGGTTAGTGGCAATAAATAACATCACGCGTTTCATAGATTCCTCGGTTAACAACGTCGTCTCGCCCTATTTTGTGGGCAATTTGCCAATTATCAAGGTGATAAACTGTCAACAAATGTGTCACCAAGTTGTTATACTCAGCCCACTGCTATTTCTATTTGCTAACCCCATGAATTTATTATTGTTAAGTAGCTCCCGCGCCGGTAACACCGGTTATCTGGAACATGCCCGCCCGCTGATCAACGACCATCTCAATGGCATCACCGATGTGTTGTTTATTCCTTTTGCCGGCGTCACCATTGACTGGGACACCTACACACTGACTGTGCAGGATGCTTTGCCCGAACTGACTATTCACGGTATTCATCAGTGTGAAGATGCCAAAACCGCCGTGCAGCAGGCTAAGGCCGTGCTAATTGGCGGCGGAAATACCTTCAATTTACTTAACGAACTGTATAAACAGGATTTGATTCAGGTATTGCGCGAGCGCTGCGCTGCCGGCATGCCTTATATCGGCTGGAGCGCGGGATCGAATGTAGCCGGGTTCAGCATTCGCACCACTAACGATATGCCGATTATCCAACCGCCGTCCTTCGATGCGCTGCAGTTTTTGCCGTTTCAGCTCAACCCACACTACAGCGATTATCAGCCTGAAGGTTTCCATGGTGAAACCCGCGCTCAGCGCCTTGCTGAATTTATGCGAGTCGATCCGGATATGCCCGTGGTTGCCATTCGTGAAGGCAGCGGCTTAAAACTGCACAAGGATCAGTTACGACTGGTGGGTGACAAACCCGGCGTGATTTTCCACGCTGGCCGTCAGTTAGACATCGAAGCAGGCTGCGATTTGTCAGAATTGCTCGGTTGACTTACAGCAGTGGTACGGTATCCAGATAAGGCAACGCCTCCGCCGGAGTCGCCACATTCGGCACTGTACCCAGCCTTGGCGCATTGAGTAACCGTTCCAGTGCGCGAATATTTTCCTCCACAAACGGCATATCTTTATCCAGCATATTCGCCACCCAGCCGCGTAGCCTGAGTCCATCATTGCGAATAGCTTCGGCCGTCAGGCGCGCGTGATTCAGACAACCGAGGCGCATCGACACGACCAGTACCACATCCATGTTTTCAGCAATCGCCAGATCGGATAAGAAACAATCATTGTTCAGCGGTGTTCGCCAGCCCCCTGCTCCTTCGGTCAGGATCACATCAGGTTGCATGGTGGTAAGCTGACTGTAGGCCGTGAGCAACGGCGTCAGGCCAAATTGCATACCGTGTTTTTGCGCCGCCAGATGCGGTGCCACGGCTTCATGTACAAACAACGGGTTCACCTGCTGGTAAGTCAGAGGGAGTGAGCTTTGCGCCATTAATTCCAGTGCATCCGGATTGCCGTTCGAATCGCCACCGGCGGCAACTGGCTTAAAGCCGACCACACTTAACCTGCGCTGACGCAGAGACTGCATAATCGCCGAACTGATAAAGGTTTTGCCCACTTCGGTATCCGTACCGGTAATAAATAGCTTACGCATCCTGATTGATTTCCATCTTGCTAAAGGTAAAAAAGCTCACTTCATAGGTGAGCGGTAAACGCCCATCCTGATCGCGCAGGCGCTCGTAACAACGCACAAACTCTTTTAATTCACTGCGCGATAGCGGCGCGACAGAGTCTCTGGTAGCGACCGCTCCAGCACCAATTTCTCTAATAGAATCAAACATTTCGCTCACTGACAAGTGATACGTGGTGTATTGGCGAATATCACAGTTAACCTCAAGCCCAACGCTCTGCAACGCCTGTTGCCAGCGACTGGCAGGCATAAAGCCAACCATACGCGCGGGACTGTTGCGCCAACAATGCTGCCATTGTGGGAAGGAACCGGCAGTCATAATCGTGACCACCCCACATCCACCCGGTGCCAGTATTCGCGCAATTTCAGCCGCAACGGTTTCAGGTTCACGGCTCCATTGCAGTACCATGGATGAAAACACCCTGGCACATTGCCCGCTCGCCAATGGCAGCGACTCGGCATCACCGCACAGCCAGCCAATCGTATCGCCATGTTGTTGCTTCGCGTAATCCAGCATACCCAACGCCAAATCCAGTCCAACCACACGACGGTGATGGCGACGCAATAATGCGGTAACACGGCCGGTCCCCGCGCCAATATCCAGCAAGACACCATCACTGACCGGTAACAGGCTGGCCGCCTGCTGCCCAATCAACCATTGCACCTGGGCTAATGCGTCGTAATCACCGGCGTGACGGCCAAATTGTTGGGCAATGCGCTGTTTCAACGCCACATCACTCATGCTGTCCACGCCTTACCAATCTTTTCAATTAACTGATTGATTTCATTATGGTTATGCAGCGCATTAAGCGTTATGCGTAACCTCTCCGTACCTTTTGACACGGTCGGAGAACGCATCGCGCCTACTAAAAACCCGTTCTGTTTGAGCATTGATGCGATTGTCATCACACGCTGATTGTCTCCAACCACAATCGGCTGAATTGCACTGTCTGATGGCATCAATTTAAGTCCGGCAAGCTCTGCTCGATGACGAAAGTGCGCAATATTTTGCTGTAATGCGGTACGCCGCCATGCATCACTTTTCACCAAATCGACAGCATGCAACGTGGCAAGCGCCTGATGCGCCGGCATGTGGGTACTGTAGATATAATGACGCGCACTGTTGCGGATAAAATCAATCACTTCGGCACTGGCGGCGACAAATGCACCCGAGGTGCCAAGCGCTTTGCCAAACGTGCCCATCAGGATAGCGACCTGTGAAGATGATAACCCTTGCTGATGACATGCACCGCGCCCCTGCTCACCACACACACCCAGACTGTGGGCTTCATCCACCACCAGCCAGGCGCCGTGATGACCGGTAACCTTGGCCAGTTCAGCTAACGGGGCTGTATCACCGTCCATGCTGAAAATCCCTTCGGTCAATACCAGCATATCTTCGCTCTGGGCGTTCAGCAGACGATTTAACTGCGCGGGATCGTTATGGGCAAAGCGGCGAAATGGCCGCCCGGACTGTTGCATCCCTTCAATACAGGATGCATGGATCAGTTTGTCCGCGAAAAAGCGAATATCGCCTTGCGCCAGTGCACTGCAAATGGCCTGATTAGCGGCAAACCCACTGTTAAACAACATTACAGATTCATAACCCAGCCACTGGGCAAGTGCCTGTTCCAGCGCAAGATGGGCATCGGTATAACCGCATACCAGCGGGCTGGCGCTGGCGCTGGGTGGAGTGTCGTTCAGCGCCTGTTGCCAGGCCTCACGTAACGACTCTGACTGGCCAATCCCCAAATAATCATTACTGGCAAAGTTGCACAGGCGGTGACCTTCAATTGCCAGCTGATTAGGCGCAAGCCACTTAACCGGCTGGGTTTGGCGATAAAGCCCATCTTCGCGGCGTTGCGCCAGCTGGCGGGCAATGAATTCAAACGCCATTAACGCCCTGCTGCGTCATAAAACAGCGCAGGCTCGCTTTGCTCGGCAATGGACTCACGGATCACCTGTTCATGCACCGCATCGTCGAAGCCACGATGTGGCTCTGGCGTGATCCCCAGGCGATTAAATAACTGTTGATCCTCATTGGCTTCCGGGTTCGGCGTGGTCAGCAATTTGCAGCCATAAAACACAGAATTCGCACCTGCCATAAAGCACAGCGCCTGCAGTTCGTCGCTCATGCCTTCACGCCCGGCTGACAAACGCACATGAGAGTGCGGCATCATGATGCGTGCCACCGCAATGGTGCGGACAAATTCAAACGGATCCAGATCTTTCTCAGACTCAAGAGGCGTACCGCCAACTTTAACCAGCATGTTGATGGGAACCGATTCAGGATGTGCCGGCAGATTAGCCAACTGCACCAGCAACCCGCTGCGATCGCTGGCGCTCTCACCCATTCCCACAATACCGCCGGAACACACTTTCATGCCCGCATCACGGACATTTTCAAGGGTGTTTAACCGATCCGCATAGGTACGGGTAGTAATAATCTCACCGTAGAATTCAGGCGAGGTATCCAGATTGTGATTGTAATAATCCAGTCCGGCCTGACTGAGCATGGCTGCCTGCTCTTTACTCAGCATACCGAGCGTCATGCATGTCTCCAGCCCAAGGGCTTTCACACCTTTGACCATCTCCAGAATGTAAGGCATGTCGCGATCTTTCGGGTTACGCCAGGCTGCGCCCATACAGAAACGGGTTGAACCCTGTGATTTAGCGCGCTCGGCCTCTTCCAGTACCTTTTGCACTTCCAGTAAACGCTCTTTTTCCAACCCGGTGTCGTAGCGCGCACTTTGCGGGCAATATTTGCAATCTTCCGGACAGGCGCCTGTTTTGATTGAAAGCAGTGTGCTGACCTGTACGTGGTTTGGATTAAAATGCTGACGATGCACAGTCTGCGCCTGAAATAACAAATCATTAAACGGCAGTGCGAAAAGTTGGTTTACTTCTGCCACTGTCCAGTCGTGGCGTACGGGGGATTGAGCTGTCATAGCAGGCCTTTACTTGGTGCGAATGCTGGCTTAGTCTATGGCCACCCTTAACGATGTCAACCTTGTAATTTTTCCAAGGTTTACATCTGACTATTATTTGAGCTTCGTGGATTTACAATTCGACCAACGCCACATCTGGCATCCCTATACCTCTGCCTTGTCTCCGCTACCCTGCTACGGCGTAACCCATGCCGATGGTGTGTATTTGCATCTTGAGGATGGGCGTCAACTGGTCGATGGTATGTCCTCCTGGTGGGCTGCCATTCATGGTTATAACCACCCCCGTCTGAACGCCGCAGTCAAAGCGCAGGTGGACAAAATGTCCCACGTGATGTTTGGCGGGTTAACCCACGAACCGGCCATTGAGTTATGCAAAAAATTGCTGGATATGGCGCCAAGCGGATTGAACCGGGTATTTTTAGCCGACTCTGGCTCGGTGGCGGTAGAAGTGGCGATGAAAATGGCTATTCAATACTGGGCTTGTCAGGGCAATACCAGTAAACATCGTTTTGTTACCGTCAGAAATGGTTACCACGGCGACACCTTCAACGCCATGTCGGTATGTGATCCGGTTAATGGCATGCACAGTTTGTTCAGCAAAGCGCTGAGTCCGCAACTGTTCGCCCCTGCACCGCAAACCCGCTTTGGCCATGCCTGGAATGAAGATGATTTCAGTCCCATGGTTGAGTTGGTCGAGCGCCACCACCATGAAATTGCCGCATTGATCATTGAACCTGTGGTGCAAGGGGCTGGTGGTATGCGGTTGTACCACCCCACGTATCTGCAGCGTTGCCGACAATTGTGTGATCAGTACGATATTTTGCTAATTGCTGATGAAATCGCCACCGGCTTTGGTCGCACCGGCGAATTGTTTGGCTGCGATCACGCGCAAATCAGTCCGGATATTATGTGTTTAGGCAAAGCACTGACCGGCGGGTATATGACGCTGGCGGCGACCCTGTGCAGTGAAGATGTGGCATCTGGCGTCTGTCAGGGGCAGCCCGGTGTCTTTATGCATGGCCCCACCTTTATGGGCAATCCACTGGCCTGTGCAGTGGCCTGCGCGAGTTTAGACATTCTTAATGAAAACCACTGGCAGCAACAGGTACAGCAGATTGAACAACAGCTAAAACATGAGCTCGCCCCGTGCAAAACGCTGCAAAGCGTTGCTGATGTGCGGGTGTTAGGGGCAATTGGTGTGGTGGAAACCCGTCAACCGGTGGATATGGCGAAAATTCAGCGTCAGTTTGTCGAATTGGGCGTGTGGCTCCGGCCCTTTGGCAAACTGGTGTATGTCATGCCGCCATACATCGTCACCCCGGCGCAACTCAGTCAGCTAACCAGTGCCATCTTTAAGGTATTAAGTTAACGCGGCGTTTACCTGGCCATCCAGATCAACATCAGGCCACTACCGGCAGCGAACAACAGAAACACCACATTACTCCAGCTTGAGTCGGTAGCTCGGCGTGCGCGGACACGGCGTAACACAGTGCCGGCGAGCGACAATAATACACAAATAGCAAGCAATCCTTGCAGGTAGGGTAACAAGGTGGCATTCCATTCTGCGCGGGTTTCAATCCCCCAGAAGCGCTGCACCCCGGTCTGCAACTCAGGCCGGGCGAAATGAAAAATAATTGAGGCGATAATAAACATTATCCAGCCGCCAATACTGGCTAGCTCTAAAAATCGGACCCCGGCATCCTTACCCTGGCGCCGCTCGTCTGCGGACGGTGAATTTATTGGCTTTTTCATATTATTTTTCTTGTTTCTGACAATTAGCTAAGTAACATAAGCGACCTGCTTTTATCCAGGCTGCCGCGCGCCTAACTGATTATTTTTTAGCTAGTGTGTCAAAGACGAGGTGCAATTGCATCCCCTGCGGTAAGCTTTCGAACAAAAATCATAACCTAAACAGGGATCACCTTGGGATGATCCACGGAGAAACACATGGCGCATGCCCCGGTAACTGATGTCTTAGCGGGTAAATTCCCGCTGGGTAGCGATGTAACCATCAAAGGTTGGATCCGCACCCGCCGCGATTCTAAAGCGGGCCTTTCATTTTTGGCTGTTCACGATGGTAGCTGCTTTGACCCTGTGCAGGTCATCGCATTGGATACCTTACCCAATTATGAAGACATCAAACGCCTGACCACCGCCTGCTCTGTGGTCGTCAGTGGTGTGGTAAAACCGTCTGAAGGTCAGGGTCAGGACTTCGAAATCGAAGCCACTGCAGTCGAGGTTATCGGCTGGGTAGAAAATCCGGATACCTACCCCATGGCACCAAAACGCCACAGCATGGAATACCTGCGTGAACACGCGCACCTGCGTCCACGCACTAACGTCATCGGCGCGGTTGCCCGCGTACGTAACTGTCTGTCACAAGCCATTCACCGCTTTTTCCACGAGCAAGGCTATTTCTGGGTCAGCACCCCGATCATGACCGCCAGCGATACTGAAGGTGCCGGTGAGATGTTCCGCGTGTCTACGCTGGATATGAACAACCTGCCCCGCACCGACAAAGGTGACGTGGATTACAGCCAGGACTTTTTTGGCAAAGAAACCTATCTGACGGTATCGGGTCAGTTAAACGGTGAAACCTACGCCTGTGCCCTGTCCAAAATCTACACCTTTGGCCCGACGTTCCGTGCGGAGAACTCCAACACCAGCCGTCACCTGGCGGAATTCTGGATGATTGAGCCAGAAGTGGCGTTTGCCGAGTTGAGCGATATCGCCCAGCTCGCCGAAGACATGCTCAAGTATGTGTTCAAAGCCGTACTGGCAGAGCGCCCGGATGATATGAAGTTCTTTGCCGAGCGCATCAACCCGGAAGCCATCTCACGTTTAGAAAAAGTGATCGGTCAGGACTTCGTACGCATGGATTACACCGATGCCATTGAGATCCTGCAGGCCAGCGGTAAAAAATTCGAATTCCCGGTTGAATGGGGTATGGATTTGGCGTCAGAACATGAGCGTTATCTGGCGGAAGAGCATGTTGGCGCCCCTATCATCATGCAGAACTATCCCAAAGACATTAAAGCATTCTATATGCGCTTAAATGACGATGGTAAAACTGTCGCCGCGATGGACGTGCTGGCGCCGGGCATTGGTGAAATCATCGGTGGTTCACAGCGTGAAGAGCGTCTGGATGTGTTCGATGCTCGTCTGGACGAGATGGGTCTGAGCAAAGAAGATTACAGCTGGTACCGTGACCTGCGCCGTTATGGCACCGTGCCGCACGCTGGTTTTGGTCTGGGTTTCGAGCGACTGGTCGCCTACGTGACTGGCATGGCCAACGTGCGAGACGTGATCCCGTTCCCACGTACCCCGGGCAACGCAAGCTTCTAAAGCATTACACATAAAAAAGCCGCGACGATTCGCGGCTTTTTTGTATCTGCAACTAACTACCAGGAGCCATACATAGGATTGGGCAGCACAATCACGTCCCCGCCCCAGCGTTTTAGCAACGCATCCACATCGGCATCTTCCTGCGTAATGAATTCCACATCTTCAATATTATCTCCCACCTGCATCAGAATTTGATGAGGTTGCTTCCAGCTTGCCGGCATTTGCTTATCTACGACTAAACAATCCGGGTTACCTTGCCTGATTTGCTGACGGCGCAGATCTTTATCATTAATAATGGTTTTATGGTCGATGGCCTGCTTATCTTGTGCACGACGCCCTACCAAACAGGTATTATCCGCAGATAAAGGTAAGCCCAGCGCCAGCAGGTTAGCCCAGGTATGGCTATCCAGCGATTTATCCCGGTTAGTGATCAGCATTAACTTACCGCCACCGGCCAGCACCGCATCAATAAAACCAGCCACCCCCGGCACCAGACTGGCTTTTTCACTGATTACCCAGTCTTTCCAGCTTTCGCGTGAATAGCCTTTACCCATGCGCTCACGCATCGCCTGATACGCACTGTTATCCAGCACGGTTTCATCGATATCCATCACCACCACCCACGGGTTTTGTGGCAGGCTGCGGGCGCGAACAGAGTCGGCAGCGCTTTGATAAATCGCGCTGGTGATCACGCGGTACTCTTTACTGGTGGTCTGCCATTTTACGGCGTTGCTCAGCGGTTTGGGCGCCGCTTTTAATGTCAATGATACCGGGCAATGGTCGCTCAGCATCGCTTTGCGCTGCATATTCTCATATACATGTATCTCGGCTGCAGGCACCTGCACATCACCGGCCCAGCCACCGGCAAGAATATGATCGATAGGTGCCGGATAACGGGCGTCGCAGCCAATCAGGTCACGGGTTGTTATCTGCAGGCTCGACGCAGAACCATCGCTATTTTGGGTTAATGTGCGGGTCATGCGGTTATAGCTGGCGGACAAACGATGGTTAAAATCGCCCAGCACCAGATACGGTTTGCCGGCCTTTTCACGCTGTTCTACCCAACTGTCCAGTACAGGAGCCTGTTGCGCATAGGTTTGGCAAGCCGGAGAGTCCGCCTGACTGAAGTCATCGACAAAACATCCACTTTTCATATGCACATTAAGCAATTCAACCTGACCCAGAGCAGTGCTAACGGTTAAGCCAAGGCCAAAACGCAGACCCGGATTATTTAATGCCAGCGCATCAAATTGCTCAACCTGTACAACCGGTACAGATTTTTTAACTGCATAGGCGACTTTCTGTGGAGTAGACAGGTTGCCACTGCCGCGGCATTCGTACGCAGGACTATCGGCGCGCGCTGACATAATTACCTGCCAGTCAGACTCAGGAAAGACCGCTTTTACTGCGTCGGCAGATGCCACTTCCTGCAGCGCAACGATATCGGCACGTAACCCCGCAGCGTAAGCGCGTAATCTATCAAAATCGGCGGCCTGGCGCGGACGGCAACCGCCCTCAGCCGGCAAAGCCAGATGTTCCATATTCCAGGTAACGACCGTTAACCCTGCCAGCGATTGCGCGGTTGCGACCGGTTCGTTAACCGGTGCCAACGGCTTGGGCTGGCTAACCGCACAGCCGACTGTGGCCAGTACGCAGCTGCTTAGTAAGGCTGCACGTACAATGTTTTGCATGTTGAGAATTCCAATTTCGAAAAGCGGCAGGCTATTACATTTTCAGTGTAAATTCACCGATATTCGCCGTTAATTAATCAAGATAAGATGAATTACAGCGGCGCGCCTAGCGCCACTGCTCGTAGGTAGGCAGGCTCACTTCGCGGCTGCGCTGAGGCGATTCCCCTTGGGCGGTACCCACATACAAAAAGCCTACGATATGTTCTGACTCGGCCACCCCTAATGCTTGTTTAACCTGATCAAAATGTGCGTAAGGGCCAGTGCGCCAGATGGAATCAAAACCTTTGGCTCTGGCAGCCAGTTGCATGGCATACACAGCGCAACTGGCAGCACTGAATTGTTCACTGGCGGGTACTTTGGGATGCTCTGTCAGACGTGTAGTAATCACAACGACCATAGGAGCACGTAACGGTAATTCTGGCGCGCGGGCAATATCACGCTCGGATAGGTCATTATCTATGGCCGCCTGTTCGAAGATATCGCCCAGACGTTTTAATCCAAGCCCTTCACAGACAATAAAATGCCAGGGTTTGAGGCCAGCGTGATCCGGCACACTGGCTGCGGCTTGCAACATGGTATTGAGGGTGTGTTGATCAGGTGCTGGGGCCTGTAAGCGTGGCATAGAAGAACGGGCCAATAAAAAATCTACAAAATCCATAGTGCCTCATAACAATGAAAAGATCGGACGTCCTGCCTAAAAATATCAGAACTGCCCACATTCTAAAGCGGTTCTGCAAAATTTTTATTCGACGCCATCAGCCGACGTTTAATCCAATAGTCGACACTGGTGTAGCGACCGCCGCCACTGAATAACAGCATCAGGAGCATTAAAAAGTAGGTAGCTGCGAACTCTATCCCATTGTTTAGGATGACAAAATTACCACTACTGGTGAGCCAGTCATAATGGCCATACTGTTGCAAAATATCGCGGGCCATGTTGAGTTTTTCAGCCGAACTGGCTATCGCCTCATTACCGCTGGCCAGCCAACTGGAAGGATCCGCGATGGCCAGCCAGCCATTCTGCCAGTGCACGATAAAGGCCGCGACCAGCATCGTCACCATCAAAGGAATGGCGCTTAACCGGGTGGCAAGCCCCAGCAGCAATAAAATAGCGCCGATAATTTCCGTGCCGGTCGCCAGCGCAGCCATCAGGCCCGGCAATGGCAGCTCTAACGGATGTTCAAACCAACTCACCGTATCGCCGAAATGCATGGCTTTGTTCCAGCCGGCCTGCAATAACACCGGCGCCAGATACAGACGTAGTAGTAATGGCCCGATGCCATCGAAATGTGAAAGCTTTTGCAGTGATTGCTGATATAAGGCGAACATAACGTCCCTGTGCTGTAATGAGTGTTTTGCATAGGAGCGTGTTGAGCGGGGATTTATTTCATGACAACACCAGAAAAACCGCATAACGCTGGTGCGTTAGCCCAATTACATCAGGCTAAACGCCAAAACGTCGCGCACCGCAGCGGCAGTGCGCGCTTTCTTGCTCGCCTGGCAGATGAAGACCATCAGCGAATCGCCTTATTAATTCGCAAATGGCTTGAACAGGACGCGCTTAAATAGCCGCCGCCAGTTCTGCGCCCTGACGAATCGCGCGCTTGGCATCCAGTTCAGCGGCCACATCGGCACCACCAATCAGATGCACTTTCACACCGGCATTGTTCAATCCGTCATATAAGGCACGCAGCGGTTCCTGACCGGCACAGACAATCACGTTATCGACTTCCAGCAGCATTGGCTTGTCGTTAACAGAAATATGCAGGCCCGCATCATCAATTTTGTGGTACTCAACACCCGGGATCATTTTCACCCCTTTGTGTTGCAGTGAGCTGCGATGGATCCAGCCAGTGGTTTTACCCAGCCCCGCGCCGACCTTAGTCGTTTTGCGTTGCAGCAACGTCACGTCACGGGCAGCAGGTGGATGCTCGGCTTTGGTCACCGCGCCGCGCTGCGCATATTCTTTATCAATGCCCCAGGCTTTCATCCACTGCTGGGGTTGCAGCGCCAGTGAATCTGGCTCTGTCAGATATTCAGCAATATCGAAGCCGATACCACCGGCACCGATTACCGCAACTTTTTGTCCGACCGGTTTATGATCACGCAGCACATCCAGATAGCTCAGCACTTTGGGATGATCCGCGCCTTCTAACTTCAATGCACGTGGCACGATCCCTGTTGCCAGAATGACTTCATCGAATTTGCCTTCCAATAAAGACTCAACGGTTTGTTCGGATTGCAAATGTACCTGTACGCCAGTGGCCTCAATTTCATATTTGAAATAGCGCAGGGTTTCGTAAAACTCTTCTTTGCCCGGCACCTGTTTGGCAAAGTTAAACTGCCCACCAATTTCACTTGCCTTATCAAATACATGCACTTCATGGCCACGACTGGCAGCGTAACAACTAAACGCCAGACCGGCTGGACCTGCCCCCACCACCGCCAGACGTTTCTTGTGATTGGTCAGGGTGAAGTTCAGTTCGGTTTCATAGCCCGCCCGTGGATTGACCAGACACGAGGCGCGCTTTCGCTCGAACACATGATCCAAACACGCCTGATTACACGCAATACAGGTATTGATACGCTCGGCCTGCCCCGCCGCCGCTTTATTAACAAAGTCCGGATCGGCCAGGAAGGGTCGGGCCATCGAGACCATATCAGCCTGACCGCTGGCCAGCACCTGCTCAGCCACGGCCGGATCATTGATTCGGTTAGTGGTAATCAATGGCAGTGACACTTCGCCTTTGAGCTTTTCCGTCACCCAGGTAAACGCCGCGCGAGGCACGGACGTCGCAATGGTAGGCACCCGCGCTTCGTGCCAGCCAATACCGGTGTTGATTATCGTGGCGCCGTCCTGTTCCAGCCATTTGGCCATTTGCACCACTTCTTCCCAGCGGTTACCACCGTCAACCAGATCCAACATGGATAAGCGGAAGATAATAATAAAGTCATGACCGACAGCGTCGCGCACGGCCTGCACGATTTCGCGCGCGAAGCGGGCGCGATTTTCAAACGAGCCACCATATTCATCGCTACGCTGGTTGGTGCGTGGACAAATAAACTGGTTAATCAAATACCCTTCTGAGCCCATAATCTCAACGCCGTCGTAACCGGCCTGGTGCGCCAGTTTGGCGCACTTGGCGTAGTCTTTGACTGTACTGCGGATCCCGAATTTGGACATAGCACGAGGTTTAAACGGGCTAATCGGCGCTTTAATAGCCGATGGCGCAACCGCCAACGGATGATAACCATAACGCCCGGTGTGCAGGATCTGCATACAAATTTTGCCATCGTGGGCGTGCACCGCGTCGGTAATCACCTCATGGGCTTTAGCGTGCTTACTTTTCGCCATTCGCGCGGCAAACGGCATAACCCAACCTTCGCGGTTAGGACTGATACCACCGGTAACGATAAGGCCAACACCTCCTGCTGCACGTTCGGCGTAAAAGGCAGCCATTTTTGCATGACCATCCTTTTCTTCCTCTAAGCCGATGTGCATCGAGCCCATCAGGGTGCGGTTTTTCAGTGTCGTAAAGCCTAAATCTAACGGCGCAAATAAATGTGGATACAGGGCATTTGTTGTCATAATTTTCTACTGGTCTTACCTGTGATTGTCTCAGTGTATCGAAAAAATCAGCAAAGCGGTAATTCATAATTGATTACATTTGATTGATTTCACTATGCAAAAAATTTGTTAGGATTCAAGGTCTGTAAAAAGAGGATACGTGCCCTTATGTCACAAAACAGTAGTTGGACGAAGCGAATTTTCGTGGGTTTATGGACGGCCCTGAACTTCTGCCGTAAAGCATTTTTCAATATTATCTTCCTGTTAATCGCCGGTTTTATCCTTATCAGTTTATTCAGCGGCGAAGAAAAAATGGTGGTACCGAAAGGCTCTGCTTTGGTGCTCAACCCCTACGGCAATCTGGTGATTCAGAAACGTTATGTGGATCCACTGGATAAATTCCTGCAAGAAGCGTTCAACCAACCTGAAGACGAGCCGGAAGTTCTGTTATCGGATGTCATCTTCGCCATCGACAATGCCCGAGAAGACAAGCGCATAAAAGCACTGATACTGGACTTAGGCGGTCTGGCCGGCGGTATGGATAAGCTGGAACAGGTTGCCCGCTCTATCGACAAGTTTAAAGAAAGCGGCAAACCAGTCTATGCCATCGGCGACTACTACAGCCAGGGTCAGTATTACATTGCGGCGCACGCCGACAAAGTGTATCTCAATCCCATGGGCGTGTTGCTGTTTGATGGCTACGGCAGCTACGGCATGTACTTCAAATCCATGTTGGAAAAAATCAAAGCCACCACCCACATTTTCCGCGTAGGTACCTACAAATCATTCGTTGAGCCATACATTCGTGACGATATGTCACCGGCCGCCAAAGAAGCAAATCAGGCCTGGTTAAGCGAGATGTGGAGCCTGTATAAAACCAATGTGGCCACTGCCCGTGGCTTAGACATTGCCCAGTTCGATGAAAAGATCGAATCCTTCCTGGCTAAATTTGATGAAGCCAACGGCAGCTTTGCCCAGTATGCGTTAGATAATGGCTGGGTAGACGCCCTCGCGACCCGTGATGAAGTGATTGCCAGCATTACCGAAGTCGTCGAACCGGCGGATAACAAGCGCGGTTACACCCACATTACCTATCACGATTATGATCAGGTGATTCGTTCTCCATTCCCAAAAGTACACGGTGACAACAATGTGGCGGTTATCGCGGCACGCGGCAATATTCTTGATGGTTTCCAACCAGAAGGCAGCATTGGCGGCGACTCTACCGCTATGTTACTGCGCAAAGCACGTCAGGACGACAGCGTTAAAGCTGTGGTGCTGTATGTGGACTCGCCGGGAGGCAGCGCGTTTGCCTCAGATATCATTCGCCGAGAAATCGATTTAATTAAAGCCGAAGGCAAGCCAGTGGTGGTTTCCATGGCCAGCGTGGCGGCCTCGGGTGGTTACTGGATTTCCTCCGGCGCAGACCAAATCTGGGCAGCCCCTTCGACCATTACCGGCTCAATTGGTGTGTTCGGCATGTTCCTGACATTTGAAAACTCGCTGGATTACCTGGGCGTTCACGCTGATGGCGTAGGCACTACGGATTTCTCTGGTATGAGCATCGCCCGCCCACTGGATCCGCGCATCGGTCAAATTTTCCAGCGCAGTGTCGAGCACACCTACCACAACTTTATCCAGATGGTTGGTCAGGATCGTGGCATGAGTCCGGAAGAAGTCGATCATATCGCTCAGGGACGCGTGTGGATTGGCAGTACGGCCAAAGAAATCGGCCTGGTTGATGAATTAGGTTATTTGCCGGATGCCATCAAAGCGGCGGCTGATTTGGCCAAACTGGATAAATTTGACACCAAATATATCCAGCGCGAGCTGAATGAACACGAAATCATGATGCAAAAGCTGTTTGGTAATGCCGCTGTTTGGCTGGATAAAGCCAATGTGACCACGCCACATACTGGTCTGCTCACTTTAGCCAGACAGGCACTGTCGCGTTTCGATTCGTTAACCCGCTTTAACGATCCGCAGGGCACCTACGCATTCTGCCTGCCCTGCAGCGCCGAATAAATTATCTGTATGACGCAAGGCAACCCCCGGGTTGCCTTTCTTTTACACAAAAAATAACAATTTTTAGCCTTTCTCAAACGGTTTAGAAATTTACACGAGATTTCAGGCTGTTATGATGCACCACAGGTATGATGTAAATGCCTGCTGTAGTTTTGCTTGGATATTGAAACAGATTTTGTCATCGCGACACACCTACCCCAATACCAGTAATTTTCGGTTCTCTACATCGACCTTACTCACTCAACGAAAAAATACATTTAGGAGATGTTATGTCCAAACAAACTGGCACCGTTAAATGGTTTAACGAAGCCAAGGGCTTTGGTTTTATTACCCAGGACAACGGCGGCGCAGACGTTTTTGTTCACTTCCGTGCTATCACCGGCGACGGTTTCCGCACTTTAGCGGAAGGGCAAAAAGTGTCGTATGATACTGAGCAAGGTCAGAAAGGCCTGCAGGCGGCTAACGTACAAGCACTGTAACAGCTGCTTTAAGGCTAAAAAGGATGCGCTGGCATCCTTTTTTTTTCCCCACAAATGAGGTGAGTTAAACGATGTCATCAACCGATTGGTTTCTGTTGCTGTTATTACTGTTGGTGTATGTGATTACCCGCAGCTGGATTGTCGATGCAATCGAGCGCATCGCTATCAGTAAAAATACCCCAATGCAGCGCAAACTGATGATTCGGCAAATCATGCATGTGGCCCATTCTGCATTGTTTATCTTTCTGGCCAGCGTGATTCTGGGAATTGATTACGGCAAATTCGTGGTATTTATGTCGTCCGCGTTTGCCATTTTAGGTGTCGCGCTATTTGCGCAGTGGTCGATTTTGTCGAATCTGACCGCAGGTGTGGTGATTTTCTTTAAATTTCCGTATCGGATCGGTGACCGCATCCGCATAGTTAACAAAGACTTTGATCTGACCGGCATGATTGAAGAAATCACCAGTTTTCATGTACTGATTCGTCACGCTAACGGTGAACTGATCACCTATCCGAATAATCTCATCCTGCAAACGCCGGTGATTAAATTAAGCAATACCCCTGACTCTACCTTGCAGCTAAACCCAGCCGATAACGAGAAAAAGCGTCCGGCTATTGAGTCTGATTAATTTTCATTCAAAATCAGTTGGTTATATCAAGATGTAACACGAGTTGTTACATCTTTGTTTACCTAAAAAGCATCATTACAAAAAATCTCTCCGTACAATTAAACCATTCGCGTTGGACAGACGACTTAGTGCTATCAGGGGATTGGTTGTTTTTGCTAATTAGTAGCGATAATCGCTAAAAATCTGCCTCATCCTCGCACAACATATTGTCCATAACAGTTTAACTTATTGTATTTATTGACTTTTTAAGTATGGCACACACTGTGCAATGAGTGGTGTAAACACACTAATCAGTGTCACGACTTAGATCAGGGGAAGAACATGCAACACAAATTCGTAAAATCACTGCTCGTTACCGCCATGCTGGCCAGTTCAGGATTATTAACCGGTTGCGGCGATGCCGAAGCGGTTAACACCACCGAATCCAAAAAAGAAGCCGTGCTGGCGATTCCGGTTGAAGTTGCCACCCTGAGTCGCGCGTCCATTTCGCAAAACTATGCCACCACAGCCGTGTTAGAAGCCAAAGAAGAAGCCTTCGTGGTCGCGCGTGCATCGGGCATCGTTGATCACATCATGGTGGAAGAAGGCGATTACGTAGAGCAGGGCCAGGTACTGGCGCAACTGGAAACCGAGCGCTACGAGCTGAATCTCAAGCGTGCCGATGCCAACCTGGTTGGGATCCAGAAAGAATTGCAAAAAGTGCGCGATATGCACAAAAAGAACCTGATTAGTGATGATGCGCTGGATAAACTGCAAGCCCAGTATGACGCGGCCAAAGCGGCACTGGAGTTGGCGAAACTGGATTTAGCCGAAACCACCATCAAAGCCCCAATCGCCGGTTTTATCGCCGAGCGTAACGCTAAAGTAGGCAACCTGACTGAGTCATTCCAACGGGAGCGTATGTTCCATATCGTGCAGCAAAAAGTGTTATACGGCATTGTGCATTTGCCTGAAAAAGAATTGGCCAGCGTGCACAAAGGTCAGCAAGCCACACTGCAACTGACTGCCCTGAATAACACCACGGTAGATGCGTTCGTCGAGCGCATCAGCCCGGTAATTGATGCGCAAACCGGCACCTTCAAAGTGACCCTGCGTGTACCGAACGATGATGCCAAGCTCAAATCCGGTATGTTTGCCGAAGTAAAGCTTAACTATGACACCCACCAAAACGCGCTGGTGATGCCCCGCGATGCGTTGCTGGATATCGACCAGACCCTGAACGTGTTTGTGGTGAAAGAAGGTGTAGCAACCAAGACCCCGGTTAAAGTTGGTTATCAGGAAAACGGTATGGTCGAGATTCTGGACGGTTTAAGCGACGGTGTGCAGGTCGTTATTACCGGTCAACACAACCTCAAGGACAACGCCCCGGTTGAAGTGGTAAAAGGCTAAGGAGTCAGCCATGAGCATCGTAGATATTTCGGTAAAACGTCCAGTCACCATCTGGATGTTTACCTTCGCCGTACTACTGTTCGGCTTCGTGTCGCTATCAAAACTGTCGATTAATCTGTTACCCGAGTTGTCATACCCTACCCTGACCATCCGCACCAATTACACCGGTGCAGCACCGGGTGAGGTGGAACAGCTGGTATCTAAACCCATTGAAGAAGCCATCGGCGTGGTAAAAGGCGTACGCCGCGTAGAGTCCACCTCAAAAGCCGGCCAGTCAGACGTGCTGCTGGAATTTGAATGGGGCACGGAAATGGATATGGCCAGCCTGGAAGTTCGTGAAAAGCTGGACATACTGCAACTCCCTCTGGATGTGGAACGCCCGGTGTTACTGCGTTTCAACCCTAATCTGGATCCTATTATTCGTTTTGGTCTGGGGCAAACCGCCGAAGATGGTGGTGCCAAAGCCATGGATATGGCTCAGTTAAAGGCCTTGCGTACCTACGCCGAGCAGCAACTTAAAATTAAGTTGGAATCTGTTTCCGGCGTCGCATCGGTGCAAATCGGTGGAGGTCTGGAAAACGAAATTCAGGTACTGTTTGACCAGCAGCGTATTGGCCAACTGGACATCAGTGCCAACGACATCGTTACCCGCCTGCGTGCTGAAAACATCAACAGTGCCGGTGGCCGTGTAGAAGATGGCAATCAGGAATATCTGGTGCGCACGCTCAACCAGTTTGAAAGCCTGGATGAAATGCGCGACTTGTTTATCGCCACCCGTAATGGTCGTCATATTCGCTTAGGTGACATTGCCGACGTGCACGATGCCCACAAAGAGCGCACCTCTGTCACCCGCTTTGAGGGGCTGGAAGGCATCGAAATTGCCATCTATAAAGAAGGCGATGCCAATACCGTGGAAGTGGCAGAGAACGTCGGCAAACGTTTGCAAGCCATCAATAAAGATTTGCCGGCGGGTTACAAAATTCAGTTGGTGTATGATCAATCAACTTTTATTGCCAATGCGATCAGCGAAGTAAAATCTGCCGGTATTGTTGGCGGTTTGCTGGCCATGCTGGTGCTGTATCTGTTCCTGCGTAATATCTGGCCAACCCTGATCATCTCGATCTCCATTCCGGTGTCTATCATCGCCACCTTTAACCTGATGTATGGTAACGATATCAGCCTGAACATTATGAGTCTCGGTGGTATTGCCCTGGCGATTGGTTTGCTGGTGGATAACAGCATCGTGGTATTGGAAAACATCGACCGTCTGAAAAAACGCGGTGTTTCGATTCAAACCGCGGCCAGTGAAGGTACCAAGGAAGTCTCAACGGCCATCGTTGCATCAACCCTGACCACCATTGCGGTGTTTTTCCCACTGGTGTTTGTGGAAGGGATTGCCGGCCAGTTATTCCGCGATCAGGCGCTGACGGTAACCTTCGCTCTGGCCGCGTCGCTGGTGGTGGCACTGACCATCATTCCTATGCTGGCAGCCCGTGAAATTGGCCAGCGTAAAAACGCTGAGCCTGACGCCCCCGTTGATTTAGGCAGCCGCTTTACTCTGGATAAAAATGTACAGCGTGGCTTTTTTGGCAAGTTGTTTTACTACCTGCGCCGCTTTATCAATGCGATTTTCTGGGCGATTGGTCAGGTGTTTAAATATGTCTTTATGGCTGTCAGCTTTGTTGTAGTCACGATTGCAGCCTTGATCAGCAAAGCGTTTGGTCTGGTATTCAAACCGTTCGCGGCGCTGTTTAACAAAATTTATGATGCACTGGAAGGTGTGTACCAAGGTGCCCTCAAACGTGCCATGCAAGCCCGTACCCTGGTATTTGGCGCGATTGTGGGCATCAGTGCCTTGTCGGTTACGTTACTGCCACAATTAGGCATGGAATTAATCCCGTCCATGGCACAGGGTGAGTTTTATGTGGAAGTCACCTTGCCATCCGGCGCCCGTTTAGAAAATACCGATGAGGTGTTAAGTGAACTGGCAGGCTTTACCCAAACATTACCTCAGGTTGCACGTACCTACTCTTTAGCCGGTACAGGTAGCCTGATGAATGCCAGCCCGGGTCAGGGCGGCGATTTCTGGGGCCGCTTAAATGTGGTGCTTAAGCCTGAACACAAAGATCAAACCACCGCGGTGATTGAAAAAATGCGTGGCTTCCTGCGCAATCAGGCCGGTATTAACGCCAAATTTGGCGAACCGGCGCTGTTTAGCTTCGCCACGCCGCTGGAAATTGAAATCGTCGGCTATGACCTAAACAGTCTGCGCCGCTACGGCGACCAGATGGTGTCATTGCTAGAACAAAATGACCGCTTTGCAGACGTAAAATCCAACCTGCAGGCCGGTCACCCCGAACTGCGTATCCATTTCGATCATGCCCGTCTGGCGCAGTTAGGTCTGGATGCACCCAGCGTATCTAAACTGATCGCCACCAAAGTTGGCGGTGAAGTAGCGAGTAAATTCTCACTGGATGACCGCAAAGTCGACATTCTGGTGCGCGCCGATGAAGCCCAGCGTGACTCCAGCAGCGACATTGGCAATATGATTGTTAATCCGGGTGGATTCCCTGCCGTACCGTTATCGGCGGTGGCTGATATTCAGGCCAGCGTTGGCCCGTCAGAAATCAGCCGCATTGGTCAACAACGTGTGGTCGTGGTGTCTGCCAATCTCGCCTACGGTGACTTAGGTGAAGCAGCCATTGAAGCCGATGCGCTGGTAAAACGTCTGAATCTGCCGGCCAGCATGTCTGCCCGCGTCGGTGGTCAGAATGAGGAAATGGAAAGTTCGTTTAACTCACTGTTGTTCGCGCTGGGACTGGCAATTTTCCTGGTCTACATCGTGATGGCGTCGCAGTTTGAGTCGCTGCTGCATCCGTTCCTGATCCTGTTCACTGTGCCGCTGGCCTGTGCCGGGTCGATTTACGGCTTGTTCCTGACCGGCGCTAATATCTCAGTGATTGTGTTTATCGGCCTGATAATGCTGGCGGGGATCGTGGTCAATAACGCGATTGTCCTCATTGACCGCATCAATCAGTTACGTGAACAAGGCATGGATAAAGCCGAGGCGATTTTCCAGGCTGCCAGTTCACGATTACGTCCGATTCTGATGACGACACTGACCACCACGTTAGGCTTATTACCAATGGCGATGGGCGTCGGTGAAGGGGCGGAAATTCGTGCGCCGATGGCCATTACCGTTATCTTCGGTCTGATGTTTGCTACCTTGCTGACCCTGTTCCTTATCCCGGTACTGTACAGCCTGTTTGACCGTAAAGCCTTTGCTGTGGAGGGTGCGTATGAACAAGCTTGAGTCTGTTAGCGCCGGGCTGGCCACGTTCGCCCTGCGCCGCCCTGTTACCATCGGCATGCTGTTTTTCTCACTGCTATTGCTCGGCATTGCGGCCAGCCGCCTGTTGCCACTGGAAAAATTTCCGGCCATCGATGTACCGTTTATTGTGGTGGTGACCCCCTACCCCAATGCCACCCCGGTGGAAATTGAGAAGATGATCACCAAACCGGTCGAAGAAGCACTGGCGACTATGTCCGGCATAGAGCGGATGCAATCGTTCTCATTCGAAGACCGCTCTGAGGTGATGATCGAATTCAAATGGGATGAAAACCTCAAAGCGAAAAGCGTTGAGGCCCGTGAAAAAATCGATGCGATCCGCCATTTACTGCCGGATGACGTGCAACGTGTGATGGTTTACAAATGGAACACCTCAGACGAACCCATCGTGCAGTTGCGCGTCTCGTCAGAGAAAGATCTGTCTAACGCCTACGACCTGCTGGATCGTAACCTGAAAATGCAGCTAGAGCGTGTGCCGGGTGTCGCGCGGGTAGAATTATACGGTGTGGATAAACGCCAGATCTCTATCCGCATCGACTCCGAGCGTATGGCGGCTTTGCATGTGAACCCCAACACGCTGGCGCAAACTCTGCGCAACGCCAACTTCTCGATGACGGCCGGGCATTTTTTCGATAACAACGAAAAAATCACCATCAACCCGCAGGGTGAATACCGCTCCATCGATGAAATCCGCGAACTGTTTGTGGCCAAAGGCATTCGTCTGCAGGATGTGGCAGACGTGCGTTTAGAAACGCCGGAGCGCACCGAAGGCCGCCATCTGGATCAAACCTATGCGGTGGGTTTTAACGTCTATCGTGAGTCTGGCAGTAATCTGGTCGAGGTCGCGGATCGAGTCATGGCCGTCATTGATGATGCCAAGACCAATCCAACCTTTGATGGCATTAACCTGTTTGTCATGCGCAATCAGGCCGATAACGTCACCCAATCGCTGAGCGATTTGCTGGATGCCGGTTTAATTGGTGCGCTGTTATCGGTGCTGGTGCTATATGCCTTCCTGCGTCAGTTCCGCGCCACCCTGATTGTGGTGCTGTCGGTGCCGTTCTCGGTGTGTATCACACTGGGCTTTATGTACTTCTTTGGCTACTCGCTGAATATTCTGTCGATGATGGGGCTGCTGCTGGCGGTCGGCATGCTGGTGGATAACGCGGTGGTAGTCACCGAGAGTATTTATCACGAGCGTGAAGGCAACCCGAATCCCCGTTCTGCGACACTGGCTGGCGTGAGCAAGGTGAGCCTGGCGATGATCGCCGGTACGGCCACCACTGCCATCGTGTTTTTACCGAATATCGTCGGGGAAAAAATGGAGATCACCATTTTCCTTGAACACGTGGCCATAGCGATTTGTATCTCGTTGTTCGCCTCGTTGCTGATTGCGCAAACGCTGATCCCGTTACTGTCGACCAAAATCACCTTCCGCCCCAAAGCCGAGCAAAAGCCATCACGGATGCTGGCCTGGTATAAATCAGCGGTGGAATGGACCTTGTTCTATCAGTACCGCGCCTTGTTTATCGCGATTTTGCTGGTTGCCGGCACCATTGTGTTACAAGGCATGGTGAAGTCAGATCAGGATGGCGATCACGGTAATAACCGGGTGTGGCTGAACTACAACATCAACGCCAGTTACTCGCTGGAAGAGGTGGAAAAAACAGTCAGTGCGGTTGAAAAGTACCTGTACGACAACCAGGAAAAATTCTTTATCACGCAGGTGTATAGCTGGTACACGCCGGGTCAGGCGGTATCGGGTATTTCCCTGCAAAAAGACCTACCCATTCCGCAAGCAGAGTTGCGTGACATGATCCTCAAAGACATGCCCAAACTGCCCCGCGCCAACCCCAGCTTTAAATGGGATGACAGCAACGGTGGCGGCGTGCGCCTGACCCTGCTGGGCACCTCATCTGACGTACTGATGAAAATCGCCGATAACCTGGTACCCGTTTTGGGCAATATCGAAGGCCTGCAGGACGTACGCACCGATATCGGTGAGAAAAAGTACGAACTACAACTGACCATCGACCGCCAAAAAGCCTATCGATTCGGGCTGGATGCACAAACTATTGGTTCAGTGGTGTCCACGGCGCTGCGGGGTTCCAACCTGCGTACGTTCCGCAACGATGAGCGTGGTGAAGTCAACATTCGCATGTTGTTTGATGAAAACCTGCAACATTCGGTGGCCTTGCTGAAAAACCTGCCGCTGACCCGCGTCGGCACCCAGAATGTCACGCTGGATATGGTGGCTAGCCTGACGGTGTCACCCCGTCTGTCGCAGGTTAATCGTTTCTATCGTCAAACGGCACTGAGCATCGGCGCCAACCTCAAGGAAGACTTTACCCTGGAGGAAGCGCGTAAGAGCATCGAAAACGTGATGCAACACATTGCCCTGCCCGATGGCTACAGCTGGACGCTGGATGGCAGCTTCCGCCGCCAGGAGCAGGCGGAGAACGTGATGCTGACCAATATGTTACTGGCGGTATGCATGATCTATGTTGTGATGGCGGCACTGTTCGAGTCCATTTTACTGCCCACCGCCGTGATCACCTCACTGGTATTCTCCTTCACCGGGGTATTCCTGGCATTTATTCTGACCGGCACCAACATGGGTGTGATGGGAATGATAGGCATGCTGATCCTGATGGGCATAGTGGTGAATAACGGCATTGTGCTGGTCGATCGCACCAATCAGTTGATTGACAGTGGCATGGATGTACGCACAGCCATCGTACAGGGCTGTTTGGATCGGGTTCGCCCGGTACTGATGACCGTTGGCACCACGGTGCTTGGGCTGGTGCCGCTGGCCATGGGGGGCACGCAAATCGGTGGCGATGGCCCACCCTATGCGCCAATGGCTATTGCGATTATCGGCGGCCTGATCGTTTCCACGGCAACCAGTTTGTTGCTGCTGCCACTGACCTATCTGTTGTTACTGAAGTTACGTCAGAAGACAGCAGGCGTATTGGGCTCGGTACGGCGTACCATTCGTCAACTGCCCGTGATTGGCACCCCACAGTAATAAATTAAAACAAGGCCACCATCAGGTGGCCTTTTTGTTTAATCCGGTTGTTACAACCCCCTATTTATTACTACGCTTTACCTATCTTCCCGCTACCGGAAAACCCAGTTTGGATTTGTCGTTCTGGCATCATTTTCAAGAATCTAATTCCGCATTAAATGCCGAAGAAAAGCGTCGCCGTCTGACGTTTTATTTTATTTCCTACGTGGGTGGCAGTTTTATGCTGCTATTCGCTATCAATGACTTCAGTAGCCACAACTGGCCGCTCCTGACGATGTTATTTGCGGGCGCTATTCTGGCGTTTGCCAATGCGGGGCTGTCGAATATCTACCAGCACAAACCGATTTTTTACTACATCGCAGCGGTGCTGGACTCGCTTATTGTACTGGGGCTGACATATTCAGGGGGGCATCAGAATACCGGCCTGTACTGGATATTCCCGTTAATACTGATTCAAGTTTTTATTGTCGGCTACAAAATCGGCATTGTGTTCGTTGCCCTGACAGTAGCGGGTATGCTGTATCTGATTGCTCATCAGGCAGATATTCCTGCCAGTTACCCGCCTGAGCACCTGAGCCGTTTTTTTGCGGCGTTTACAGCGTTCATATTTACCGCGTTTATTGGCGAATACTTTTGGCAGCGCAGCCATCATGAGCTCACTAAAGACAATCTGGAAAAGTTGCGTCAGGCCAATACCGATCCCCTCACCCGCCTGCCCAACCGGCGGTTTTTAGACTCGGTATATTTAGAACGCGCGATGGAAAACCCGGTGGATTATTTCCCGCTAAGCGCAGTGGTGGTCGATGCAGATCATTTCAAAGCAATTAATGACCAATTTGGCCATGACGTAGGCGATAACGTACTGATTTATCTTACAGAATTAATGAAAAACAACATTCGCCAATCGGATCTGGTAGCGCGCACCGGTGGTGAAGAATTTTTGATTTTGTACCCGAAAACTAGCTTAAGCACCGCAGTTAAACTGGCTGAGAATATCCGTCAGGAAATCGCCAATAAACCCTTCAAGCAAGGTGACATCAGCTTACCGCTTTCTGCCAGTTTTGGCGTAGCAACCGCGCTAACCGATACCAACATCAATGCCGCATTAAAACTGGCTGACGAGAATTTGTATCTGGCCAAACAGCGCGGCCGTAATCAGGTGGTGTAACCCCTACTGGCTGCGTTTAATACCTTGGTAGGTAAACAACGGCCCAATCAGCTCAAATAAAATCGTCGCCGCCACCGTAACGGTAATCAGCACATCCTGATGCTCGGGAAAATACTGGCCGGCCAGTAACGCCATGCCCAAGGCCACACCGGCCTGCGGCAAAAGAGACAAACCCAGCCAGGAACGCTGCACATGGCTCAACTCTGTATTTGGCGCAATCCATGCCGCAATCACCCGCGACGCAATCCGCAGCAGCACATAGGCCAGCAGAATATCCACCACCAGCCAAACCTGATCCAACGTGGCACTGGCACCGGCCAGAATAAAAAACAACACCAGTAAGGGCTGCTCGACGAATTCAATATCGTGCAAATGCTCCTGACTTTCCCGGGCGCGGTTAACCACGACCATGCCCATCACCATGGCAGACATCAGAAACGACACGTGCAGGTAAAACGCCAACCCGCCGCATAAAAAGATCAGGCCAAGTGACTCCACAAACACGTTATCACGATCATCCTTCATGCCCAGCAGATAAACCAATACCAGCCCCATCACAGCCCCCAGAGTTACCGCACCGCCTAATTCCCACAGCAAGGTAAGTAATGGCGAGCCGGTATCGTTTTGCCCCATCAGGCTCAAACCCGCCATCACCAGTGAGAAGAGAATCAGCCCGGCAGCATCGTCCAGCGCCACAATGCCCTGTAAAAGCCGGGTAAAACGGTTGTCGATGCCAGTTTGGCGAATTACATCATAGGTGGCGGCAGGATCGGTCGCGGCGGCCAGTACCGCAAAGATCGCCGCCATAGAAAAAGGTAAACCCAGCCAGTACAACCCAAGGGTAACGATAAAAAACGTGCCCAGCGTGACGCTCAGGGTAATCAGCGTCACACTGCGGGCATATTGCTGCAGGTAGTCCAGGGTAAGTTTGGTGCCGAGCAAGTAGCCGACAATCAGTAACGTTACCGAGCTGATACTGTCAAACCACAAGGTGGTATGGCCATTTAACGAGTCACCCGCAAGCTGCCCCACCAACATACCACTTAAGATAAACAGCGACGCCCGGGGAATATTAAATCGACGTGCCAGGGGACTGATCAGCAACGTAATCAGAAAAAATCCGCCTATCAACATCAACCAGCCAGCTTGTTTGTCCATCGGCCCTCCTCATTCACAACCATTAGAGCAGAATGTGCAACAAGGAGGTAGCATCAGGATCAAGTATTGTCGGGTTACGCCTGCACCAATCGGCTCAACGGGCTTACCACACCATTTGCTCCCTGCTGCAACACGTGGGTATAGATTTGCGTAGTTTTAACATCAGAGTGCCCCAACTGCGCCTGTACTGTCCTTATATCAGCGCCACTTTGCAGCAGGTGGGTGGCAAATGAATGCCTGAGCGTATGAGGCGTAACGGGCTTAACCAAACCCGCAGCTTCTACAGCACGCTTTATCGCTTTACGTACGCCGGTGGGATGAAAATGATGCCGCCTGATTTCTCCGGTTGCAGGGTCCGCGCTAAGATAATGGGAAGGAAATAAGTATTGCCAGGCAAGTGATTTATTTGCAGAGGGATACTTCTTCGCCAGTGCATGAGGCATCCATACACCTGCATAGCGTTTATTTTGAATATCCAGTTGCAGATACTCATTCACCTGAATGATTTGGTTTCTGATTAAGGGGACAAGTTCAACTGCCAAAGTAACGATGCGGTGCTTGTTGCCTTTACCATTCCAAACCCTGACACATTTGTAGTCAAAGTCGATATCCTGAACCCGCAGTTGGACTGCCTCCATACTGCGCAGACCGCTACCATACATGAGTGCGGCTATTAAATAGTAACGCTTACTCAATCTGGACATAAGCAACTTTACTTCATCCGGGGTGAGAACAATAGGTAGCTTTGGCTGGCGGCTGCACTTGGCAAAATTCAGACTCGGCGACAGCTCGTTTTTAATAATATGCTTGTACAGGAATGATAAAGAATTTAGCGCCGTGGCCTGGGTACGTGGTGGCACATTGGCGTTTAGAGCTAAATACTCTAAGTATTGCTCTACCTCATTATCCCCCATTGACGCTGGATGGCGTTTCCCATGAAAACAGATAAATGCCGAAATCCACTTTAAGTAGGTTGACACCGTCCTGATAGAATAATGCCTAAACAGCATGTACTCCGAGATGTGGTTTAAGAAAGGAGATCTTGAGTTCATGATCTTCATACATGCAACTGTACATATATACAGTTATAGTAGCATTTCCCCTATATTCAAGAAAACGACCCATTGGGTCGTTTTTGTCCCGTTGCAAATTGGCAACACAGATAAAAATTCACTGTATAGCAATCACTTACGGGATCTGTTAAAAATGGCGAAGGAGAAAAACGCGCGACGCGTCGGCAGAAAAACGACCCAATCGCGCACTATTAAATTGTTATAAATTGTTGAGGTAACGCGCTTGCGATGGATGATGATTTCACTATTAGTTGCTATTGGTACAGGGTGCTCAATGAACCCTCGAGTAGAGCAGCAAGACGATAGATTTAGTGTAGATATCTTTCGCTTCGATGGAGATCATCAGGCGATAGTAGAAGAGGAAGTTGATAAGGCCAAAATTTGCGAAAATGGATACGAAATCTTGTCTACAAAGCAGTTTGCCTTTGGTTGTCCTGTTTTTGGAATTCTGCCGGCAGATTGCGTCGGTACGAGTTACATCGGGCAGTGTAAAAATATTGAATAGAATTTATAACAAGGGTGGCCAATATGCGGCTATCGCCGCGGGACTCGCATTCGCTCGCCCTTGCCACCGGCGTTAAACGTCATTTCGATATCAGGATAAAGCGACAATATGGATAAAGGCCTAGTAACAACCAGCAGTCTTTTGGATAAATCAGTAAATGGCCTGTTGGACGACTTTGGCGCGGGAAACTCTGCACCGGGATCAGGAAGCGCAGCTGCGCTTATGGGAATATTGGCTGGAAAGCTAATAATTACAGTTTGCAGCCTGAGCATCAAAAAAGCCGCCCAAGAAAAACGCGCAATTGATGACGGTACTATTAAATCAAATCAATTAAAATTCATTCCTTTTGAGAATCAATTTCAATTCATAATTGATGACATTAAGAATAATATTGAGCCCGAGTTGAAATACCTTTTCGAAGAAGACTCTAAGGAATTTGAACAAGTCGTCGAGCTAAGAAAGCAGAGGATTCAGGCAGGAAATGACGGCAACAAAGAATTGCAATCAAAATATAGCAAAGAATCATTAGATAAGTTACAACATGTAACTGGCTTTGTTTTTCGAATTTCAGATCAGTGTTTTAAATTGATTGATCATGGAAATTTCATTTTCGATAAGGCCTATACTGCCGTGAGAGGAGACTCCGGTGCAGCAATCAGCGCGGCAATAGCCGGTGTTACGTCTTCGATATTTATCATCAATTTAAATCTCGTTTCACTTAGCCGAAGAAATTGGTCTAAAGATAAAAAGAAAGCTTGTGATGAAATGTACGAGAAGCTCCAGAAAAAGCAAATCGAAGCTTTCACAAGAGTAGGCGCACTAAGCTCTGAAGTTGTAGAAACAATGCAGTTTAATATAGATGACGTTTAACAAGCAGCAGCAACGGACTGTCAAACCTGTCACTCAAATTGCTGCGCAATTACGTGCCAGCTTTTCCAGCCGCTGTGCTGGGCGTTATATTTACTCTCAGACATTGGAGGTTTAAATGAGAATAGTGCTTTTCCTTAGTTGTTTCATTTTGCTTGCCGGATGCAATTCTTCAGACAATATTCATCCTGATTACACTTTTCAAAAAAGCTTGAATTATAGTGAGTTGGTCGAACGTCACTATAGCCAGTTAGCATCCACACAAGGCTATAAATATGAATCAAAGGCCTTAGTAACAGAGCACAATAAGCATTGGCCTCCACTAGCTAAAAAGTGCCGAGCTATGTTGGAAGATGAAGGCAAAGATGCATTTCAGTTCGTTTTTGTACTTGATAGCAAGGGGAACGTTATAGACTCTCGTTCTCCAACCTCAGGTAAAGCAGCGGCTTGCTTCTTAAATGGAATAAAGGAAATAAAATATCCATCACCTCCTTTTGAATACTGGTATGAACTCGTTAACGTTAAATAGTAAATATAACAAGTTAAATCAGCGGAAAACCACTCGCTACGCTCGCGTTTTCCGCTGTTTAAAGCGTTATACGGATTAGTATGAAAAAGCCAGAAAGTTACGAATTACGAAAATATGGCCGACTCCCCATAAATCTTATTGCGCATTTAAGTCTGAGCTACAGCTTTCTTTTTGATTGGGACTATAAATTATTCACATTTTTCTGCAGCCTATTGTTTATTTTATTCTCCGAACTAATTTTATTTAACAAAGAATGTAGGTCATACATGAAACATCTGAAAGAGGTTCGCTTGGAGGAATACAGAATTGCTACCGAAGAAAGATCTGTTTCAGAAAACATAGCAATTTACAGAGAGAGACAAAGAGAATTGCGCAATTCAAAAAAGTGGTGGCAGTTCTGGGTATAAATCCGTATAACAACGCCAGTCTAGCAAGGACTGCGCTACACTAAGTTTCGCTCCGCCCTTGCTGTCGGCGTTAGCTGCCCTCTAAACTCAGTCAATTTGGAAGACTAATTTTGAGCTTTGTTTTTCTTGCTACTTGCTTTGTAGCTCTATTTGCACTGACAAACTTTTTGCAAAGCTACCTTGGCCTTTTTCCTAAGATTGCTCGAACCTATAAAACAAGCATCAATGTGCCCGATGATTCCTTACTTAAAACGAGTAGTATTTACCTTTCCGACAATACTGCAATCCAAGACTCAGATAGCGAATATCGCCCCTGGTTAACAATAAAAGCAATTGAACAAGGCATTTTCATAGCGCAAAAGAAGTCTCTTATCCTTTTATTTCCCCAAAAATGCCTAATCCCTTGGAATAAAATGACTTTAGTCAATGAAAAACAATCTGCACTTAAAAAGCAGTACCTGTATAAGGTAGAGTGCGGAGAAAAGAACATATACATTCTCGCCAAGGAGAAATTTGAGAAGGGTGTATATGGCAGCTAACAATACACTATTGTCACTCACTTCGTTCGCTGGGACGCACACACAGGGCCGCTTCGCGATTATAGCCCCGTGCCTGCGCCCCAAAGCTTAGCGTTAGCCAGCAATAAGAGTCAGAGTTATGGCAGGAATATTTAGTTTTAAATGCTCATGTTGCGGTGAGCTTCACGAGGGTTCACCGAGCTTTGGATTCAAAGCCCCGGATCCTTGGCTTTGGCAACCCGACGAAGTAAAAGAGCAAGGAAAGATTAGTGATGACCTTTGTTTTTATACTGACGAAGACGGTACACACTATTTTGTGAGAGTAATAATTAAAATTCCTATTCACGGAGTTACCGAGCCGTTCATGTGGGGCGTATGGGTTTCTCTTAGTAAAGAAAGTTATGAGCATTACCTTGAAACTTGGGATGAACCTGATTTAGAACGTGGGTATTTTGGTTGGTTTTGCAGTGCACTACCATATTATAAGTCCACACACTTTCTAGCGACGGATGTGCATCCACAAGCAGATGGAGCTCGTCCATATCTTTGTCTGCAAGAAACTGGTCACGAGCTTTACCATGACCAAGTTAATGGAATCAGTATTGAAAAAGCGCAGAAAATTGCAGAGTCGGCAATGCATGGCTAACAAGGCGCATCACTCGCTCCCTTTGGTCGCTAGGACGTCAAACGCTAACGCGTTTTTACGCCCGATTGCTTTGCGTTAGCGAGTAGGTATATGCGTCGAATTTGGATCGTAGCTTTATTAACAGGCATTTTGGCTGGATGTGCCAATGTTTCCCGCTTTGAGAAAGACGCTTTAGTCGCCCATGGAGAACATCTTAATGACGCTCCTGAGACTCTTTATTACTCACTATTTATAGAAATTGGAAGGGTAGCTGACGCTAAAATAATGCAAGTGTTAGTGAAATTGACACCAGATGCGCCTCCCATATTGCTATCAGAAGTGAAACCAGAGTCAGCCGCCAAGTATTTGTCTAGATTTATACCCCCGCCACAATGGCCGGAGCATTTGAAGAAAAAAGCAACAGAATATCAGGCCTATGTGGGCGGCGGTTTCCACATCACATTTGACGATGGTCGGTTTATATCTATAGGAATATGTTCGCATTGTTCCGGAGGTCGTGAGTATCCCGTTATCGGAACTCCAAATGGAAATGACCTTTATACATTGCCACTTACAGAGCAGCAGCTTATAGATGTGTTTGGTTCGCCTAGCCGACTCTATAAGGTCAATGAAGTTAGGTATTGATGCTAACAAATGCATGCAGTGGGACGCGGCCACGCCGCTGATATGAGCATTAGGTGAAAAAATGGACTTCTCGCCAATTATCAATGAAGTGTTCAAGATGTGGTGGCTTATTCCCATCTTCCTTGTACTTACTATCATTAAAACCCCTTGGTTCAAAGGACTTTTCGGGGAAACATTCGTTAAGTTATCAGCGAAAATCTGTCTTCCAGCTTCAACTTATCATTTGGTTCACAACGTCACCTTACCCACTCCTGACGGAACGACGCAGATCGACCACATTATTGCGTCTCCCTACGGGATTTTCGTCGTTGAAACAAAGAACATCAAAGGTTGGATTTTTGGCGGGGAAAAACAGGCCCAGTGGACCCAGAAAATATTCAAAAACTCATTCAAGTTTCAGAATCCTTTGCGGCAAAACTACAAACATGTAAAAGCGCTGGAAAATGCGCTAAACATTGCGCCAGAATTGATTCACTCAGTTGTCGTTTTTACGGGTGAAAGTACTTTTAAAACAACTATGCCAGCAAACGTAACCCGCGGATTTGGCTACATTCGATACATCAAATCATTCAAAACGCCCGCATTATCAGAAACTGAGGTTCAGAATGCCTTGATGCAAATACTAGATGTTCGCCTTGCGCCATCGCTGGAAACGCATCGGAAGCATGTGCAACAGTTGAGAAAACGCGCCGATACTACAGCAGATCGGATATGCCCCAGGTGTGGTGAACAATTGGTGTCACGTACAGCCAAACGAGGAGCAAATGCTGGAAATCAATTCTGGGGTTGTTCTGCTTACCCGAAATGCAAGGCTATGCAGAGTGTTACCTAACAAAGCAATAAAATCCCGCCTTAGCGGGCATGAGTTAACTTTCGGAAAATTACAATGGATGAAATAACAAGGAAATCAATCATCAACACCAGTTGGGAGCTACATAGTGTTGTAGAAAGTAGCTACCTCAGCCACAACGCGCGCCAGGGTGATGACCAGTGGCTTGAGAAACAGCGCATTCTGTTAGCCGATATGGCCATTCATTTATTGCAAACCGCGTTAAAGCCTGGCGAGATAGAACTGGATAAGTTAAAAAACAATCTGAATGCGATTTTAACGATTACGGATCCGTTTTTACCTAACGCGGAGCTGAAAAAAGCAACCGATAAGCTTTACGAATAGCGGTATAACGGGGCTTCAAAGGCTTAGCTAAAGCCCTCCCCCTACACTAGAACAACTGAGTTTGATGCTTACAGGAAAAAACATGGATGTCATTTTTGACCTAGAAAAAGAGTCTACTGATTGGGCAGCTGAACTAAATACAGAGCTCGAATCGTCGTTTCCAGAATTTTTAGCAACAAGCCCCCGAATTGGGTCTTCGGCATGGTGGGCTGCGATGTCACCGGATATCTTAAAAGGCAAAATTACCCATGTTGGTCCTGTTATCGAAGATAACGAGCGTTACGACATAGTTGCCATCAAAGCATTAGACGAAGATTTACATGGTGATGAATTTGGCGGAAACGGCCAGCCGGAGTATTCGTTATTACAGGAAGATTATTGGCTGTCTGAGCATGTTCGCGAAGGTAAATTTGTTCAAATTGAATCGATTACCCTGCTGCCTACTGGTGAGCTGGACGAGCATTCAATCTACATCGAGACAAAGGTCACTGTTTGGTAAACAACATTTACTGCCACAACGATTGATTAATGAAATTAGAAAAAGCTACCAATGCGGACTACCTCTGCTTAATTGAAATCTGGGAGGCATCCGTCAGAGCTACCCATGATTTTTTAACAGAAGACGATCTCCAAGCGTTAAAGCCGTTGATTCTGGCGCACTATTTTGACGCCGTTGACTTATGGTGCGCCAAAACTAGTCAGGGTGAGATACTCGGTTTTTGCGGGGTGCATGAGGATAATATTGAGATGTTGTTTATCGCACCGCAAGCGCGTGGCAAAGGGGTTGGCAGCGTGTTAACCCAACATGCAATCACTGCGTTGGGCGCATCAAATGTCGATGTGAATGAGCAAAACACGCAGGCACTTGGCTTTTACCAGCATATTGGTTTTAACGTTATCGGCCGCTCGCCATTAGATGGGCAAGGCAAGCCCTACCCGCTTTTACATCTGGCTCTGTAGGAAAAGCCCGCGATGACCTTCTCTTTACGCCCTGCCACCCAGCAAGATTTACCTTTTTTGCTGAAGCTTCGCATCGACAGCATGGAATCCCATCTGCATACCGCGGGGATCTATTTAACTACTGCGCAGCATGAGGCGCGCATCTTACATCAGTTTGAACACGCTAATGTGGTGTTGTTGGCAGGTACGCCGATTGGATTACTTAAGTATGAATCGCGCCAGAACTGCGTGCATATTATGCAGTTTCAACTGGTACCAGCGTGTCAGGGCAAAGGTTACGGCCGCACGATTCTCTCGCAGGTCATCGCCGCAGCTGGGCAAAAGCCCGTGACCCTTAAGGTGTTGAAACAAAATCCGGCCAAGCGCCTGTATTTGTCGATGGGATTTGAACAGGTGGGTGAAGATGCGGATGAATATCACCTGCGCTACACGCCCGTGGAACAGTAAAATCCAATCATTGGCAACTCCCTGTCAATCACCACTGTGCACATTCAACGAACAGTACAAAAAAGCCCGCATTGCGCGGGCTCAAAAATTACAGCGTGTGTGCGTTACCACATCAAATCATCAGGGATTTGATAATCTGCGTACCAGTCGTCTTCTTCTTTAGGGGCTTCGCTGATGGTGAGCTGATCGGCGCGGTACAGCACAATGCTTTCGTCGCGCTGAGCAATCTTGTCTGCCACCGGCATCGGCACAATCTGGTAGCCATTTTCCGCTTTCACAATCGCCAGTTTGCCCTGGCTCAAACGGTTTTGAGTCTGTTTGTTTACCATCAGGCGTTTAATCGTGCTGCCGTCGGTAAAGTTAAACGCGATATCGCCATTATCTTTGGGCTGCGCATTTACCTCGATCAGCTGGCGAATTTGTGCCAACAGAGCTTTTTGATCCGCTTCGGCTTTTTGCGCGGCGTTTAGCTGGCGATCCTTTTCCGCTTTAGCCATGCGAGCCTGTTCAGCTGCTTGTTTCGCCTCATCCACGCTTTCAACTTTATGTTTTTGTTTTTGCTTAACTTGTTTGTGCTTTTCGCGCTTGATTTGGCCGGCCTTTTTTTTATCCGCCAACCCGGCTTTTAATAGCTGTTCCTGTAAGGACAATGCCATGGGGTGTCTCCTGAATCTGTCTGGGCGGTATTTTGCCACGCAGCGCCCGAAGTGCAATGCCTGTATCACCGACAAATATCATAACTGACACAACTGGTTACATTCCTCTGCCGTTGGCAAATAAACCTTTGCCACTTCGGTTTCGACTTACTCAGTGATTGTTTTGCAAAATTTTAGGGAAAGCACCATGAAAATAGCCGATACCAGCGGCCAGGATGTCGTGATCCAACGGCCCAAAAACACCACCAAACGCAATGTGTTGGTGATCAGTGGCGTGGCCGCCGCATTGTTACTGGGAGCCTGGGCCCTGCCCGGCATCAGCAGTTGGCAACAGGCCGAGATGAGCGTGAATATGTCGCGCTTGCGCTTAAGCACAGTTAGTCAGGGGGATTTTACCCGTGACTTATCAGTTCAGGGTCAGGTGGTGGCCGCCATCAGCCCCAGAATGTATAGCCCGGCGCAAGGCACCATTACCTTTGAGGTAGACGCCGGAGACAGCGTCAGCAAAGGTCAGGTGCTGGCGCATATCGACAGCCCCGAACTGACCAACGAGCACAAACAGGAAAGCTCTACCGCGATGCAAATGGCGCTGGAGTTAGATCGCCGTAAAATTCAGGCCAAAAAGCAGGCACTGGAAAACCAAAAGTCGGTAGATCTGGCCAAAGTGGCCCTGGTTGCCGCTGAGCGCGAGAAACGTCGCGCCGACAGTGCCTGGGAAAGCAAAGCGATAAGCCAAATCGACTTTGAAAAGGCGCAGGATGAGCTGGAAAACGCCAAACTGGTCTATCACCACGCAGTGGAAGATGCGGCGCTGAACAAAGAATCACTAGCGTTTGAAATTCAAACCCAGGAATTGATGTTAACCCGCCAAAATCTGCTGGTTGAAGAACTAACCCGCAAGGTAGACGAACTGACCCTGCGCTCACCGGTCGATGGCATCGTAGGCAATCTGGCGGTAGAGCAAAAGAATCAGGTCGCACAGAATCAGCCAATTTTATCTGTGGTGGATCTATCCGTATTTGAACTGGAAGTTGCGATCCCGGAAAGCTATGCCGACGACCTTGCCATTGGCATGCCGGCAGAAATAACCCTCAATGGCGAAACGCACCAGGCCACGCTGGTTACCATTTCCCCTGAAATTGAAAACAATCAGGTGACCGGTAGGGTGCGTTTCGCCGCCCAATCCCCCAGTGGTTTACGTCAGAACCAGCGGTTAAACACCCGTATCTTGCTAGAGCACAAAGAAGATGTGCTGATGGTACAGCGCGGCCAGTTTCTGGAAACCGGCAACGGCAGCATTGCTTATGTGGTTGATGGCAATCTGGCGCAAAAACGCACCATTCGCACCGGCGCACGCTCATTATCGAGCGTCGAGATCCTGGACGGATTGCGTCCTGGCGAACAAATCATTATTTCCGGCACTGATCAGTTTCAGGGTGCCGACACCATCATGTTAACTCAATAACGGCACATGCTGCTTTAAGGACATCATCATGCTAACCATGACCAATGTGAAAAAGATTTTCCGTACGGATTTAGTCGAAACCCATGCCCTGAAAGATTTCAGCCTGCAAGTCAATGAAGGCGAATTTGTCGCGGTGACCGGCCCATCCGGTAGCGGCAAAACTACCTTTCTAAATATCGCCGGCCTGTTGGAAACCTTTGAAAGCGGGCAATACATGCTCGATGGTAACGACGTCAGCCAGTTAAGTGACAACGCCCGCAGTAAGATCCGCAATCAAAAGATCGGCTTTATTTTTCAGGGTTTTAACCTGCTGCCGGATCTTAACCTGTTTGATAACGTTGATGTACCGCTGCGTTACCGTGGTTGGTCTGCCAGCGAGCGCAAACAGCGAATCGAGCATGCATTGGAAACCGTGGGCTTAGCCAGTCGTCAAAAGCACCTGCCCTCGCAGTTATCCGGTGGACAACAACAGCGCGTTGCAATTGCCCGTGCACTGGCCGGTGAGCCACGTTTTCTGCTGGCGGATGAACCAACCGGTAACCTAGACTCGAAAATGGCTCACAGCGTGATGGAACTGCTGCAGGACATTAATCAGCGCGGTACCACCATTGTCATGGTAACCCACGATCCATCACTGGCAGCCGAAGCAGGCCGCAATATCTTTGTACGCGACGGGCAAGTCAGTGAGTTACATGAGGTCAACACCTTCGCTGACGTGGTCAATGGCTAAGGAGGCCGTATGTTTCGTTACTATTTGCGCCTGGCGCTACTAAGTTACAAACGCAATCCGATTTTAAGCAGCCTGATGGTGCTGGCGATTGCCATGGGCATTGGCGCGTGTATGACCACCATTACCGTCAATTACATTATGTCCTCTGACCCGATCCCACAAAAAAGCGAACAGCTATTTTATGTGCAGTTAGACAGCTGGGATCCAAACTCCCCTGCCCGTGAACCAAACGATCCACCCGATCAGGTGACCTGGACAGATGCCACCAATCTGATGAAGGCCAAACAGGCGTTTCGTCAGTCTGCAATGGCAAGATCCGGGGGTGTGGTGGAGCCGGAAAATGGCGACAGCAAACCGTTTATGACGGATATTCGCCTCGCCTACAGCGACTTTTTCGCGATGTTCAATGTACCGTTTCAATACGGCAGTGGCTGGGACAGTCAAAGTGATGACAACCGCGATATGGTGGTGGTTATCAGCCGCGCCATGAACGATCAGTTGTTTGGCGGAGAAAATTCAGTAGGTAAAACCGTTCGCCTGGCGGGTCACAACTTCCGCGTCGTCGGCGTGTTAAAAGAATGGCGACTGGTGCCGCGTTTTTATGATGTGACGACCGGCGCATTCGATAACACCGAAGATTTCTATATGCCCATGCCGCTCAAAGAATCGCTGGAGCTGACCTCAAACGGCAATGTGAACTGCTGGAAACGCCCGGCGGAAGACGGTTTCCTCGGCTTTCTGTATTCCGAATGCGTGAACTTCCAGATGTGGGTTGAACTGCGTGACGACGCCGAAAAACAAGCCTATATGGCGTTTTTAAACAGCTATGCCGACGAGCAACGGGCGCTGGGGCGCTTTGAACGTCCGAATAACAACCGCCTGAGTAACGTTATGGAATGGATGGCCTACAACAATGTGGTGGCGGATGACGCCGAAATTATGTTGTGGCTGAGCCTGATGTTCCTGCTGGTGTGCCTGCTCAATACGATTGGTTTATTGCTGGCTAAATTCAGTGGTAAAGCTGGCGAGATCAGTCTGCGCCGCGCAGTAGGTGCCTCCCGTCGCGATGTGTTTATGCAGCATTTAGTCGAAACCGGTTTAATTGGCGTGATCGGCGGTATCGCGGGATTAGGTCTGGCGATGCTGGGGTTATCCGGCATCGGTGTGTTATATGGCGACCTGGCCAACGATCTGACCAGCATGGATCCAAAACTGGTGGCGATTGCCCTGGGCCTGGCGCTGGTATCCAGTATTCTGGCCGGCCTTTACCCCACCTGGCGCAGTACCCGTGTGGCACCTGCCAGCCAACTGAAGTCCCAATAAGGAGAGCGATATGAACTGGGAAATCGGTCCAATATTTCGCGCAGTCATGCGCAATAAGGTCGGGGCGGTACTGATCGCCCTGCAGGTGGCAGTGACCATGACAATCATCGTTAACGCCATTTTTATCATCAACGAGCGAAAAGAATTGCTGGCCAGAGAAAGTGGCATCGATGAAGCCAATACTTTTTATCTGTCCAGCAGCGGCTTTGGCGATAACTACAACGCGCAAGTCACAGTTGAGGAAGACCTAGCCAACCTACGTCAGATCCCGGGCGTGATTAATGCCACGCAGACCAATGCGATCCCCATCAGCGGTGGCGGTTGGTCAATGGGCTTGAAAACCGAGCCGGGCGTAGAAAACGAAGGTGTCGGAGTGGCGGTGTATTTTACCGATCAGCATGGCCTGCAAACCTACGATGTGGAACTGCTGGCCGGGCGTAATTTTACCGACGCGGATATTACCTGGCGTGATCCGGTCAAAGGCGACTGGCCGCAAATGACTATCCTGACCCAGGCCATGGCCAAAGATCTGTTCCCTGACCTGCCTTATCAGGACGTGGTGGGCAAAACCGTGTTTATTAACGATGATGAGCCAATTCAAATCATCGGCATTATCGATAAATTGCACGCGCCCTGGATTGGTTGGGATGGGCTGGAACGCGTAATGTTGGTGCCACAGCATCTGCTGTTCGACAGCTACCGCTACCTGATCCGTACTGAGCCTGGCCAACTGGATCGCCTGATGCCGGAAATTGAAGCTCTGCTGGCCGACAGCAACCGCAATCGCATTATCCGCAACATGAACTCCATGACGGATACCCGCGAGCGGACCTATCGCGGCCATTCCGCGATGGTAAGCATGCTGACTATCATCATTGTGGTACTGACCATAGTGACTGCGCTGGGGATTGTGGGGCTGGTAAGTTTCAGCGTGAATCGCCGTCGCAAGCAAATCGGTACCCGCCGGGCACTGGGCGCTACGCGCTTCGCCGTGATGCGCTATTTCCTGGTAGAGAATTTTATGATCACCAGCGTTGGCGTACTGTTAGGTGCAGCAATGACGGTGGGCCTGAATATCTGGCTGGTAAATAGCTTTGAAATGCAGCGTATAGACTGGTACTACATTCCCATTGGCATGTTGTGCTTGTGGCTGATTGGCTTGCTGGCGGTGTATGGGCCAGCACGCAAAGCGGCGTCTATTCCGCCTGCACTGGCCACCCGCACGGTATAACCCATCTGACTAAAAGCCCCATTTACAGGGGCTTTTTTATTGCCAATTTTTTAGCTGACTGGTTTGGTCGCAATCAAATAACAATGGGTGTCCGGCGCAATCGGCCGCTGCAGAAACACCAGATTGAGTTTATTGGCCGCCAGCACTGACAAATAGCCGGTAATACCTAATGTGGCGTAATACAATTGTGGCCCCATTGCGGCATTGCGATGTTCATCCGGGTGTTCTAATCCCCCAAATGAAAAGATCAATACACCACCGGGGTTAAGCCAATGACTCATGTTATTGATTAACTGGGTCTGTTGAATGGGTGACATATGCCACAGGCTGTCCCAGGCGCTGATAAAATCATACGTGCGTGGAGGCTGCCAGATCAGTACGTCCTGGTGGAAAAAGGACACATCGGGCAAGGCGGCGCGGGACAGACGAATCATTTCCGCTGATACATCGATACCATGGCACTCAAAACCGTGAGACTGCACCAGTGAGATCAAACGCCCATTACAGCCACACCCAATATCCAGCGCAGTTTTACCCTGCGTAACCGAATTCAGCGCCTGTTGGTGAGCGCTGATTCCATTGCTGCGGTCAAAGTCGTCCCGTAACCAAAGGTGGGTGATTTGATCATAAGCCTGGCCTATTTGCACTGGGGTCATGCTGATGGGCTGCATACTTTATTGAGATTCCTCATAAAAAAGGCCGCTGTCTCGCGGCCTTATCATAACGCTGCACGGGTCTAGCGTTTAAAGGTTTTACTGATCCCGGCAATTTTGTCGATGCTGACTTTAAGATTATCGGCGTTTTCGCGCATCTCACGCGCCACATCATTGTTCTGATCGGCCACCTGCACAATGTTATTGATATTGCGTTCAATCTCACTGCTGGCAAGTTTCTGTTCACTGGTGGCTGTTACGATCATGGAGGAAAACTCAGTGACTTTGTCGATCATGCTGTAGATATTTTCAATCTGCTGAGCTGACACTTCACTGTCCTCAGCACAGCTCAGCGCCCTGTCGCGACTTTCCTGCATCACCTTAACCCACTCCTGTAGCGTGCTGCGCATCTGTTGCAGGTTTTCTTTGATGGTCCCTGCCGATACCTGCGTGCGGGTCGATAATGCCCGTACTTCATCTGCCACCACCGAGAAGCCGCGGCCACTTTCACCCGCCCTTGCCGCCTCAATCGCAGCATTTAGCGCCAGCAGATTGGTTTGATCGGCTATCGCCTCGATTTCCGACATCGTACTGGAGACTTTATCCGCCTCGGCCATTAACGAATCAGCCGAGTTGGCGGCGGTACTAACTATGTCCGCTAACTGGTTCACCTTATCGCGACTTTCCAGCACACGACTCTTGGCCGTTTCACAAAACTTACCGGTTTCATGCACCTGACCCGCGGTTTGCTCGGCGTTTTGCGCCACCACCTCGCTGGTTTGCGCCAGTTCATCAATCGCCGCAGCAATGGACTCAACTTCGCTTTTTTGCTGGCGGATCCCTTCTGTGGTTTGTTTCACCAGTGCCACGGTATTGAACACGATATCCTGCAAGCTGTTTCCGGCATCTTGCGTGCGACCCAGTAAAGTGCGCTGCATGCCTTCCTGCATGGCCATATGGAAGCGAAACTGCCCTGCCGCGCCATGCCCGCCGTAAACCAAGCGGCTGACACTGTCGAATTGCTCACGCAATTTATTGGCAATGGCTGGGGTAACAAATAATTCATTGCGAAACAGCAATAACAAAGCCCCTGTGACCACTAAAAAGATCAAAGCAGGCAAGACATCCGCCATGGTCCATATCAATGCAAAACCAATCAGACCAATCACTGCGGCACTTAACTGTTTAACCGACTGACTAAACTCACGGCCTGGCGATTTACCACTATTGATGGCTTGGTACAGGCGCTGCGCCCGCGCTTTGACTTTGGCGTCCGGTTTGACCCGCACCGACTGGTAACCAACGAGTTTGTCACCAACAAAAATCGGCGTAACAAAGGCATCCACCCAGTAATAACTGCCGTCCTTACACAGGTTTTTCACAATTCCGCGCCAGCTATGACCCTTTTGCAGGTTGTCCCACATGTCTTTAAAGGCGGCTTTTGGCATATCAGGATGGCGCACCAGATTATGGTTCTTACCGACTAATTCTTCTGACGTGTAGCCCGCCACTTTGCAGAAAATGTCATTGGCGTAGGTGATCACGCCTCGGGTATCTGTGGTAGATACCAGTTCTTCATTTGCCGGGTAGGTTACTTCCCTATCGGTGACCGTTTGGCCTCGTCGCATTGCTATCTCCCAATTTAGCGCTTCAAATAAGCGCTTTAACGGCATTGAAAAACGCCGCTGTTGCAGCTTGTGAGGCTCGCTGAACAGCCGCTTTACTCATCACACTGACCGCCAGCATTTGTGCTTCAATGGTCAGGCGTTCATCCTCCAGTTCCATTTGTAATTCCTCGTCGGTGATCTCACCTCGCAATCGTTGCTCTGCAAGTTGTTGCAGCGCGGCGCGTTCTCCGGCGAGTATCTGTTGACCGTAACTGCCCAGTGCAGCGGCATCCTCGCGCAGCGAATGAACCATTGCCCCGAGCATTTGTTGAATCACTGCTTCCAAATCCATGTGCATCAACCCTGTTGTGGATTAAAAGACTTTTTCGCTTCCTCGCTTAATGCCATCGCAATAAACAAACGAAAAAAGCGTTGCCGATGGTTGCCGAGCAACGCATCTTTATACACCGCATCAGCCGCCAGCTTCTGTGGATCATCATCAAACAGAATATACCTGGCCCAGTTATCCTTATGGCGCTGCTGATAGCGTTCGAAAAACTGCAAAATCTGCTCACTGATGGCGATACTTTCACTGTTCATGGGTCGGATTTGGTTACGCATAACCAACATTCGTAACGCCACTGTGATTTCCCGGTAGCGGGGCTCCCACTGTGAATAAACCCGTTCAGGTGCCGGCGTTGCCAGCATATCGGCATAGAAGGTGTCCACCGCTGCCGCCACCTCGACGATTTGCTCAGCCCCTTTTTCATCATATGGTGCGACCGTGCTGATGCAGCCAGTCAGAACGGCGAATAGCCCTAATCCAGAAATTACACCTAACAACTTGTTTCGCATCATGTTTCCCTACTCATCGCCATCGTCAACCAAGCATAGACAAGGCTCTTATGGCTTGCCTGTGTTTTGTCCTTTTTTGGCAATTTCGCCAGGTAAAAATACAAAAGCCGGCAGTCAGCCGGCTTTGACGCGCCTTGGGAGAGCTTATCGGTAGATTTGTACCGAGACTTTACCGTTTTTATCGATGCTGGCCCGATACATGCCTTCGGAGTTGAATGGCATACTGATATTGCCCTTTGAATCGAGGATGATTACGCCGCCTTCGCCCGCATCGGCATTCAAGACCCCATTTATGACCTCATTACCAGCTTGCTCAATGGTTTTACCCTGATATTTCACGCGTGCGCAGATATCCGCCGCGACCTGATAACGTATAAAGTATTCACCATGCCCGGTAGCACTGACTGCGCAACTGGTATTGTCGGCGAAGGTACCCGCACCAATGATGGGTGCGTCGCCGATTCGCCCCCAGCGCTTGGCGGTCATCCCACCGGTTGAGGTGCCTGCAGCCAGGTTACCCTGTTTGTCCAACGCCACAGCCCCGACCGTACCCATTTTATAATCACGGTGTTGCTGCCACAGCGACGCATGGTCGTTTTTGATCATTTTCGCTTTGGCTTTTCGCAGTGCTTCACGCCGACGTGGCGTATCAAAATAACTGTTGTCGACCATGTCCAACCCCTGCTCGCGGGCAAACGCGTCGGCACCACTGCCTGACAGCATTACGTGCACCGATTGCTCCATTACCGCACGGGCCGCATTAATCGGGTTTTTAATTTGGGTAACACCTGCAACTGAGCCCGCGGCGCGGGTTCGGCCATCCATAATAGATGCGTCCAGCTCATGTATCTCATCCCAGGTAAACACGGCGCCCTTGCCAGCGTTAAACAGTTCGGAGTCTTCCATCACATTAATCGCGGTTTGGACTGCTTCGAGACTTGATGCGCCCTGCTGCAGGCGGGCGTAACCGGCTTTGACCGCCTCTTCCAGTTTGGCCCGGTAGGCCGCCTCCTGCTCTGCAGTCATACTCTGGCGCGTGATTGTGCCGGCTCCACCATGGATGGCGATGGCAATATCATTGGCGCTGACAATGGGTGTGATAAACAGTAATGCAGCTAACGAGAGTGGTTTCATGACGGAGTCCCTGTGATTTTTCAACGACCATAAACAACACAGCCGGACTAAGCTAGTCCGGCTGCGATAAAAGGTGGGCAAAAACTGCCGAAAAATCAGTATTGCCAGGCGTAACTAAACTTAGCGAAGACCTGACGATCGGTGCGGCGATAGCCATTTGACTCGGCGGTATCCAAACCAAAATCACCATAACCCACATAGATCAGGGTTTGTGGATTGACCTTGTAGGAGTACAACAACTGCGTTTGCACATAAGACTCGCTGTCAGCATAGTCCTCAGGCTGCAAATACAGGCCCGGGGTACGATTAATATGCGTGTACTGCACGTTTAAACGGATCTGATTGCGCATATCGAATTGATAAGACAGCACCGCATCGGCCAAATAGGCGTTATACAGATTGCTACCATCAATATCTAACGTATCGTAATAGTTACCTACCAGCAGCTCCCATTCATCGCTGATTTGCCAGTTGATCACAGACTCAACGTACCAGTTCTGACCCAGACGTACGTTGTCGTAATCAATGCTGTCACCATGGCTGACATACAGGCTCACATATAAATCGGCAATCGGACGACCTTCCAGCCAGGTACTGACCTTGTATTCGTCAAACAACTCACCCGCATAGTGACGCTCGCGCGCCAGCACACCGGCACTAACGAACGCTGAGTAGCTGTTAAACCACAGATTGATATACCCCTCGATTTCCTGTTCGAGCAACTGGTCATCACTGAGACGATAAGTTTTGTCCCAATCGCCGTTAATGCGTACCCGATTGACGGTTTTATTGTCTTTCAGGTACCAGTTGTGACCACCACCTACCACCAGCTTCTGATAATCAGATTGACCAACGAAGCCCATATCGGCACGAAAATCCTGACCTATGCGGTTGTACTCCACATAAATATTGTCATCGCCGGTAAAGTACTGGTAATTCAGCGACACCGCGTTGTCGGTTTGCTGTGCCGCCAGACTATAGTCTTGTTGTACCTGCAGCGGGTTGTCGCTTTCTGAGCGGGCCACCAGATAGGTAATCTGATGGGCATCATTGATGTTGTACACACCATCCACTGCCAGCATATCGTTGCGATAGTCATCGGCACTGCGGCTTGTCAATAACACGCCCGCACTGCTGCGTTCACCCACATCCGATTTGTATCGTCCGACAAAACTCTTTGAGGCGCTGTCCAGTTGCACAATATCGCTGCTTTCACTGAAGGGTAACAGGAAGTCGGTACGTTTATCGTCTGCCATCATCACCCCAAAGCTATGGGAATTAATTTTACCGGTGATCTTTGCGCCAACATCCGGATCGACAATATTACGGGTATGCACCAGATTCAGCTGGTTACTGCTGAAATAATCGCTGCCATCAAGGAAAAACGGGCGTTTTTCGTTGTAGAACAATGCGAAAGTTTTATTAATATCCAGTTGACCATCATCCGCTTCCACATTGGAGAAATCCGGGTTGATGGTGGCGTTTAGCACGATGTCCTGGGTCATCCCCCAACGAATGTCCAGACCAACATCGCTTTCCACATCGCCGTTTACCCAATCGCCCTGCGCGTTTTTGCTGTCGGCACGGCCTAGTGTCAAGGTTGGGGTCAACTGCAGGTTGTGGCCTTGCTTGATATTATTGAAACCGCGGATCTGATCGAACTGACAAATTGAACATTTGCTATCCCGATCACGCGGGAAATTCGTCGCAGAGGATTTTATATCGCGGGGATGGTTACGCCATAACGCGATATTCCAGGTTTGCGGCTGGCCGGTTTCCGGGAAACGCAGGGCTTTAAATGGGATCGCCACTTCGACCTGGTAACCAAACTCGGTGATTTGGCCGGCACTGTCCCATATAGCATCCCAGCTTTCGTCTTCTGCCCAACCATCGTTGTCGTCCATCAGCATATCTGCCTGCGCACCATATGGATTGACAAAAAATTCAAAACCCGTGCGCTGAGCGCCGAATGTGTCAATGATGATGCCGACGTTGTCATCCTGAAACAAACCATCGTGTGGACGGAATGCACTGCGAATCAACTCAGGATTATCATCATAAGCTTTAAATGCGATATACAGGTACTCACCATCTTCGTATAAAAACGCTTCAGTCCTGATACGCGCGGGATCACCGTGATTGGGATAGGCTTCATAAGCCAGATTGATTTGCGTGGCATGCTGCCACACGGCCTCATCTAGCTGACCATCTACTTTGATTTTGCTGCTGTCGTGTAACAGCTCATATTGTGCCGCTTGAGCAGGCACAGCCAAACAGGCTAATGCCAACAGCATTCCTGCTTTATTATGCTTTTCCATCTACGCTACTACTTGTTGTATTTCGTTATAGTTTTAGTCGCGACAGATGCTACCAAAGTTTGCCCAATTGCTTAAATAAAAATCATATTTTTTACGGACTTATTGGCGGGTAGTATTCACACCTTGGTACAAACTTTGCTCCCTTATTGTTTTTGGCTTCGTTGTTTCAGGCCATAACGACCATAGATAAAGTGAGAGGATCATGAAAAAACTGATTATTGCGACAACCATTGCAACTCTGATGATGACAGGTTGCGCCAATGATATGAGCAACGCGCAAAAAGGCGCAGGCATTGGCGCGGTACTGGGTGCCGTGTTGGGTAAAGCCACCGGCGATCATGATAAAAGCCGTCTGGCATGGGGCGCGGTTGTCGGCGCGATTGCCGGTGGTGCAATTGGCAATTACATGGATAAACAGGAAGAGGAGTTCCGCAAAGAATTGGCCGACAGTGGTGTCGAGGTGTATCGGGATGGCGACACCATTACTCTGCGGATGCCGGGCAACATTACTTTCGATACTGACAGCAACCGTATCGACCCACGCTTTTACCCGGTGCTGAACGATGTCGCGCTTGTGCTAAACAAGTATGAAAAGACGGTGCTAAAAATCACCGGGCACACCGACAGCACAGGGTCAGATGAATACAACCAGTCTTTGTCTGAACAACGTGCCGCCAGCGTGAAAAATTATCTGCTCAGTCAACAGGTGGATAATCGTCGTATCACCACAGTGGGCATGGGTGAATATGAGCCTTTGGTCAGCAACGATACAGCAGAACTGCGCCAGCAAAACCGTCGGGTGGAGCTGCAAGTTTTTCCATTAAAGAACAGCTAACCGGTAAAAATGACCGCCCCGCCTTGTCGGGGCGTTATTTTTTTACGCAGTAAAATAAACAATCCTCAGTCGCCGCTTTGACAGACGTAGTCGCCATAAAAATATGCAATGATTGATTAAAACGCACCTGATTATTGTCCAGCGTAAATAAGTCCAGGTGCAGGTCATTGCCCATTTCATCCCGCACCCGAAAAACGCTTAAATCTGCGCCATTGATCCACCCAAGTAAATCACCCTGTTCAACCCCGTCATAATTATATTGTGTGACCTGTTGGAGGATGCATACATCGGTCAGGTGCTGGCGCTGGTTGGCGTAGCTTAGCGACATGCCGGGGCGCAACTCTACCCGCATCGGATGACTCAGGACCTGAGCGGGAAACGCACATTCATCCAGGGTCTCGCTGATGGCCAATCGACATATTCCCTGATAAGCAATTTGGTGTGATTTGGCATCATCGCTGCCGCCGCACTCAATCGTCAGGGTTGGACAGTCAAATTCCTGCTCCATCAAAGAGCCCAGGCGCAAACCCGTATGAATTAAATAATCGCTCCATAGCCCTGCCAGTTTTCGCGTCGCGAGATCCTTTTGCAGTGCCACCGCAAATGCAGGTCCCTGACCTGAGGTATTGTGTAAATCAACCACGCATTCCGGGGTAACCTCGCGAATCGCCTTCACAATGCGCTGCGCACGCAGGGTATCCGCCTGATTGTCATCCAGGGCAAAGCAGCGGTTGAGATCCCTTTCCCCCTCAATATACCGTTGGCTAAACCATTTTGCTGTTTTGGCGGCAGACACGGATGCAACAATAAAACGTAAATTTACCGCAGGTATCACGGCTGAATGCCAATAGCGACACATGGCGTAAAAACCCGACGGTTCATTGCCATGGATCAGCACCGACACAGCGCGCCACCTGGTATTATCCTGACCGGCGACATCAAATACACTGACGTCCTGCAGGCGAGAAAGTACCTCTAATGGCTGGGCAAATTTCTGATGCCCCTGCAAATCCGCTCGATGTAATGCCTCAGCCCGCATGCCTGATACTCCATTCACTGACGGGCAAACCACTTTGTACCCAGTGGGCATATTGTTCAACTAACTGCGCTAATGCCTGTTGCTGAGGATATTGCTGGCGTAGCGCCTCCAATTGTTGTCGCTGCCAACGGGCGCCAGTCTGACCAACCTGCAAACGTTTCTCGATGATACTCAAAAAGCGTTTTTGCTCTAACTGGTCAACCCCCAGCATGGTCAGGCCCTGATACGCCTTGGGCAACACACTTTGCAGAATGTCGCTTATCGGCAACTCTTCAAGCACGCCGGTGACACCATTTGGCCATAACAATTTGGCATCCAGTCCCTGCTGCGCCGCACGATAAAAATTGTACTCAGCCAGCTTAAATGGCAAACGCGCGGTGAAATCTTCGATTTGGGAGGCCAATCCCATGGCCAGACCTATGCTGAGCGCAGCATTTGCCACCATATCCAATATCGACGGGCCAGCCGGTAACGCGCGAAATTCAATGCGCACGTGACCGTTTCCGGTATGACTGTAAACCGGCCGCAACCAGGGCCAGGTAGTACCCATATGCAGATTTAATTCTGTCAGGCGAGGTAAATCAGACGCACTCTCGTCACAGCACACAGGCAACAGTGGCGGAAACAGCGACACCACCTCAGCATAGAGCTCCCAGGCATCGCGTCTGACCCACCCCAGCCCAAATGACACGCGCGCAGGCTGTTGCCATTCAAATTCGGCGTCTTTACGCACATCCAGTGATTGTTTAAACAGTGCAACCCGGGTTTCATCCCATAATAATTTGCCCATTAAGGCGGGCGAATTGGCGCTGATCGCAATTACCAGGGGTAAGGTCAGCAAGGCTGCATTAAACACATTGGCGAATTGCTGGTTTGGCACCATCATATGCACCTGAAACGAGGTGTTAGCGCCTTCCGCGGTCACATCATCAATTTGCATATTTAACGATTCAACTCCATTGATACGCAGGTTAAAGGGTTCACCACGGCGGCGGCTAAGTTGCTCGACCAACGCTTGATATCGCATCAACGGGGTCATATTCGCTACGCCCAATTGTTCAACGCATAAAGTAGGTAAAATACCAATGGGGATGGCGCGGGTCTGCTGAGCGGCACACACTGTTTGCAAAAAGGCGAGTTTATCCTGCAGTTCTTTTTGCAAGGCCAGAAATGGCTGCCCGGCCAATGGCTGGGTGGATAAATTAAGTTCGAGATTGTAGCGATTAAGTTCGGGTTGAAACTGGGGATCATCCAACGCAGACAGAATGCTCTGGTTGTTCATCTGGCACTGGGCATGATCATTGATCAAATACATTTCCAGTTCGGCGCCCATACAAAGCGCCATCTGGCCAAAAGATGGCTGACGAATGATGTGCTTTAACTGCGCCAGTTGACTGGACAATCGTTGAGAAAACGCCTGATTGTCCTGCTCGGTAAAGCTGGTTTGACTGATGTTGCCACCCATTACCATCTCCCTTGCACGGTTTAGGACAGTATGGATCGAATCTCCCGCTTCGGGTTGACCTACATCAATCTAACTGTTTGTTTTATATGCAGTCTCAGAACTCCCACTCCAGTGCGAAGCGTAATGTATGATCCTTAGTATCGCCATTAATGCCGCTGATAAAGGCAATTTCATACTTGAGTTGTTTCTGTCCTTCGTAACGGTGCACCCCCATCAGCCCCGGCCCAATTCCAATAAAATCTTCGCCGGTATACAACTCAATGGCGGGCTGGAAGGCGGGGTGGAGACGGTAGCGGTATTGAGCGCGTAATTCCGTTTCAAATTCATCGCGGATCTGACTGCCAAACTCATACACAGTGAATAAATTCACCGTCAGACTGCTGCGGTAAAATTCCTTTTCCATCAGCAAGCCGACGTTTGCTTCCCACACTTCGGTTTGATGCTGTTTTTCCACCTCAAACAGCACACCCCAGTCTGCCCAGTTTTTACCCTGCTCGGATAATTGCCAGCGTACTTCTACCTCATAGGCGGCTAACCCAAAGTCGTCTGACGTATCTCGTTCAAAGGCTAAATAGCCCTCCATAATCAGGTTCTCACCCAGCGCCTGACCATAGGCAAGCCGCTGACCCAGCAAGTTACCATTATCACTTTGCCGCGACATAAAGCGCCATTCCAGTTTCCGCTCATTGGGCAGAATGTAAGGATGATAAACCTTATCCACCACAATGCCGTCTGCCATCGACAGACTGCTATACATAAGTGTCAGCAAGGCCAATAACTTTCTCATGAGTGAAATTTCCTTTTGAACCGACTCGCGCCCAACGCGCTCACGCACCCCAATAGCGCCGCAAAGTAACTAATAACCTGCCATTGCCCTGGTGTGTCCTGGTAACCCAGCAATACCGCCAAAAATTGTCCGATTAACGAGTTTTCCGGTAAAAATTCTGCTGTATTCCACCAGGGATCGCTCTGGCTTAACCAATCGATTTGCACAAGTAAATGCGAGGTATGCGCCAGTTGCCCGGCAATAAACAGACTCAACATCAGTGCAGCCACCAGCGGCAGATGTCGTCCGCCGAGCCAGCTTGCCAGCGCATACAGCAAAATTGCGGCACTGAGGGTGATACCCAGCCCAAGTAATGCACCAAGCACAATCGATTGCGACGAGGTGACGGCATACAAATAACCGGAAAGATAAAAAATGAGGTTGGCGCCATTGACCATTAATGCAATCGCCAGCGCCATCATCGTCACGCCGGTGCTCATCTGTTTAGGTTGCCACAAGGTCAGCAATACCATAACAAACAAGCCTAGTTGTAAGCCCACAAACACCAATTCCATGCCGGCGCCGTCGGCCAACTCAGTAATCACATCGGCATAAACGACCAACACTGCACTGCCAGCGACCCCACACAGTAACGCCAGCGACAAAGCTCGCCAACCGCCGGCCGCCGGCCTTAACAATAACAACCAGACCAATAACATCAGCACTGGCATCAAATCCCGTACAAACAACAATAGGGTATTAATCAACATGATCATTACCCTCCGCGACCGCTATAACACTGCCCTGCGCACTGTTGGGATTAAACTCGCCAAAAAAATGGTATTCGCCCGGCTTAAGCGGGCCGATGTAGATAATTGAGCGTCGCCCCGGAAACAACACTTTCTCCCGGTTGAGATCGAAACTGTCAAACTCTTCGGGTGTTGGGTCCTGATTAATTATGACCAGCTTGATCTTTTTATCTGCCGGCACCTGTATTTTGGAGGGAATAAACAAGTGATCCTTCAACGTAATCACCACTTCGGGTGCCGCAAACACACCCGAACTGACTAACAGCAAGACAACGCCGAGCATTTTTATCATGCGGGATGTCCTTTGAATACTACCCGGGCGGCTAACCCACCCAGAACCTCGCTGTCATCCAATTCGAACTGCGCCCCATGCAATTGCGCAATTTGCTGCACAATCGACAAGCCCAGACCACATCCTTCAGTATCAGATGTATGGCGATCTCCGCCAATCCGATAGAAACGCTGCAACGCACGCTGACGCTCGTCAGGCGAAATCCCCGACCCCGAGTCTTCCACCGACAGCGCAACCTGCCTGCCCTGGTTGACGATGTTAACCAATATGTTGCCGCCAGCCGGGGTGTATTTACTGGCATTGCCTATTAAATTTTGCAACAACGTGCGCAATGTAAACTCGTCACCTGCCACCGTCGTTTCAGATGCCTGTAATTCGATGCTTTGCTGCTTGCCATCTATCTGTTCAAACATATCGGCGATAACATCCTGCGCCAGTTTATCGATACGCAGAGGCAATAAGCGCTTGGTAAAGTGCTCAGGGTTGGTGCGATTGAGTAACAGAATCTGATCGACCACATGGCTCATACGCTCTACCCCTGCCTGCAATGCTTGAATCAACTCAGGTGGTGGTGACTGCATAACACTGATGTTATGCGCCGTTATGCGCAGGATACTCAGCGGAGTGCGCAATTCATGGGCCGCATCGGATGCGAAGCGCTTTTCGCGGGTAAATGCTTCATCTACCCGGGCAAACAAACGATTAATGGTATCCACCACCGGCTTCAGCTCGCCCGGTACGTAGGCGCTGTCAATTTCGCCTAACTCCTCTACGCGCGTGGCACGCAAACGTTCGGCCAGTGAGGTCAGTGGCTTCAATGCGCGGGTAACAATCAAGCCAATTATCATCGCCAGTAACGGAATACTGATAATTAAGGGCGTCATAGCAGACAAAATCAGGCTTTCAGCCAAATCGAAGCGCTGCGCTAAAGGCTGGGCTACCTGCACCATGCTGTCGGCGTCATGCAGACTAAACACGCGCCAGCGCTGCCCCAAAAAATTCCCCTCATCAAAACCTTGTTGAATGTCAGTCAAAGGACGATCACTGACGTGACCGCTATCGCTGACCAACTCGCCCTGATGCCAGATTTGCCAGGCGAATAAACTGGTTTTTACCTGTGTCTGCGGTCGGGCGGATATCAGCGTTTGCGCCAGTGCCTGCAACTCCGAGTCGAACAAGGTAGACGCGCGGCGCATACTGCTCTGATAGCCCTGCACAGCAGCTAAAAAGGTCGTTAAGGTAATGGCAGCCAGCAACACCCATAACAGGCGGCTGAGAATAGAATTCATGTTTTACTGATACTGTAACCAACACCGCGAATAGTGCGGATAGTATTGTCCGGTAGTTTTTTTCGCAAATGATGAATATGCACTTCAACTACATTACTGGCGATTTCCTCGCCCCATTCATACAGGCGATTCTCTAACTGGTCACGGGATAGCACACGCCCTGCCTGCTCCATCAGCGCTTTAAGCAGCATATATTCGCGGCGGGACAGATTCAGTACATCATCACCCACGCTTACCGTGTGCGCCGCCGTGTCCATCTGGATCTGGCCGCAGGCAATCACTGCACTTTGTGCCGTCCCCAGACGACGCTCGATTACCCGCAGACGGGCAAACAGTTCTTCCGGAGCAAAAGGTTTAATCAAATAATCATCTGCGCCAGCATCCAGCCCGGATATTTTGTCCAGCGTACTATCCCGGGCGGTGAGAATTAATACGGGCAGTGCCGGGCAGTGGCGGCGTAATTCTTTTAACACCTGAAGCCCGTCCATGTCCGGTAGGCCAAGGTCGAGAATAATAATGTCACATTGCTTGTTGCGGGCGGCTTCCAGCGCTGGCTTACCGCGAGTTAAGTGATCGACAGAAAAACCCTGGTGACGTAACGACGTCAGTAACCCATTGGCAAGTGCCAGATCATCTTCCACCAACAATACTCGCATGCTTACTCCCTGATTTTGCTTCTTTTATTGATTATTTATCATCGCAAGTTGCCCACGCTGACGCAACGCCAGCAGAACATTTGACGGGATCTCACCGGAGTGTTGTGCAAGCTGCATAAACTCGGCTTCAGCCGCGCGAAATTGCTGGTGATTGAGTAAATACATGCCGTAAAGATAATAGTAAACCGGTCCGGGGTGATGCAAAGCGGCATAATCAAACAATTGTCTGGCTTTATCTTCATTACCAAAACTGATTGGCCAGCCAGGCGCATTATCATAAAGCGTCGCCAGATACGCGGCGAAGACATCCTGAAACTGCTCAGCGTCGAGCGCCATACATAAGTCCTGTCTGGCTTGTTTCAGCATTTTTAGTTTATCGGCACCCTGGAGCTGAGAAGCGAGTTCCACTTTGGTCACCCCGCGCCAGCCCGTCAGCACGCTATCGGCAGCAGCATCACCTTTTAGTTGGGTATTCAACTCGCTGATTAGATTTTGCAGTTCGGTGGTTTTGCTGTCGCCCTGATGTAAAAAGCTGGCGGCGTAGAAGCGGCGCGGCCAGTCGTCAGCTTGCTGAGCAGCAACGTTGACTACCCACAGACTGAGTATCAATAACAAAAAACGCATACTGCCACCTTGTCAGACTACCAGATGGCAAGCATGCGCTTTCGATCTTAACGGTCGCTTAATTTAGCGCCATCATACAATCTTGCTGCACAATCGGTTCATCAAAGCCTAATGCATTGATTCTATGCGACTGCCCTGCAATAAAATTCAACAGGCAACTGCTGTAACGGCTGCGCGCCTTGGCGAGCTTCTCGCCGTCATCATTGCGCACTAAAATCGTGTCACCGGCGGAAAACTCCCCTTTCACCGCAAGCACGTTGCTGGCAGTAAAATCCTCTTCACCCGCGTCACGAATTACCACTTCGCCCAGAGCCCGGGTGGTATGCGCCAGCCAGTGCAGTTCTTCCTGCATGGGTTTTTCGTAGGGACTGAAGCAGGTACCTGGATTCTCACCCGCCAGCAAGGCGGCAAACGTGCTGTCTAGCTGGCCATTAACGATATAGGTGGTAATGCCGTGTGAGGTGGCCTTTTCCGCCGCTTCAACCTTGGTACGCATACCACCTGTGCCAACCGAGCTAATTGCCCCACCGGCCATGGCATAAATATCACTATTGATTCGTGGTACATTTTTCAGCAACTGCGCATCCTGATGTTGGGCAGGATTTTTATTAAACAGACCATCCACATCGGTACACATAATCAGCGTATCGGCATCGGCCGCGGTGGCAACCATGGCGGAAAGGTTATCATTGTCACCAACCCGCAGGTGGTCGGTGGTCACCGCGTCATTTTCATTTACGATGGGTAATATGCCATTTTTCAGCAATGCAAATAGAGTGTCGCGAATACTCTGATAACGATCACGATTACGTAAATCGGCGTGCGTCAGTAACACCTGCGCCGTTTTGAAATCGAAGAAGCGGTCCCAGGTCGCCATCATCTCGTTTTGCCCGGCGGCCGCCATAGCTTTTTTCAAGGTAATATCATTCTGATCGCTGGCACTGAACAGGTGCCGGCCTGCAGCAACCGAGCCGGACGACACCAATACGACGTCAATACCCCGTAAGCGACAACGCTGAATGAACTGGGCAATTGCCAGCAGATAACGTGAACTGCAGCCTTGTTTGTCGGGTGCAATCAGTGCACTACCTACTTTTACCACGATTCGTTGGCTGTTCATGCGTTTACCTCCTGCAATGCCTCTTTCACGGCTAACTGTGTTTCCGCAAATTCGGCTGTGACAGCTTTACCTGGTGCCTTATCAATCAAGCTCACCAGCACTATGCTGACAGTACTCACGATAAATCCGGGTACCATTTCATACAGCAGGCTGTTTAACGCCTGCCCATCACTCATCACCGGCGCATAACTCCAGATTAGAACCGTGACAGCACCACTGATGATTCCTGCCATGGCACCTTTGTGCGTCATGCGCGACCAAAACAGACTCAACAGCACTAACGGGCCAAATGCCGCCCCGAAGCCTGCCCAGGCGTTACTCACCAGAGAAAGAATGGAACTGTCCGGATTCAGCGCCAGCCCAAACGCACTCACACCAACCACGACAACCCCAACCCTGCCAAGCAGCACGGTCTTATCTGCTGAGACCTGATGTTTCGACAACGCACGATAAACATCTTCGGTGAGTGAACTGGACGACACCAACAATTGCGACGAAATGGTACTCATAATCGCCGCCAATATCGCCGCCAGTAAGAATCCACTGATAAGCGGATGAAACAGGATTTGCGAAAACAGGATAAAAATGGTTTCCGGATCGGCCAGTGATAAATCAAATTTATTTACATAGGCGACCCCCACTAAACCGGTGCTTACCGCGCCGGCAATCGTCACCAGCATCCAGCTCATACCGATGTTGCGCGCTACCTTCACGTCTTGCACGCTACGAATGGCCATAAAGCGCACAATGATATGCGGCTGACCGAAATACCCCAGCCCCCAGGCCAAACTGCTGATAATCGCCAATGCAGACATGCCAGTAAGCGCGCTTTCCAGTGGTTCGATAGATGAAGCCGCCTGACGCAGTAATTCCTGACCGCTGGAAAATTGTTCAAACGCTACCCAAGGCACCAGAATCAGGGCAACGAACATGATGCAGCCTTGCACGAAATCGGTCAGGCTTACTGCCAGAAATCCCCCTAGTAAGGTGTAAGCCACGACCACCGACAGCGTAATCACCAAGCCCAGTGTGTAATCCAGCGAAAACGCCGATTCAAACAATTTACCGCCCGCTACCAGCCCTGCTGAGGTATACAGGGTAAAGAATACAATGATGACTAAAGCGGATGTGACACGTACGGCACTGTTTTCTAAGCCAAACCGCTTGGCGAAAAAATCTGGCAAGGTCAGCGCATCGTTAGCGATCTCGGTATAGGCGCGCAAGCGCGGAGCGACCAGCAGATAATTTAGCAAGGCGCCAATCAACAAACCCAGCGCGATCCATAAGGTGTCATAGCCCATGACAAACATGGCACCCGGTAATCCCATCAGCATCCAGCCGCTCATATCTGACGCACCTGCCGATAATGCGGTGACTTGGGGGCTTACCTGCCGCCCGCCGAGCATATAGCCCTTTAAGTCGTCATCATTAGTTCGGTAGGCGAATAAACCGATAGCGAGCATCGCGGCAAAATAAATCGCCAGCGCGATGTAGGTAGATATGTCCATGTACTGCCCTCCGGACTATACGGAAGGTTTATTGCTGCGGAAGAACTCCCGGCACATTCCCAGCGGGTATGTGGCCAAAACCAGCCAGAAGCAGGCATGTTCGGTCAGGGTTTTAATAGGTTTAGTGCGACGCTTACTGACTTGCTTTTTGGTGGCCGCGATAAGTTTTTTGGTGCGTTCGAGTTGGGCTCGTTTCGCGTTCATTACTTCCTCTGTTGGTTGCAAACTACTTTGTTCACTAATTATTCTTTCACAAACCTTTTTAGAAAACAAATTTGAATACAAACTAATTTATTATCATTATGGCGCAGAATTTCTCTTTTTTGGTGCTGATTTGCCAGACATTAGGCACAAAAAAAGCCCTGTCGGGCTTTTTAAACGATTACGCAATTAGTTATACATCAAACAAACTTGAGTCGACGAAATACCAATAACACACCGGCGCTGATAATACCCATGGCAATACAGAAAATCGTAAACGCATCGCCATTTTCCACTCCCGGCATGCCACCGATATTGATGCCAAAAAGGCCGGTGAGGAAGCCTAACGGCAGAAACACCCCGGCAATAACCGACAACATATAGGTATTTCGGTTCATGCGATCCGCTGTAATCTGTTGCATGCTTTCGCTGACCAGATTGATTTGCGCCAGATCGAATTCGATGCCTTCCAATATGCGCAATAAGGTATCGCGCTGATGATCGAGGCGAACCTTAAACTTCTTAAAACGACTCAGATTGGCTTTGTGCAATGCATCCAGCGCATAGCTCTGCGGCTTGAGGAAGCGATTAAGCTTAAGTAACCGGCGCTTCACATCGTTAAGTTCCTGAATGCGTTTGCTGTTGACCACGTCACTGTCCAGCTCATCAATAAAATCCTCAATGGGATCGAGGAAATTTTCGATACGCATATGCAACTGTTCAATAATGGTGGTAATCAACTCTTCCAGCGATTTGGGGCCCTGCCCTGTAGCGAGCAATTCCCGCACCCCGGTCACCGCTTTAGAGGGCACCCGACGCATTGAATACAAACGGTTGCCCACAAACAAAAAGCGAATGCTCAGCATATCATCTGGCTCACTGCCCTCATTGAGGTTTACCCCACGCACGATCAGCATGCTTTCGCCATCATCGAACTGCTGGAAGCGCGGACGGGTATCCTCCGCCAGTAACGTGGAGATAATGCCGTGATCAATCCCTTCACTTTGTAACCAAGCTGTCAATCCTTTGTCATTGCGGTCGCAGTGATACCAGATCTGCACATCCGCGGCCGGTGCGTGTTCAGCACTGTAGCGCTGTGCTTTACCTTCATGAAACTGCCAGGCGTCGATTAAAAAGGCTTTGTTATGCATTGTATCTTCCATGCAATCAGTACATTTGTCACAGAGTAAACATACACGCTCGTAGCTACCAGCATTTTCAGGCATAAAAAAACGCCGCAATGCGGCGTTTTTGGATTAATAGCACTGATTGTTATCAGGCAACAGATTTTTCATCCTGCTTTTTAACTGCCAGTGATGTTAATACCTCAGGCTTGAAGCTATCGGTAGCAATCGCTTTGACACGCAGAGATTCTGCACGTTTCAGCTGGCTGGCTTCATGCTCAGAAATAACACCCGCTTCCAGCGCATTAGCAATGGTCGTTGCGAACACGGTTTTACGCGGGATAGTGCCGGCCTTTTGTGCGGCGAAGATTTTCTTCTCAACCGGCACAACGTCGTGCATGGCGATAAAGGCGTCTTCGATCATACCAACTGGATCATCTTCACGACCATTACCCAGGTAGCACAGGTGGCTCAGACGATCACGCATCACGCCAGGTTGCAGCAAGGCTTCGCTGACAGATTGAGTAATCTCATCTTCTGGCAGTTTGTAGTTAATACCGTATGGGAAGATTACGCGTTTCAGCGTACCTGCCACAAAACGTGCCGGGAAGTTCTGGAAGAAACCATCAAACGCCACACCAATTTTGAACAGACAGCGTTTCAGCGCGTAGTGTACGAACGGCAGATCTGATGCCTGACGGCCGTCATCTTCATAGCGCTTGAGTACCGCAGAGGCGATATACAACTGACTTAACACATCACCCAGACGCGCAGAGATCATCTCTTTACGCTTCAGGTCACCACCTAAAATCAGCATGGAGAAGTCAGCCGACAGCGCCAGGCCTTTAGACATGCGAGCCAGTTGCTTGTAGTAACCTTTGGTTTCGCCTGATACTGGTGTGCTATTGAACGCACCCGCAGTCAGCCCCTGGAACAAGGCACCGAAGAAGTTACCCATGGCAAAGCCAACGTGTTTAATCAACAGGCCATCGAATGCCAGCAAACCGGCTTTAGTGTCAGGATTCGCAGCGGCTTCCATTTCACCAAATACATATGGGTGACAACGGGTTGCACCCTGACCAAAGATCATCAGGTTACGGGTCAGGATATTGGCACCTTCTACCGTGATAGCAACCGGGGTACCGAAGTACTGGTGACCAATGTAGTTTTTCGGACCTAACTGCACCGCTTTACCGGCGTGGATGTCCATTGAATCATTCAATAATTCACGTGACATTTCAGTCATGTGGTACTTAGCGATGGCGGTAACGACCGATGGGCTCTCACCCAAGTCAATGGCGCCTGCGGTCATAGTACGCATGGCTTCTAACGTGTACGTCAGACCACCGATACGGCCCAGTCCTTCCTGCACACCTTCGAATTTACCGATAGACAGACCAAACTGCTTACGAATGGCACTGTACGCGCCTGTCATACGGGTTGCCAGGTGCGCTGTAGCTGTGCCCAGTGCAGGCAGTGAAATACCACGGCCAGCAGATAAACACTCAACCAGCATACGCCAGCCGCGGCCTGCGTAATCTGGACCACCGATGATCCACTCCAACGGAATGAACACGTCCTGACCTTTGGTGGTACCGTTCATAAATGCCATGGCAACCGGATAGTGACGATCACCGATTTCCACGCCTTCATGGCTGGTTGGGATCAGCGCACAGGTAATACCCAAGTCTTGCTTGTCGCCTAACAGGCCGTCCGGATCGTACATTTTGAACGCCAGACCCAATACTGTCGCAACCGGTGCCAGCGTGATGTAACGCTTGTCCCAGTTCAGGCGCAGACCTAACACTTCTTTACCTTCGTGCATGCCTTTACACACGATACCGGTATCCGGGATACCGCCAGCATCGGAACCGGCTTCCGGGCCAGTCAACGCGAAACACGGAATATCTGTACCGTTAGCCAGACGCGGTAACCAGTAGTCTTTCTGTTCTTGCGTACCATAATGCATCAGCAACTCACCCGGGCCTAATGAGTTAGGCACCATCACGGTTACCGCCGCGCTCAGTGAGCGGGTCGAAATACGCGATACAATTGTTGAGTTGGCAATAGCAGAGAATTCGCGACCACCAAACGACTTAGGAATAATCATCGCGAAGAAACCTTCGCTACGCAGGTAATCCCATACAGGTTTTGGCAGATCTTTCTGCTCGTGTACGATTTCGTAATCGTCCAGCATGGACAGCAGGGTTTCCACCTGGTTGTCCATGAACGCTTGCTCTTCTTCGCTCAGCGCAGGTTTCGGATAAGCGTGTAACTGTTTCCAGTTCGGCTTCCCTTTGAATAGCTCACCTTCCCACCAGATAGAACCAGATTCCATCGCTTCACGCTCTGTACTGGACATAGGTGGCAGGATTTTTTTGAAAATGCTGAAAATAGGTGCGGTGATCAGACTGCGTCTGATACTGCCAACGCCCAGAATAACAGCGAGAGCAACAAGTAGGATAATCACAATAGACATATCAATAACCTCTTAGGCAATGTCGAGTGTTGGTGTAGATGTAATTGTAGTCACCGATGCCGCAACAGGTGCTGCGGTACCGGCAGAAATGTATGGAATCAGGCGGTTAATAATGCCGGCAACATCGACCGGTTGGTCGTAATCGGCGGCGGAAATTTCACACAATGCTTTGCTGGAGGCCATGGTGAAAACAAACGTACCAATGGCAAAGTGCAAACGCCAAAACAGTTCACTGGGTGGTAAATCAGGCGCGGCCAGATGCACTGCATCGACAAAACGCTTCAGTACTTCGCCCCAATGGAACATGATGTACTTACGCAGGTGCCCCTGAGTTTCGGAGTAGCCTCGCCCCAACAGACGCACAAAAATTGACGTCCCCGCGGGTCTGACTTTATTCAGCAGCAACAGCGGCGTAATGAGTGTGCCGAACACCTGTGGCATGCCCGGTTGCGGATTTTTCGCCAACATAGCTGCCACTTGTTTGTCCACCTCGGGCATCATCACATCCAGATAGCGCTTGAGCACTTCCTGAATCAATTGTTTCTTCGAGCCAAAATGATAATTCACCGCAGCCAGATTCACTTCGGCTTTAGTGGTAATCGCGCGAAGCGATGTGTCACCAAAACCATGCTCAGCGAACAACAGCTCTGCGGCGTTAAGGATATCCTGTTTGGTTGAACTGCCCATATCAAACACCCATTTCATACATACGTTTGAATTTATACGGTGAATTGGCAAAATTCAAGCGCGCGTTTGAAATTTTTGTTTGAATTTTATTGCTTTGTTTAATTATCAAGCACTTGCATCACCTGTTTAGTACCCTACCGCTGATTCTGATAGTGGTTTATGGCGCAGACTGTTCTGATATACTCACTCTGATTTACGTTTACATAACAAATAATTCGGTCCACATTAACCAGGGACATACCTTATGAAACACACACATCTTTCCGTGCTTGCGGTGTTTATTTCCGCAGCACTGACGGGCTGCGGCCAGAGTGAAAAAGCTCAGACCGCGCCGCCAGCACCCAGCGCAGCAGACGCTAAAGCCTTTTTAACCGAAGCGCAGGCGGACATTGAGAAAGTGCAGTTCCCCGCAGCGCACGCTGAATGGAGTTACGCTACCAACATCAATTACGATACCGCAGCTGTATCTGCTTATATGAACGAGGTACTGTCGAGTAAGGTAGCGCAATATTCAAATGAAGCCGCCCGATTCAATAATACCGAAGTGGACGCCGATACCCGTCGTCAGTTAGACCTGTTGCGCAATAGCCTGACCATGCCACCACCGGCTGATGCTGAAAAATCCGCACGTCTGGCCAAAATCAGTTCTGATTTAGGCGGTATGTATGGTTCTGGTAAATATTGCCGCAGCGAAAATGATTGCAAAACCTTGGTCGAGATGAGCGCAGAAATGGCCACCAGCCGTGATGCTGACTTAATGCTCGAATACTGGGCCGGCTGGCGTGAAGTGTCTAAACCCATGAAAGACATGTATGCCGAACAAGTGGAATTGGCCAATCAGGGTGCACGCGAACTGGGTTTCAGCAATGCCAGTGAGATGTGGCGAGGTAAATACGACATGCCTGCGGACGAATTCCCGAAAGAACTGGACCGTTTATGGGGCCAGGTAAAGCCATTTTATGACGCCCTGCACTGCCATGTACGCGCAAAATTAGGCGATTACTACGGCGAAGACGTAGTTCCACAGGATAAACCGATCCCAGCGCACCTGTTAGGCAATATGTGGGCACAATCCTGGGGCAATATTTACGATATCGTGAAACCAGAGCAGGAAATGCAGGTACCCGATGTGACCGCTGCACTAGTTGAGCAGGGTTATGACGAAATCAAAATGGTTAAACAAGCCGAGTCGTTTTTCTCTTCTCTTGGCTTTGCTCAGCTACCCGAGTCATTCTGGGAACGTTCAATGTTCCAGCAACCAGAAGGCCGGGATGTGCAATGCCATGCATCCGCTTGGGACCTGGATGATAAAGATGACCTGCGGATTAAAATGTGTATCCAGATCACCGGTGAAGAATTCAACGTAATTCACCATGAATTGGGACACAACTACTATCAGCGCGCTTATAAAGATCAGCCATTGTTGTATCGTAATTCCGCCAATGATGGCTTCCATGAAGCCATCGGTGACACGATTGCGTTGTCAATAACGCCTAAATATCTGAAGCAAATCGGTTTAATCGATGAGATCCCGGATGCGTCTAACGATATCGGTATGTTGATGCAGGTCGCGCTGGATAAAATCGCCTTTATTCCGTTTGGCCTGATGGTCGATCAATGGCGCTGGAAAGTGCTGGCAGGCGAAGTAAAACCAGAAGATTACAACAAAGTCTGGTGGGAACTGCGTGAAAAGTATCAGGGTGTGATGGCACCGCTAGCCCGCGGTACAGACGCATTCGACCCGGGTGCAAAATATCACGTACCTGCGAATGTACCCTATACACGCTATTTCCTGGCGCACATTCTGCAATTCCAGTTCCATAGAGCCTTGTGTGATATTGCAGGAGACGAAGGTCCGCTTAACCGCTGCTCCATATATGGCAGCAAAGAAGCGGGTACTGCGCTGAATAACATGCTGGAAATGGGCTCAAGCAAGCCTTGGCAGGATGCGTTAGCCACCTTAACTGGCTCGCCGCAAATGGATGCCTCCACTATCGCAGATTATTTTGCCCCGCTGAAAAGCTGGCTAGACGAGCAGAATAAAGACCGCAGTTGCGGCTGGTAAGACACGAAACACATAAAAAAAAACCGGGGTAACCCGGTTTTTTTTATTGCGGTGAACACTGTTCCACAGCACTGGCGCAACCCTGTGCCAATGCGTTTGTGCGCAGTTGCACATAGCACGATGTTTTGAGCGTAATTTGTTGACTGGTGAAGTACTCAGCCAGTGTCTCTAATTGTGGATTGTGCCCAAAGATCCACAGCGGTTCCTCGGTTACTGTCGAGATAAGCGCCAGCACCTCCTCAAGAGGCGAGAAATACAGGCATTCATGCAAGGTCATTTGTGGTGCTGAAAACCAGCCAGCCTGTTGATAGGCCAATGCGGTTGCATACGCGCGACTGGCAACTGAACACAATACTCGCGCTGGCTTATCTAACTGACAGTTTTTAGCCATCTGTTGAGATTGGCGCAGTCCTCTGGCGTTAAGCGGCCGGTGAATATCTGCCACCGGATAATCCCAACTGGATTTGGCATGTCTGAACAGCACTATCTCCATTTGCTTCTCCTTTAATGGATAAAAAAAGGGGCGCAAGGCCCCTTTTTAACAACTAACGTAAATTAGCTTAGAAGGTATAAATACCGCGTACGTAGTAGAAGCCACCGTTGATACCAATTGGTGAAGTAACCGGGTACTTAGCACCGGCCACTTCGGTATCCCACAGGGTGTTCTCATCTGGCGTATTATCCAACAGGTTCTTCGCACCAACGACCACACTCATGTTGTCACTGAAGTTGTATGCGACTTCTGCATCGACAGTCACTTCAGAACCAACTTGTGGAATTGGCAGACCGGAATCCAGGTGATCCTCGAAGATAGAACCGAAATAGCTCATGCGAGCCAGCACGCGCCAATCACCATTGGTATGGTTAGCGGTAATGCTATAACGCACTGGTGGCAGGTTATCTTCAATCATGTGAATTCGGTCAGCAGAGATGTTAGACACCATGTCACCGTTAACTTCGAACATTTTTACATCTGTGACTTCTGTCTTGGTCCAGTTATATGCAAGCTGGAACATCGTTTCACCACCGAGCATATCCATGCTGTAGTTCGCCACTACGTCAACACCTTTGGTGTTAGTGGAGAAGTCATTGGTGAAGAAACTGACTTCAGAGAAGCTGGATGCATCTGTCACACCCTGAGCCAATAACGCATCGATGTCCGCTTGGGTCAGAGAAATACCAGATGTGGTACTAATACGATCATCAACATCAATATCGAAATAGTCGACAGTCACAAACAAGCCGTTTTCGAATTCAGCAACAAAACCAAAACTCATGCTGGTTGATTCTTCTGGTTGCAGCGGTGTCGCACCTTTCTGGATTGAAATCGGATCGGTAGGCGGTAACGTCGCACGGTCAATCAAACCACTTGGCGAAAACGCCGTGGTCACGTTACGCACAGTACTCTGACCAATGGTCGGCGCTTTGAAGCCTGTCGCATAAGCACCACGCAACGCTAACGTGTCCGAAACCTGGTAGCGAGCAGAAAACTTACCTTTGGTGGTATTACCGAAATCGGAGAAATCCTCATAACGGATAGCCGCGCCAAACAACAAATCGTCAGTCGCTGCCCATTCTGTATCGAGATAGAACGCTTTACTGTTACGGCTATCTTTACCCTGGAATTTAGCAGACAAGCCAGGGAAACCATTGGAACCGATACCGAATCCCTGCGAAGCGAGTGGACCAACTTCATAAGATTTGGCGTCACCTGCGATAGCTTCAAAGCTTTCGTAACGGACTTCCATACCGGCTGCCACGTTCACGTTTGACGCCTCAAAGAATTTTGAGAAATCCAGGTTAAAACTCTTTTCTTCCTGAATATATTTTCCAGGTTTGAATTCATTCGGAGAGTCTGGGCCCAATGATGGGTTAATGGTATTGCGAATAAAGTAATCAACGGTATTTGAGCCCATTGACATACTCACATCGTAGTTCCATTCATTATCCAACTCACCGCGTGTCCCCATTACGATCGAGTGATCAACGATGGTGCCACCAAATTTAGGGGTAAAACCACCAGGGAACATTTCATTGAATGACCAGCAATCAGGGTTATTCGCTACTTCGGCCTGATATCGAGGATTCAATAATACATTGTCGCCGGTACGAATATCGGTAGGACAATTGCCAGACATATCGCCGGTTAAGTCGCCAACCAGCAGTAACTGGTAACCCTCATCCTCATCAATATTGCCATCACCGTCGATATCTGCGGCTTCGATGCCACCATTGTACACACCGCCCCGAGTGTGCGGATTACGGTAATAGAAACCACCTTCAACTTCACGCTCAGCCCAGTTAACAAACATGTAGGCTTCTTTATCATCACCTAAGTCCAGACCAAAATTACCGAAGAATTTAAAGTCATATTTGAACTCAGGGTTACCCCATACCTGTGCCGGATCAGCTACAAACACATTGCCACCTGCCACTAGTCCTGCGGCATCGTCACGCTGAACACTGCGACTGGTTGGCTCTGCTTCTTTATATTCCATCGACAAATTAGCAAAACCAGACTTAGTCAGCGGTAAACCAACATTGCCGGAGAACTGCCAGGTGTCACCATCACCTTCATAATATGAGCCGTAACGCGCTTCAAATGTGCCGCCGGTATCACTGTCGTCCAGTACAAAGTTAACCACACCGGCAATGGCATCTGAGCCATATTGCGCGGCTGCGCCGTCACGCAGCACTTCGACTTGTTTCAGCGCAACAGCAGGAATAACAGAGATGTCCGGGCCTTGAGCACCATCAGACAAACCACCACCCAAGAAAGTAATTACCGCGCTGCGATGACGACGCTTACCATTGACTAATATCAGGGTGTGGTCAGAAGCTAAGCCCCGCAAGTTGGCCGGGCGCACTAACGTAGAAGCGTCGTTGATCGGTTGTTCATTAACGTTCAGTGAAGGCACTACTGTTTGCAACATGGAAATCATGTCGGTAGAGCCCTGATTCTCAAACTCATCCCCACCGATGATATCGACTGGTACTGGCGAGTCACCGATTGAACGCGGTGCGGCACGGGTACCAACAACCGCAATTTTCTCTAAACTTTTATCTTGTTGCTGCGCAGCCGCATCATCTTGTGCGATGGCAACATTTGACAGTGCCAGCGAAGCTGCACCACCACATAGAATCGCTCCAATAGTCTGCGCCAGGTAGGATCTGGAATTCTTCATGCATTTCTCCAAGTTGTTGTTTATTTATACTTATTCACCAACCATCAATACTTTTTTACGTTCGCTGTAATTAGGATGCTTTTATTGTTTTTCGCCATTCAAGAGAATATTTCACCCCTTAAAAAGCTCACCTCTGGTTAGCTAGTCCAATTTATAGCGCTCAAGTCGTTGTATTGCAAAGTATTTGTCATGCACAAAAAGCAGCCGATTGACTCATTTTTCAACCAGCCGCCATCCTCGAATCGCAACGAAACAGGAGTGGTAACAGCCTTGGAAACTCGATCAGTTTGGAGAGAAGAAATAATCTGTTACCATTTCGGAATTATTGGAGCGCGACCCGGAGCATTAAGAAATATTTAATAATCCGCCGTTACACTCGCTACTTTTTTATGTTCAGGGTAATAAATGAAAGCAGTTTCCGTGGTGATCCCCGCCAAAAATGAACAAGACAACATCCGTCCATTAGTCACCGAAATCGTGACGGCGCTGACGCCGGTACAGGAAAACTTCGAGATCATCTATATCGATGATGGCAGCGATGACAATACCCTTAATGTACTGAAAGAATTGCAAACGGAAATGGGCGCACAACTACAAATCGTGCGGCATAAAAACAGTTGTGGGCAGAGCACGGCGGTACGTTCCGGGGTTAAAGCGGCCAATTATCCGTGGATTGTCACCCTGGATGCAGATGGTCAGAATGACCCGGCTGATATCCCGGCAATGTTAGTTAAAGCTGCACAGTGCCAGGCACAACACTTCGCCGTATGTGGTTACCGTAAAAATCGTAAAGATACCGCCTGGAAACGATTTCAAAGCCGTTTTGCCAATAAAATCCGCTCAGCCATGTTAGGTGATGGCACGCCCGACACAGGCTGTGGACTAAAAATATTTCCTCGTGAAACGTTTTTAGAACTGCCCTACTTCAGCCATATGCACCGCTTTATCCCGGCATTGGTAAGACGTGCAGGTGGTGAAATCATCATCAGTGTGGTGCACCATCGCGACCGCATGGCCGGCGTCTCTAAATACAATATGCTCAATCGTGCCTGGGTCGGTCTGGTGGATATTTTCGGCGTGATGTGGTTACAAAAACGCAGCCGTATTGCCGAGTACATCGAGCCATGACACAAAACTCGGTGCAACTGCGCCAAATTTTAAAAGGGGTAGGATTAATTCTTACCCTTTCCGTTGTCGCCATATTCTTGTCCAGCGTTGATTGGGGCGGTCGTTTCGGGGTTGAGTGGCTTAAATCTCATGTAGAGCAAAATACGTATACCGGAATGCTGCAATTCGTATTGTTATGTGCCGGTCTTAGTGCCGTGGGTATGCCCAGGCAACTATTGGCATTTGCCGGTGGATTCCTGTTCGCAACCTGGATGGGCACGTTACTTAGTACCTTGGGCGTTACCCTTGGCGCGGCTTGCTCTTATGCAGTTGCCAGACTGATATTGTCCCGCACCATCGCTGCCCGGTATTTCGGGAAACAACGCAGTATTGGACGTTTTTTGCAGCAACAGACGTTTCGCAAAACCCTGACAATTCGACTATTGCCTGTCGGTAATAACCTGCTGACGAATTTAATTGCTGGCACCAGTCACACACCCGCGCGACGTTTTCTGGGTGGTTCCTTCGTTGGTTACTTGCCACAAATGCTGATTTTCGCGCTGGCTGGCTCAGGCACCTCAGTAGGCTCTTCGGCCAAACTTTTCCTCGGTGTTGCCCTGTTTATCATTGCAACGTTACTCAGCTGGCACCTGTACAATAAAACACGCAAGCAAGTACCGCTTGATTGGCAGGAAGAATCGGAAGTTTCCCAATCATGAGTCCATCCCAACACGTATCTGCCGACACACTGCGCAAACTAGGCTGGTTATTGGTGGCAGTTGCCATCGTAGTCATCTTCGCCGGGATGGGGATGCGCGCGCCCTGGCCGGCTGACGAGCCCCGTTTTGCCCAAATTGCAAAAGAGATGGTCGAAACGGGCCAGTGGTTTTTCCCAGCCCGCGGTGGCGAGTTATACCCGGATAAGCCGCCCGTGTTCATGTGGACAATTGCACTGTTTTACAAACTGACAGGCAATCTGTCGCTGGCCTTTTTATTGCCCTCGGCCTTGTGCGCATTGTTAACGATATTCCTGGTATATGACCTGGGCAAACGTCTTTGGTCAGCGCAAACCGGGTTGATTGCCGCGGCATTATTACTGCTGACACTGCAATTCACCTTACAAAGCAAAACTGCGCAAATCGATGCCATGGTGTGTTGTTGGATCACGCTCGGTTGTTATGGCCTGATGCGCCATTTCTGTGACGGGCCAAACTGGCGTTGGTATTTTATTGCCTGGTTTTTTATGGGGCTGGGCGTGATTACCAAAGGCGTCGGTTTCTTACCGTTACTTATGCTGATCCCTTTTTTCGCTATGCGCAAATGGCGTCCGCAGCCTCGGGAAATCACCGGCAAACCTAACTGGTGGCTCGGTCCGTTATTTTTCCTGCTGGCTATTGGATTATGGGTTGTGCCGATGCTGCTGTTGGTTGAGCAGGCTAATAATCCGGCATTCGATGCCTACCGCGACAATATTTTGCTTAAACAAACTGCCAAGCGCTATGCAGACTCCTGGCACCATATTAAGCCTTTTTGGTATTACCTGGTCGAAGTTATTCCTGTCTTCTGGCTGCCGCTCAGCATGATGATACCCTGGTTAATTAAACCCTGGTGGCAAGCCATTAAGCAAGGTGACCGCCGCATTGCCGTTCCCCTGATATGGGTTATGCTGGTGATCCTGTTTTTCAGCCTGAGCCCAGGGAAACGTGGCGTTTATATGTTACCGGCGGTGCCCATGCTGGCGCTGATTTGCGCACCATATTTGCAACAACTACTCAGTCGGGCATGGCCTAAACGCATTCTGTGGAGCATAGTGCTGTTGATTGCTGCCCTGCTCACATTAGCCGGCGTCTTAGGTTTGCTGGATCTGCATCTGATGGCGAAATTGAACGACCAGTACCCTGTCAGACCTTGGTGGATGCTGGTGACACTGGGTACTATTGGACTGATAATTTCTGTGGCCACCTACCGTAAACCGGCAAATAGCTGGCTGTTGTTCGCGCCTGCGCTGTGGCTCATATACAGCTTGTGGGGTTATGCCGTTTTACAACCGGTCAGAACCCCGGTGAATGTCCTGCAGAATTTAGCAAAAGTGCATGATGTCAGTCGCCCAGTTGCGATGCTGGATTTCCGTGAACAGTTTTTATTGTTCAGCCGCTGGCCAACCTATCACTTTGGCTATCATGCCGACCATAATCTGGAATACCAGCAAGCTTGGCAATGGTTGCAGCGCTATCCGGATGGTGTAGTGCTTGCCCCCGCAGACTTGCCGCTCGTTTGCTTTGATTTAAGTAATGCAACCTCGCTCGGCAATGCCCATCGCCGGGATTATTACGCGCTGACTATCAATAACGCCCTGCCCAGCTGTGCAGCCCCCACTGATTATCGCGAATATTATTATTTACCCACCGAGCAATACGGCAATTTTTAAGAGACAATTAAGAAACCACTAATACACTGATTTCCATCATCAATGTATTAGTGGTTTTGTAATGAGAATACTTGCCAGCCTGTTTGCCCTGTTTAGCCTATGTGCCAGTGCCGTCACTGCGCCAAATTTTGTGTTAGCCCACCCTCAACTGCCGGGCAGCTTGCAGGACTTGCAGGGTAAAGTCGTTTATTTGGATTTCTGGGCGTCCTGGTGTAAGCCCTGCGTGAACTCTTTTCCATTTATGAACCAGCTGCAGCAAGACTACGCAGCAAAAGGTCTGGTTATCGTTGCCGTGAATGTGGATGCCAATCAGGCGGACGCAAACCAGTTTCTTAAGCAATTGCCCGCCACCTTCCCCGTGGTGTTTGACCCACAGGGTGAGATTGCCGGCAAGTACCAGTTACCCGGTATGCCTACCAGTTACCTGATTGATACCCAGGGCAATATCCGTTTCGCTCACAAAGGCTTTTTGCAAAGCAAACAAGCGGACTATCGCCGTGAAATTGAAACCCTGTTAGCCGAGGAGTCGTCTGATGCGCAGTAAACTTCAAAAACTCGCCCTTGCTCTTTTAATTGCCCAACTCGGTGGTTGTGCCTCATTAGGCGTTCAACCTTGGGAGCGTGACTTGTTAGCCAAAGATGAAATGGCGCTGGATGCCGAAGGCGTCGACATTGGTCTGGATGATCACATTTACTTCAGTAAAGAAGCGACCAGTGGTGGACGTTCGTTTGCCGGTGGAGGTTGCGGATGCAATTAACCAAATCATCATCCATTTCACTGGCATTAGCTGCGGCCAGTGCGCAATTGCTTAGTAATGGCGCGCACGCAGAGGAAACCAATCAGTGGCAGTTCGATACCGCAGTGCTGTATTACGGAGAACAGGATCGTGTCACCGCCGTTGAGGGTGTTATTAATGCCAAAAAAGACTTTGGCGATAACCACATTTTTAATGGCAAATTGGTCATCGACGGTTTAACCGGCGCGTCTGCCAATGGTGCCGTGCCGCAATCGACACCGCAAACCTTTACCCGCCCGTCTGGTAAAGGCGCGTACACTGTCGCCGCGGGTGAAGTACCGCTAGATGATACCTTCCACGATACCCGCGTTCAGGCCAGTGCCCAATGGACCCAACCGTTGTCTGATACCCTAACTGGCAGTATCGGCACCAACATTTCCGCCGAATATGACTATTTCTCTGTGTCGGTGAATGGCTCATTGGCAAAAGACTTTAATCGCAAAAACACCAATTTGTCCGCGGGGCTGTCTTTAGCTTACGACACCATCAAGCCTGAAGGCGGATTACCCGTGCCGTTTAGCAGCCAATATGTGTTTGGCGGGTTCAATGACGACGAGTTTGAGGATCAGGATGATAACGGGATTGATGATGATCGCGATGAGTACGACGCGACGCGCGCTAAAAGCAGCGACAGTAAAACGACTGTAGACCTGTTATTTGGCATCACTCAGGTCATCAATCGCCGTTTATTAGTGCAGGCCAACTATGGATATTCCCAGGTAGATGGCTATCTGACCGACCCATTTAAAATGGTGAGCGTGGTGGATAATCAGGGACTGTTGCAGCAGAACCTGTATGAAAACCGACCGGATTCGCGCACCAAACACAGCATTTTTGTGCAGGGTAAATATGCATTTGATCATGCTGTAGCAGACGTATCGTATCGCTTTGCAACCGACGACTGGAAAATCGACTCCCATACTATCGATACGCGTCTGCGCGTAAATCTGGGGGATGGCCACTATATCCAACCGCATCTGCGTTTCTATCAGCAATCGGCAGCAGAATTTTACCGCCCATTCCTAAATGATGGAGAGGCCTTACCGGCCTACGTCAGTGCCGATTATCGTATTGGTGAAATGGATACCTATACGGTCGGCCTCAAGTACGGCATGCCGTTAAATGGTGGTGATGAACTGGCATTCCGACTGGAGTATTACCAACAGTCTCCAAAGAACGCCGGATTCGACGCACCGGGTGACTTAGCCAATCTGGATCTGTATCCTGCTGTTAAGGCATTGATATTTCAGGTCAGCTACCACTTCTAATGCAACCCACAGTTCAAATCAGCAAGGAAAACGACCACATTTGTGGTCGTTTTACCGCCATGGCCAGCCCGTGTGAAATCTTGCTGGAGGTGGACTGTGCCGATGCAGACGCCATTATTCACATGGCGGCACAGGAAACCTGGCGAATTGAGCGCAAGTTCAGTCGCTATCGCAACGATAACCTGATGCATGCGATCAACAACAGTGATGGCCGGCCGGTCCCCATAGATGCAGAAACTCATAAGCTATTGATGTTTGCTGATACCTGCTATCGCCTCAGTGACGGTCTGTTTGATGTAACCTCAGGGGTATTGCGTAAACTATGGCGTTTTGACGGTTCAAACGTTATTCCAAGCCAGGCTGAAGTAGACGCCCTGCTACCATTTATCGATTGGCAACAAATTAAATTTGATGAGGACTTTGTTGTTGTTCCTGCCGGCGTTGAGCTGGATTTTGGCGGCATCGGCAAAGAGTATGCGGTGGATAAAGTCGCACGATTAGTTCATTCGTTGTCACCCGACCACTCGGCACTGATTAACTTTGGCGGTGACCTGCAGGTTACCCAACCACGTCAGCACGATAAAACCTGGTTCATTGGGGTGGAAAACCCATTGGAGCCAGGACAGGCCGGCAAAGTGTTACAAATCCAGTCGGGCGGGCTTGCCACTAGCGGCGATACAAATCGTGTCATCGAACACAATGGCCAGCGTTACGGTCATATTCTCAACCCAAAAACCGGTTATCCGGTCGAGTTCGCACCCCGCTCCGTAACTGTCGCCGCGCAATTTTGCGTGCAAGCCGGCATGCTGGCCACCCTTGCCATGCTGCACGGTAAGCAGGCGGAGTCCTTTCTCAACGAGCAAAACGTTCACTACTGGTGTATTCGTTAATAGATTGTTGAATTTTTAAGTTATTGCTAAGTTTCTAGGTTTATCGTTAACACTGACATGACCAATTTGTGGAGACTCTGTGGTAACTGTTTCGCGAAAATGGCTGTACGCTAGTTTACTGCTCGCTGTCCCTCAAGCGTTTGCGTGTGAATCAACGCCACAGCGCGAATATATTGTTCATCCCATATTCGATGAGAATGAGGCAGAGACCTATTGGTTTCATCGTCTGGCCAATTACCTGCATATCGACACTCGCCAAAGCACGCTGGAAAACGAGCTGGCTTATCTGGCTACCTGTATCGAGGGCAGCATCGATCTCGATGAAGTCGCCCGGCATTTACGCAGCAAGCGCTATATTCGCGACGCCAAAGTAACGCTGGATAACAGTAGTGAACAGCCGGTGCTTAAAGTAGAAACCTGGGATAACTGGTCATTGCTGCCCACCCTCGATTTTGGGCGCAAAGGCGGCAAAAACCATTTCGCTGTAGGGATTAAAGACCGCAACCTACTTGGTTATGGCATCGACGCAGATTTTGAATATTTTAGTGATGCACAACGCACCGGTTACAAGCTGGACATGGATATACCGCTTTATCTGGGTTACAACGCCAATGCCTTAGTACGGCTGGTAGACAATGACGATGGCGAACAAATCGGCCTGGGCATCAATAAGCCCTTTGTCAGTCTGGGCTCTCGCTGGGGCGGATTGGTCTACACCAACCATGAAAAACGTATCGACACCCTGTTTTATGGTGCCAGTGGCGAAGTTAACTTTGCGCAGGAGGTGCACCAAACGAACCTGAGTTATGGCCAGTTATATGCCGCTGATGATTTTGTAAAGCGCTGGCATATCGGTTTCGAGCAGGAAAAACACAGCTTCACCGACATCCCGGCTGAACTCGCGCTGCAAGACCGTGATCTGAACTTTATCTGGGCGGGCGTGGAATGGCTGCAAAATGACTTTCATGTCTTACAGGATGTGCATTTAATCGGGCATATCGAAGATTTTAATCTGGGTTGGCAGCTAAAATTATCTGCCGGCTTCAGCCCGTCCAACAATACCACAGCGCAAACCTGGCAAACACGCGGGAGTGTCAGCAAGGGCTTCTCTCTGGGTGAGAACTGGCTATTACTCAGTAAAGCCAATTGGCGCTGGCGCTACAACAACGATATGGGCCATCAAGTTCTGGCGTCGGTGCAAAGCGAGTCGTTTTATACCCTCAACAAAACGTTTGCCTGGTACACCGGCGTGTCGCTGGATGTCCTGAATAACGCCTATGCGGATGAGCCTCTGACTCTCGGCGGCGACAGCGACTTTCGCGGCCTGCCACTGCAATATCAGCACGGCGAGCGTACAGTAAAAATCACTAATGAGCTGCGGTATTACCCGCATATCAATTTGTGGCGTCTGTTTGAACTGGGCGGTGCGGCGTTTTATGACGTCGGACGCGTCAGCGGCGACGCGCAAATCATGCCCGCGTATCCCGGCTGGCTGCAAAGTGTGGGTATCGGCGCACGCTTTTTTTCCACCCACTCCAGTGACCGTCAAGTCGTGCACATCGATCTCGCCCACCCCATTGGCGATGATCCCAACCTGGATAATTTTGAAATTCGCGTAGAGGTAAAACATGCGTTTTAAGTGGTTTAACGCGTTACGCGAACGTCCCTTGCAAAGCCATTGGATGATTGCCCTGTTAGCTCTGCTCTATACCGGGATTTATAATTTGCCGTTTTTTAAACGGCTGATTCAGGTATCCAGCGAAGACGGCATATTGCCTGTCGGTTTTCTGCTAGCGGCGGTGGGGCTGATTTTCTGCCTGCAAATGGTGCTGTTCAGCCTGTTGCTGTGGCCCAAAATTGGCAAAGGTTTGATTGTCATCACCACCCTGCTAGCTGCGCCCGTGATGTATGCCGGATGGGCATATGGCACGCTGTTTAATTACGACATGATCGAAAATATCATGCAAACCAATCAGGCCGAAGCCAGCAGCTATTTTAGTCTCAGTGCCACATTGGTGTTTTTGTTGACTGGCCTGTTACCGGTCGTCTGGATCATGAATCAGCGCGTTCAGTATCGCCGCTGGTATAAAGAACTTGCCATGCGTATCGGCATGATTGCCGCCGCCGCGATATCGCTGTGGGGGATTGCCCAGTTTTATTATCAGGACTTTGCCATAACCGGGCGTAATCATACGGAATTACGTCGTTTACTCTCACCGTTCGAATTCAGCAAAAGCACAATCAAATATGTGCGCGCCAATTACTTTATTGACCCTACTCCATTTAGCGTATTGGACGAATCGCCGACGCTGGATCCTCAGCAAGCACCGGATGTCATGGTGCTGATGTTAGGCGAAACCGCGCGGGCGCAGAACATGGCGTATTATGGCTATGGGCGTAATACCAACGAATACACAGCAAAACACACGATGCGCGTATTACCGCCCACGCAAAGTTGTGGCACAGCCACGGCCGTATCCGTGCCCTGCATGTTTTCATTCTTATCCCGCAGTAATTACGATGCGGATATCGCTCAGAATCAGGACAACATCCTAGATATTGCCCAGCGCGCCGGCTTTGCGGTGAGCTGGATTGATGATGATGGTGGGTGTAAAGGAGTGTGCGCGCGGGTGCCGACCATTACCGTCCCTGTTGACGCCAGTGATCCTTTATGTGACGGCCATACCTGTTTCGACGAGGTCTTAGTCCGTGAATTACAACAGGTGCTGGCTACCCCATCGGAAAAACCACGCCTGATTGTGATGCATATGATTGGCTCCCATGGCCCCACCTATTACAAGCGTTATCCGGCTGATTTTGCGAGATTTCTACCAGATTGTCCGCGCGCGGATATCCAGCATTGCAGTCAGCAGGAAATCATCAATAGCTATGACAACACCCTGTTGTATACCGATTTTGTGTTAAGCGGCATCATCGACACACTGGCAGCGCATCCGCAGCTAAACAGCCAGTTTGTCTACATCTCAGATCACGGTGAGTCGCTGGGTGAAGATAACTATTATCTGCACGGTTTACCCTATGATATGGCACCCGAGGTACAAAAACGTGTGCCTTGGTATCTGTGGCAAAATCAGGGAGTCTCGCCGGATTGCCCGGTCGATGCTGCTACCATCAGCCACGATAATTTGAGCCACACCCTGCTTGGTTTACTCGGCGTGCAGTCCAGTGTGTACGACCCCGCGCTGGACTTATTCAACGGTTGCTAATCGCTGCAATAAAAAAGCCCCGCAAATGCGGGGCTTTTTTATATTGATAGCAGATTAAAGTTGCACACCCAGGCGGTTGGCCACCTCTTCGTAGGCTTCTACTACGCCACCCAGTCCCTGACGGAAACGGTCTTTATCCATTTTTTGCATGGTTTCTTTGTCCCACAAACGGCAACCGTCCGGACTAAACTCATCACCCAACATGATTTCGCCGTTAAACACACCGAATTCCAGTTTGTAATCCACCAGAATTAAGCCAGCCGCATCAAACAACTGTGTCAGTACCTGATTCACTTTAAAGGTCAGCGTTTTCATCTGAGCCAGTTGTGCTTCTGTTGCCCAACCGAATGCAATCGCATGAGATTCGTTGACCATTGGATCATGTAACGCGTCGTTTTTCAGGAACAATTCAAACGTTGGTGGATTCAGCGTCATGCCTTCCTGCACGCCTAATCGACGCACCAGTGAGCCTGCCGCACGATTGCGCACCACACACTCTACCGGGATCATTTCCAGCTTTTTCACCAGCGATTCTGTATCGCTCAACAGGGCTTCCAATTGAGTCGGAATCCCGGCTTCCTGCAGCTTGGTCATAATGAAATGGTTGAACTTATTGTTCACCATGCCCTTGCGTGCTAACTGCTCGATACGCTCACCATCAAACGCTGAGGTATCGTTTCGAAATTGCAAAATCAACAGATTAGGATCGTCTGTGGTAAAAACTGTTTTTGCTTTACCACGGTACAGTTCGGCGCGCTTTTCCATTAATCGGGTCTCGTAATTAAAGATCGAGGTTGTCTTCTGCCATTACCGCAGAAAACGGCGAATACAGGTCTTTTAATGCTTGCGCATCAAACACCTGATTGTCTTTGTTCAGGAAGGTAATTGAGGTTTGACGGCCCAAATCACCCACCTGTAAATGGTATTCTTTCTGTTCCAGTTTAAGTCCTTTGTCAGAACCAAACAGGCTGTCCCACCAACTGCTTTCCTTGCCCTGGAAATCAGCATAAATCAGGCCGCTGGATTGATCCAAATCGGTGACATTGAAGCCAAGTTTTTTCAGCACCAGCAACAGGCGCGGCCAGGTTACCTGGAAGTCACCCTCAACCAGCACAGCCGCCTGACCTTTGGCGTCAAAGCCCAGCTCAGATTGCAGGCCTTCGCGAATTTTCGCTGCTCGCTCAGCATTGGCAATCAGCAATTGATTCTCATAGTGGGCCAGCACTTTATTCAGCATATCCACTTCGGCACGACGGGTATCAATGTCTTCAATGGTGGCATTGATCTGCTCGTTCAGGGTTTCCTGATAATCTCGCAGGTGCGCCGTCAATACTGCACTGCGCCCGTGTGGTTTCATTTCCAGACGGAATTCAAACTGCTGCGCCACTTTGCGATCTACGCTACTGGTGCTTAGCCATGAGCTGCTTTGCTCCTGATACACCAGCCAATCTGTTACCAGAGCCTGTTGGTCTTTATCAAAGCTCATTACGCCGATATTTTGCTCTTCCAGATAACTTAATAAGTTATCCCACACCTGGGTATCTAACGGTTTGCTGTCGTCGACTTTGTCGAACATTACCATGGCATCACGACTGCCTTCTTCAACGTGTGAGCCGCTAACGGTTGCCAATACCAGATGTGGGGAAGAAATATCCAGCTTCTCACCGACCAACTGACGCGGCGCATCTTTGCCTATCTCAGGAATAGCATATTCATTACTAAATTCGGGCTTATCCAGACCTGCTGGCACCTGCAACGCATCACGTTGTTTCACTTTGGTATAGTCAAAGTCCCCATTTGCCGTGCGGCGACTTTCCATAGAACTACAACCGGCGAGTGCCAGACCAATGGCTAACGACAGTACAACTTGTCGATTCATGCGAACTCCTTTAATCAATCAGGCCCATATCGAGCATGACCCTTTCGATAATCTTCTTGTTATTTGGTTCCGCACATACCATGGGTAAGCGGATAAAGTCCGATTCCGTCAGCCCCATACGGTACAAAGCGTACTTCGGCATAACCGGATTCGGTTCAATAAATAATGTTTTGTGTAGCGGTATTAGATGGGCATTGATCTGATTAGCAACCTCATGCTCCCCAGCCAGCGCCGCATTGACCATTTTTGCCATCAATGCCGGTGCAACGTTATTGGTAACAGAAATAACGCCATCACCACCTTGGCAAATAAACTCACAGCCGGTTTCATCGTCGCCACTTAACAATACAAAATCGTCAGTGACACCCGCTTTGATCTTGCCAATCCGCGACAGGTCACCAGTCGCTTCTTTAATACCGACAATCTTTGGGTGCTGTGATAAGGCAATCACGGTTTCCGGCAGCATATCCGCGACTGTGCGACCCGGCACATTGTAGAGCAGTACCGGTTTATCCGTGCTATCGGCAACGGCCTCGAAGTGGGCAATCATGCCACGCTGTTGAGGTTTGTTGTAATACGGCACGACACTGAGAAAACCGTCTACGCCCAGCGGTGCCATAGCCTGACTCAGTTCGATGGCTTCGGCGGTGGAGTTAGCACCACTGCCGGCCAATACCGGAATCCGCCCGGCGGCATAATCCACGGTCGCCTTGACTACGGCAATGTGCTCATCAACCGGCAGTGTTGCTGACTCACCGGTCGTCCCTACCGAGACGATACCATGGGTGCCTGCGTCAACATGAAAATCGACCAGCCGCTGCAATGCGACGAAATCAACATCGCCGTTTTCATGCATGGGGGTGATTAGCGCAACAATACTACCTTTGAACATAGGGGCTCCGTGCTAAATACGCGCCCGATGATACTGACCGCCCCCCTAAATTACAAGGCGAGCGCAAGCGAACTGCGCAATCTTTAGGCAAATTTGGCCGATTAATTTTCACGCGGTTTTGAACACAATTTTATCCATGCTTGATCTGTTCGCCTGCTGTCACCATATCAGGCCCTGACAAGTTAAAAAGGAGCCATCATGCAAATGCTACAAGCGGGCCAAACTGCCCCCGATTTTACCCTGCCAGATGAAAACAATACGCCAACAACATTAAGTCAGTTTCGTGGTCAGAAAGTGCTGGTGTATTTCTACCCCAAAGCCATGACCCCGGGTTGTACCGTGCAGGCGCAGGGTCTGCGTGACAGCAAAGCCGACCTCGATACCCATGGGGTCAAAGTACTGGGAATCAGCACCGATCCGGTTAAGCGATTGCCAAAATTTATTGAACGGGACAATCTCAACTTCACTCTGCTATCCGATGAAGATCATACCGTGGCCGACAAGTTTGGAGTGTGGGGACCGAAAAAATTTATGGGCCGGGAATTTGATGGACTGCATCGCATCAGTTTCCTGATCGATGAGAACGGCACTATCGCCCATGTGTTTGATAAATTTAAAACCAAAGACCACCACGAGGTGGTGCTGGCTTACTTAAATCAGTAAACCAGCCTCAGGCGAATTACGACTCGCTAACTGCAACGCTTGGTTGGGATGTTTCCGACCAGGCGGTGCCCACCGCTTTAACCAGTGTGGCCAGCGGGATAGCAAAGAACACCCCCCAAAAGCCCCACATACCTCCGAAAAACAACACGGCAATAATGATATACACCGGATGCAAACTCACCGCTTCGGAAAACAGCAAAGGCACCAGCAAATTGCCATCTAACGCCTGAATGATGGCGTACGCGGTCATCAGATACCAAAAATCTGCCGTCACACCCCACTGAAACAACGCCACCACCGCGACCGGAATGGTCACCACTGCCGCGCCGATATACGGGATCAACACGGATAATCCGATCAATACACCGAGCAACAACGAATAACGTAAATCCATCAGCGCAAAAGTAACCGCAGACGCAGAGCCAACAATCAGGATTTCAATCACTTTACCGCGAATGTAATTGATGATTTGTCCATTCATCTCTACCCCAACCTGTTTGATCAGGCGGCGTTCACGCGGTAACAACCGACCAATGTGAGTCAGCAATACCTGCTTGTCCTTGAGCATAAAGAACACCATCAAAGGCACCAGAATGAAATAAATCAACAAGGCTGCCACATTCACTAATGATCCAAACGATTCGGTTATCAACTCTTGGCCGTATTGCACAATATGGTCATTAACTGATTGCCATAACTGCTGAACCTGCTGCGCATCGACAAAATCCGGGTAGCGTTCAGGCAACATCAGCATCCATTGTTTGGTTTTGGCCCAGATTGCAGGGGTTTCACTGAGCAGATTAACGCCCTGTTTAAAAACCAGTGGCGCCAAACCCAGCAACATAAACAGGAATAGCGTGACGGCAATCAATACCACCAGGCTGGTGCCCAGCGTGCGCCCCACGCCCAAACGGGCCATACGTTCCACCGGCCAGTCCAACAGGTAGGCCAATACAATCGCCACAATCACCGGCATCAGCATATTGCCCCAGAACGCCAGCACTAACACCGACACCAGAATCAGTGCTGCGAGTGTCGCGGCATCCGGATCAGAAAACTTACGTTTGTACCACTGACTAAAGATCTGGAACATCTGGCTCATCCATCGTTACAAAAAGTTTCAGCTCTATCCCTTGTGGGACAGGGTTATAACAAAAATCGATATTTTCTCGGCGCAACCAGTTCACAATATCCTGATGCTCACGCCGTTCACTAATCAACAGTCTGGCTGGGTGATGACGAGGCAAATCGGCAATCCAGCGTTTGCTGGTCAACAGCGCCATAGGACAGCGCATCGCCCGAATATCCAACTGTGCTATCAACGGCTCGTCTCATCGTCATTTGGTGGAGATAGCATATCATTGTTCCGTAATGAAGCTGAACGCTTCATCGAGCTTATTTATCGCTTTACAGCATTGTAAAATGCTAATGAAGTCCGTACCTTAGGTGAATAAGAATCAGCGGCTAAAGGGAACTTTGCCGTCGTTAGCCGCTCAAACTGGCTGCAGTATGAAACGAGTTGCAGGAATGTTTCGAACCTCTTTAATTGTTCTGGCCCTGTTTGCCAATGGCGCTATGGCGCAAACATCTCCCCTGGGTCACCAAAAAAACCAGCTGCCGGAAATTGGTGTGGTTGCGTCAAATGCAATCAGCATCGATCGTGAGCGTACCATTGGTGATGCCTATATGCGGCAATTGCGCGCTCAGGCACCCATCGTCAATGATCCCTTGTTGGAAGAATACCTGCAGGATCTGGGTAACCGGCTGGTCACCCAAGCTGACAATGTAAAATTCCCTTTTCGGTTTTTTTGGATAAACAACAGCGACATTAATGCGTTTGCCTTTTTTGGCGGCCACGTGGCCGTGCATACCGGATTATTGATTGCCGCCGACAATGAAAGCGAACTAGCGTCGGTGCTGGCGCACGAAATTACCCACGTCACCCAGCGGCATATCGCGCGCTCTATCGAAGCCAGTCAGAATAATAGCCCTCTGCAAATGTTATCCATGCTGGGCGGTGTATTGGTGTCGATGGCCAATCCCGAGGCGGGGATGGCGATTTTAGGTGCCGGTATGGCGGGCGCGCAGCAAGCTGCAATCAATTACACCCGCGATAACGAAAAGGAAGCCGACCGCATTGGCATCCAAATGTTATCTAAGTCCGGCTTCGACCCCAACGCTGCCGGCACGTTTTTTGGAAAATTGGCCGAGCGTTATCGGTATAAATCCAAACCGCCCGCTTTTTTGTTGACGCACCCATTGCCCGAGTCGCGTATTGCCGATGCACGCTCTCGTGCCGACATGTATGCCGTACCACCGCAATCGAGACAGGTCAGTGAAAGCTTTGCCCTGGCAAAAGTAAGGGTTTTGGCGCGCTATAGCGACGATGTGGCCAATAACCGTGATTACTTTGAAAAAATACAAAACCACCCGCTGCCAGCATGGCAACAGGCAGGCACCTATGGTTTGGTATTGTTGGATTTTGCCGACGAAAAGTATGCTCAGGCTGAGAAAACCTTAGCCGGTTTGTTGGCGGCACAACCAGACAACCTGTTTTTTATCGATGCGATGACTGACATTCTGCTGGAACAAAAACGGGTCGACGACGCCATCGCCCTGCTCGACCCCATGGCAAAACGTATGCCGCGCAATCGTGTGGTGAGTCTGAATCTGGCCAACGCCCTGATTAAGGGCCGTCAATATGAGCGAGCCATCGCGCTGCTTAAAGACTATTTATTGATTAATCCGGAACACACGCTCAGCTACCAGCTTTTGGCTGATGCCTATTCGGAAAGCAAACAAAAAATGGAAATGCATCAGGCCCGTGCCGAGTTTTTCGCCTTGCTATCGGTTTACCCTAAGGCCATCGACGAATTACAAACCGCGTATAATTTTACCGGCGAACAACGTCTCGAACAGCAACGTATCCGCGCGCGGATCGATCAACTAAGAGAAGCGGAGCGCAAACTCAAATCACTGTAATTCGGCCAGTTTGGCGTCGATACTGGCTGCGGTTTGCTCTCCCCACAAAGTGGCGGCGAGCTCACCATCCGGCCCAAGAATAAAGGTGGCAGGTAATTTATCTGGTCGGGTAAAAGGAATCGGCATCTTAGTGTCGTCGCTGACCACCGAAAAACGCATGTCTAACTCATCGATCATCGCCTGCATTTTATCTTTCGGCAGACGATCCCAGTCGACGGCTAAAAACGCGGTTTGGCGGGTATCCATGCCTGCGACGAAGGCGTTAAGTTCAGGAATTTCACGCAGACAAGGCGCGCACCAGCGGGCGAAATAATTGATCACAAGATAACGCCCGGCGTAATCGTCCAGGCGCCCGGTTTGCCCATTGACCAATTCAAACTGTGCCGATAAACGGCTACTAGCCATAATTCCCGCCAGCAAAGCGGCCAGCGCCGCAATCAGAATCAGGCCTTTTTTGAGCATTGTGTGTATACCTCTGTGGGTGTGTTTGGCAAAATAACCGCCGACATTTGCCAAAAAAACTACAGACTAATGACAAAAATTACAATCCTGCACAATCCACGCTGCTCGAAAAGTCGCGAAACGTTGAGCCTGCTGCAACAACAAGGCATTGAGCCAGAGGTTATTGAATACCTGAAAACCGGTCTGGACGAAGATCAAATCCGCCATATTCAAGCCGCTTTAAATGTCTCCTCATTACGCGACTTTATGCGTCGCAAAGAAGACCGCTACAAAGAGCTTAATCTGGATAATGCGGATGTCACTGAACCGCAACTCTTGGCCGCTTTGTTAGACAACCCCGGATTACTGGAACGCCCGATTGTCATCAATGGCAGCAAAGCTGCTCTGGGCCGTCCGCCCGAGCAAGTACTCGAAATTCTTTAAGTCATCGATTTTCCGGCTCTGCGCGTACAACACACACTGAGCCGGGTGTGTTATTTATTTCAGGAATGTTATGCAACCCAAGACAAAACGCTTTCGCGCACTGGCACTGATCGGATACTTCGGATTACTGAGCTTTGTGACCCTGTGGCAGTTGGTATTACGCGCCGAACAGCCTTACAGCTACTTTTTTATTTTTCTGGTGTTTATCCTGCCTTTGCTGCTGCCGTTACCCGGCATGGTGGCAGGAAAACCCTATACCCACGCGTGGGCCAATTTCATCGTCATGTTTTACTTTTTGCACAGTTTAACCGCGCTGTATGACCATCGCGGTGAATGGTTTTATGCTCTGGTTGAATTATTGTTTGCCAGCATGATGTTTATCGGTTGTAGCTATTTCGCCCGCTTACGCGGTCGGGAATTAGGTTTAGGTCTGAAAAAAGCCAGCCAACAGGAGTAACTATGTACAAGTTAACTGGGTTAGTAACAGGAAGTTTATTGCTTGCAGGATGCGGCGGCGGAGGGGGTAGTCTACAAATGCCACCTCCGACTAGCGGTAGCACCGATCCATTTACACTGTACGCACAGCAAGAAATTGTCGAGGGGCAAACCCTTGGGCTAGCAGCGGTATTTAACCGGGGACTGGAAGGGTCGGATTTTAGCTGGCAACAACTCAGTGGCCCGGTACAACTGGAGTTTCTGGCAGGCAACAGCAAAGTCGTCAGTGCCGATGTAGACGTCGCGGGTAACTATACCTTCCGCTTTTCCAGCCAAATAAACGGCACCCTGCAATCCGCCGACATCAGCGTCAACGTGCAAGCCAGTTCATCACCTGCCGCGCAATTACGTCTCGACCACACGGCGGTGGAACAACTGCCTGCCAGCAATGCATCACGGACCGGCAAGCAAACGGTTTCTTTACGAGTCGATGGCGATCTCGCCATTAGCAATGTCAGTTGGCAACAAGTCAGCGGCCCGGCCGTAACTACCACCACCAACGGGCAATACCTGTTTTTTACTGCCCCATCGGTAAGCCGCGATACGCTGCTGGAATTTAAAGCCACGGTCACCTTTAGCTCTGGTCAAACCGCCACTGAACAGGCTTTTGTTTTGATAGACGATACGCCGATAAACAGCACAGATGGCTATTTCCCGGTTTACGCCGAGCAGGTGATGAGTAGTGATATTCATCCCTACCGCGCCGACTCACCTTATGCCGATGTGCTGGTCGATTGCGTGGTAAGCAATACGCTCAATAATACCTGCCGCTTCAGCACCCTGCCCTTGCTGGCCATGGACAGCGAAACGCCCACTGTCGATGACGTGATGAACCGCGTGGTGGTTTCTCATGACTGGATGGGCCAGCGATTCGAGGAATACTTGCGTAATTCTGCCGCCGGCAGTGATGTGATGCGTTTATTGCGCGCCACCACCGCAGTGGTGATTTCCTATGACGTTACTCCGGCGTTTTTCTGGTCGGCGACCGGCGCCATCTATCTCGATCCTGTCTATTTATGGCAAACCCCACAGGAGCGCGACACCTTGCTGGATGCACCAGATTATCGCGCCGCGTTTGGTGATGCACTGCAATTTGACATGTACACCACTTACACCCAAAACGATGAATTCTTCTTCAAAGGCTACAGCGCGTCCCAACGTCAATCCCGCCCTTTTGAGGAAATGGCTAAAGATATCAGTCGGTTACTGTTTCATGAACTGGCCCACGCCAACGACTATATTTCACCGGCGCGCTGGGCGTCACTGAGCACTACCAGTGATCCCTTTTCTGCATCACGTAGCAATCGAATTAATCAAACGCTGGAGTCGTCCTATCCGCTCACCTCAGTCGAAATGCAGGCGTTAGCAGACGTACGCTTTGGCACGGGTGCGGGTCAAACACCCAACTACAGTGCTACCCAATTAAGCTACACAGCCGCTGACATCGGTGGTTTCTTTGCGCCGGACTCTGGGGTGGATTTTTATAACTACTCAGCCATCGCAGAAGACCTTGCCATGTACTTTCAGCACATGCTGATGGTCAAAACCTTTGGCGTCGACACCGTTACGGTTATCTGGGATCAGGACACCAACATCACCGGATGGGCAGAGAAAAACCGCATCGGCAAAGATGCGTTACAAGGTAAAGCGGCATTTATTCTTGAGTCGATCATTCCCGAACTGGACGGCTCAGCTACCGTTGCCGCATTTAGCGATAATCAGGCCATCGCAGCGGGTGAAGATTATTTATGTACCTTCGCACCGGCGGATCCACGCTGTACAGCGTCTGGCAAAACCACGCAACCTTGGTTACCGCAAGAATTCACTCAGCGTTTGCAAGCCCACGGCACAGCGAAGCTGCCGTTACAGTGATAACACCTGTTTAACGAACGGGATGGTCAGCTTTTTTTGCTGCTGCAAAGAAAGCTGATCTAACCGGGCCAGTAAGTCCATCAGGCGATGGCTGTGACGGGTATAGCGGGTCAGAATAAAGTGCGCGACTTCCTGGTTCATCACCATGCCACGCAATTGCGCACGTTTGATCAGCATGGTTTGCAGTTCATCATCCTGCAAAGCACTCAGGGAAAAGGTGGTGCCCCAACTCAGGCGGCTTTGTAAATCAGCCAGCTGTAACGGCAGCGACTTTGGCCCACTGTTGGCCGTAACCACCAAATGCGCGCGCCCCACCTCAATGCAGCGATTAATCAAATCGAACAGGGCTTCCTGCCATAATTGGTGACCATCCAGACAATGCAGATTATCAATACAAATTAAATCGTAATGTTCGAGACCGGTTAACATCGCCGGTTGCAGCTGGCCAAGCAACTGCAAATCCAGATAACCCACCTGCTGCTGCGCCGCGGATAGTTGATGGCACATGGCATATAAAAGATGGCTTTTGCCGCTACCGGCATCACCGGCAATAAACGTCAGGCAAGCGCCGGACTTTCCAGCCTGGCGAGGGGCATGCAAATGCGCCAGTAAAGCCTCATTGCCCGCCGCAATAAAGCTATCGAACGTCTGGTCATCAGGCAGGGTAACTGGCAGCGACAACTGTTCCTGCATCAGGGCTCCCAACTAAATTCCAGTTCAGAGACCGGCATGCCGAATTCGTCCCGCGCCGTTTTGAGTTTGTCATCCAGTGCCAGAGTGCGGCGCAATTCCTGCGCAGAGCTGTATAGTCGCAGGGAAAATGTCACCACATTGCCATTCACTTCAGCGGTACGAATCTCCGCCACCGAGGTTAAGCCCGCCAGGTAACGTCTGGCATTTTCATAACCTAACAAGTCAAATACATTGGTGATCTTAAGCTGAACTGTCTGCAACTCGGTCTGATCCTGACTTAGGCTCACCGCATAGCGCTGCGCCTGTTGGGTTGCCATCGCCGCGACAAATTGGCGAATCAACAGTTGCGGGTTGTCACCACTGATTTGCTCACGGGTCAGTTGTCCCATGGTCAAATTTTGCCATTCTAGTTGCCAGCCAGGCATGGTATCAGTACCCAGCGCATCGGCGTTTTGTTCAGCGGTTTCCATCGGCGCTTCCGGTGTCGCTTTATGCAGGCGGGCCAGCACCACCATATCGGGTTGGTAACGTTGACTGGCTTCCAGCACCGGCAGACTAAACCGTCCCCAAATATCGTACAAACTCACCACGGCTAAATCGGTCAAATCCATCAGCGGCAAACTGACGTCCAATCCACGTTGTGATACTTCGGTCAGCAGCACCGATTTCAGCGTTTGCGGGCTGTCTTCGTTAATAACGACACGCTCGCCTTGTTCATCTTCCACCGCCAGCCACACCAGTGTGTGTGGACGAATGGATGACCACAACGGAAAGTCCGCGGTATTAATCAAGGCATCAACTTTACTTTGATCGAAAGTGGCCAGATAAACGCGCTGCCCATCGCGCACATCGAAGCGAAAAGATAACAGCAGGTCGCTGGCTCTGCGCATCGCACTGCGCACTGCGGGGTGTTCCAGTATTTGTTCTTTACCGGTGACTTTTACCAATACCGTCGCCAGTGCTGTTTGATTGCGCTTGCTGTCATTTAAGCTGGCATCGGTTTGCGCGCTGTACAGATCCTTTACCTCAGCCGCACACAGCGGCAAGGAGACCAGCATGATAATCAGTGTCAGAGGAGTAAGGAGTGAACGCAGCACAATCTTCATAATTAGTTTTTTGTGTATTCTTATAGATTTACACGCAAATTGCACCTGTTAACTGCGTATTAAGCGTTACCTTTGGTGGCGTAAACTGCTAAAATCCGCGCAATTTTTCTCCCAGCCCATATAACGAGGTACCCTGTGAGCGACACTTCCCCTTCCCTGAGTTACAAAGACGCCGGTGTAGATATTGATGCGGGTAACCGTTTGGTAGAGCGTATTAAATCTGTTGCCAAACGTACTGCGCGTCCGGAAGTGCGTGGTGGTTTAGGTGGCTTTGGTGCGTTATGCGCCATTCCGGAAAAATACAAACGCCCATTATTGGTTTCGGGTACCGACGGTGTAGGTACTAAATTGCGTTTAGCCATGGATTTAAAGCGCCACGATGGCGTAGGGATTGACCTGGTTGCCATGTGCGTCAATGACCTGATTGTACAGGGTGCTGAGCCACTGTTTTTCCTTGATTATTATGCCACCGGCAAACTGGATGTAGATACCGCAGCGGCCGTAGTCGGCGGTATTGGCGAAGGGTGCGAGCAGGCTGGCTGTGCGCTGATTGGCGGCGAGACCGCTGAAATGCCGGGCATGTATCACGGTGAAGACTACGATATCGCGGGCTTCTGCGTAGGCGTAGTCGAACAGGACAATCTGATCGATGGTACCAAAGTGCAGGCGGGTGATGCGCTGATCGCGTTGGGTTCAAGCGGCCCGCATTCAAATGGTTACTCGCTGATCCGCAAGATTCTGGAAGTCAGCAACGCCGACACCAATGAAATGTATGAAGGCAAATCGCTGGCAGACTGGTTATTAACCCCTACCCGTATCTACGTGAAATCAGTATTGGCGTTGTTAGAAACCACCCCGGTACACGCTATTTCGCATATTACTGGCGGTGGCTTCTGGGAAAATATCCCGCGCGTATTACCTGACAACTGCAAAGCCGTGATCGATGGCAGCAGCTGGCAGTGGCCGGCCATTTTCAACTGGTTACAGCAACAGGGCAATGTGACTACCCACGAAATGTACCGCACCTTCAACTGTGGTGTGGGCTTAATCATCGCATTACCTCAGCAGCACGCTGAACAGGCTGTCGCGGCACTGCAGGCATCGGGCGAAAATGCTTGGGTTATCGGACATATCGCCAGCAAAGATGGTGCAGACGCGGTAGAGATTAACTAAGCATGAAAAATATCGTTGTTGTCATTTCCGGTAACGGCTCCAACCTGCAGGCCATTATTGACCAGTGCGCCGCCGGGAAAATTGATGGTCAGGTGCTGGCGGTTATTTCCAATAACGCCGACGCCTATGGATTAGTGCGCGCCGAACAGGCCGACATTTCCACCGTGGTGCTCGACCATAAAGCCTATTCCGATCGTGACGAATATGACCATGCACTGGCCGCTACAATTGATATCTTTCAGGCGGATTTAGTGGTGTTGGCGGGCTTTATGCGCATCTTAAGTACCGGATTTGTCGAACATTTTGCTGGACGCCTGTTGAACATTCATCCATCTTTGTTGCCTAAGTACAAAGGATTGCACACCCATCAGCGCGCCATTGACGCCAACGACGAAGAACACGGTTGTTCGGTACATTTCGTCACAGCAGAACTGGATGGCGGGCCGGTTATTCTGCAGGCACGGGTCCCCGTGTTTGAAGAAGACACCGCCGACACGCTGGCAGAGCGCGTTCAGGAGCAGGAACGTCAAATCTACCCATTGGTGTGCAACTGGTTTTGTACCGGACGTCTCAAAATGGAAAATGATCATGCCTATCTCGACAATCAGCTTATTGGCCCACAAGGTTACGCAGCCGATTAAAGCCCTGTGCGGACTGCTGTTATTTATCAGTCCGCTTGCTGTGGCGTTGGATTGGCATCCATACCACGCCAGCTATGATGCCCTGCGCAGTGGCCGTAAACTGGGCAGCGCACAACAAATTCTGGAATACGCAGGCGATAATCAATATCGCCTGTCCTACCACTCCGAAGCATCCTTTTTGTTTTTCTCTGATGAGCGCCGCGAATTCAGCTTGTTCAGGCTCGACTGCGAAAAGCTCATTCCGCTGGAATATCAATATCAGCGCTCCGGCACCGGTAAAGATCGTGCCACCCATATCCGTTTCGATGACGAATTAGGCAAACTATTTGTTAACGATAAAACCCACCCCTGGCAGGCCGAACTGGATAATCAGTTGTATCAGCTTGCCATGCGCGCCGCCCTGCAACAAGGCCAGCGGGAATTTCACTTTCCTATCGTCAATGAGCGGGGTGACTTTCGCACGCTGGATTTTAAAGCCGTTGCCGAAGAGAAATTAACCCTGCCCTACGGCCAAATCGAAGCGATTAAAGTCGCCAGAATCCGCGAAGGCAGTGATCGCGAGACCTTTTACTGGTTTGCCCCGTCCCTGAACTATCTGCTGGTGCGCATTCAACAGTTTAAAGATGGCGATGAACAGGCCGATTTGTTGCTGCGTCGTTATCAACCTGCCCAACTGGCCGACCAAACCGCCCAAAAAAATAACCCATAATCCGGTTAAACCTGCCACGAAATCGCTACGTATCAACTAACCTGAAATTAACAATCCACTGCGCAGATCTTGATTTTTCTGCCCCGGCGTAATAGCTTAATGCAGAATCTGGTCTGACCTCTTATCAAGGAGCCCTTATGCAAGGCTTAATCTGGGTTTTGATTCTGATTGCCACCATCGGTGTCGTCAGTTATCAACGCTTTAAATTGCAAACTGCAACGTTCACCATTGGCGCGGTTATGGCGCTCGGCACTATCATCAGCGGTACCTTTGGTATGTTCAGCTGGTTGGTGTTTGCCGTTATCGCCCTGGCCCTGAACGTGGAATCGTTCCGTAAATCCAATCTCACCCTGCCTGTTCTGAAAATCTTTAAAAAGATCATGCCGGAAATGTCCCGCACTGAACAGGAAGCCATCGATGCCGGTACGGTATGGTGGGACGGTGATATCTTCAGTGGTAAGCCAGATTGGCACAAGCTGCACAGCTTCCCGCAGGCGCAGTTAACCCCTGAGGAACAGGCTTTCCTGGATGGCCCGTGTGATGAAGTGTGCCGCATGGTTGACGAGTGGGAAGTGAACCACAAGCTAGCCGACCTGCCACCGCATGTATGGGAATACCTGAAGGACAACAAATTCTTCGCCATGATCATCAAGAAAAAATACGGTGGTCTGGAGTTCTCTCAGTATGCGCAATCCCGCGTACTGCAAAAGCTGTCTTCAAAAGGTGCCGTGTTATCCAGTACCGTAGGTGTACCTAACTCATTAGGCCCGGGCGAGCTGCTGCAACACTATGGAACCGAAGAGCAAAAAGACTACTACCTGCCTCGTTTGGCGGAAGGTCAGGAAATCCCCTGCTTTGCCTTAACCAGCCCGGAAGCTGGCTCTGACGCCGGTGCCATCCCGGACGTTGGTATCGTCTGTAAAGGCGAGTTTAACGGCGAAGAAGTGTTGGGTATGCGCCTGACCTTTAACAAACGCTATATCACGCTGGCGCCGGTGGCGACGGTTGTCGGTCTGGCGTTTAAACTACGTGACCCGGATGGTTTATTGGGTGATCAGGAAGACATCGGTATCACCTGTGCCCTGATTCCACGTGACACCAAAGGCCTGGATATCGGCAACCGCCACTTCCCGCTGAACGTACCATTCATGAATGGTCCGGTACGCGGCAAAGATATCTTTGTACCGCTGGATTACATTATCGGTGGCGCCAAAATGGCTGGCCAGGGCTGGCGTATGCTGGTTGAGTGTTTATCGGTAGGCCGTTGTATCACACTGCCTTCTAACTCAGCCGGTGGCACCAAAACTGTCGCTGCTGCATCTGGCTCTTACGCCCGCATCCGTCGTCAGTTCAAACTGCCGATTGGTGCAATGGAAGGTATCGAAGAAAAACTGTCTGTGATTGGCGGTAACGCTTATCTGATGGACGCGGTCACCACCATGACCACCGCTGCACTGGGCATGGGTGAAAAGCCGTCGGTTATCTCGGCTATCTGTAAATATCACATGACGGAAAAAGCCCGTCAGGTGATGGAAGCAGCCATGGATGTCCACGGTGGTAAAGGGATCTGTTTAGGCCCGAACAACTACCTCGGCCGTGGTTATCAGGCAATTCCAATCGGTATCACCGTAGAAGGTGCCAACATTCTGACCCGTAACATGATGATTTATGGTCAGGGCGCGATGCGTTGCCACCCGTACGTACTAAAAGAATTGTACGCGGCCAACAGCGATGATCGTGAACAGGCACTCAACGACTTTGATGCCGCGCTGTTTGGTCATATCGGTTTTGCCATCAGCAACTTCTTCCGCTCTGCGTGGTTCTCACTGACCGGTGCCCGCCTGGCATCTGCGCCATTTAGCGACAGCACTGCCAAGTACTACCGTGCGCTGGAGCGCTACTCAACCAACCTGGCATTGTTATCTGACGTTGCCATGGGCGTGTTAGGTGGTGAACTGAAGCGTCGCGAGCGTCTGTCTGCGCGTCTGGGTGACATGCTGAGCTACATCTATCTGGCCAGCTGTGCGCTGAAACGTTTCGACGACGAAGGCCGTCAGCAGGAAGATTTACCTTTGCTGCACTGGGCTGTGCAAGACTCACTGCACAAGCTGGAAGTAGCACAGCACGAACTGTTGGCTAACTTCCCGGTTAAAGCGCTGGGTTGGTTTATGCGCGCCATCGTCATGCCATTTGGCAAACAGTTTGACCGTCCATCGGACGAGCTGGATTACGCCGTAGCCAAGCTGATTCAAACGCCGGGTGCCGCGCGTAACCGCCTGATCCGTGGTCAGTACCTGACTCGTGAGCCAGAAAACGCCGTAGGTATTCAGGAGCAGACGCTGGAAGACATGATTGCCGCCGAAGCACCGTTCAAGAAAGTCTGTAAAGCATTGGGCGAGCGTCTGCCAATGACGCAGCTGGATGTGCTGGCAGATAAAGGTCTGGAACTGGGCGTGATCAGCGCCGAAGAAGCCGACCTGCTGCGTCGCACCGAAGCAGGCCGTTTACTGGCAATCAACGTGGACGACTTTGCCCCACAAGAGCTGCCAGCTCAGGGTAGCAAGCCGGTTAAACGTACCAAAAAAGCCAAAGCCAGTGATGAAGCCGAGGCCGTCGCCTAAGCGACCCGTTTACTCCATTTAAAAGGCGCCCTGTGGCGCCTTTTTTGTTGCCGTAAACACATACTTTGTAACAGCCCGGGTGTTGCCAGCTAATGTGATTAACGTAACATCCGCTTAGGGATAGTTTTACGCTAACAAACAACGACTTATGCAACGGATTATTTTGGGCTTGCTGCTGACAACACTAACCGGCTGCGCGGCAAATCATGTCAGCCGCCTCGATGGTGAAGGCACAACCATCAAACATAGCAGCCACGAGGGCCAGCAGCAGCGCGTTACCAACCTGTTTACCGGCAAGCACGATTATCCCGTCACCTGTAGTGCAGATTGCTATCCACCCCATCCGCAGGTGGTATGTGAGCAACCGGCAGAAAACTGCCAGTACACCGGCCCTAAACGCCCGGCTATCAGCGGCAGCGGTTTTACCGTGCGCTGGTTAGGCCATGCCAGCTTTTTGATTCAGACCGCCAATAACACCTCATTACTGCTCGATCCGGTCAGCGATCAGTTCGACTGGCCAGTAGACTGGGCATTCCGGCTAAGCGATGGTTTTTTCCGTAACCCGCCCGCCTGGCCAGCCGACGATGAATTACAGCAGGTCGAAGCGGTGCTCTATTCCCACGTGCATTATGACCATTTCAACAAGGCCGACATCAACGCGCTGGGCACCAAACCACACTATCTGGTGCCGTTAAACTTCGCTGAACACTTCCCATCCGGCGGTTACCACATCACTGAAATGGCATGGTATGCCAATACCTCGCTGAACGACCTCACCATTCATTTTGTACCGGCCAATCACTTCAGCAGCCGCATCTGGGTGCCTTACCTGTATGAAGATCAAAACAAAACCCTGTGGGGTGGCTGGGTAATCGAGCAAGGCGGTAAGCGATTATTCTTCGCTGGTGACACCGGCTACTCACCCCATTTTAAAAAAATTCAGCAACGATACGGCGATATGGATGTATGCCTGTTGCCGATTGCCTCTTATTACCACCCGCAGGACGGCGAATGGTACTGCTACGTGCACACCACGCCAGAAGACGCGCTAATTGCCGCGCAGGAATTAGGCTGTAAGGTCATGATCCCCTGGGGTTATGGCAATGCCAGCTGGAAAATGGGCGACATTAGCTCCCACTCCCCACTGTTACGATTGCTGCATATGCAGCAAGAAATGAACGCCACCACACCCTTGTTGATATTGAACGAAGGCGATGAAGTGGCGTTGTAGAGCAATGGCTTAATTAGGTGAAGTAACGCCAAGCATGAGGGGCGTCCCGGAGTGATGTGAGGATTGAGGCATTCTGCAACGAACGAAACACCGCTGAGAGCAAGTCCCCTCAATGCAATTGTTAAATTTTTATACCACAATTCTCAACCAATCTTGCTTTTGAAGATCTAGCTTTCTGTTAGCGAGGCCCCGCCCTCCGCAATGAAACCTTGGGCAAATTAATTTGTTCTCAATGGAAATTTCCGGTGAGGATGCGAGTATGTTTTTAAGGGAGGACTTCTTAAGTCCGTATAAATATGCAACCTCAGAGAATGCGTGTGTGCCAAGTGTAATAATTATTTTTGGTTCAATTATTTCAATTAAGGGTGTTAAAAACTCTTTGGTACATTGCCTTGCCCATGACTGATTAACTTTACCAGCCATTTTACCTTCCTCCTTAATCCCAAGAATAGAATTCGTAAAGAACACCGGAGCTGATTTATTTGGAGTAGAAGGGGTTCCAATTTCGATTCCAATACACCGGAAAAGCTCAATCAGATTCTTGTTCGTAGGATTTTGATCTATATCCTGCCCCTTGTTATCTGTGAAATAGTCGATATCCCCCCAATCCTGACCAATTAACAGAATCTTTGCATCCAAGTTGCCTTGCCATTGTGACCATGCACCTATTTCTTCGCAGTCATATATTCCATCGTTAATTTCTGATGGATTTAATAGACCATGTCCAAAATCGAATTCTTTTCGTTTGTTAACTAAACGCTTGTATTTTTCTAATTTATTCATTTTTACTGCTAAATCATCCAAAAATATAACGCTTTGCTCATCGGTAAATTAGGAGCGCAGCGAGTAATTTATCCGCGTAAAGAAACTTGTTAGCCATTTGCCAGCTGTGAGACAGTTTGAATAATTTCTTCGATCTCACATCTGTCTGCACCGTCGTCACCACAATATTTTGATCTTGCTTTAATTTGTTCAGCTGTCATCCTTGGCCAGAATCTTTCCAATACATCATCTTTTCTAACAGTTAATGCTGTTGCGATTTTCTTTTTCGCATCACAGGTATCTGTGTACTCAATGTTGACACCATGAGAAACTTGAAAAAGGGCAGGATCTAGATAGTTCTCAGGCTCTCTTTTCCTGGTAAGTAGCGCAATTTTTCCTTGCGCCTTCAGTTGAGAGATCGTCTCCACATTTCTTGGATTTTGAATTGGATCCCCTAGATCAGAATCCATCAATATCCCCCACTCCAAACCCAGTTGATCAATAAGCTTCTTGGACACCCAATGCTTTAGATTTCCACAGCCACCTATAGGAATACAAGCTATCCCGAGTTCAGACAGGGTGTTTTCAATATCACCATTAATCTTTAATTGCTCAGCGGAATGGTTAACAAATGTCACGTCGCTATGACCCTCTACAAGGAGGACACCCCGTGATGATGCAATTTCACTTTCAGGGAGTACCCCTAGACTGATTGCCACCTTTTCAAGGACTTCATCTGAGCCGCTGGTTATATTAGGAGTGTTATTTTCGTCTTTCTCGATAAAGCGAATAGATTCTATAGGCAGAAGTCCAGCCAACGCTGGGACATGCGTTGTTAATAATATTTGGCAGTCAGGTCTGCATGACAAAGCAATTAGCGCCTCAATAAGCATGATTTGATAGCTTGGGTGTTGTGATGTTTCAGGCTCTTCAATAGCGTATATAACCTTAGGAGAGCTTTTTTCCACCCGAACCTTTTCCGCTTCAGCTCTAAAAAAGTTAAGCAAAATAAGCCTTCTAACACCGCTACCACGCTTATTTATCGGAACCCCTCCCTCACCATCTAACGTGAAATTGAAAGTCCACTTTGGCTTATCCTTGAACCTTGGGTGTAATTCCGAAGCGAGCGCCGGATCCATTTCCCGTAATTTTTCTTTCGTACGCTCTGCGACTTCCAAAACAGACTGTTCGATTTTTTCTTGCAGCTCATCTATTTCTTTCTGAAGTGATTTTTTTGCTTGATCTACCGCAACCTGAATTGGGTTTTTTGCCTCAGGATCAGAATCGTTACTCTCTCTATCAGCCTTGAACAAGGCAAAAGTAGGCATTTCTGCCTCAATTTTCTTATATATATTCTTTGATTCTTTTTCCAGCGCACTGACATCCAAATAGAAGTCCGCCAGTTGTAAGTTATCAAATTTATTCCAGATAGCAGAGCGCCATAAACTTGAAACTCGCTTATCCTCCACCTCTCCGTCGACACCTAACTCTTTACCTCGAGCCTTTAATTCCGCTAGTTTTAAGCTGTGTAGATCATTAGCGCCTTCGAGAGAAGGGTGCATGCACCGAATTAAAATGGAAGGCGATGAGACTGTTTTTTGTACCTTGTATACCTTCGATATTTCGATATCACCATTGCTATTTAGTAGGTATTCATTTTTAAAGCTTGTAGGATAATTCTCATCAACAACAACTTCTTCAGATAATTCGTCAAAAATACACGATATTTTTATGTCAGAATCATCAGACTCTACATTTTTATCATCACTATCTATTTTCACAGACTTGTTATTAAAGAAAATCTCGAGCGCCTCAAGAATCGTGGACTTTCCTGCGTCATTTCTTCCGGTGATACCCGTTAATCCATCTTCAAATGTTACGGAGGTCTCCTCTTTATAGCCTCTAAAGTTTTTTATCTTTATTTCCTTGAGTCGCATAAAACCTCCTTAATATGACTGTGTGGCTAACAATTTATTAGAGAGCGATTCGCTCCTTTTTCTGCTGGCGCGTCGCTCGTTTTTCTCCTTTAGCATTTTTAACAGATCCAGTAAGTGATTGCTATACAGCGAATTTTTGTCGGTGTTGCCAAATGGCAACGGGCGAAATTAGAGCGTTTCGCTCCTTATCCTGAATATGCGAGAAACCTTTAAAATCTGTATATGAACAGGTGTAATCGTCTTTTTTCAAAACTGTAATCTGCGTGTAATCCTATCGCCATTTGTCGCGGTGGCGACAGCAGCCAACCGCTTTTCTCTCCCGGCTGCGCGCCCCGTTTAAATCGCCTGCTTTACCTCTTATCTGGCATGGTTTCATTCACTCTATGTGACCGTTTGACACCCTGCTAACGGTTTCAAACGGGGTAACTCAGCGCCTGATAAAAGCGTAAGGTTAATGCTTGTTGCTGCGGGTTTATCGCGAGCCGCCCTGCCATCTCCCTTAATACATCCATATGTTTTTGCAGTCTGGCGGCATAGGCGCTGTTGCCCTGCACCGCCGACTCGGTAAACAAAAAATAGATCCTCGATGGGCGATGATGTTCCGACCAGTAACACTGGACTTTTTGCCGGGAATCGCGGGCAAGCGATAAGCGTATGGTGTCGCCCTGCTCGCTAATATCTGCATTATCCGCCTGCTGCACCACAATTTCCTGATTGGCCGCAATCAGATACGCAGAGTCCACGCCATGCTGTTGGCAACTGAATGCAAACTGCTGAAACAAGGCTTCAAACGCGGTTTTCCCTTGGTGGCTGCGCAACAGTTGATCATCATCCGGCAACTGATTCATGCAGCAATGGGCAACGCTGTATACCAGTGACCCGGCAACTGGCGGCAATGAAAAGCCGCGCTGCTGATATCGCGCCGGCAGCGCCCGCAAGTAATGCCCGGTTACCGACTTATGCCCTTTTTGCGCGGCCAGCACGTCAAACGTCAAATGTTGTCGGTCACTGAGCTGCCCCGCGGTGGGCATCATCACCCTTTGTTTCAGCTCGCTTATGACCAGCAACACCCGCTGATGAAAATCACAGGCACCTTCACGGAGACTGCCGCCCTGGGCTAAAAACAGGATCTGTGCATGTTGGCTGTTTTGCCCCGAGCCCAACACCTGTAAGCCAATCCGGTGCAAAGGTGAGTAAAACACTCTTATTTGCGCCGGCGTCTCAAATAAATGAAATTCGTCGGCAAAACGTACCTTTACTGCCTTGTCGGAAAACACCACGCACGCGTTATCTATGCCATGGGTTTGGCAACTACGTGCCAGATAGGTCAGCCAATCGCCCTGATAGTCATTGGCAAACTGATACAGCAGGTAATGGTTTTCCCGCACACTGGTGGGTAAATACACTTTTTGAGATTGGTAACGTCCGGCAAAGTAAATTGGGCGGGAACGAGCTAGCATAAGGCCTCCGTCTGGGTTTAGTCGGCGCTACGCTATGCCTGATGAATGAATATTCGGTGACAGATTCACGAAGGTTTAGTGAATTTCAGGCACAAAAAAAGCCTCTTGAGAGGCTCTTTTGCTAACAATTCGTTAAATCCGTTGGCGGAGCGGACGGGACTCGAACCCGCGACCCCCGGCGTGACAGGCCGGTATTCTAACCAACTGAACTACCGCTCCAGCAGGATTTTTGGATTGAGTGGCGGAGCGGACGGGACTCGAACCCGCGACCCCCGGCGTGACAGGCCGGTATTCTAACCAACTGAACTACCGCTCCATCTCAATCTGGGTGTGTTGTAAAGGTGGCGGAGCGGACGGGACTCGAACCCGCGACCCCCGGCGTGACAGGCCGGTATTCTAACCAACTGAACTACCGCTCCACCCTTTACATCACTGCAGTTTAACAGGGCTCCCTGCTCAACCGCGGCGCAGATAATACGGTTTCACCTATAGTGAGTCAACCGATTTTTCCGGCAGATTTCACATTTGTGAATCGTTCGCTGAATTATTCACCAAAGCGTGCAAAATCCCAGCAAATCAGCGCTTAATCGGCAGGAAGTTTCAGTTCTTTTAGCTCTTCCTCGCCATCCGGATTGCCCGCTGACGTGCCTTCCTGCGCCGCCAATCGCTCTTTTTTCCGTTTTCGCCAGATCAAAAAGCCCAACACACCAATCACGAGTAAAATCACCAGATTTACTGCCCCGATGATAATGACCGTCAGTGTATTGTCCGGTTCTTCCGGTGGTGGTGGCGGTGGCGTATCCATCACATCCGTCTGGCCCGGTGGTACCACAACTGGTTCTGGCACGGCCAATTGCGGAGATTCCACCAGGAACGAATACTCAGGCACATCCAGAATAAAGTTGCGTCCGTCCGGCGTATTACCGAACGCGGTTAACTTGATACGGAATACCCCATAATCGAAGGCCGGAATCGCATATTGGCGGGCATCGTCACTGGTTTTGGTAATTGAGAAGTTCTGCGACTCACCATTGGGGTACTTAATTTTACCGTCCACCAGTAAACTACTGATATCAATCAGGTTACGTACCGCATCTATGGTTAATTGGTGATATTTTTCGTCTTTTTCGGTATCCGCCAGTTTCACGTCTAGCTTGATGGGATTAGGGTATAGACGTACCTTCGGCCCCTGCTGCTCGCGCGCATACAAGGGGGTCACCACTTTATACACGGGCACCCACTCACCCGGCTTAATACTCAGATTGTACTGCCCGGTAAACACACCATCATTGGGGTATTCATCCATGCCCCGGCCGTTATCGGTAAAGCGTGCCACCAGTTCATTATCCACCCCAAAGTTATCAAAGTTAGGGTTGTTGGCACTGGCAAACTCCACGCTTAAATCCACCACTTCGCGAAATTCACGCATCTCGATGGGTTTGCCTGCGTTAGTGAGGTAACCGGTTTGCTTGAGAATTTCGCCGGCAAAAAGCACGGTTGGCAGAGGCGCGACATTCAGCGCGACCTCAGACAGGATCATGATGCGGCTGCCTGGCAAAATTTGCCCCATCGCCTGCCACGGGCCTGGTACAGGTTTGCGGATTTTAATCACGTCCCAGGTGGAGGAGTAGGTCCACTGCACCACCTCGGGATTTTTACGTGACTGGAATAGTTTTGACCCATCGGGTTTTACCAGCACCACCGGCGCACTGCCGAATTCACGGAAAAACACCATGGTGACCTCTTCGACTTTAAAGTCGATACGGAAGCGGTTTTGCAGGATAGGGATGGAATTTTGGTAATCATCACCTAATTCAGTAATGACTTTACGCCGATCATCCGCGGAAATGTTCGCATCCTGCCCGTGCACCAGCATAGGAATACACAGCAGGAGCATAGACAAGATGGCTTTCATGGCACTCCGTTTATTGTCGCCACAGGCTCGGAACTTTTTTCTCGATCCGATCCAGATACTTTTCATGCTCAGTCAGTTCATCGGCGCTGGCCTGAATAATCTTTAATGCTTTTCGATCAGCCGGTAAGCGACGGATGCCTTCCTGCCCTGCATGCTGACCCTCCGCGTTTTTACCACCCAGATTTAAGTCCGTCTGGCCACCTGTCATTAACAGGTAGACGTCGGCCAGAATCTCCGCATCGAGTAATGCGCCGTGCAAGGTACGGTGCGAGTTATCAATATGGTAGCGGCGGCACAAGGCATCTAGGTTATTCTTTTGCCCCGGGAACAATTCACGGGCCATGGCCAGGGTATCGCGCACCGCACAGATATCACGGGTAATCACAGGCTGACCGGGTTGCCAAAGCGCAAACTCATGATCCATAAAGCCCACGTCAAACGCCGCATTATGAATGACCAACTCAGCACCACGGATATATTCGACAAAATCTGCGGCCACATCACGAAACTTAGGCTTATCGGCCAAAAACTCATTGGTGATACCGTGTACTTCAATCGCTTCCTGCTCAACGATCCGCTCCGGATTGATATACACATGGAAGTTATTGCCGGTGTATCGGCGGTTGATTAACTCAACACATCCAATTTCGATTACCCGGTGACCTTGCTTTGGATCGATACCGGTGGTTTCGGTATCCAGAACGATTTGACGCATGAATTTACTGCAAACTGTGGCGAATTTCTTGTTACCATACTTTATCGAAATTCCAGCAATAACAACAGCATCTATGAAGCAAGTGAGTATTTTCACCGACGGCTCCTGCCTCGGTAACCCGGGCCCGGGCGGCTATGGCGCCGTTTTACAATTTGGCCGTCATCGTAAAGAGTTGTCACAGGGCTATAAACTCACCACCAACAACCGCATGGAAATGCTGGCGGCGATTAAAGCGCTGCAAACCCTGACCGAGCCCTGCCTGGTCGACCTGACCACCGATAGTCAGTATGTGCGTCAGGGCATTACGCAGTGGGTGAATAACTGGCGTAAAAATGGTTGGCGCACCGCCGACAAAAAGCCGGTAAAAAATCAGGACTTATGGCAACAACTGGATGAACAGTGCCAGCGCCATCAGGTCAAATGGCATTGGGTGAAAGGCCACTCTGGTCACCCGGAAAACGAGCGCTGTGATGAACTGGCCCGCGATGCCGCCAGCGGCAGCGACTTACCCGAAGACTCCGGCTTTATGCCAGTGTAGACGCCGTTTGTGTTACCAGCGCACCACCAATTTGCCAACGGTTTGATTAGTTTGCAGTAAAGCATGGGCATCATTCACTGCCGAAATGTCCATGACCCGCATAATGTTTGGGTTTAATCCCCCATTACTGAGCGCCGTGCCGAACCGGGCAACAAAGCCGCTCACCAGTGCCGCTTTATAATCGTCGCTGCGATTGCGAAGCGTCGAGCCTTGCAGCTTGGCGCGTTTCATCAACATCAGCCCCATATCCAGTTGTGTCACATAGCGACCGCCGAGCATAGCCAGCTGAATTATGTGCCCGTCCAGCGCCAGCACCTGCAAATTACGTGGCGTATAGTCGCCGCCTACCACATCAATAATAATATTCGGGAAAAACTGCTGCTGTTTGAGTACCTCGACAAAATCCTGTTGCCGGTAATTGATCAGAATATCTGCGCCATTTTCGCCACAGGCGGCCAGCTTGTCGGCGCTACTGGCCGTGACCGCGACTGTTGCACCGCTGAGTTTCGCCAGCTGAATCGCCGCAAGGCCGACACCACTGGCACCGGCGTGGATTAACACGCGCTGTCCGGCCTGCAATGCGCTGAGATCAAACAGGCATTGATAGCTGGTTAAAAATACCTCTGCCAGCCCAGCTGCTGCATCCAGTTGTGCCTCTTCAGGCAAAAAAATCAGATGCCGCGCATCGACACTCACATACTCGGCATAGCCACCACCTGAGACAATGCAGCACACCCGTTTGCCAATTAACCCCTTATCGACATCCTCAGCGCATGTCACTACACAGCCCGCCACTTCCAATCCCGGAATGGTACTGTGACCAGGCGGCGCCGGATATTTACCCTGTCCCTGCAACACATCGGCACGATTGAGCCCAAATGCCTCCACCTGAACTAACACTTGGCCGGCTGCGACGTTAGGCAGCGCGCCGTTCTGCTCGTGAAGGCAATAGTGTTCGCCGACATTCTGATAGTCAAAATAGCGCATGGTATTCATAGATAACATCCTGATTTATTGAGTCTTTGTGCCCGGTTTAGAAGTGCTAGAGTATATTGTTGCCCTGCTCCGGATCCCTTGCCTGCGCCGCCTGCTGACGAATTTCATCGGTTTCGGTGTCCAGATCCTGCGCAGGCTGGTCGTCCGGATCGACCCGTTCAGCGCGCGGCGGTTTAGTTTGCGCTATAGGCGTTTCACTTTTCTCATTGTGACTGAGATTAACATCAATTCCCTGCGGGAAGATCAGTTCTCGGGCATCATCCGGCATAGAAATGTTTTGCTGCAAATAGGCTTTAACCACCAGATGCATCAATGCCGATTTCACTTTCGGCACACTAAAGCGGGTCGCATCCACCCAAAAATAGATGCGTAAATTGATGGTTGATGAGCCAAGCGTTTCAATCAACACGCTGGGCTCTGGATCATCCAGCACCGCCTGATGATTACGCATAATTGCCAGCGCACTGTCCTGAGCCAGTTTAAGGTTGGCATCGTAACCTATGCCTACATCAAAAAATCCGCGCATGTTGGCATTGGCGGTAAAATTACGAATGATGTTCTTGTAGATGGTCGCATTGGGGATCTGAATATGATTCCCGTCATAGTCGACAATGGTGGTGGCCCTTGAGGTGACCTGTTTAATCACCCCGGTCTGCCCTTCTACTTCTATTACATCTCCCAGACGAAACGGACGCTGCACGCTGAGAAGAATACTGGCGATAAAATTCTCGGCGATGTCTTTAAACGCAAAGCCCAGAATTAATCCAACCATGCCGGTACCGCTGATCACCGCCACAGCAAACTCGGTAAGCCCGGCCAAACGCAGAAATATATACACCCCAAGCAGTATCAGCAGTAAACGCAGGGCGCGTCGGCCAACCACCGCAATCAGCTGACTATGGGCGAAAAATTTCAGCGGCCGGATTAACCAGCGGGAAAGTGGCGCAGACAAATAATAGCTGCCAATCATCACTAATAATCCCAGTCCAAGCAGGGGTAAATATTGCTGAACCTGTTGTGCCAACGCGGTAAAGTTTTCCACTTGCATATGAGTAACGCCCGTTTTTAATAATTCCTCTCTATGAATTGCAATTTACCCGCCAACACAGTGGTAATGCTTGCTTTCGTCTCGGCAAAGTTTGCCGTAACCCGTCCAGATAAACGGTTTATTTGCGCCCCTGAAGACCCTATCACACTGATTTTTATAACGAATTTATTAAGGAACAGACCCTGCATTAACCTGCTTGATTTGCTTAGCACAAGCGTTAACCAAGAGGATTACCACATGGACTTACTCAGAATATTGTTTGCGATTTTATTGCCACCGCTTGGCGTATTTTTACAGGTCGGTATTGGCGGCGCGTTTTGGCTGAATATCTTACTAACCCTGCTGGGCTATATTCCGGGGATCGTGCACGCGGTCTGGATCATCGCCAAACGTTAATCGCTCGCGGCTGCCCCGCAAGCGTTGGCAGGCGAATAGCTATAGAGCAATTGGCGGGCTTAAGGTAGACTGCGCGCCCGCTTTAGAGATTGGAGCCAGCTATGTCTGCCAGCGTCATTTTACATCCCGGCCGCGATAAGTCCCTGCGCCGTAAACACCCATGGATTTTCAGCAAAGCCATTAAAGAGACCCAGGGGAAATTGCGTCTCGGTGATACCGTTGATGTATTGAGCGCAGAAGGTGAATGGCTGGCAAAAGGCGCGTGGTCGCCACAATCGCAGATTCAGGTGCGGGTGTGGAGCTTTGATAAGCAGGAAGTGATCGACAATGGCTTCTTCCTGCGCCGTTTAGAACGCGCCAAAGCCGGACGTGAAGGGTTAATTGCCGAACATGGCCTGAGCGGTTACCGCCTCGCCGCCGCCGAGTCAGATGGCTTACCGGGTATTACCATTGACGTGTATGAACAGGTTATCGTTTGCCAGTTATTGTCTGCTGGTGCGGAGAAACACCGCAGCAAAATCGTCTGGGCGCTAACCAAGCTTTACCCGGATTACGCCATTTTAGAGCGCTCCGATGTCGCCGTGCGCGAGAAAGAGGGGCTGGCTCAGCAAGTACAGGTCCTGCATGGCGAGGTGCCGGATGAGGTCATCATTAGTGAAAACGGCCATCAGCTGATTGTCGATTTAAAACACGGCCATAAAACCGGCTTCTATCTGGATCAACGGGATAACCGTGCCATGGCGGGTCGCTATGCTAAAGATGCTGATGTACTGAACTGCTTCAGTTATACCGGCACCTTTGGGGTGTACTGTATGCAAGGTGGCGCGAAGCAAATTACCCATCTGGATGTGTCAGACAATGCGCTGGCCACCGCCAAACGCAATGCCGAGCTGAATCATCTCGACCTCAGCCGTTGTCATTTCGAGAAACAAGACGTGTTTGAAGCCTTGCGCCAGTACCGTAACGATGGGCGCACCTTCGACATGATTATTCTCGATCCACCTAAATTCGTTGACAGCAAAGCCAGCCTGAACCGCGCCTGCCGCGGCTACAAAGATATCAATATGCTGGCCATGCAAATCCTCAAGCCAGATGGCATCTTGCTGACATTCAGCTGTTCAGGATTAATGGAAACGGATTTATTTCATAAGGTCGTCGCCGATGCGGCATTAGATGCCGGGCGAGAGATACAGTATCTGCACCGCCTGAGCCAGGCCGCCGATCACCCGGTACTGGCCAGCTATCCGGAAGGATACTACCTCAAAGGGATTGTTTGCCGGGTACTATAACCCGGCAATGCAGGAAGTGCGTTAGCGCATTTCCTGAATTTCTACCCCAACTATGTAGGCACCATCGGCATTTTGGTGACAACGCACCACTTTACTGACTGCCTGCAACGAAGGGATTTGACTGCTGTTAGACTCGATAGCCACTTTTAGCCGGGTGCCAGCTTCAATCGACTCCCCCACTTCAAATGCCATACCGACTGCGCTGATATCACGACAAATTGCCGCTATGCTTCGGGTCGATTCTTCATCTTCAATGGTTAAATCGCAATTGGCATTGACCAGCATACGCAGGAAATTCCGTTTGTCGTCGTAACCCATCATGTTACTTCTCTCCCACCGGTTAAAAATCATTCACCGCCTCTGATTGTCCGTTATATTGACGTTAATCGCCAATGTCAACGGCGACCTTTTCTAGCTGTGTAAATAATTCAATATGCGCTTTTCACTGACCGCATGGGCGGTACCGAGATTTTGCGCAAACAGACTGACCCGCAGCTCTTCCAGCATCCAGCGGGCATCATGAATTCTGGCCGGTATCGCCAGCCCCACCGGCACCTGTTTTCGCGCAGCTTCAATGGCGTCATGCACTTTTTGTACACTCAGCTGCGCCATACGATCGCGGTTTGGATCCAGCGGCAATTTTTCTAAGCGCCGCTCAATAGCTTTCAGATAGCGGAACCAGTCAGACACCCGACCTGCGCCCATATCACTGACAAATCCCGGATAAACCAACTTATCCAATTGTTGTTGAATATCCCCGTGGGCGTTGATCATATTAAGTGGCACATTGCCCTTCATTTTCTTCTTAATCTGATGTGCCAGGGTCAAACCAGGCTCAATCTGTGCGGCCAGTTTGAGCACCGCATCATTGATTTCACCACGCACCTTATCCAGCGCCAGATTAAACGCCGCTTTATCCCGAATCTGCTCAAGCTGCTCGCCGAGCAAGGCAACAATCGCGGCATCGATACAATCATCTACCAGCGCAGCCACCTGACCAAACGGATTAAAATACAAGCCTAACTTGGCTTTATTCGGCAGTTTTTCCTGCAGATATTTCAATGGTGAGGGCATTTGCAAACGCAGCAGCCGCAATAACCCGCGTTTGTGCGCATCACTGGCCAATTGTGGCTGATCGAATAACTTAATCGCTACACTGTCGCCTTCGTCCACCAATGCGGGGAACGCTTTAACTTCATATCCGGGCTTTTGCTCGGTAAAGGCTTGCGGTAACTGATCGAAACTCCAGCTTTGCAGGCCCTGTTGTTCAATACTGCGTTTGGCCACTTTGCGCAGGGTTTGTTGTACCCGCCCGGACAGTTGATGCTGCAGCGCCAACAAGTCACGGCCCTGTGCGATAACTTTGCCCTGCTCATCCAGCACTTTGAAGTTCATTTGCAAATGCAGCGGTGGCGCGCTCCATTCAGCCGGGTCAATTTTTACTCCGGACATTTTCGCCAGCTTGGCCGCCAGCGCGTCGATAAATGGCAACTCTGACGGCGTCAGATCCTGCATACAGGCCCGCGCATAGTCCGGTGCCGGTACAAAGTTACGGCGTAAGCGTTTGGGCAACTGTTTAATCAGACTGACGATCAGTTCTTCACGCATGCCCGGTACTAACCAGTCAAACCCGGCCGGCGTCAGCTGATTGAGCAGTGCCACCGGTACCCGCATCGACACCCCGTCGTCTTCACTCCCTGGGTCAAAGCGGTACTCTAGCGGCAAATGCACATTACCCTGCTGCCAACTATCCGGATAACTGTATCGGTTAATCTGATCGGTATCGCGCTGAAGCAATAACTCGCGCTCAAAGTACACCCGGGTATCACTTTGCTTGGCGGCCTTTTGCCACCATTTGCGCAGGCTCGCTTCACTTGCAATGTGTTCTGGCAGGTTTTGCAGATAGAAGTCCATCAGCACCTGCTCATCCACCAGCAAATCACGGCGGCGGGTTTTCTCTTCCAGCTCCTCAACCTGCAACACAAGTTCGCGGTTGTGTTGTAAAAATTCCAAATCCAGCTTGGTCTGGCCGTTGATCAGGGCTTCGCGAATGAATATTTCCCGCGCCAAAATGGCATCGACCCGCTCAAAATTGATCTGACGGCGGGTCACAATCGGCAAGCCATACAGGGTCACGGTCTCATAGCCCATGACCGCCCCCTGCTTTTTCGACCAGAAAGGTTCGGCGTAATTGCGCTTGATTAAATGCCCGGCCAACGGCTCCAACCACTCGGGTTGGATTTTCGCCGCCATGCGCGCAAACAATCGCGAGGTTTCCACCAGTTCGGCCGCCATCACCCACTTGGCCTGGCCTTTGGATAATGCCGAGCCCGGGAACACCAAAAACTTACTGCCGCGCGCGCCCAGATAATGTCGGTCGTTATCTTTACAGCCAATATGCGATAACAGGCCAGACAAAATCGCCTGATGAATGCGGGTAAAGTCGGCTTCTTCACGATTGATTCCAAAGCCCAATTCGGCAATGGATTTTTTCAACTGACTAACAATGTCCTGCCATTCACGCATACGCAGATAATTGAGCATGTGTTCCTGACACCACTTTTTAAGCTGGTTGTTAGTCAGTGCCTGTTGCTGCTCACGAAATGCGCGCCAGATTTTCAATAACCCGACAAAATCCGAATCGCGATCTTCAAATTGTTTATGAATTTCGTCAGCTTTTTGCTGTTTATCCTGAGGGCGTTCACGCGGATCCTGAATACTCAAACCCGCCACAATCACGATCACCTCAGCCAACGCGTCGGTTTTAGCGGCCTGCACCACCATTCGTGCATAACGCGGGTCAACCGGTAAACGGGCAATCTGCCGGCCAATATCGGTTAACTTGCCACTGCCGTCATTGGCAATCGCCTGAACTTCCTCCAGCAAACGCATGGCATCGGTGATTTGGCGGTTATCTGGCGGTTGAATAAACGGGAAATCGCTGATGTTGCCGAATTTCAGCGCCAACATCTGCAACACTACCGAGGCCAGATTGGTACGCAGAATTTCCGGATCGGTAAATTCCGGCCGCGATAAAAAATCCTGTTCAGAATACAGACGAATACACACCCCGGCACTGACACGTCCACAGCGACCAGCACGCTGATTGGCCGATGCCTGAGAGATTGCCTCGATAGGCAAACGCTGTACTTTAGAGCGGGTACTGTAGCGGGAGATACGCGCCGTACCCGGGTCAATCACATATTTAATCCCTGGCACCGTTAGCGAGGTTTCCGCTACGTTGGTGGCCAGCACAATGCGCCGGCCCGTATGACCACTAAAGATTTTTTGTTGTTCGGCCGCCGACAGGCGCGCATACAAGGGCACAATTTCCGTATTACGCAATTTTTCCCGCGCCAGTGCGTCAGCAGTATCACGAATTTCCCGCTCACCACTTAAGAAGACCAGAATATCGCCATGCCCCAAACGGCTCAGTTCATTGACCGCACGGATAATGCCCTGAGTTTGATCCAGCGGCTGATTATCCTCATCCAGCGAGTCCTCCAGAGGGCGATAACGGATATCGACCGGATACGTACGCCCACTGACGCTAATCATTGGCGCGTCATTGAAATGCCGCGAGAAGCGTTCCGGATCGATGGTAGCCGAGGTAATGATCAGCTTTAAATCGGGACGTTTGGGTAATAGCTGTTTGAGGTAGCCAAGGATAAAGTCGATGTTCAGGCTGCGTTCGTGGGCTTCGTCGATAATCAGCGTATCGTACTGATTTAAAAAGCGATCCTGTTGAATCTCTGTCAACAGGATACCGTCAGTCATCAGTTTAATATAACTGCTGTCGCTGACCTGATCAGAAAAACGCACCTTAAAACCGACCTTGTCACCCAGCTTGGTGCCCAACTCATCGGCAATACGGTTGGCGACCGAACGCGCCGCCAGTCGCCGTGGCTGGGTATGACCAATTAAGCCTTTGACGCCGCGCCCCAGTTCGAGACAAATTTTTGGTAATTGGGTGGTTTTTCCCGAGCCGGTTTCGCCGGCGATAATAACTACCTGATGCTTTTCGATGGCCTGTTTGATTGCGTCGCGCTGCAGCGACACCGGCAGATCCGGATAGTCAATCTGCGGTAACTGGCTTCGGCGTTGCTCGACCTGCAAAGCAGACATGGCCATTTCATCAGCCAGCTGCTGGGCGTGCTCTGCATCAAATTTGCGGCTTAGCGCATTGATTTTACGGCGAAAGTGCTGACGCTGGCTGCCTAATACCAGGTCTAGCTGGGAGAAAAGCGATTGAATACTCGGCAAGGGAAACGGCTCCTGTTTATCAGGCGCCGATCCTAGTGAATGCGTCGCGAGATTTCCAGCGTTTCACACTGCCTGTTTGTAACCGTCACGCAAATGCAAATCGATGGCACGCAATACATCGGCGCGGGAAATACAGCCGACCAGACGCCCCTCATCATCCACCACAGGGTACACTTTGGGCTTGGGTAACAGCATTTGTTCGGCCACATCCAGCACGGAACTGTAGGGTTTTACCGACAACACATCCGTGCGCATCACATCTTTGGCGCGGGCTGCCTGCTCGCGGTAATAACCGGACTCCAGCATCTGCTTCAGACAATCCTGTTCTGAGATAAAGCCCACCAGGCAATGGTGTTCATCTACCACTGGGGCACCAGGATTTCGTTGTGTGATGAGTCGTTCGACAACTTCCGCTACCGTCATATTGTGTGTCAGTACTACCGGATGGCAATTCATAAAATCGGCCACTTTAAGAGACTGCATGTCGTTTCCCCTGTTTTTCGTGATTATCGACCTAAAGATAGTCGCAAAACGTCAACGGGACGACCTGCAATAAAAAACAGCGTGAAATACTTCCATAAAAACGAACGATTAAAGATAAATTTTATATTTTCAATATATTGCGTTCTCGCCCATACTCGCGCGCTGTTTTAAATTGCCTGACCACTTATGCCTTTGAGTTATACGACCCGCACACTGACATTACCCGATGACCTGTCTGACGTAGTCGACTTATTACAACAAGGTGAGTGTGTCGCGTTGCCCACAGAAACTGTGTTCGGGCTGGCTGCCGATGCCAGTAACCCGGATGCGGTGGCAAAAATATTCAGTGCCAAACAACGGCCAACCAATCATCCGTTGATCGTGCATATCAGCGATATTCATCAGGCAGAACGCTGGGTTACACAGGTGCCAGATGTTGCTTACCAACTGGCTGACGCCTTCTGGCCAGGGCCACTGTCGTTACTGATGCATAAACATCCGCACATCAACGCCAGCGTAACCGGTGGGTTAGATGGCATCGTACTGCGCGCCCCCAACCACCCGGACTTTCAGGCAATATTGCAAGCGAGCAAACTGGGACTGGCCGCCCCGTCGGCCAATTTGTACAAATCTATCAGCCCCACCAGCGCCAACCATGTATTAAAAACCCTCGGCGGTCGAATCGCGGCGGTAGTAGAGACAAATACCCCACCGGTATGCGGTATTGAATCGACCATTTTAGATATACGCTGTTTCCCGCCAAAGTTACTGCGCCCGGGCCCCATTAGTGCTGCGCAAATCAGCGCGTTACTTGGCGTGGATGTGGAAGTACCGCTTGCGCATCAGCAGGTGGTGCCAGGCAATGTGACTAAACATTATCAACCACAAACACCGGCTCACCTGTGTGATGAGCAGGTAATCCATGCCAGAGTCACCAATCAGGTTACTGACCGCATTGCCTGGCTGGTGTATTCCAGTGAGGCGCAGACCCTGCTGGGTGATTACCCGGATGTGCGTGTCTTAAGTTCTGAGCCTGCAGACTACGCCAGAGATTTATATCATGCATTACATGAGTTGGATGGATTAGGCTGCGCACAAATCATGATTGAAACGCCACCACAAGATAGCGCCTGGTTGGCAGTTAATGACAGATTACGCCGGGCGTGCGCCTGATATCGGTCTTTTAAGAGCGGGCCGCGTCAATCAAGCGACGAATATGCTTAGGCAGCGCCTTACGCGCCAGCGTCACCGCATAAAAATGTTCAAATGCGCCGGGAATGCTCTGCAACACCTTGAGCTTACCCTGCGCGATTTCATCCCGTACTACCACTGCCGGTAACACCGAATAGGCGCCACTGTCGCGTGCCAACAGTCGTAACATCGCCATATCATCGGTTTGCGCCTTAATAACCGGTTCATACTGGTGTCTGGCGCAAAGCACGTTAAATGCGCTGCGGATCTCGCTGCCTTTTGCCGGTAGTACCCATGGCACATCTCCAAATCCATGCGGGAACGCGCCGCCACTGGTTGCAGTCGCAGGTGCGACTATTTCAATTGGCTGGCGGGATAACAATTCGCTACGCCACAAGGGTTCTTGCTGGCCGACTTCGACATTGTGATTGGTCAGGATCAGATCAAAATGATGCTGATTCAGGCCTTCCAATAAGCCCTGCATATCGCGGCTTTGCAGGCTGAAGGTCACTTTATCCTGCTGCATCAATGGCAAAATAAAACTCTCGATAAAGTTTCGCGACAGATTTGTCAGCACACCAATCGACACATGTTGCTGTGCCTGTGCAAAGCCACTTTTTACCGCCTGTTCCAGTTGTGCCCCACGGGAAAAAATATCTTCCGCGTATTCCAGTACCTTGCGCCCCTCGGCGGTCAGCACCAATTTGCGCCCTTCCCGCTCAAACAGCTCCATATCGAGATTATGCTGAAACTGTTTAAGTTGTGCAGACAGCGCGGACTGAGATAAGTGGATTTCTTTTGCGACCTGCGTCAGGTTGCCGGCAGACGCCACACGCCAGAAGTAATAGAGGTGATGGTAATTCATCCGCGGCATAACACATCCATAAAACAGAACGTTTAATCAATAAATATATATTATTTTAATATTTTATTTTGCTCAATAATTAACTGGTCAACCACAATAACAGGACAAGATATGAGTTGGTTCGGTCTGTTTCCCTTAAGTTTATTAGTCTGCGGGCTAGTGCTGCGCGCCCCGGCCAGTCATTCCCGCCACGCGAACCTGCTGCAAACCCTACTAGGTGCATTAGCATTGGCCGCACTGGTTCTGGCGGGTGCCCGACTATCAGCTTCCATTGAATTGGCCGCAAGCCCGCTGCAACACACACTGCTGATACTGGTGCTGACTCTGGGTTTTATCCTGGCGCGCTTTTCACGTAATTATTTACAAGGCGAGACCAACGCCCCTCAATTCTCCCAGTGGTTTGCGTTGACCCTTGCGGCCGTAACCACCGTCATTCTGAGTGATAATATTTTTGTTTTGTGGATTGGCTGGGTCGCAATTAGCCTGAGTTTCCATCAATTACTGTTGTTTTACCCGAATCGTCCCAGAGCGCAACTAGCCGCGCATAAGAAGTTTTTGTTCGCCAGACTGTCTGAGGTACTGCTGCTGGCTGCCTTGCTGATGCTGTGGTCGCAGCACGATGCCACCTCTATTCGCCAGATCATGGCGCACTACACGCAACTACCTGCCGATCAGGCACTGACACTCAGCGAACACCTGATTGCGCTACTACTGGTACTCACTGCCCTAATCAAATGCGCGCAAATGCCATTGCATGGTTGGCTAATCCAGGTCGTCGAAGCGCCGACTCCGGTATCCGCACTATTGCATGCCGGGATCGTCAATTTGGGTGGTTTTCTGGTAATGACCTTCGGTAGCTTAATTCTAGCCAGTTATCCCGCCAGATGGTTGTTGTTGCTGGTTGCGGGCATAACCTTGATGTTAGCCAGCCTCGTTATGCTGACCCGGGTATCAATCAAAGTAAAACTGGCGTGGTCAACGGCAGCACAGATGGGGCTTATGCTGGTTGAGTGTGCATTGGGATTGTTCCAATTAGCCCTGCTACACCTGATATTGCACTCTCTGTATAAAGCCTACGCCTTTTTAAACTCGGGTAATCAGGTACAAGGTGCTTACCTCAAAGCCTTGTTACCCGCAGCGATACTGCCGACTCAGCGAATTTTCACCTTGTGTATGGCGCTCGTGCTGGTGTTGTTTTTCTTAAGTGGCTGGTTACATAGCCAGTCTGCGCAGGCGCCCCTGATGCTGATTGCGCTTGGCTTAATTGGGCTGCCGTTGGGCAGTGCGGCCAACCCTGCGCACGTTGTGTGGATCCGCCAATTGTCGGTAGTGATTATTGCCTGGGCCGCGTATCTGGGATTTAGCAAACTGTTTGCGCAACTGATTGCGATGCCGCCGTATTTGGTTGCCAACGCATTCGGCGCGATGGATAGCGTGTTTTTCGTGCTCTTGATTGCTACCTACACCTTGCAGAGTTACCTGCATCGGGTGCGCTACAGCGCCAACGCTCGCTCATTGCACCAACTGTTATTCGCCGGTCTGTATCTGGATGAGTGGTCAACCCGCCTGACACTCAAGCTATGGCCCATTCGGTTGGCCAACAACAGCCGGGCAAACAAATCATCGACAGCATATAACTGGGAGAAACAATTATGACCCTACTTAGTCCCGGTCAACGCATCGCGGTAAAACAAGCCTGCGACAGTATTGCTCCCTGCTGGCCATTAGACCGATCCATTGCTGTCAGCCCGTATTGGAAAATGCGCCACCTGCCAGCCAAAGAGACGATGACACGTTTACAGGTTTTGGCTGGCATTCAGCAACTGTCCTCGCCTGCAGATTATCAACAAGCTATAAAACAGGGACAGATCACGGATACCGCCCTGGCTCAGGCCTGTGACGAAAGTGGCTTACCTGTCAGCCCGGAATCGGTGTTGCGCGTCATAACTGATGAACAAGCCCCTCGCATCCTCAGCCTGGCCAGTGTTTTCGACCAGGTTACCGATGTGCATAAGATGGCTTGGCATGATGAGATCGTTTATCAAATCAGTCAGTGCTGCGCCGATTTTGTCCAGACCGCACAAGACACAGATCAACCCGAAGCATTTTATCGCTACTGGCGCGAGCAAATCCTGCATGACCGCGGTATCGACATCATTATGGATGAACCCTCGCTTCGTCGGGTATTTGCCGAATTACCCGAGTGTCCGGAGGCGCTCATGGTTGCAGCCTTAAACCAACTGGGTGTACCTGACCAGCACCTGGAGGATTACGCGCTCAGCAGCTTGTTAGATATAAATGGCTGGGCCAGTTACTTCAGCTACCTTAACTGGCAATCAGAATTAGACGCGGCGCCGCGCAATCAACTCTTTTCGTTGCTGGCGGTGCGCATCGCCTGGGATTGGATCCTGAAGACACATTACCGTCAAACCAATCCGGCAATGATGAAAACCGTACTGCAGCGTTGGCAACAGCAATGGCAGCAATTGGACGCCTCGCTGTTGAATGCGCAATCCACCAGACAATCACGTTGGATATTGCAACGTGCGGCGGAGCTAACCTATCAACAAACATTACAGCAGAAACTGCTGGGCGCTAACGCCCCAAGCACATCTGATATCGCAGACGTTGTGGCGGTGTTTTGTATCGATGTACGCTCAGAACTCATGCGCCGCCACTTTGAAGCGCAAAGCGACAGCATTAAAACACAGGGGTTCGCCGGATTTTTTGGCCTGCCGTTGGCCTACCAACCTGCTGGCATGACCCTGAAACGCCCCCATTTACCCGGACTGCTGGCTCCCATTGCCAAGGTCAGCGAAGCATGCCCGGCGAACACTGCCGCACAGCGAATAAGCCCGTTATATGCCAAGGCAAGATTCCGCCAGTGGGGCCAAACCGGTGCCAATAGCTTTGGCATGGTCGAGTCCATGGGATGGCTATATGGGTTACGACTGCTGGTGAAGAGTTTTATGCAACCTCGCGCCCAGCGGCTGGAAAGCCAACTTCAGGCATCACAATGGTCGTTATCCAATGACGCAGGACAACTCAGTAGCGAGCAGCGTACAGATCTGGCATTTGCGATGCTAAACGGCATGCAATTGACCACACTGCCACGGGTTCTGCTGCTGGTTGGCCACGCCAGCGAAACGATGAATAACCCCCATGCAGCATCACTGGATTGCGGTGCCTGCGGTGGACAAAGTGGCGAACTTAGTGCCCGGGTCGCCAGCTATTTACTCAATGATAGCGACGTACAAGCCGCACTGCGACAACGAGGAATTGCTATCCCTGCCAATTTTGAAGCGCTACCGGCACTGCATAATACCACCACGCAACAACTGACGGTGCTGGCGGAGGATGTTGAGCCTGCATTACTGGTAGCGGCTGAACAAGCCAGTCTGGCTGCAGCAGCGGAAACCACCGGACAACCCGCTGACTCAACCGCGATAGAAGACGATGCCGCGAGCAAGTTGCTTATTCAGCGCGCCCGCGACTGGAGCCAGGTTCGTCCCGAATGGGGGCTGGCCAATAACGCCGCTTTTATCGTGGCGCCACGACAGTTAACCCGTCACCTGCAACTGGATGGACGTGCGTTTTTACATGATTACCAGCATCAACAGGATAATGACTACGCACTGCTCACCCAAATACTCAGTGCCCCGATGTTGGTAACCCACTGGATCAATATGCAATACAACGCATCAGTGTGGGATAACCACAAACTTGGCGCAGGAAACAAAGTGCTGCATAACGTGGTGGCAGATAATGTTGGCGTGTTTGAAGGCAATGGCGGCGATTTGCGCATTGGCCTGTCAAAACAATCCCTGCACGATGGCCAGAAGTGGATGCACCAACCGTTACGGCTGAGTGTTTACGTATGCTGTCCTGCTGAGGTGTTATTGACGCTGGTCGAACAGATCCCTGACGTACGCCAACTGGTCGATAACGAGTGGCTATATTTGTTTGCCTGGGACGGTAAAGCAGACTTTCAGCGGATATTGCATGGCCGCTGTCATGACTTGCCGGCACAAAGCCTCTGTGCATGAGTCACTACAAGCCTGTGGCCCTGTGCACCCTGCATCATAAGGGGCCGCTCATTGCGCCGGCGCTGGCTGGTTTAGGCTACGAAGTCGTCGAATTTAACGGCTTTGATACTGATACCCTGGGTACATTCAGTGGCGAGGTTCCGCGTCTGCGTTCACAGCAGGATTGCGCGTTGCAAAAGGCCCATATCGCAAGCCAGGCTACCGGTTATCGGTTCGGACTTGGCAGTGAGGGCAGTCATCATCTGGACGACAGCGGGCTTTTTATACTGCACAGCGAAATCCTGTGCTGGTATGACAACGAAACTCAGCAGAAGATTTTTGCCTTTGCGCAAACCCCTTCTCCACTGGCCAGATTTTGCACCGGCTCGGCAATCCCACTGGCAGAAATCTGCGAATTTGACCCTGCACAAAAATGGCTGTTACCTGACTTGCAGCCGATTAAAAAAGGGGTAAGCGCAGCAGAGATTATGGCGTATGCCAGAAGTCATCAATTGACTGACATACGAGTGATGCCGGATTTAAGGGCCATGCATTGCCCATCACGCCAGCAGGCGATTAAAAAGTGCGCGGAGGATCTGGTTACCCGGCTTAGCCAGCCATGTCCGCAGTGTCAGTTGCCTGACTTTGTGACAAAGGAATACCTCAGTGGCCTGCCATGTATGCAATGCACGGTACCAACGTCACGCATACGTGCGAAGCTAAAACGTTGTGACATGTGTCACCATGAACAAGAACAGTCGGTTGACGCTGCCCATGCCGACCCATTTTACTGCAGTTGGTGCAACCCGTAGCCGCTAGAGTTCAGCCGTCTCCATGATATAGCGATCTTTGCCCTGACGTTTCGCGCGATACATTAGTCGGTCGGCCACACGGTAAATTTTACGCTCGGTGATTTGACCTAATTGGCTGACCACGCAGACACCAATACTCACCGTGACCCGTAAATTTCCATCGGCGGTTTGAATATCAATCCCGTGAATGTTACTCAACAATCGTTCACAACAGGTGGAAATGTCTTCCAATTCCTTGGCAGCGAACGCAAAAGCAAACTCTTCTCCGCCGTAGCGGCATAAAATGCCATCGGCACGAAACGACTGACGAAGCGCCTGTGCGATATGTTTCAGGGTAATATCCCCCACGTCATGACCAAAACGATCATTCAGCGCCTTAAAATCATCTGCATCGATAATGCCAAACGCCAATAATTCATTGCGCCGCTCTGCCGCATGTAAAAGTTTGTCCAGTTGCAACGAGAACAGGCGGCGATTAGGCAGAGCCGTCAGTGGATCTGTGTAGGCCATCTTCTCCAGCGCGGCGTTGGCGTCTTTTAATGCCCGGGTTTTCTCCTCAATGATTTCGGCCAATGTAGTGTTTTGGTCGCTGACATTTTTAAACTCTTGTTCAAGGCTGGCTTTTTCCTGCTTGGCCAGTGAAATATCGCGTTCGATGCAGGCAAAATGCGTCACTTTGCCGCCTTTACCGGTCAGCGGAAATATACTGACTTCGACCCAAAAAGCGTGTTCTCCTAATTGATATTCGAGGGTTTCTTCGGTCAGCGCGATGTTTTGCTGCAGTGCGCTGCGGATGCGTTGCCATAAGTCATCGTTATCACGCAGAAACCCCGGTACTTTACCTAATGCGTCCTGCCGGTTGTAATTAAGACACATTTCATAGGCCTGATTTACATAGACAAGACGCGGCAGTTTGTTGGGGTTTTTATCATTAAATTCACACACGCTGATAATATCGGTGGCATTCTCAATGATCTCTTCCATGGAAAAGGGTTTAAATTTGTAGGACGTCTCATAAAACGTCACCACGATAAAGCGCTGACTGTCATCCCCCTCCCCTTCGATATGGGCATTCACCACCAGCCAGGTTATGTGATTGACGGAGCCATCCACCACGCCCAGCACAAAATCTTCCAACCGTTGTCCGGATTGAATGACTTGCATTACAGGATATTTTTCCAGCGGCAGTGGCTTATTATGTTCATCGACGAAGTGCCATTGGGGGTCCATCGCATCTTTGCCGATTATCTGTTGATGGGAGAGCCTGAGTAGGGAAAGCGCGGCAGAATTGGCGTAGACGATAGCGCTGTCAAATTTATGCACTACCATGCCAATATTCGCGCTTCCCATCATCTTGCCGATGTGCTTTTCTGGCTCAGATCCCATTGAAATTCAAACAGAATACGAATTGATGTAATTAAGGTAGCACGCGCAGCAAAAAAATCCTTGTGACTCATCTGTACAAAGTTTGCGCTAAATCAGCCAACCTGTGGAAATATGGCCTGCCTTTACCCTGTGGAAACAGTAGTTTAGTATGCGCTACAGAAATTTTGCTGGTTTCCAGCCCATAGGTAATAACGGCAATCGTTAAATTACGCAGTAACCGACAAGGTCTAATCACCTGATGAATACCACCAATCAACCCACCCTGTTGTTCCATGATTATGAGACCTGGGGGGTCAGTCCGCAGAAAGATCATCCATCACAGTTTGCGGCCATTCGCACGGACCTGGACCTGAATGAAATCGGCAGTCCGGAAAACTTTTACTGCCAGGTAGCCAATGATTATTTACCCCACCCGGTGGCCAGTTTGCTAACCGGCATCAGTCCGTTGCAAGCCAATCGGGATGGGTATTGCGAAGCGGAATTTGCCGGTAAAATTCAACGCATTATGAGCGAACCACAAACCTGCGTGGTGGGATACAACAGTATTCGTTTCGATGACGAAGTCACCCGTTATACCTTTTATCGTAACTTTATCGATCCCTATGCCAGAGAGTGGCAAAAAGGTAACAGTCGCTGGGACATTATCGATTTGGTGCGGACCTGCTATGCGTTACGACCAGACGGCATAACTTGGCCAGAAAAAGACGACGGTTCACCGAGTTTCAAACTGGAACAACTCACTGCGGCCAATGGCATCAGTCACGCCGATGCCCACGATGCGTTGTCCGACGTCAGAGCCACCATTGCACTGGCGCGCCTGGTCAAACAGGCACAACCCAAACTTTATGAGTACCTGTTTTCATTGCGTGATAAACGTAAAGTGCTCAACCAGCTGGATTTGATAAACCATACCCCGCTGGTGCATATCTCATCAAAATTACCGGCGAGACAAGGTTGCTGCACCCTAATCATGCCGTTGTGCATGCATCCAACTAATAAAAACGCGATTATTGTCTTGAATCTGCAACTGGATCCTACGCCATTATTTGAATTGGATGCGCCCGCACTATTGGAAAAGCTGTATACCGCCAGCGAGAATCTTGCCCCTGGAGAGGACCGTTTACCGATTAAATTAATCCACATCAATAAATGTCCTGCTATCGCACCACTGGCAACGTTAAGTGATGAACGTGCGGCACAATTGGGGATTGATAAACAACGTTGTCTGGCCCACTGGCAGAGCCTGAAGCAGAACCTGCATATCATGCAAAAATTGCAGGACATGTATGAAATTAGCCGCGATGACGCCCCTCTGGATCCTGATTACGCGCTGTATACGGGTGGCTTCTTCAGTGACTCAGATCGCTACAAAATGGAGCAAATACGCCAACTTCCTCCTGCCCAATTGGCAGGTAAAGACTGGCAGTTTGATGATCCGCGTCTGCCCGTTATGCTGTTTCGTTACCGGGCAAGAAATTATCCGGAGTCTCTTAGCTATGATGAATTACAACGCTGGCAACAACATCGGCAGTTAAGACTGGTGGACAGCCAGGGCCAATACGGATTAAATTTAACCAACTATATGAATGAGTTAGCCTTACTTGCCGAGCAATATCAGCATGATGCCGGCAAAATGCGCTTACTCAGAGATTTGCAATCATACGGTGCCAATTTGTAGATAAACCCACAGGGATTTTGGCCGATAAAGCGTTAACAACGTCAAACAGGTAAAGCAGATGCGCGGTGTATACCTCAATTACGATAGCTCAGCTAACCAGCTTAAGCTGGTGATCAGGCCACAAGAAGTCGACGTCAAAGAATTGAATGAAGCGGCTTTAGTCAGCCATGTGCGCAAAACTTACGGCCAGCTATACCTGTTTGAAGACCAGATTAAAGCCGCGTGCAAAGCGGCCATCAACGCACAAAAACTGCAACAATATAACCCCATCGAAGAAGTCGCCGGTGAACCTCGCGACTCCAGTGTACGTTTCAGTGTGGCCAGCGATAAGCTTTCCGCCACTCTGGAATATCAGGTTGGTTTTGGCGGCAAATCTTATGAGTTAAGCGACTTAATGGATTTGGCTACCCAGGCTGGGATTAAACGTGGTCTGAGCCGCAAACGTCTCGAAGATGTGTTGCAACGGGTGAAAACCTCAAAAGCTGGGACCGAAATCAAAGACGTAGTGGCGAAAGGCTTACCAGCCAAAAATGGTCGCTCATCAAAATTGATTCCACTGGTACCAAATGCACTGGATCGCATACTCCGCCCACAAAGCATTAGCCTGAGTCGTGTAGATATGCGCGACCTGGGCGAAATCGTCTGTGTTAAACCCGGCACTGAACTGGTCGAACGCCGCCCGCCGGGCAAGGGCCGACCTGGCTATACAGTCACCGGCGAAGTACTGGAGCCACGCGAAGGCGAATGGTTGCCACTCAAGCCCGGTGATGGCACTTATGTCTGTCCCCATAATGAAAACCTGTTACGCGCCGAAATTGCCGGTATGCCTAAGTTTCAGGACGAAAAGATGTGGGTCGACGATGTCTTTATGAGCCGTGGGGTAAACGTCGGCAGCGGCAACATCAATTACGATGGCGCCGTGGTGGTAAATGGTGACGTGTCTGAGAAAATGCGCATTATTGCCACCGGCGATATCACGATCAACGGCTTTGTCGAGTCCGCCCACTTAGAGTCAGGTGGTGACATCATCATTACCCAGGGCGCAATGGGTAAACATGACGAAGACAGCGACACCGAATATTCCGGTAAACTCATCGCGCAGGGTAATGTGCATATTCAGCACGGACAGGGTCTCGACATTCAATGCAATGGCAATGTCACCGTGGGTAAACAACTGGCCTATAGCCGCATTCGCTGTGGGGGTGATGTCATTGTTGGCCCATTGGAAAATCCCAACGGCAATTTATTCGCCTGTGAGATCCAATGTGAAGGTATTGTCCATTCTGGCTCGCTCGGTGCTGTGTCAGGCAGTCATTTATTTGTGGATTTCAGTGCCGGCCTGAATGCCATTCTCGAGCGAATAGACTCAGTGGATGAACTGAAAAAATTACTGCGAGACCACATACAGCGTCACAGCAAAAAAATGGAACAATTCAGAGACCGACAAATCCCGGCCGATTTGCAGCATCGGATGACGGAATTAGTAGGCAGATACCGGGATGAGCGGACTATGTTCCAGCAAGTGTTGGTCACGCTGGAACACTTGAACAAATCCAAAACCCGCTACCTGAATGACATTGGCTTAAAAGCCATGAAGCAACTTTACCCGGGAGTCGTTGTTAAATTAAATAACCGTACCTGGAAGGCTGATCGGGAATACTCAACGGGTCATGTGCACTATGTGGGCCATCAATGGCAGTACGATCCTATTCTCTGATATCAGAATGTACTGCGGCGTTGTTTAGCAGTTAAATGACGCTGTTTCGCGCGTCCCCGTGCGCGCTTGCGCATCCACTCTACCGAATACATGTAGGCCAGGCCGCCACACAAGCCAGCAACGCCCTGCAAAAGCATACCCCAAAAACCTCGAGCGCCCGCGATCAGGGTAAAGTCCAGAATCGGATACAACATATTTAATGTCAGTAAAATGGCCAGCGCCCCAACCACAGGGAAGATCCAACGACTGATCCGCTCTCCACGAAAACGGACACGGTGTCTGACATAGGTCGTGAGTAAAAAACTGCTGAACAGCAAAACGAACAGCATTACCCCGTAGGTAGGCAGCATATAAAGCCAGTCTTTTACCAGTGATTTGACAATTGTGGCACTGTCCAACTGTATGTTCAGGCTATTCAATTCCTGTAAAACCATTAGGGTGTGACAGCAGGTTGCAACGGAATATGTCACTGCAAATGCCAGCAATAATCCTATCGCCCGTCGGCTTAATTTCCCCATTCCTGCTTTCCTATCAATTGAACTTCACCACAGATCTATTACTATGCCAAACAGACCATTTATTATTCAAGTATTGCTGTTACATCAAGGAGTTTGAATTGTCTGCTTCAAAATGGATTGCTTGTGTTTCAGCACTCACTGCGCTGGTGTTCTCATCCTTATCGGGTGCCGCACAAAAACAGCCGCCAGAGTTTAGCGTTGAGGTACTGCATCACGACCTGTACTACCCGCGTACACTATTAATTCTGGATGCGGATACCCTACTGGTTGGAGATCATCAGGGCCGTTTGCATCTGTACCATCAAGGAAAGTTGCTACGTTGGATCAATGGGCCGGATGATGTATTGGATGAAGGTCACGGTGGGATCCTGGATATCAAACATGCTCGTGATTATGCAACGTCCGGACGCCTGTTCATCACCTATTCGGCCAAACGTGAGGACGGCAACGTCACCCGCTTGATCAGCGCCAGCCTGGGTGAAGATAAACTGGAGAATATTCAGCATATCCTCGATGCGGAGCCGGCAATCAGTACTCCGGTGCATTTTGGCGCCAAAGTCGTCCAGTTGGCTGACAACAGTTTAATTCTGACAGTGGGCGAAGGGTTTGACTATCGCGAGTCCGCTCAGCTTACCAATACACGACTGGGCAAACTGTTAAGGGTTATGCCAGATGGCAGTGTGCCAACGGATAACCCCTTTACCGGACAAGACGGCTACGATCCGTACCTGTTTACCCTCGGACATCGCAATCCGCAGGGTTTAGTGCTGCACAGCAAATCCGGCACATTGTTCGCCCATGAACATGGCCCAGCCGGAGGCGATGAACTCAATATCATCAACGCCGGCCAAAACTACGGCTGGCCGGTGATCACCTATGGCCGCGATTACAGTGGTGCACAAATTACCCCGTATCGTGTTTATCCGGGCATGCAGCAGCCGCTGGTTGATTGGACGCCGTCCATTGCCCCGTCATCGATGATTGAATATCAGGGCGAGATGTTTCCGGAATTTGCCGGCGATTTACTGGTCACCACCCTCAAATCCCGCGAGCTTCGATGGGTGCAATTAGAGGGTAATAAGGTTGTCGCACAGAAATCCATGCTGAATTACCTGACAGAGCGACTGCGGGACATTGAAGTCGATACCCACGGCGCGCTGATTTTACTCACAGATGGTGAAAACGGCCGTATTCTGCGTGTTACTCGCAAAGAATAGTAGTTAACCTCATTAAAAAGCAGGCTAAGGCCTGCTTTTTACTATCAGACTTTTTTCGCGCGGCTCATAGACGCCAGAATGGAGCCACACACCACCATAGCTGCCCCCACATAGGCTAATAAATTGATATCGCTGGCAACAAAATGTTCTGGCAACCAGCTGACCGCAAAATGCATAGCAATAATGGTAAACAACGGCGCGGTGCTTATAACCGCACTCACTTTAGAAGCATGCCAGCAGTGCATCGCCTCAGTGAAAGCCCCATAGGCTATGATGGTGTTCGCGCAGCAGAACAGCAACGCAGCCAATTGTAATGGTCCTAACTCCAGCACTAATGCGGGTGCTGAGAATGGTAACAGTGCCAGCGAGCCCGCTACATACATCATCAGCGTTACCTGCTTGGCACTCATTCCGCGTAACAACACTTTTTGCAGCAAGCCATAAATTGCCCAGGTGATGGCGGCCAACACCAACATAATCACGCCTATACTGTATTGATTGAGTGACCCCAGCAACAGTGGCAAGCGGTCGTTAAAAAACAGCAAAAGTCCGCTGAATAGCACTAACGCGCCCAGCCATTCCAAAGGACGAAACTTTTCTTTGTACAAGAAAATACCGCCCAGCATTAACAGAAATGGTGCCAATTGAATCAGTACCTGCGCGGTTTCCGGATTCAGATAATCCAGCCCCACCAGATACAGCACATAGTTGGCAATCAGACCGGCGGCGGCCAAGGCTAGTAACTGCCACTGACGTCCCTGTAGCGCACCTAAGCGCGGTAATTTGTTACTTTTGACCAGTACTAAGAAAACAAATAACGCGGCGACAGCAAATCGATAAAGGGTGATCGTGACCGCATCCATGCCCTCCAGCGACAATTTTAAAAAGACCGGCAGCACACCCCACATGACGGCGGTAAGCAGAGATAAAAAGAAACCGTACCAGTGGCGAACCGGCACGTCAGACAGCGTTTGCATAGTGAAAAATCAGGGGGCTAAATTTGCCAGCATTTCTATCAGATCATCCAGTTCACTGGCAACGCGTTTTTGCTGTTTTGCGCTCAAACTCTGCTGCACTTTGGCGAGTAACTGTGCGTAAGCCTGACGATTGTCTGTGCGATGCTGCTGGTACTGCAAAGTTTGTAAAGATTCGGGTGAAACCAACAACTGTTTAAAGCGCGTTGCAAAGTCTTCTGACGTGTTGCGTTGATTTAGCAATGCGAGGGCAGATTGCTGCCACAGCCGGCGATATTCCAGCCACGCCAGAAAATTTGCGTGCATGGTATCAGCATATTCCGCGACATAACCTTTTTGCTCTGCACTGAGTCGACCAAAGTAGCCACTTAGATTTTCTTCAACATCATCGAGCACATCCTGACGTTGCTCGGCAGTGGTCATCGCCAGATACGCCTTTTCCCGCTTGGCGTTCTTTTCTTCCAATGCCTGAAAAAATTCAGCAATTTGCTCATCACTGGCCTGTTTTGCGAGCCAGATGATGTCGTCGGCCACATGCTCGCGCAGACGCACAAAATGCAGCCAGCCACGGTCCATATGAGCAATGAATTGCTCGGCCTGCATAGGTCCACTGGCAATCTCAGTGCGCAATTCGGTTAACTGGGTTTGATAGCGTGGCAATTCCTCGGCCCGGTGCCATTGGTGCCATTTGGAAAAGACTTCATCGAACTGCTGTTTTTGCACCTTATTTAGTTCGATGTAATCGTCCAGATACCAGTGCACCAGCCAATCCAGATTGTTATACACAAAACGATTACTGCAGGCACTGAGGCCCAGCACCAACAACAGCACCGTCAGGATTTGCTTTGCTTTCACGATGGATTCCCTGCTAACGTGGAATAGTTACCCTAATGCTTTTATTCAGGATTACCAAACACTTACTCATGCTTTGTGACTTATACGACAGGAAAGGCAAAATATGATCAAGCGAATTGCAGTGTTGACCTCAGGAGGCGATGCGCCGGGCATGAATGCCTGTATCCGTGCTGTTGTGTTGACCGCCCATACCCTCAATCTGCAAGTGATCGGCTACCGCCACGGCTACAACGGCTTACTGAGTCGAGAATGCCAGCCGTTGCACCCCGGTGATGTGTTCAACATTATTCAACGTGGCGGCACTATCTTACGCAGCGCCCGCTGTCCGGAATTTGTGACCGAAGAGTCTGCCCATCGCGCCGCCAAAAATCTGGATGATATGCAAATTGATGCGCTGCTGGTAATCGGTGGGAATGGCTCATTCAAGGGTATGCAACATCTGGCGAAATTCTGGAATGGTAAACTCATCGGCATGCCAGGCACGATTGATAACGATATTGCCGGAACCGATGCCACCATCGGCTATTACACCGCGATTGATACCGCGCTGGAAGCCATTGATAAGGTGCGCGATACCGCCGATGCATTTGAACGTATCTTTCTGATTGAAGTGATGGGCCGCCATGCAGGCTTTATTGGCCTGGCATCTGCGGTCGGCTCAGGGGCTGAGCAAATGTTATTACCTGAGCTATTAGAGAATGGCCAGATAGATGTGGACGCTGTGGTTGCCCATGTGGAGAAAACCCGCGCGGCGCGGGGTAAATGTAGCTACATCATTGTTACTACAGAAAACTTGTATCCCGGCGGGGCGACAGCGCTGGCCGCAGAACTCAACAGACGGATGAAGGTAGATTGTCGTGCTGCCATCTTAGGATATATCCAACGCGGGGGGTCACCTGTCAGTCTGGATCGTATATTAGCGACCAAATTGGGTGCCTACGCGGTAGAAATGGCCGTTGCGGGGCAACATTTGATGATGGCCGGTGAACATCATGGTGAGGTGGTAGCTGTGCCGCTGGAGGAGACGTTTGCCAGCAAGCCTCTGGATCCTTATTTAGTCAGGATCCAGCGGGACTTCTTTGACTTGTTAAAATTACAGGGTTGACCGGCGCCTCAGGCGCCAATCATTTTCTTGACCTGATCGCGGTGACTGCGGCTGACTTTCAGCTCAGTCCCACACTCCAGAACCAGATGGTATTCGCCGCTGACATGGCTCACCAGCTTGGTTACATAGTTAATGTTCACGATGGCACTACGGTGTACCCGCACAAACGTACGTGGATCCAGTTGTTGCTCCAACTCTTTCATGGTTCGGCGCAGGATATGAGTTTCGCTACCCGCATGCACGCACATGTAATCGCCTGCGGCATCCACCCAGCGGATCTGTGCCACTTCCACTCGCGCAGTTTCGGAGCCGTCCTTAATTGCCAGAATGGCAGGATACGGGCTGGTTTGAATCGGTTGACCACTGGCCAACGATTGTAAGATATCTTCACATTCGACCCCGGTTGCCGACGCAAGTAAATCGGCCAGTTTTTGCTTGTGCGCTTCATCCTGTTTACGGGTTAGGGTGTGCTCTACTTTAGCAATCGCCTCGGCCAAACGCTGTTCATCCACCGGTTTAAGAATGTAATCCAGTGCATGTACTTCAAACGCGCGAATGGCATAGTTATCAAACGCAGTGATAAACACCACCAACGGCAATGGAATTCCCTTTTGTCCAAGTTGCTGAATCAGCTGAAATCCATTCATACCCGGCATTTGAATATCCAAAAACACCAAATCCGGCTTGTGCTGAATAATGGCTTCCAGTGCTTCCTGGCCATTGGCGCATTCACCCAGCACCTGAATTTGACTGAAATCCTGTAAACGTACCGTCAGACCTTTTCTTGCCAACGGTTCATCATCAACGATGAGGGTTTTAATTATCTTTGTCATGAGCTTTGCTTTCTCTAAACGGAATGCGAATACTGATTTTTAATCCACTGGGCTGATTGGGGCTCAGCTCCATACTGTAATTATCTTTGTAGCTGGCTTGTAAACGTGCCTCGATATTCGGTAGACCAACACCATGGGTGCGGCTCAGGCGGCCTGCACTCAAATCGGCGCCCGGGCCGTTATCCGCCACATCTATGTAAAGGTCACTACCCATCACCCGGGCACTGATACTGATAATACCGACCTGACTCATTTTAGATATGGCGTGTTTAATCGCATTTTCAATCAGCGGCTGCAGTAACATCGAAGGCACTTTCGCCAAACGCGCGCGCTCTTCGATTTGCCATAGCACTTCAAGCCGCTCTTCAAAACGTACTTTTTCGATATCCAGATACAGCTTTAATGCCTCAATTTCCTGATACAAAGGCACATGTTTAATCGGATCTTTGTCCAATGAGTAGCGCAGAAACTCACTTAGTCGAGACACCATCTTATTGGCCGTATCATTATCTTTGATCAGGATAAGGGTTGAGATGGCATTAAGCGTATTAAACAAAAAATGTGGGTTTAACTGATAGCGCAGCATTTTTAAATGGGCCTGATGCGCCATGGTTGCCGAACGCAACGCATTCTGGCGTTCCTTCTGCAGCATCTGATAATACTTGATGCCCACATACAAACCACTCCAGCAGGCAATCACGAAGAATGAGCGAATACTGTTACTGAAATACAGCAGCCATTCAGGCGGCCGATAGCCGTGACGATAAATTTCCCAATAATGGAAATTGTTAATCACGGTCCAGACTAACGCCACGACATAGGATGCGAAACTGATAATTAGCAGCAGTCTGAGCGGCGAAAAATGCCAGATGCGCTGGTACAGGTAGCGCAGTGGTAACGTCAATAGCCAGCCAGCGATGGCGTTTAGCATCAGGACGAATACAAATGACGGGCGCATCTCATGCAGCAGAGAGCCCAAATAAAAAATCAGTGCCCAGGCCGTCCAGCCAACACTGTGTAACACCCAAAAAAACCGCTCGCGGTCACTGAGCCAGCGCTCTACCCTTTCCATTGACTACTCTGTTTTTCTTTGTCGCGCGATTCTAACGCAAAAAAGGGCGCCTTCGCGCCCCTTTTACCCTGTAACTTAGTGTGCTGGTCGAAACGCTCAATAACTGATATTCAGCTTGCGCAGCCAGCCGCCTAATATCCATGCAGGCCCCACCAGCAGGAATTGTAAGTCTTTGAAAAAACTAGGACGTTTGCCTTCGATTTGGTGACCAATAAACTGCAGCACCCACATCACAACAAACAACACCAGGCTGAACTGCCACACCACGATATGCTGCGCTTCCAGCACACTGATAAACCAAAACACCAGCATAGTCATGATAGTCATGCCCGCACCAATCGGGCCGGACAATAAAAAGTAATAAAACAGCACCGGGATCACCGCAATGTGCGCAAAGGTGATGGCATACTTCTGCATAATTTCCGGGGTAGGAATGCTGTACACCAGTCCGAAGGTCACAAAATAAATCAGCGGTACAGCCAGATTATGAATAAGTTTATTCCAGCCATTTTGATGGCTTTGGGCGTATTCCTGAAATAACAATTCTACTCGGCGCATAGGGATCCTTGCAGTGGTTGGATTTTTATTATTGGTGTCAGGCTGGTTACCGCAATTTATTCAGCCTTTTTCAGCATATTGCTGTGCAATTGGTTAAATTTCAATCCTTCCGCGTTGGCAAATGTGCAACTTATTGCGGCCGGTCAATAAAATATCTGTCTTCACGTCATGCCAACCGCTGGAGTAATTTACAACAGGCGCGATACACTAGTGCAATACTATTGAGCGGTGGAGCCACCTCTTTTGATTACTTATCAGATTGATTGTCAGGATATTTTTCATCACGAATACGAAGTTAAACTGACTATCCCCTCACCCGCAGCGCAAGGGCAGCGCCTGCAGTTACCAGCGTGGATCCCGGGCAGTTATATGGTGCGGGACTTTGCCAAAAACATCACCGCACTGCGCGCAACTGATGCCCAGGGTAACGAACTGACGCTAACCAAGCTAGATAAACAAAGCTGGCAACTGGCTCCGGCTAAAGGCCCACTTACTGTGGTTTATCGGGTATATGCTCTGGATTACTCCGTTCGTAGCGCCTATCTGGCCAGCGATGCGGGCTTTTTCAATGGCACCAGTCTTTACCTGCAGGTGGTGGGACAAGACCACGAGCGCTGCCAAATTGAGCTAATCAAACCGGCGATATCACAGTGTGAACACTGGCAAGTCGCAACCGGATTACCAATTCACACTACCGATGACGGCGGCTTTGGCGTTTATCGCGCCAACTCCTGGTGGGACGCCATCGACTGTCCGGTCCTGCTGGCAAATTACACCCGGGTAGATTTTAGCGTGGCAGGACAGCCTTTCAGCATAGCCCTAGTAGATGACCTGCCTTTTGACGCCCAACGCCTCAAAGACGATTTGAGCAAAATCTGCGCGCACCATATTCAATTGTTTGGCGCGCCGGCGCCTTTTAAGCACTACTGGTTTTTAACCCTGTTGGCAGATAACGCTTTTGGTGGCCTGGAACACAGTAACTCTACACTACTGATGTTCGAGCGCAGCGGTTTACCCAATGGCACCATCCGCGAGCCAAATGACAGCTATCGCAATTTTCTTAGCTTGTGCAGCCATGAGCTGTTCCATGCCTGGCTGGTTAAACGTATTCGCCCGGCCTGTTTTACTCAGCCGGATCTCAGTGCAGAAGTGTATACCCGCCAATTATGGATTTATGAAGGCTTCACCTCTTATTACGATGATTTATCTCTGGTGCGCGCAAAAGTCATTAGTCCTGCCAGCTATCTGCAAATTCTCGGTGAGAATCTGACCCGTCTGGCGAGAAACCCCGGGAGGTTACGCCAAACCGTCAGTGACTCAAGTTTCGATGCCTGGACCCGTTTCTATCAACAGGACGAAAATGCCCGCAATGCCATCGTCAGTTATTACTTAAAAGGCGGTTTTATCGCGCTATGCCTGGACTTAACCCTGCGCCAGCAGAATAAAGCGAGCCTGGATGAGGTGTTAAAACTGTTATGGCAGCGCCATGGCGAGAATGGCACAGACGATAACGTGATCGAGACTTTTTGTCTGGAGCTGGGAGTCGATTGCCGGGAGTTACTGCAACGAGCAGTCAATAGCACGGATGAACTCCCCATCGAAGCGTTGCTAGCCCGCCATGGCGTGCGGCTGGTAAATCAACCCAATGGTGGTAGTACCGATAAGGGCGGAAAGTTAATTACGCAGCCGGTGAAACACGCTTTCGGCGCAGTATTTGCCGCCGAAAACACCGGGTTACGCATACAGCAGGTCCAGATGCATAGCCCTGCTGCCAGAGCCGGTCTGATGAAAAACGATCTACTGTTGGCGCTGAATCACATCCAAACCAGTGATAAAACCCTGCAAACCCTGTTGGATCGTCAGCCTACCGGCAGCGAAGCGACGCTACACGTACTGCGCCGCGGGCGTTTGTGGCAAATGAACCTGCCGATTGAAAAAGTGCTGGAAGACTCTGTTATGCTGGAAATTTTTGACGAGCAGGCCGTCAACCGCTGGTTGGAGCTGGATTAACGCGCCGGTACCAATAACTGCGGATCAACCCGCACATTCATCCAATTCATGCGCCAGTCCAGGTGCGGCCCGGTGGCTCTGCCGGTCGCACCAATTTCTGCAATTAACTGGCCCTGTTCGACCCGTTGCCCGGCCTGCACGTGACTGGCGCTTAAGTGCAGAAAGGTCGACGACACACCAAATCCGTGATCGATAATCAGTGTGCCACCAGAATAATACATATCCGGTTGCCACAGGGTCACAATGCCCGAAGCCGGAGCAACAACCGCCGTGCCAGTTGGTGCGGCTACATCCACGCCATAGTGCGGGGTTTTGGGTTCGCCATTTAAAATGCGCTGGCTACCATAGACGCCACTAATCCGCCCTTTTGCCGGCCAGATAAAATCTTGCATGAAATCCAGACGCTCATCATTGCGTTCACGCGCTTTACGGGCATTGGCGGCATCGGCGCGAATACGCGCTGCGAGTGATGGATCGGGATTTACCATTTTTGGCGGTAAACCATCGACTTTCTCGATGGCAAATTGACGGGCGATAATCTCAAACGATTGCTGATGCGTTTGACCGTCTGCGCTGACCCATTCAATCGTGCGGCTACCCAGTTCATCGCGGCCTATGCCAAAAACGAATTCACCTTGTTGTGACACGCGGATCTTTTGCTGTTGATAAGAGACCTGACTTCCTGCAGGCACGGTGGCGCGTACTAACGCCCCCTGAACCGGTTCAGTCAGCAAACTCAGCGAGGCCAATGACCATTGACTGAACAACGCGAGAGACAACGCCACTAGCCGGCGCAGGCCAAGCCATTTATGCACCGGCGATGGCTCCTTTACCCACCCCTTCAAAGGCGAATACTTTGAAGCTGTTGCCTGGGGCTAAGCGTTTTTGCTCGTCTGCCATAAATTGCGCCAAACACTCCACGGTTGAGTCCGTATCCACCAGATCCGACTCACATTTCGGAATAGCCAGTTCAAAAATTCCCTGCGATGACTCATAGGCAAACAGATAATGTTCGTCGCCACTAATGTCTGGTTGCATAATTAACTTATCAGCGGTGACCAAATCTTCCCGGCTACCAATGTAGATATCGCACCAGCGTTTGGCCCAATAGTCTTCCCAGCGCACACTTTGCTGACCGTCTGCGAATACCACCACCTTCGAGCGATGGCCATGGGCAATGCGCTGACAGTTGCCATCGTGCTTCTTCAGACCATGGGTGTAGTGATAATAAGGGCCGTCAATTTTCTCTTCACGTAAACTCAGGGTTAAGCCCTGCACGTTTTCCGGCAAGTGAGTCTTAATGATTTGCTTAAGGTATTCCTGCACTGACGCCATGCTGACTTCGTTGGCATAAATAAAGGCATAGGCCTCAGGCGGGCAATTTAGGTGGATGCTGCGCTCATCAGGACGCAAAAAGTCCACCTGAACCCGCTCATTTTGCTCGTCGCGCTCAATACGGGTATAAGCATGTTCCGCGGGGATCAACAACTTGTGATCCACATATTCATCAATCAGCGCCTTAAGGCGTTTTTTTACTTTGGAGAAGTCCAGCACCATGCTTTCTTCATTGAGGCTGCCATCGAGGATCACGTCAACAATCCAGCTCTCTCCCACCATGCCACGCTGTGGGCACAGATAAGAAAAGTCCATGACAGTCAAATCGTTTACAAATAATTGCATTGAGGTGTGTTACTCCAGAATAAAACGTTGCAAGTATAACCAGTTACGAATTGGAATTCGCCTTATTGAGCTGATCTTTCAGATTAGGCGGCACGCCTTTAATCAACAGCGTATCACTGTGAGGATCATACTGAACCCGCTCGCCCAGTAACTTGCGGTCAAACGCAATGGTGACACCACCGCCGGCACCGCTGAATTTACTCAGGCTGCGCACCACCGTTGGGTCGGGCTGGAATTGCTGCTCAAGCTTACGCTCACTCACTTCGGTGAACTGAATAAAATCCCGCTCACCTTTGGGTAACTGCTCAGCCAGCTCTTTAATCTGAATATCTTCGCCAGACTCAATTTTTTCTTTGTAATAGTTAGCCAGTTGCGCGCGGGTTTGTTGCTTTTCGGTCACATCCAGCTGTTCTACCGCCAGATAATCATCCACGGCAGCGATCAGTTCTTTGTTTTGCTTTTTAATGTCGACCAGTTCTTCACAGGATAAAAACGCCAGGAAGAAATCAGACACTTTGCGCCCTGCCCGGCCTTTGATAAAGCTGACATAGCGGTTCTGATCGGCATTGATGCGACGCTCGGTTAAATCAATCCGCGCAGCCAGTTGCATTTTGGCAAGATCCAGATGGTCACGCACATTCAGTTGCATGCTGGCATCAATTTCCACGTGTTGTTTGGTGTTAAGCAGTCCAATCAACAAAAACTCGGTGGCCAGATACTGATATTGGGTGAACACAATAAAACCGGTTTCAATGGTGGCAAATTCCACCAGCGTTTTGGTCAACAACGCTGAGGTTTGCTGCGAGAACTGCAAAAAGCTGTCTTCATCGTCACCAAGCGCATCCAGTAACGCAGGAAAACTATCAGCTTCGTCACTCACCAAACCGCCCACACCTTTGCCAGGTTTACCTGCGTACACCTGATGCATTTGCAGGGTCAATTGTTCGATTTGTGGGCTGATGTCCAGACAGGTATTACGCGGTTGCAATACCAGTTTACCTTCAGCGTCCAGTTGCAATTGATGCACAATGCAATGATGAACCACTACGCTCATGCGCGGTTTACTCCTGTTTAAAGTGTTAGTCGATTAGGTGCGATGGAGTGACGTGTGAAACCCTGCTAATATAGCGGCAACTTGCCTTTGAGATGTTTTACATGCCACAACAATCTAAATATTCCGATCAACAATTCGACGCCCTGACCAATGATTTAATTTCTGTGTTAGAAAAACATCAGGCCAGTCGGGAATTGAGCTTGATGGCGCTGGGCAATATTATTACCAATATTTTGCGCAACCAGACCAATGCTGAGCATCGCCAGCAAATGGCCGCAAAGTTTACCGAAATTTTAATGAAAAGTGTCACCAATAATTAGAAAAAAGCACGCCTATGATTTTAGCCGAAACACCAAGACGCCAGCGGGTTACTAAATTATCCCGCTGGGGACACTGGTTTACTTTCTTTAATATCCTGATTGCACTGACGATCTCGTCATTGTATGTGTTCAGTTCACCGGCACCGTCCACTGCCATCGGAGTCGCGTACCTGTTCAGTAACTGGATTGGTCATATCGCGTTCCTGACCTTTATTGGCTTCGTGATTTTAATCCTGCCGCTGTGTTATCTGGTCAGTAATGTCAAAGTGGTTAAGGCCGCGGCCGCGTTAGTCGCTGCGGTCGGACTCGCGTTGCTGGCGTTTGATGCCCTGCTATACGTAAAACACGGTGTGCATGTGAGTTTTAGCAGCGCCGAGTTGGTAAAAAGCGAAACCCGCATCATGATGGACACGCTGGGCTGGCAGCAATGGGGCATGCTGGTGCTGCTGTTTGTGGTGTGGTTGTCGTTTCAATTATTGTTGGCGAATGCCCTGTGGAAACGCATTGAGCGCTTTATGCTGCATCGCTATGCGCAACCCATTGGTTTGTTCTTCATTGCCTGCTTCTTTATTGGCCACGCAACGCATATTTGGGCAGATGCCAATCTATATCAGCCAATCGTTAAACAGGACGATATGTTCCCGTTGTCCTATCCTGCCACGGCGAAAACCCTGATGGCCAAATATGGTATGTTGGATTTGGCCAACTATGAACAACGCAAAGCCTTGCAACTGGACCGCAAAGTTCATCAGGTTAACTATCCGCTGAAACCGGTATATTGCAGCGTCACACCGGGCATCAAAGCCATGTTTTTATGGGTCGAATCTGACAATGCCGATGAGCTCGCGGTGGAGTTTAATTTGCAAAGCCAGGGGATTTTCGTAAATAACCCCAATCCACAATCGGCCTGGTTCAGTGCCCAATATGGTTTACCCGCGCTATACGAGGGGGTGGTTACCGTACCCCCACTGATTGCCGACATTGCGCGTAACTTTAATGTGCCATTTATGACCATAGAGTCTGCTGAATTTTTGGGTGACAGCTTCTGGCAGGAGAACCTGGCCGGGATCGTCATTGCCAAAGTACCGCTAAAACGCGCACGGGAATTACTTAGCCATGCCGGTGATACGGCGATCATGATGGCCAGTGCCCATAACCCCGCTGGTAACTGGTACAGCAATGTGATCAGCAACGGCGTCAGCACGCTGGCGACGGCTGAGGATATCGCACCAACCTTACTCGGCCTGATGGGGTGCTCAGCCAATATTGCCGACTACTCCACCGGACAGAATTTATTTGCACCAAGCCGCAATTGGACCGTGACCACAGCCGGTGACAAAGTGATTCTTCTGACCGAACATGAACGGGTGGAAGTCGACGTATTAGGTAACTACAAAATCTTCGATTTAACCGACGGTACGGAAAACAGCAGCGAACTGAATACCAGTTTGCTTAGCCGTGCGGTGAAACACGTCAGTCGCTTTATTCAAAACTAACTCCAACAGCAGGCATTCATCGCGGATGCCTGCTGTCCTTCATCGCTAATAATCCCCAAAACATCAATCAGTTAGCCGTCGCTACTTGGCGAGCATTGAGATTTTCTGCACTATGGCAAAAACGGAGAATAGCGATGCACAAAAAGTTAACCACATTGATCGTGTTGGGATTGTCACTAGCCGGGTGTAGTGTAACACCGTCTGGCCAACAGACTGAGTTACCCAAATTACACACCCTGTATGATTATGCGCTGCTGGATAACAGTGGCAAGTTGGTGAGTCTCGCTGAAGTCGCGGATGCCCTGGCCAGTAAGCAGGTGATTTTTTTAGGCGAAGCCCATAGCCATCCGGGCGCACATTTATTTCAAATGCAGATGTTGCAGGCACTGCATGCCCGGCATCCGCAAATTGCGTTATCCATGGAACAATTCGAAACCGACACACAGGCATGGCTGGATCGCTATACCGCGGGTGAGATAGGCGAATGGACGTTAACCCACTATGCCCGCGCCTGGCCAAACTATAAAGGCAGTTATCGACCTCTGGTGGACTATGCCCGAGACAATAATTTACCTGTGATCGCAGCCAATGCGCCCAAAGACATTGTGGTCTGCGTAGGTCGGCAGGGCCCGGCGCTATTAGATAAATTGCCACCCAATCGTCGTATTAACGTTGCAAAGGAAATGGACTTTAGTCAGGAAGGCGCTTATTTCGAAAAATTCATCGGTTCCATGGGCGGCCATGGCAATCAAGAGCGCCCCAGTCAACGCATGTTGAACAGCTATGCCGGTCAGGTCGTGCGGGATGAGACCATGGCACAGAGCATCGTTAATTATCTGACTGCCCATCCACAGAGTATGGTGGTGCACACCAACGGTAGTTTCCACAGCGAAGACCATCTGGGCACTGTCGAGCGCGTTACCCGCCGTTTGAACACCTCAGTCGCGGTTATCCAACCGGTTTTACTCGACGATCCGCAGCACAGTGATATTAGCGAAGACATGCTCAAAAAAGGCGATTATTTGTTACTTATTGCCCCAATCAGCGACAACGTTAAGTTACCGGAATATCAGCAGGCGTGGATGAAATCCGCCTTCACGCCATCTAATGTGGACTGTAACTTCAGCGACGCTGCCGGCAGCGAATAATGAAACAATAAAAAAGCCTCCGACCGGAGGCTTTTTTATTATCTGCAGCGCATCTTAGCGCTTGGCAATCATTACACCATAGGCAGGTAAATTAACCTGCTCACCTGTGCGGTTCGCCCACTGTGCCTGCATGCCAGCGACGGGTTCTATAATCTGCCAGTTCTGCTCTAGCATAATCTGCTGCGATGTATCACCGAGGTTAAAGCACAACATAAAATGTTCGCTATCCTGCTGACGTTCAAACTGCAGTAATGGCTCCGGGGTATCGATAAAGCGGATGTCGCCATCGCGCATCGCCCCGTGCTGGCGACGCCAGGCTAAAAACGCCCGGTAGGCATGTAAAATCGACTCAGGATTAGACTCCTGGGTAGAAACAGCCAGCGCCTTATGCTCAGGTGGAATAGGTAACCAGGTTTTGTGCTGACTAAAACCCGCATTTTCTGCTTCGTTGTCCCAAGGCAGTGGCGTTCGACAACCATCCCGGCCTTTGAATCGTGGCCAGAAGGTAATGCCGTATGGATCCTGTAACTCATGTTCCTGGATATCGACCTCGGTCAAACCCAGTTCTTCGCCCTGATAACTACAGACACTGCCGCGCAGGCTGAACAACATGGCATTAAGCATTTTCGCCATTTGTGCGTTGCCTTTGCCTTTACCCCAACGGGTGACGACACGTTGCACGTCATGGTTACCGATTGCCCAGCATGACCAACCCTGTTGCATTTGCTGTTCCAGCGTAGCCACTGTGCTGCGAATGTAATCAGCGGAGTAATCATCTGTCAGTAATTCGAAGCTGTAACACATATGCAGGCGATTGTTGCCTTCGGTGTATTCGGCCATGGTTGCCAGCGAGTCTTCAGAGGTCACTTCGCCTAATGTCACAGTACCCGGATACTTGTCCATCAAACTGCGTAAACGTTCAATAAAGCCAATATTCTCCGGCAGCGCGTTATTGTAATAGTGATACTGGAACGCGTATGGATTGTCTGGGCTAAAACCACGCCCTACCCGGTCTTCCTCTGCTTTGGGTGGATTATCACGCAACAGTTTATCGTGGAAACAATAGGTAATGGCATCAAGACGCAATCCGTCCACGCCCTTTTTCAGCCAGAATTCCACATTATCCAACACCGCTTGCTGTACGTCAGGATTGTGATAATTCAAGTCAGGCTGACTGGTTAAGAAATTATGCATGTAATATTGCTTGCGACGAGGCTCCCACTGCCAGGCCGGGCCACCGAAAATGGATAACCAGTTATTAGGCTGCATGCCATCGGGCTTAGAATCCGCCCACACATACCAATCGGCCTTAGGATTGGTTTTGTCTTCGCGACTTTCGATAAACCACTCGTGCTGATCAGAGGTATGGCTTAACACCTGATCGATAATCACTTTGATATTACGCTGGTGTGCTTCGGCAATCAGTTCATCAATATCGGTTTCATTACCGAACATGGGATCTACCTGACGATAATCACTGATATCGTAACCAAAGTCTTTCATCGGCGATTTAAAAAACGGCGAGATCCAAATCGCATCCACATTCAGTGATGCAATGTAATCGAGCTTATTGATAATTCCACGCAGATCACCCACCCCATCGTTATTTGCGTCCATCAGACTGCGGGGGTACACCTGATAAATGACGGCGCCGCGCCACCAGGCTTTTTCTGTCATGTATTCATCCTCGTAACAGGCTCAGCGTTGAGCCTCAACTTTTGTTATTAGTTGGCTATTATGCCTTTAAGCAAAACAGAAAAATGCCCCTTGCACCCATGCATACGTATGCATGGGCTATGCATTTTTTAACGGCTTTATTGTTTAATTACAGTCACTTATAGAATCACTGAAACTTTCATTAACAATTAATTAACTTTATGAAATTTCAGAGGTTTTTCGATTTTTTGGCGATTTCCAGACAAGCGCAATGGCCTTGCCGGTGGGACATTTATGCATGCCACCCGGCGACATGCATAAACCTGAATACGTATGCAGCCAAAGCGTCAGGCGCCGCAGGATTTTCGGATTACTAAATTCGCAGGCAAACGTGTGGTTTCCGGAACCTCACCACGAATAAGGTTCAGCAGTGTCTCTACTAACACCTCTCCGGCCAGTCGGGTATTTTGTTTGACCGTGGTCAACGGTGGATTAACGAAGCTCGCCATCGGAATATCATCAAAGCCCACCACCGCCACATCTTCTGGTACGCGCAAGCCGCGCTCATTCAACGCTCTAATCGCACCAATGGCGATTAAGTCGCTGGCGCAATTAATTGCATCGAGTTTCATTTGACGATCCAGTAACTGGTTGGCCGCCTCATAGCCGGCCTCTTCGGTGCTGATTGCATCGATTTGGGGAATATTAGATGCATCCAGCCCTGCTTGTGCCAACGCTGATGTCATCCCCTGGAAACGTTCCTGAAACTCTGGACTGGCAGCTGAGGCGCCACCTAAAAAGGCAAAATGGCGACGTCCTAATCCGATCAAATGACGGGTCATATCGAAGCCACCACGGTAATTATCACAACCAATGGACACACCAGGTTGTTGCTCTAACACCGCACCAAAACGCACAAAATGTGTGTCTTGGTCAATCAGTTTTAGCAGTTTACCCTCGTATTCCAGATAATCCCCATAGCCCAATAAAATCAAGCCATCAGCCTTATGGCTATCTTCGTACTCAGCATGCCAGTCATCACTCAATTGCTGGAATGACACCAGCAAGTCGTAGCCATGTTTCGCGGCTGCGCGGGTGATACTGCCAAGCATCGACAGAAAAAACGGGTTAATCATGGAGTCATCGTTGGTAGGATCTTCAAACAACAATAACGCCAGCGTGCCACTGGTTTGAGAACGCAGATTGCTGGCGTTCTTATCCACCTTGTAGTTAAGCTTTTTGGCAATGTCTTTGATTTTTTTGCGTGTCTCAGGGTTAACCAACGGGCTGTCACGCAGCGCGCGGGAAACCGTGGATTGAGAGACACCAGCCTCATAGGCGATATCAAACGAGGTGGGTCTGTGCTTCATGTCAGGTGATGCCTAATTCCTTGATTCACAGGATATTACCGCGAAGTTTACGGATTGCCAACGCCAGACAAATCAGTGTTATCAGCCAGGGTTTTGATTTGCTCTAATCCATATTGTTGACGTATTTGCGCGTACCGACCGTTTTTCATCAGCTCAAATAGCGCTTCATCGAACAGTGGAATGAAGCCTTCGTACCCATCTTTTTTACTAAACACCAGATACGCGGGGGTGTAACTAAACGCAGGTGAAATAACGTCTATACCGTGCCAGTTGTTCTTTTTCAGCAGATACAACCCCACGTCTTTGTTGGTGATTAGTGCGTTTAACCGATGCTTAACCAACATAGCTAACGCTTGCTCTTCTGACTGTAACGCCACAAGTTTAATGGCATTTTCGTCAGCCAGCTGAGTCAATTCCTGCGGTAATAAAAAGCCACGATGATAACCAATCTGCCACCCTTTTATTTGCTCAGTCCCCCACCCTTTTTTAAGGGTGCCTGTGTGGGTAAACAAATTGTAACTGGTGAACTGAATCGGTACGCGAGTGTAGTTCATGGATTGCGCCCGCTCGGGGGTAAGGAAGAACGCTACGGCACAATCTACCTGATTTTCTTTTAATGCTTGCTCAAGCCTCGCCCACGGGACGCGATTAAACTCAATTTCTATACCCAGCAGAGAGGCAGCATTCTCAACCAATTCAACATTTACGCCCTGCAGAGATGCATATTGGGAGGTTTCGATTACGTAGGGTTCAAAGGTGTCACTGGCGCATTTTAGGCGCGAAGGTAACGTGCTAGCCCAGCCAATATTCCACAGCGTCATACAAAGCAACAGAAGGATACAGCTAGCTAATCGCACAGAAGGCTCGATGGGCTTAAACGGTATAGATAGTGTACAAAAAAGCGTCGATAAGCAAAAGTAAAAACTGCAATGACAAAAAAGGCAGCCTGTTAGCTGCCTTTTATTAGAGAACTCGAACCTTAGAATGAATAACGCGCGGTTAATTTAGTCACGCTGAAATCGATCCCGTCCAGATCCATTTGTTTATAGCTGGCACCAATAGCAAATTGCTTATTCACGTAAAACTGGCCACCAATGGTAAACATGGTTTCAGACTCACCATCAATGCTGACATAACCCACTTCACCATTTAGCTCGAAGTTGTCAGTCAGCATAGATTTCACGCCAGCTTGAACGCCATAACCTGAATCGCTCATATCATCTTCGCCATCATCGGCTCCAACACGCTCGTAGCTAACACCAACGTACATGTCAGTTGTGTTATTCACCGAGAAAATGTAGCCACCACCCAGTGAGGTCCAGTCCAAGTCAACACCAGACTTAGAAACCTGAGTGAAATCACCACGTAAGAATACATTCTCATTCACTTCAGCAGAGCCACCAAGATTGAATCCATTCATGTTGACGCCCAGAAACTCCGCCTGTGCCCAGCCACCTTCTACGAATTTCCAATTTGGTGCGGTTTCCGCTTGTGCAAAAGTAGATGCACACAAACCCAACGCTAATACTGCTGCAAATTTTTTCATTGTTCGTTTTCCTTGTTCCATTGAAATTGTGTTCCATGTGTCCGCAAAAATATGCCGTAAAATGGAGATTGAAAATTAACAAATTACCATTAAAAAACAACGAGTTAATTGTGTGAATTTGTAAAATCTGCACTCAGCTTTTAACACTTTTTCACAATTAAAAAAGGCCGCAAAAGCGGCCTTGATAAAACACGTTAATTTACACCCGGGTGCCGCCGTCTAATTCCAGCGTACGACCGGTGAAATAATCGTTTTCGAATATAAATTTGGCGGCGTGACCTAATTCAGAGGTTTCTGCCAGACGACCCAATGGCACAGTCGACAGGAAGCGTTCCATCATTTCCGGACGCATTTGGTTAGCCATCGCAGTATTCACCAAGCCCGGCGCAATGCAGCCTACACGAATACCAAAGCGCGCCAGTTCGCGACCCCAGGTCACTGTCATCGCAGCCACCGCCGCTTTAGACGACGAGTAGTTACTCTGCCCCATATTGCCGGCGCGGGATACCGAAGAAATATTAATGATCACACCTTCACAGCCTGCTTCCACCATTTGTGCAGCGGCTTCACGACCACACAGAAAGGTGCCGGTCAGATTTACGTCGATAACACTGCGGAACTGGTCTGCTGACATTTTGCCGACCACTTTGCCTTCTTTGACTTTCAGCAACATGCCATCGCGCATAATGCCAGCACTGTTGATCAAGCCATTTAACTGACCGAAATCGGCCATGATTTGCGCGAAAGTTACTTCCACCGCCGCTTCGTCGGTCACATTCAATGCATAAGCGCGCGCCGTGACTCCGTACTTTTCGATTTCAGCCACCGCGCCTTGCAACGCCTCGGCCTGCATATCAATCAGGGCAATATGTGCACCCTGCATCGCCAATTCATTGGCCATGGCAAAACCCAGCCCCTGTGCAGCGCCTGTTACGGCGACCACTTTACCTTTCAGTTGCATGATTAACCCTTGTGTTGAAACAGATTAAAGATACTGGAGAAATCTAGCTTGCCGTTACCCCCTGCGGCATGCAGGTTATACAGGCTAAGCGCCAGCGCGCCCATGGGCGTGGAAGAATTACTGCTACGCGCACAATCCTGTGACAGCCCCAGGTCTTTGCGCATCAAATCGACCATAAAACCGCCCTGATAGCCTTTGCTCGAAGGTACGTTTTCCATCACATCAGGACACGGGTTATATAATTCCAGCGTCCAGTTACGGCCGGAGCTTTTCAGCATGATTTCCGACAGCACTTTTGGATCCAAGCCATTGTCGATCCCCATTTGCAATGCTTCTGCGGTACCGCTCATTAACACCGCCAGCAGCATGTTGTTGCAGATCTTGGCAACCTGTCCCGCACCAACGTCGCCAGCATGGAAAATATTTTTACCCATGTTTTCCAGTACGGGTTTGGCTTTGGCAAAGTTTGCTTCGCTGCCGCCGACAATAAACGTCAGCGTGCCAGCGGTGGCACCACCTACGCCGCCGGAAACCGGCGCATCGATAAATTCGATGCCTTTTTCTGCGAGGGTCTTTCCAACAACCTTGGCGGTATCCGCATCGATAGTGCTGCAATCGATGACCAGCGTACCAAACGCCAGATGCTGCATCAGTCCGTCTTTACCGGTGTAAAGCGCCGCCACATGTTTACCGGCCGGTAACATGCTGATCACTACGTCCACACCCTGCACCGCTTCGATGGCGGTGTTACAGGCTTTAGCACCCTGCTCTTCCAAGCTATCCATACTGGCTTTAACCAGATCAAATACCCGCACCTGATGGCCTGCTTTGACCAGATTGGCCGCCATTGGGCCACCCATATTACCTAATCCAATAAATCCGATTGTTGCCATGTCAGTCTCTCCTGATTAAAGGCGGGCAAGAGGATGCGCCGCACCCTGCCATAACGGGGTAAACATATGCGCCACCACTTGCGGGGTGATCTCTGCTGCGTTCTGGTAGCGCCATTTAGGGCTGCGATCTTTATCAATCAACAGTGCGCGCACACCTTCCTGAAACTCACCCATTTGCGCGCAGCGGCACGACAGGGTCAACTCCATACGAAACACATCAGCCAGGCTCATGTCCTGAGCCCGGCTGAGCTGCTCGGGTACGATCGCCATGGTCAGTGGGCAACCCTGTTGCAAGGTTTTTTGCGCCCGCTGCAGCCATTCGTTGCCGGTATTGTCCATACCCAGAATTGCCGCAACGATTTGCTCACTGGTGCGCATGGCGGCAAAGGAAACACATTCCTGCATCACCTCACGAACCTGCCCCGCAGGCAGGGTCGCTTGCTCAGTTTGCTGCGCTAACCAGGTACCTATCATAGTGTTATCCGCCGCAGACTCGCCCTGCCAATCCAGGCAGCGTAGTGCATCAATCAGATGCGTCACATCATTCATGGCGGCGTCTGCCAGATTGATATCCAGTGCATCGCGGGCGTTAATACTGGCACCGGTCAACCCCAGAAACAGGCCAACCCCGGTGGGCATTTGATTCAGAAAATAACTGCCGCCTACATCCGGATACAGGCCAATGGTGATCTCCGGCATCGCAATACGGCTGGTCGGCGTGACGATGCGGTGTGAAGCGCCGGCAAACAAGCCTAAACCGCCGCCCATCACGATCCCATTACCGACCACAACAAAGGGTTTACCGAAGGTGTGGATCAAATAATCCAGCTGGTATTCTTCAGTGAAAAACTGCTCGACTTTTGCTGGTGTGCTATCGGGACTCGCCACCATCGCATGGTACATGTCGACCACGTCACCACCGGCACAAAATGCCTTGTCGCCTTCGCCATCCAGCACCACTGCCACCACATCCCCATCGGCTTGCCAGGTTGTCAGTTGTGGCATAAGCAACTGAATCATGTCCAGATCCAGTGCATTGAGCGCCTGAGGTTTATTCAGGCGTGCATGGCCAAGGCGTTTACCATTGGCCAACGATATTTCATTAAAAATAACCTTATCCATGGTCATCCTTACAGAATCTGCACCTGATCATCTGCCAGCAAGCGACGGCCGACAATTAAGCGCATAATTTCGTTGGTGCCTTCCAGAATCTGGTGCACGCGCACGTCACGCATATGGCGTTCCAGCGGATATTCTTTGATATAGCCATAGCCACCATGGATTTGCAGCGCTTCGTTACACACATTAAAGCCCACATCGGTAGCAAAACGCTTGGCCATAGCACAATAAGCCGTCGCTTCCGGATCGCCATTGTCCAGCTTAAACGCGGCCAGACGCACCATCTGGCGCGCAGCGACTAATTCAGTGGCCATATCAGCCAGTTTGAATTGCAGCGCCTGAAACGCCGCTAACGGCTTACCAAATTGCTGACGCTCCAGCATATAGTTACGCGCTGTATTAAGCGCCTGTTGTGCAGTACCCAGTGAACAGGCGGCAATATTGATGCGTCCGCCATCAAGGCCCTTCATGGCAAACGTAAAGCCCTGGCCTTCCTCACCCAACAGGTGATCGGCAGGTACTCGCACGTTATCAAAACTTACCAAACGGGTTGGCTGTGCATTCCAGCCCATTTTTTCTTCGGCTTTGCCGTATTCAATCCCCGCCGCGTCGGCTGGCACCACAAAGGCTGAAATACCCTTCGCCCCTGCTTCACCGGTACGCGCCATGACGACCAGCACTTCTGTGGCACCGGCGCCAGAGATAAACATCTTCGAACCGTTAATCACATACTCATCACCGTCTTTTTTCGCGGTTGTGCGCAACGAGGCGGCGTCTGAACCCGCACCTGGCTCGGTCAGGCAGTAAGACGCCAACTTTTGGCCGGTGACCAGTTCATCGCACCAACTGGCTTTAATCGCCTCGGTGCCCCAGGTAGCAATCATCCAGCTGGCCATATTGTGAATGGTCATCATCGCGGTAGTGGCAGTACAGCCCATGGACAGTTGCTCAAAAATAATCGCACTGTCCAGACGGCTGAGGCCCAATCCACCGACTTCTTCCGGCGCATACAGGCCGCAAAAACCCAGCTCACCGGACTTTTGAATCACTTCTTTCGGGAAATAGTGCTCCTGATCCCATTTAGCTGCGTTCGGTGCCAGTTCCTGTTCGGCAAACTGGCGGGCAACATCGGCAAACGCCTGTTGATCTTCAGTCAGATTAAAATCCATGGGAACTCCTTAGCGCAGATTGATCGTCAGGTTAGGACCGGTCGGAATATCGTCTTCAAACCAGCGTGACGTTACGGTTTTGGTTTCTGTGTAGAAACGCACCGCTTGCTTACCGTAGGCATGCAGATCGCCATAGAAGGAATTCTTCCAACCAGTGAACGAGAAGAACGGCAGTGGCACAGGAATAGGCACATTGATACCGACCTGACCGACTTCTACTTCATGCTGATATTTACGCGCCGCCGCACCGCTGGCAGTAAAGATAGACGTACCGTTACCGTATGGGTTGTTATTTACCAGCGTAATCGCCTCTTCCAGCGTATCCACGCTCATGCAGCACAATACCGGGCCAAAAATCTCTTCTTTGTAAATGGCCATATCGGTCGTAACATCACTGAATACCGTTGGGCCAACCCAGTTACCCGCTTCATAGCCAGGCAGGGTGAAATCCGAGCCGTCCAGCAAACAGGTCGCACCTTCATCTTTGCCTTTTTGAATCAGGCCAAGCACGCGGGCTTTAGATTGCGGGTTAATTAGCGGACCGAAACCGGCCTGCTCATCGTTCCATAAGCCGGGACGGATCTTGCTGATTTCCTGCGCCAGATCTTCGATCCACTCTTTGGATTTACCGACAAATACCGCCACAGAAATGGCCATACAACGCTGACCCGCAGCACCCACGCTGGCACCCACCAACTGGTTAATGACCTGGGCTTTATTGGCGTCCGGCATAATTACCGAGTGGTTCTTGGCGCCGGCAAAACATTGCGCACGTTTCATATGGTCTGTGGCAGTTTTATATATGTACTGGCCAACCGGTACTGAACCAACAAAAGATACCGCTTTAATATCCGGGTGGGTCAACAGGGTATCGACCTGCTCTTTACCACCATGCACCACCTGTAATACACCTTTTGGCGCGCCAGCTTGCATGAATAGTTCGGCCAGACGCATCGGCGTCAACGGATCCTGCTCTGATGGCTTAAGGATAAAGGTGTTACCTGCAGCAATTGCCATCGGGAACATCCACAACGGGATCATCGCCGGGAAGTTGAACGGGGTAATGCCAGTACAGACACCCAGCGGTTGAATATAGCTGTAGCAATCAATGCTGCGCGCCACGTTCTCGACGGTTTCGCCCATCATTAACGCAGGAATATTCATCGCCTGCTCTACCACTTCGATACCGCGCCACACGTCACCCATGGCGTCGGCAAAGGTCTTACCGGTTTCCTGACTAAGTAGCTCGGCGATATCTTTTTGGTGTTCTTTTAATAACGCCTGGTAGCGCATCATCACCCGTGCACGCTCTGGCACGGCCACTTCTCGCCAGGATTTAAACGCTTCTTTAGCGCTGGCAATCGCACGATCCATTTCTTCCGCGGTCGCACAAGGGGCTTTGGCGATGACCGAATTATCTACCGGATTGGTCACGTCAATGAATTGGGTTGTTTGCGAAGCGACAAATTCGCCATCGATTAACATTGGAACAATTTGCATAGGGTACCTTGCTACCTGTTAACGGTTTGCTTTGATTGTGACTAACACTAACAAATTTTTTACCTTTACGTTAACGTCAATATGCAAGTTCACCAAGTTGACTGTCAGTTCAAATGTACAAATTTATGCTTATACTTGCTGTGGGTTACAATTCATAACCTGTTTCTTATCTGAATACTTTTATTATTCAAGCAATTAGGGTTATGTTTGCGGGCTTATTAGATTTGCTCTCACATCGTATTAGCTGAGAAAACGCCAACGCATGGACTTTAAACACATTCGATTAGCCATTGTTGAAGACAATGGTGTCGCACGCATTAATTTGCGCAATAACCTCATGCATATGGGGTTTGAGCAAATTGGCTGCTATAGCCAGGGGCGCGAGCTTCGCCAGGCCATGCGTGAACGTCATTTTGACTTGGTGTTGATGGATTACCATTTGGGCATGCATAAAAATGGCGTCGAAGTCATTCAGGAATTGCAACAGGCCGATCTGCTCAAGCCTTCCGTCGCAGTGATTTTTATCACCTCAGACCGCATGCCGCTGATTTTTGGTCAGATTGTTGATGTACACCCAGATTCGGTGGTGTTGAAACCCTACACTATTCGCAATGTTCAGGGTGTTATTAGTAATTGCCTGCTGGCTCGTAAGATGCTTGCCGACGTGTACCGCGCCATGGACATCGAAGATTATGCCACGGCGCTCACTCATCTGGATGGCGTCGATGCGGAAAACGAAATTCTGCGCCGCGGTGCCATCATTACCAAGCTGCGTGCTCGCCTGCTGCTTAAGCTGCATCGTTACGCTGATGCCGCGAGTATTTACCGCGAGATCCTGCAAAAAGCCGACAAAGTCATCTGGGCCCGCTGGGGGCTGGTAGTGGCACTTTTTCTCAATGGCGATAAAGACGAAAGCATGGCTGAACTGGATTCCATGCTGGATACATCACTAACCAAAGACAAAGCGTGTGAATGGCTGGCGCGGATCCATATCAGCAACACCGAATATGACAAAGCTCAGGAATATCTGGACAGAATTAACGAGTCAGAACTGACGCTTTCCACCGCGCGGTTAAAAGTGCATTTGTATCAAATGCAGGAAAAAATCGATGAAGCTATCGCCCTGTTGGAGCGTAAGCGCGAGTCGAATCGACACGTTAGGGAACGGTTTTCCGAACTATCCGCCGATTTAGCCAGGGTTTATCTGGCGCGTGCCGAGTCCGATCCCCTAACGCGCGAAGAATCGCTTAAGCAAGCCAGAACCATCATTGGCGGTACCCGCCGCGCGATGGAAGATGATGTGGATTTATGTAAAAACTACATCACTGCCCTGTCCTACATCATGGAAGGGGATGAAGTCAGAGCCAACAGCATTTTGAATAACCACGCCATGCTGGAATTTGACAGCGCCAGCACGGATACCATGTCAGATGCGGTTAAGGCCTGGTTTGCGGTGGGCGAAACCAGCAAAGCGTCGGAGATTCAACAGCAGGTCGAAAACCGCAAAGATAAACTGTTGGATGAAAACGAAAAAGCCATGACGCAAATGCGCATCGCGCAAAATGAAATTTCTCTGGGCGATAAAAAATCACGCTCCCTCGAATTCAATAAACGCGGTCTCGAAGCCTTTAGCAATGACAAGCTGAGTGAGGCAATTGACTTGTTTTATCAGGCGCACATTCTGTTCCCGGCTGAGCCTGCGTTTTTAATCAATCTGTTCGATGCCATGGTCACCCATCAGTGCCCGCAGCATAAACGCGTCAAGACGCTGAAAATCGCCGATGAACTCAAAGGCCAGTCACTATCGGAAACCAACAAAAACCGCTTTAACGAAATTCGTCAGCGCATGATCCGCGATATGCATATCCATAGCCAGAATACATAGCCCAAACTAGTCAATTCTTGCCCATAAATCAGCCACTTCAGCAAATTTGCCTGCTGCATATTGCTCATTATACTCAACAAAGGAATAAAAATTAGCGCATTAAACTTAAACGATTAAATCCAAATTTTGACCTGACGCGTAAATTCGGTCAAAGGCGCATAATTTTCAACTGATTAGCAGGTATGGGAGCAGGGTAATGTTTCTGAAATGGGGAAAAGCAGAACAGGTCACATCGGCGCAACAAGATAATCTGCGTCACATGGCCTTGCTGGAAAATGAACTGGACGCGATCAAAGCAAATACCGCATTTATCAGCTTTAAGCCGGATGGCACAGTGAAAGATGCTAACGCCCTATTTTTAGACGCCATGAGCTACAGTCTGAAGGAGATTGTTGGCCAGCATCACCGAATATTTTGCGACAAACAACTGGCCGCGTCCCAGCAATATCAGGAATTCTGGCGTGATTTGGGCAATGGCCACAGTTTCAGTGGCATATTTACCCGCCGAACCAAACAGGGCAATACGATTTTCCTGCAAGCCAGCTACTTTCCGGTAAAAAACGACTCGGGTGTGGTGACTGAAGTGATAAAAATTGCCTCCGATGTCACCGCCACGCAACGGACCCTGAAAGATAAAGAAGCCGTGCTATACGCGTTGGATAAGTCCTTGGCGACTATCGAATTTTTAACCGATGGCACCATCCTCACCGCCAATCAGAATTTCTTGAGCGTCGTAGGATATCAGCTTAGCGACATTGTAGGAAAACATCACCGCATGTTCTGTGATGAGGAGTTTTACCGCAAGCATCCCAATTTTTGGTCAGATTTGGCGGCAGGTAAACATTCAGCGGGTCGCTATAAACGCTTCGATGCGCGCGGCAATGTGTTGTGGTTAGAAGCCACCTATAACCCGATATTTGATGATAATGGCAAAGTGTATAAGGTGATTAAATTTGCCTCGGATATCTCCCAGCGCGTCAATACAGCTATGCAGGCGGTGGAATTAGCGGCCGCGACCTCAGAACAAACCTCACAGATTACAGGTAACGCCGTGGGCGTGCTCAACGATGCAATTAAAACCTCTCACCAAATCGCTGAACAGGTACAAGCCGCATCGGATATTGGCGCGAATCTGATGCAACAGTCCAAAAGTATCGATGAAATCGTTACCACCATTCGCGGCATTGCCGATCAAACCAATTTATTGGCACTCAACGCCGCGATAGAAGCCGCCCGCGCTGGCGAGTCCGGGCGTGGGTTTGCCGTGGTAGCAGATGAAGTACGTAAACTGGCCGGACGCACAGCCGAAGCGACCCAGGAAATCGCCGCCGTTGTGCAGCAGAATACTGGGCTCATTCATCAAATAGACGCGGAGCTAAGCGGTGTAACTGGTATCGCTTTGCACGGCGAAGACAGCATTCAACATGTCGCCGATGGCCTGAGCGAAGTGCAACGAGGCGTCAGTCAGTTCGTGGATATGGTGGTTAAGTTAAAACCTTGATTTTAACCTGAACTGATACTGAATGAGCTAACTAATTGAATTGACTATTGTTGAAACATTGAAAAACGTGTGCAAGTTTTGTCTAGGACGGGTTCTTATCCACAGCAAAGAAGATTCGAAGGAGTGATATCAATGACAAAACTACGGCCTGCCAAATTGGCGTTTTCAACCTTAGTTTGCACCATGATGCTAGCATCGGGTACGGGATGCAGTTCAATGACCATAAAAGCGGAAGTTAAACCTGGACACTTTAGGTTTGAGAACTTTATGCGCGATAAAGGCCCCAAAAACGAGCGAATGTATGCTTACCTGATGTGTTACAACCAACGTCCGACGATGTGGGCACAACCTCGACAATACGAGGAAGGTGAACATCATTTGTGGGTTAAAGTCATCGCCGCGGATGGAGCCGTGATAAACAGTAAGTCAGAGGCAATCACTGACTTCACTGTACATTTGCCGGAAGGTAAATCTTACATGCTAAATAGGAAAACCTACGAAAATAGCAACAAAATAGATGTATGGATTCAGGAAGTGGATACAGGTTTGTTAGTTAGTGATGTAAAAACAATCGAGTTGGATAGGCCAAAGGTTGTTAAATATCAAGCTGAACGAGATATGTGTGAATCTAGTACTATTTAATTTTTAATAAAAACGCCTCATTTGAGGCGTTTTTTTATTCAGTTGCAACGAATCAACTTAGAGCATCTCTACCGCAATCGCCGTTGCTTCGCCGCCACCGATACATAAAGAGGCTACGCCCTTTTTCAAACCACGGTTTTTCAGCGCATGCAGCAATGTCACGATAATACGCGCACCAGAGGCACCAATCGGGTGACCTAACGCACAGGCGCCGCCATTGACGTTGACTTTGGCTTCATCCAACTGCAACTGACGAATGGCCAACATGGTCACCATCGCAAAGGCTTCGTTGATTTCCCACAAATCCACCTCGTCTTTGCTCCAACCAGCTTTATCCAGCAGTTTTTGCATGGCGCCAACCGGGGCCACCGTAAAGTTTTCCGGCTCAATCGCATGACTGGCATGGGTCACGATTTTTGCCAGCGGGTTCAGGCCCAGTGACTGAGCTTTAGCTGCTGTCATCACCACTAAAGCGGCGCCGCCATCAGAAATAGAACTTGAGTTAGCCGCTGTCACAGTACCGTCACGCTTGAACGCCGGGCGCAGCGTTGGAATTTTATCCGGGCGCGCATTTAATGGGTTTTCATCTTTGTCTACTGTGACCTCACCTTTACGGCTAGCCACAACCACAGGCGAAATTTCACTGTCAAATGCGCCGGTTTGCTGCGCATTTTGCGCTTTAGATAACGAACTTAAGGCAAATTCATCCATCTGTTCACGACTAATGCCTTCCGCGTCGGCAGTATCCTGCGCGAAGCAGCCCATCGCTTTACCATCGTAGGCGTTTTCCAGACCGTCCAGCATCATATGATCCAGCACCTGACCATGTCCCATACGGTAACCACCGCGGGCTTTAGGTAACAGGTACGGTGCGTTGGACATACTTTCCATACCGCCAGCTACCACGACCTCCGCGCTTCCCGCCTTGATAAAATCATGCGCCATCATGACCGCTTTCATACCCGAGCCACACACCTTGTTGATGGTGGTGACACCGGCGCCCAATGGCAATCCGGCATGTAAGGCGGCCTGACGTGCAGGAGACTGGCCTAAGCCGGCTGGTAATACACATCCCATGATCACTTCATTAACATGCTGCGCATCCAAATCCACCGATTCCAGGCTGGCTTTGATCGCATGGCTACCCAAATCTGTAGTTTTTACATCGGCCAGCGTTCCCATGAAACCGCCCATTGGCGTGCGTTTGGCGGCCACAATTACAATATCATTCGCGCTCATCTTCATCCTCGAAATGTATACAGCGGTTTCCACCCGAAACAGGGGGGAATATTGACGACCCGCTGAGGTTACTTTACCTTTACGTTAACTTACTCTTTACGTAAACGTAAACTAACTATGTCCGAACAGCAAACCTATACCATTGGTGAACTGGCAAAAGAATTTGACATCACCACGCGTACCATCCGCTTTTACGAGGAGCAGGGCCTGCTCTCTCCGGGGCGCAATGGCCAAACGCGGGTATATGACAAAAAGGATCGCGTGCGCCTGAAACTGGTGATGCGGGGTAAACGCCTGGGTTTTTCACTGGCAGAAACCAAAACCTTGTTTGATCTGTACGACAGCAACCAGAACTCCGCAGCACAGCTACATGCGATGCTGGACATGACAAAAACCAAGCGAGCCATATTGCAACAGCAACTGGAAGACATTCGTCTGCTGATGACTGAGATGGACGAAGTTGAACAACGTTGCCGCGATGAGCTGGCTGAACTCGAGGAATCCAAATGAACGCCCCTTACCCTACTCTGAATTTTGGTCTTGGCGAAGAAATCGATATGCTGCGCGATCACGTGTATGCGTTCGCACAGGCGGAAATCGCGCCACTGGCAGAAAAATCTGATCACGACAACAGCTTCCCCAACGAACTGTGGCCAAAGCTGGGCGAAATGGGCCTGCTGGGAGTCACTGTTTCTGAGCAATTCGGTGGTGCCGATATGGGCTATCTGGCTCACGTGATTGCCATGGAAGAGATCAGCCGCGCATCTGCTGGCATCGGTCTGTCTTACGGCGCCCACTCTAACCTGTGTGTAAACCAGATTTACCGCAACGGTACAGAAGCACAGCGCGAAAAATACCTGCCTAAGCTGGTCAGCGGCGAGCATATTGGTGCACTGGCCATGAGTGAGCCCAACGCCGGCTCTGACGTGGTGTCGATGAAACTGACGGCCCGTAAAGACGGCGATCATTATGTGCTTAACGGCAACAAAATGTGGATCACTAACGGTCCGGATGCCCATGTGTTCGTGATTTACGCAAAAACCAATCCACAAGGTGGCAGCAAAGGTATCTCCGCGTTTATCGTTGAACGTGGTACACCCGGTTTCAGTCAGGCGCAGAAGCTGGATAAGCTGGGCATGCGTTCATCCAATACCTGTGAACTGGTATTTGAAGACTGCCGCGTACCGGCAGAAAACCTGATGGGTAACGAGGGTGATGGCGTCAAAATTCTGATGAGCGGTCTGGATTATGAGCGTCTGGTTTTGTCAGGTGGCCCATTAGGTATCATGCAGGCCTGTATGGATATCGTGGTGCCGTATATCCATGATCGTAAGCAATTTGGTCAGTCTATCGGTGAATTCCAGCTGGTTCAGGGCAAAGTCGCCGACATGTATACCCAGATGAATGCTGCACGTGCGTATGTTTATGCGGTTGCGCGTAGCTGCGATCGCGGCGAAACCACCCGTAAAGATGCCGCCGGCGCCATTTTGTATTCTGCCGAGTTGGCTACCAAACTGGCATTGGATGCCATTCAGTTACTGGGCGGCAATGGTTACATCAACGAATTCCCAACCGGACGCCTGCTGCGCGATGCCAAACTGTATGAAATCGGTGCCGGCACCTCAGAAATTCGCCGCATGCTGATTGGCCGCGAGTTATTTAAAGAGTCGGCATAAGTCTGCCATTTGCTATTTGAAGCCGGCTCCCGGGCCGGCTTTGTCAGACCAGGAGCACAGCGTGCCAGTCATTCAATCCAGTTTAAATACCAAAAGCCAGGGCTTTGCCGACAATGCAGCGGCGATGCAGGCGTTGGTCGATGATTTACAACAAAAAGTTGCGCAAATTAAGCTTGGTGGCGGCGAAAATGCCCGCGCCAAACACGTCGCTCGCGGTAAATTGCTGCCCCGTGAACGTATCGATGCTCTGCTCGATCCTGGCAGCGCGTTTTTAGAATTGTCCCAGTTAGCCGCGTGGGAAGTGTACGACGATTACGTTCCCGCCGCCGGCATTATCACCGGCATTGGCCGTGTGGCTGGCGTGGAATGCATTATTGTGGCCAACGATGCCACCGTAAAAGGCGGTACCTATTACCCGCTAACCGTGAAAAAACACCTGCGTGCGCAAACCATCGCCAGTCAGAACAATCTGCCGTGTATTTATCTGGTGGACTCAGGCGGCGCTAACCTGCCCCGCCAGGACGATGTTTTCCCGGATCGTGAACACTTCGGTCGCATTTTCTTTAATCAGGCCACCATGTCAGCCGAAGGCATCGGCCAGATTGCCGTGGTAATGGGCTCCTGTACCGCCGGTGGTGCGTATGTGCCAGCCATGGCCGACGAGTCGATTATCGTGCGTGAACAAGGCACCATCTTCTTAGGTGGCCCACCGTTGGTGAAAGCCGCAACCGGCGAAGTGGTCACCGCAGAAGAGCTCGGTGGTGGCGATGTGCACACTCGTACCAGTGGTGTGGCCGATTATCTGGCCAACAACGATCATCATGCGCTCAAGCTCGCCCGCGACGCTATTGGCCGCTTAAACCGTGTGAAAACCCTGAATATTGATGTGCGTGAGCCGGTAGCGCCCAAATACGACGCACAGGAACTGTATGGCCTGATCCCGAAAGACAGCAAACAGAGCTTTGATGTGCGTGAAGTGATTGCCCGTATCGTCGATGGCTCTGAATTCGATGAATTTAAAGCCCTGTATGGCACCACCTTAGTGTGCGGTTTTGCGCGTATTTACGGCTACCCGGTGGGTATCGTCGCTAACAACGGGATTTTATTTGGTGAATCCGCGCTCAAAGGTGCGCACTTTGTCGAACTGTGTGCCCAGCGCAAAATTCCACTGGTGTTTTTACAAAACATCACCGGATTTATGGTCGGCAAACAGTATGAGCAAGGTGGTATCGCCAAACACGGCGCCAAAATGGTCACAGCGGTAGCGTGTGCCAATGTGCCTAAATTCACCATTTTAATCGGCGGCAGTTTCGGTGCAGGCAACTACGGCATGTGCGGGCGCGCTTACGATCCACGCTTCCTGTTTATGTGGCCAAACGCGCGCATCTCAGTAATGGGTGGCGAGCAAGCGGCTGGCGTATTGGCGCAGGTCAAGCGCGACCAAAAAGCCGCCAGCGGTGAAGACTGGCCTGCCGAAGAAGAAAAAGCCTTTAAACAGCCGATTATCGACACTTACGAAAAGCAAGGGCACCCCTATTACGCGTCCGCCCGTCTGTGGGACGATGGCGTGATTGATCCGGCCGACACCCGCGAGGTGCTGGGCTTATGTATCTCCGCCTCTTTGAATAAACCCATTGAAGACACACGCTTTGGCGTGTTCAGAATGTAAGGACGCAGCATGACAGACGCCCTTCTATACACGGTAGATGCACGTGGGGTTGCCACCCTGACGCTCAACCGTCCGGATAAACACAACGCGTTCGACGATGCGCTGATTGCCGAGCTAACCGCACAATTTCGCCGTATCGCCAGCGATAGCAGCGTGCGCGTGTTGGTCTTAACCGCCAATGGCAAAAACTTCTGCGCAGGTGCAGACCTGAGCTGGATGCAGCGCATGGCCGGCTACAGCGAAGCGGAAAACCTGCGTGATGCCAATGCATTGGCCGAGATGCTGTTCGCACTTAACACCCTGCCCCAGCCAACCATTGCTAAAGTGCGTGGTGCGGCATTTGGCGGTGCGGTTGGCCTCGTCGCCTGTTGCGATATGGCCGTGGCCACCAAGCTCAGCCAGTTTTGCCTGTCTGAGGTCAAGCTTGGCCTCATCCCGGCGACTATCAGCCCCTACGTGATTGCTGCAATCGGTGAGCGTCAGGCACGCCGTTATTTTCTGACCGCCGAACGCTTTACTGCCCGTCGCGCACGACGTCTCGGCCTGATTAATGAAACCGTCACCGAAGAAGATTTGGACAAGACAGTAGAAGGCTTAGTTAATGCCCTGCTACAAAACAGTCCTGCCGCCATGCACGGTGCTAAACAATTGATTGCCAACGTGGCAAATCGCCCGGTTAACGACGAGCTGCTGGCCTACACCAGTGAACAAATCGCTGCGATTCGCGTATCTGCCGAGGGGCAGGAAGGCTTAAATGCGTTTTTGCAAAAACGCCTGCCGGCTTGGCGCGTGGAGTCCGAACAATGAAAAAGTTACTGATTGCCAACCGCGGCGAAATTGCCTGCCGCGTAATAAAGACCGCTAAGAAACTCGGGATTAAAACCGTCGCGGTCTATTCCGATGCCGACGTCAATGCTCTGCACGTGGCCATGGCAGATGAAGCCGTGCACATTGGTGCGGCGCCAAGTAAAGAAAGTTACCTGCAAAGTCAGCGTATTCTGGATGCCGCACTGGCACTTGGCGTAGATGCTATCCACCCTGGCTACGGCTTCTTGTCTGAGAACGCCGCTTTTGCCAATGCCTGTGCCGCGAACGGAATTGAATTTGTTGGCCCGCCCACCGGCGCAATTGAAGCCATGGGCAGCAAATCTGCCGCTAAAGCCATCATGGAAAAGGCCGGTGTGCCGCTGGTCCCCGGCTATCACGGCGATAATCAGGATCCGGCATTTCTGAAACAGCAAGCCATCAGCATGGGCTTCCCTGTGCTGTTAAAAGCCGCTGCCGGTGGCGGTGGTAAAGGCATGCGTCAGGTTCATAGCGAAGCGGAATTCGATAACGCACTGGCAGCGGCCAAACGCGAGGCCATGTCCAGTTTTGGCGATGATCTGATGTTGGTAGAAAAATACCTGACGCAACCCCGCCACGTGGAAATTCAGGTGTTTTGCGATAAGCATGGCAATGGCGTGTACCTGTTTGAGCGGGATTGCTCTTTGCAGCGCCGTCACCAGAAAGTGATTGAAGAAGCCCCTGCCCCCGGCATGCAGGCAGACCTACGCGAGCAAATGGGTGATGCGGCCCTCAAAGCAGCCCATGCTATCGGTTATGTGGGTGCCGGTACCGTTGAGTTCCTGCTGGATGTGGACGGTAGCTTCTACTTTATGGAAATGAACACCCGATTACAGGTTGAACACCCCGTAACAGAGATGATCACCGGCGAAGATCTGGTGGAATGGCAAATTCGCGTAGCAGACGGTGAGCACCTGCCCAAAACTCAGGCGCAATTACAAATCAAAGGCCATGCCTTTGAAGCCCGGGTTTATGCCGAAGATCCCAACAATGATTTTCTGCCTGCCACAGGTACACTAGCCATGCTGGAAACCCCACAGGAATCCCGCTTTGTGCGTGTCGATACCGGTGTGCGTGAAGGCGATGACGTCTCGGTTTATTACGACCCGATGATCGCCAAACTGATCGTGTGGGATGAAAACCGCGATAAGGCCTTAGCCCGCTTACAATCAGCCCTGCGTGATTACCGTATTTGCGGCATGACTACCAACCTGACGTTCCTGCATGCACTGGCCAGCCACCCAGCGTTTGCCGCTGCCGAACTGGACACCAATTTTATCCATAAGCACGAACAGAGGCTGTTTGCTGCAGCCAAGCCTGAATTGAGCACCTATCTGGTCGCCGGTGCCGTGTATCTGGCGCTTAAGCAGGCACAGGACACCACGCACATTATCCCGCGAAATGCCGATATTCATTCGCCGTGGAATAAGCAAAGTCAGTGGCGCGCCAACGACAATTACCACCAAACCGTTGTGTTGAGCCATGATGAGCAACAGCAGGAACTGGTGGTTAGCCGTCATCATGCAGGCCATTTTGCCATTACCGCTGGCACCTCTGCATGGGAAGCCACCGCCAGCCTGGATGGACGTCAGCTCAGCATCGCCATTAATGGCGTGCATCAACAACTTTCTGTATTTGAGGCAAACGAGGTGCTGCACTTATTCGGTGCCGATGGTGAAGTGGTGATTCGTCATGTGTTACCGGATCTGCAATTAGACAGTGACCACGGCGGCCCGGCCGATTTTGCCGCGCCAATGAACGGCACCATCGTCACTCATCTGGTAAAAACTGGTGAACATGTTGAAAAAGGCACCCCGCTGCTGGTCATGGAAGCCATGAAGATGGAACACAGCATCGTGGCGCCCACCAGCGGTCAGGTCAGCGAGTTTTATTATCAACCGGGCGAGCTGGTTAACGGCGGCGCCGATCTGCTGGCTTTTGAGGCGGACGCATGACTTATCCTGCCATAGTAAAACTGGTTGAAGTGGGTCCGCGCGACGGTCTGCAAAACGAACAGGCCAGCATCGCGCTGGCCGACAAAGTCGCGTTAGTTGAAGCCCTGGCAGATGCCGGCATGCCAATTGTGGAAACCGGTAGCTTTGTGTCGCCCAAATGGGTACCACAAATGGCCGACAGCGCAGCGATCTTTGCCGCGATTAAGCGCAAAGACGGCGTTACCTATTCTGCCCTGACCCCTAATTTGCAGGGGTTTGAGGCGGCGATTGCCGCCGGGGCTGATGAAGTGGCGATCTTTGGTGCAGCATCAGAAAGCTTTACCCAGAAAAACATCAACTGCTCCATCGAAGAATCGCTGGCACGTTTCACCCCGGTGGTGGCAGCGGCCAAAGCTCAGGGCATTCGTGTGCGCGGCTATGTCAGTTGTGTGTTGGGCTGCCCCTATGAGGGCGACATTGCCCCGCAAAAAGTCGCTGAAGTGAGTGAAGCCCTGTTACAAATGGGCTGCTATGAAATCTCCCTCGGCGATACCATCGGCGTCGGCACACCACTTAAAACCGAAGCCATGCTGCGTGCCGTTATGCAGGTGGTACCGGCAGAAAAACTGGCCGTGCATTTTCACGATACCTATGGTCAGGCACTGGCGAATATTCTCAAAGCATTGGAATTAGGTATTGCCGTAGTCGATTGTGCAGTTGCAGGCTTAGGCGGCTGCCCTTATGCCAAGGGTGCGTCCGGCAACGTGGCCAGTGAAGATGTGGTCTACATGCTAAACGGCATGGGCATCCACACCGGGGTTGATTTGGATAAACTGATTGCCGCCGGTGACACCATCACCCGCGCGATTGGCAAGCCAAATCAATCAAAAGTGGCTCGAGCCCGGCTGGGTAACTGTTAAATGACGCAACAGACAAGGATGTTTAAAATTACGGCCATCTATCTGGTGGTCGTTGTCATTACTATCGCCTGCTTCCTAATGAATGGACCGATGAGGCCCGGATTGCCCATCGATACGACATTAGTCGAGCGAATCGCCTATATCGACTCTCACCGTGTGATTTGGTCACTGTCATGGTTTATATGGATGTTATCCGCTCTGGGTCTATTGCTGTTTTGTGGAATTTTTGCAGCAGAATTGTCCAGAAACCTCGCACGAACGCTCGGGTTTACTCTGATAGCCATCGGTATCGCACCGGACTTAATTGCAGAGACGCTGTACGCTTTTATTATTCCTCATCTAATAAGTATCCAACAGTCTATTGAGACGATTTCGCTGTTTGAAACTATCGCGATGTACCTGACCGGCTTTTTGGGTAACGGACTATACAACCTCGGCGGACTGGTTCTCACGCTAAACGCGATCTACCAACAACGACTCCCCCGGTGGATCGGAGTTTGGGGCATTGCATCCTGGTTACTGGGTTTACTGTTATCAGTTTCCATTGCCTTACAATGGATGCAACAGGCGCAATTCTTTACCGCGACGTCTATGGTTTTGAGCACAATGTGGATGTTAATCGTGGCTCATAAAGTAGTGCGATAGGATGGAATATTCTCTTATTAAATTGCTCCATATTGGCTCACTGGTGTTTTGGCTTGGTGTTCCTCTTGGAGCTTGGCTTGTGCTTAAAACCGCTGAACGCAACCATCCCGAAAATAACACCTTATTGCAGCAAGTCAGCCAAGTATTCTTTATTACACTCATCATCGAACATATTGCTTTTGCGCTACTGCTCATATCAGGTAGTTGGATGGCAATAAGCTATGGGTGGTGGAACACAGCATGGCTCAATCAAAAATTGTGGCTCGTAGGCGCAATCCTATTGCCTTTGGAAATCGTCGATATAGTATTGGGTAACTTTATCGCCGCAAAAGCATCAGCTCGTTTTTATCAGCAAAGGTCGTTGTCACTATGGCAAAAACGAGCGCTGAGCATATACCACGGTTCGTTCACTAAGATTGCAATCATCATTATTCCCATCGCTGTTATCTTGATCATGTATCTGGCTATCAGCAAAACACCATTAATGTGATCAATTGATTGTTTCAAAGTCCTGATTGCCGCCGGTGACGCTATCACCCGCGCGATTGGCAAGCCCAATCAATCAAAAGTGGCTCGTGCTAGGCTGGGTAACTGTTAATAAAAAAGGGAGCGCCAGCTCCCTTTTTTAATCCCGGTTCAGTGCTTCCAGCAGTTCGATCTCAAAAATCAGATTGCTGTTGGGCGGGATCATATCGCCAATCTGGCGTTCGCCGTAGGCCAGCTCAGCCGGTACCCACAACTTACGTTTGCCACCAACCTGCATACCCTGCAGGCCGATAAACCAGCCCTGAATGACTTTGGTTTTCGACAGTACTACCTGAAAGGGCTTGCCTTTGGCATAGGAGGAATCAAATTCGCTGCCGTCTTCTAAAAAGCCCCGGTAATGGGCGGTGATCAGGGCGCCTTTTTTCACAGTGTCGCCGTTACCGACTTCAATATCTTCAATTCTTAAGTCATTAGTCATGGTCTTTTCCGTCAGGTCGAATTTGGTGCGCAAGGTTAATTGTAAATCTTTGTGAATGCCAGTCGGGTTCTATCCACTCTCTGGCACATACCGGCAAATCTGTATTGAATTGGCGATTGCACTGTGGCCATGCTAGCTGCACAATAAATATTCGGAATTTAAAACAAAAACAAGGAGATACCGTGCTTCCACGTCTTTGTGCTCTACTTAGCATCGGACTGATGTTGCTGCAAAGCGCTTATGCCAGTCCACTGCGTAGCCCTGGCCCATTCTCTGAGCGGGTACACCAAACGCAAATCGACGCGACACTGGATACCGATACCCATCGTGTAAACGCGCAAATGACGCTGGTGTGGACCAACACCAGCGTTCAAACCCTTACTAACATGCCGTTTCACCTATACCTGAATGCCTTTGCCCACACGCAAACCACCTTTATTCAGGAAAGCAATGGTGGACAATTGCGTAACGATGCCCGCGAAGGTGACGATCAAGACAACTTTGGCTATGTGCTGGTCACCGCGCTGTCTGATGCCAGCGGCAACGACTTAATGCCGAACTGGAAAATGGATGACGATATCGCCGATCTGACCTTACCTGCCCCATTGGCACCGGGTGAGTCGGTTACCCTGAATTTCAGCTTTGTTAGCCAATTGCCTAAGGTGTACGCACGCAGCGGCCACAATGGCGATACCTTTAACTTTGTTGCCCAGTGGTTTCCTAAGCCTGGCGTGTTCTTCAACGGCCAATGGAATAACCATCGCTACCACGCCAACAGCGAATATTTTGCCGATTTTGGCAACTACGATGTACGCCTTACCGCACCCAGCGAATTTGTGGTGGGCGCAACCGGTGTACTGGTAGAGAAAACTGAACAAGACGGCAACACCACCCATCACTATATGGCGGAAGATGTACACGATTTCGTATGGGTCGCTGACAGCAAGTTTGGCGAAGCCAGTACTGAATACGAAGGCATCACCATTCGCCTGTTGTATCAGCCGCCATTGGATGAAGAGTCCGTGCAAAATCAGTTAGACGCAGCAGCAGCGACGTTCCGCTGGTTTCATGAGCATGTGGGTTATTACCCGCACTCAACGATGACGTTAGTACAACCACCAGAAGATGCCGATGGCGCCAGCGGCATGGAATACCCCACGCTGGTCACCACCATTACCAACCTGGATAAATCGCCTTTTCAGGAAATGGCAGCGATGGTCACCATTCATGAGGTTGGCCACAACTACTGGCAAGGCATTATGGCCTCCAATGAGTTTGAAGAGTCCTGGCTGGATGAGGGCATCAACAGTTACACCGAAGGCCGGATCATGGCTGAATCGTTCGGCCAGCCTTACGCCTTCCATATTGGCCCACTCAACGTCAGCATGCCTTATGGTCATCACCTTGCCACTATGGGCGCTCGCGTGACGGATCCGGTCAATACTCCTTCTTGGGAATACGCCACAACGGGCGCATACGGTCTCAACTCCTATTCAAAACCCGCAACGATTCTCGCCACGGCGGAACGTATCTGGGGCGTGGAAAAAATGGATCGCGTGTTGAAGGGCTACTATCAGGCCTTTGCCTTTAAACACCCGACCACGCAGGACTTCCTCTCCGTTGCCGCCACCGTTGATGAAGACATGGCAAAGTTTCTGGATAACGCACTTAATACCCTGCAAACCATTGACTTGCGCGCCTATCGCATGAGCAGCGACAAAGCCGACTCGCGCGGTGGGTTCGATTTAACCAGCGATCCGGCTAATCCCACCTTTACTGCACCGGAAGAAACCGACAGCTGGCAGCACAGCGTTACCTTGCTGCGCGAAGGCGAGTTAATGGTACCGGGCGTGAACGTCAATCTGGTCTATGCCGATGGGCATGTAGAAACCCGCTATTGGCAGATGACCCCGGACAAAGCCTGGGAAAAATGGCAATGGCGCACCGACAGTGAACTGGTCGAAGTATTGGTCGATCCACAATTCAGTGTGTTGCTGGACGGTAATTTCGCCAATAACAACAAAATCACCGGCGAAAACAGCAAGCAAGCATGGCGCTGGGTGCAAAGCATGTTTATTAGCATGCAAAGTGCCGTAAGCCTGCTGTTGGCATGGTAAGGAGACTTCCAATGATGAAAGCATTTAAAACCGTATGGATGTGTAAATGGGCTGCCCTGCTTACCCTGGTAATCGAGTGGCTGATATTACTGCCGGCATTTGTGTTGCTGATGAAGTTTGGTAACCAGTATGTTGTCGCGGATATCAACGCTACGCCAATTGGTAGTCCGGAGTTTTTAGCGGTGTTCTTTGGCGCAATGAAATCCTCAGATGGCTTTTCACTGGGTCTCATGAGCTTTGCTTTGCTGCTACCGATCCTGTTGTTAACTAAATTGGCGCTGACGGCTGGCCTGACGGCGCAAATGCAAACTGGCAACGTGCGCTTAGTCGGCTGGTTCAGCGATGCAGGTCGCCTGTTTTGGCCAGCATTAGGCTTATTCCTGCGCTGGTTGGTCGTGCCGTTGGTGTTAGTCGGCATGATGGCGCTGGTCACTATGTTGCTGCCCGACGAGTGGACCTGGGTAAAAGCCGGCCTGTTACTGTTCGGCTGGTTGCTTAGCCTGTCGTGGTTTATGCATGCACTGAATATCAATGTGCAACGGGAGCGTTTATCCCTGTGGCGTGGCGGCAAATCCCTGTTTAAAAACTTTGTCACGGTATTGGGCTTTATGCTTATTTTTGCCTTGTTACTGGCCTTGTGTGGTGGGATGAACTTACTGCTCGGTGAGCACAATCTGGATGCCAGTTCAGGTATGTGGCTGGGTTATGTATTCAGCTTCCTGGTTGCCTTACTGGTGCGCTTTGTAGTGATTTACTGGCAGGCAGTGCATGTACACTGGTGGCAAAAAACAGCCTAAACGAATAAGCCGGTCAATGACCGGCTTTTTTCTAACTACACCACGTCTTTCAGGTGGTTAAAAATGTGCATCACATGGGCCTGCACATATTGCGCTTTGCTTAATTGGCCATAGGCAAAATGGGGCTGTAGCTCACCCTCGTACTGCTCAAATGCATCAATCGCCGCCTGCAAACGCTGGTACTGAACTGTCACATCCGTGCCGCTCAGCGCTGGTGCGCCGGGAATGGCTTCCGCCAGATTATGCTTCATGCGCCCCTTTTCACTAAACAAGGCAAATACACCGGCGCCGATGGTTGCTTTAAACCACGCCGGTTTGTGCTCCGGATAGCCAAGCATCGAATACTCAATACTCTGCGCCATGTGTTCAAACACCATGGCCAGCGACCATTGCCCTGCACTGGCGCGGTTGTCCGCGATCACGCGGGCTAATGCGTCTCGCGCCGCCGCTAACGTCAACGGGGATTCTCCGGAGGGGATTGAATTCCACACCGCGCTGCCCACCGCCAGGCCAATCCCGACTCCCACGGCCGATTTAATAAACTGTCGACGCTGCATGATGAATCTCAATCTCCTTTACCAATCTTGCCGAATACTCGCATGAATCACACCCGACAACCATGTCACAACACCTTACGGCTTAAAGTAAATCACCAAAACAGACCGTTTCACTGGCCGGTGCGCCGTCAAACAGGATGACGCAGGCCAGATTATCCGAGGCAGCACACACGCCATGGGATGCATTCACCTGTCCACTTTCTGGCTCCACCTGTGCCAGGCACTCGCCGGTGCAGTCATCGTCTTGCTGGCAGGTTTTTCCGCCATCGGCATACACATGCTCACAACCGGGTAAGGCATAGTATCCCATCAGGGTAACCACTCCACCGCCGGCCAAACAGCCGGCAATATCCAGTTCGTCCAGCATGGTGTGCCGCTGCTGCGCGTATTCCGGGCTCCAGTCATCGGTAGTCAGATTCCCCAGCTCGGTGTCGCAAATCACCGGGCTGGCATTTCCAAGCGTAATAAACTGATGGCAGCTATCCCGGAATCGGCGTGCGCTGCATTGCCCGCTGGATAGCGCATCCGGCTCGGCAAACGCATCATGACGAATACAACTACCGGCACATTGCGCCTCATCGGTGCAGGTTTTGCCGCTATCAGGGTAGCTGCTCAGGCACTGCGCCTGACCATCAGCCATGCCATACCCCTTACCCTGATTAATGCAGCTATAAACATCCGCCAACGGGTAACTGACAGCCGCACACCCGGCCAGCAAGACCAGTAAAAAGCCACACACGTACAGAGAGGTTGTCACGCTCGCCCGCATCATTTTCTCCATCATAATTAGCGCTGTCGGTTACGCGCCAGAATGCTCTACACTATATGTCAGAAACTTGGATATTTTTAATTAAATCATTGGTTTAATTCCATCATGCAACAACATCAGACACCACCTGGCAGGTAACAACGTTATGCTGAATGTGCTTATTACTTTTCTGCGTTTAGGCATGACCTCATTCGGTGGGCCTGTGGCGCATATTGGTTATTTTCGGCGTGAACTGGTGGAGCGCCAGCGCTGGGTAACCGAGGCACAATTTGCCCAATATCTGGCGCTGTGTCAGTTTTTACCCGGGCCCGCCAGTAGCCAGTTGGGGTTCTTGCTTGGCATGCATCGCGCAGGATTTGCAGGTGCCTTGTGTGCCTTTATCGCCTTTACCCTGCCCTCCGTGCTGCTGTTATTACTGTTTGCCAGCAGTGTTGCCACGCTGTCCGGGCCCATCGGGCAAGCCGCAATCGCCGGGCTCAAACTGGTTGCCTGTGTAGTAGTAGCCGATGCGCTGTGGGCCATGTGGCGCGCGTTGTGCCCGGATACACCCAGCCGCCTGATTGCGCTGTTATCCCTGCTGATCATGCTGACGCTGCAATCGCCTGCCACACAACTTATCGTGATTGCCGGCGGCGGGCTGGCCGGCGTTGCGCTGATCCGCCGCGATAACAGCCAGCAAATCGTACCGGGCTTAGCGCGGATTCCCGCCGGCCTGTCATGGTTGTTAGTCATTGTTTTTGGATTGCTGCTGGTAATGGCCTCGTTATGGCCAATGGTCAACCCAACTTCAACCGCCGTTTTTGCGGCCTTTTATCAGGCCGGTGCACTGGTCTTTGGTGGCGGCCACGTGGTGTTACCGCTGTTACAAGAGAGTGTGGTCACTACCGGCTGGCTGAGTGAAACTGACTTTCTGGCTGGCTATGGCGCAGCACAGGCCATTCCCGGCCCGATGTTTGCGTTTTCAGCCTATCTAGGCGCGCTGGTTGCGCCCACATCGGGGCAAATTGGTATTGCATTAATTGCATTATTGGGGATGTTTCTGCCCGGCTTTTTGCTGGTCTCCGCCGTGTTACCCGTGTGGCAACGGTTACATCGTTTAGCGCCGGCGCTGCGTGCAGTCAGTGGGGTCAATGCCGCGGTAGTCGGTATTCTGGCCGCCGCCTGGTATAACCCGGTATTGTTGCATGGGCTTCACAGCGTAAGCGATGGGCTGATTGCCCTGTGTGCCTTTGCGTTGTTGCGCCTGAAAAAACTACCGGTACTTGCAGTTGTGGGCTTGTGTGTGGCGCTGCGTATTGGGGTTACGGTAATGGCCGGTTAACCAATGTCTGCGTGGATGCAGGAACATCAACTAACAGATGCTAATCCTGTTTACCCAATGCGAACGCCACCGCGCTGGCCGCATGGATAGCGGTGGTATCGAACAATGTAATATCCGTATCGGTCTGTTTGACCAGCAATCCGATTTCGGTGCAACCCAGAATCACCCCTTGCGCGCCCCGCTCTGCCAGCTGCTTAATGATCCGCAGATACTCGGCTTTAGACTCAGGCACGCTTTTACCCAGACATAATTCCTGATAAATCACCCGATGAATAATCGCTCGGTCAGCCTCATCAGGTACCACCACGTCAAGACCAAAGTGCTCGGTCAGGCGACCTTTGTAGAAATCCTGCTCCATGGTAAATGCGGTGCCAAGCAGCCCCACCCGGGTAATCCCTTGCTGTACCAGCACCTTTGCGGTGGCATCGGCAATATGCAGCAGCGGTATCGCGATGGCCGATTCTATCTCTGCCGCTACCTTGTGCATGGTATTGGTACAAATCAGCAAGCAGTCCGCACCCGCGGCTTCCACTTGTTTGGCTGCATTGCTCAGAATCGTCGCCGTACCCTGCCAGTCGCCGGCATGTTGTAACCGCTCGATGGGCGCAAAGTCGACGCTCACCAACGCAATTTTGGCCGAGTGCAAACCACCGAGCGCCTGTTTCACGCCCTGATTGATGGCCTGATAATAGCCAAGGGTGCTTTCCCAGCTCATGCCGCCTAATAAACCGATGGTTTTCATACTACTCTTCAAAACTCGGTTTATTCATCAACCACAGTCTGAAAACCGCCGAATATCATACGCTTACCATCAAATGGCATATGGCCCTCGTACTCAGCAAAGCGCGGATCCTGCATGGCTTTTTGCATACCCTCATCGCGCGTGGCTTTATCCGGCCAGACAATCCAGGAGAACACCACCGATTCCCCTTCTTGCAAGTTGACCGCCATCGGGAATGAGGTCACCTTACCCGGTGGCACGTCATCGCCCCAATTTTCGACAATGCGTAACGCCCCAAACTCTTTAAAAATCGGCGCACAGGTTCTGGCCATCTCAAAATAGGCCTCTTTATTCTCATTGGGTACAGGGATCACATAACCGTCTACATAGCTCATGATTTTCTCCAGTCAGGCAAGCTAAACACGCTTTACCTTAGCACTTATTTGAACATTGCCCAGATGACAGCCGCGACCATCAACAGCGCAAAACTGACCCGCATAATCCTTGCCGAGCGCGGCGTTTCAAACAGCGGGCGAATGAGTCGGCCAAGCACCAACCAGACGGCATCCACCACAACCGCCACAGAAAAACACACGATCCCGGTGGCAACGTGGCTCAACAGCGCCCCTTCCAGCGGCAGAATAAACTGCGAAAACAACGCAAAGAACGCCGCATAGGCTTTCGGGTTTAACAGGTTCAGAATAAAACCGTCGATCAAGCGCGGCGCAGTTTGGCTGGTGTCGTCATTAACCGCGATGACAGGTGCGCGGGCAATTTTCTGGGCGACATAGAGGATATACAGTGCACCGGCGATCTGCACAGCCAGCTTCACATCAGGAAACGCGCTAAACAAGGTGGCTAATCCTAAGGTAGCCCCCACAATGGCCACGGCTAACCCCAATAAAATCCCGGTCAAAAATGGCAGCCCGGGCTTAATGCCAAACGTCGCCCCCACACCGGCCAATGCCAGTGGCGCGGGGCCTGGTGAACCAAGTAGTAAGGCGGTCGCGACGACCAGTGAAATTAAAGACTCATACATTGTTGTTATTTATTCCTTTTTTTAGCAGGCGATGCGCATGTTTTATTGCATAAATTGCCCACTGAGGAGAACCATAGCGCCGAAGGAAATCAGTTTTGAAAACAGAACAACGTAGACGGCATCAACGAAATTACAGCCCGTTGCCTGCATCAATAAGTAGAAAAACAAAGTGATACCGGCCAACCAGCCGATCACCGGAATTAGCGAAACGATAGAAACGCATACCACAATGAAGGCAATATCTTTCGCATCGATTTTTACATAACTAAGCCTGGAGGCTAGCCAAATAAATGCCGTTGAAATAAGCACATCAACTGCAAATAGTATTGCTGATAGTCCCATCTATTAATCCTTTAATTCGTTTGTCCTTAGTAGCAGTAGATATTGCGGATTTATTTCCCGATTTTGGGTTCGCAATAAGGTCACCATAAATGTTGCAATGGCGTAGCGTTGGTTCCGGATAATATGGCGAAGCCTAAGCAAGTGATATTGGCATTTTTTATGAGTGTTTTCCAAACTCTGATTTAAACCATTCCCATCGAGCCGCCAGATATGGCCAGCCAGCTTCAAAAGATTCATGTGAAGCCTGCTTGTTGTAGTAATCTAATAGAAACTCGACCTGCCTATAGCTCTCATAGTGTTCCTGTCTTAGCAAATCTAAGAGTATGCCAGATACAGATCCAATATCTGGCCGGTCGCTCGGGTCACTAGACAGCATCTGCCGAATAAGACTAATCGCCTCAGGATTCATCTGGGTACCAGCTCCAATTTCTTCAACTTTCGCGCCTTCGCAAGCCCACTTCTTCCATGGGGCAACCTTAGTCCATTTCTTTGAATTTCCTGACACTGGATTTGGCCAATACTCAGCCAACTTTATTCCAACAGGGTGATACCCACCGGTTAATAGTTGATAAAAAATCACGCCAAGTGCAAAAGTGTCTGTTGCTTGAGACAGTTCATTCTTTTCCCACTGCTCTGGAGCCATGTACGGGCGGGAACCGTCGTAAATACCGGAATCCAGAAAGGCATTAGAAAGTCCAAAATCTGCAATCATTGGAAACTTGTAGATATCAAGCTCAGGCAAATCTGGATAATGCGGCTTCATTTCTCTAATAAAAATGTTCTGCGGCTTTAGGTCCTGATGCGCCACGAGCCCCTTGGCTTGGCAATGTCTCAAACCTTCCAGCATGTAGATCATCAGCGAAAGCTTCTCGACGAAGCTCGATTCTCCGACCCTAATTAACTTATCTAAGTCACTTCCCCAGAACCTGAACAGTGCTACAGGTACCCCCGTAACACTCTTAAAGTCAAAAGCCCAATGGACAAACATATGGTGGTAAAAGTTGAGTTGCTTCTCCATCTCATCTACAAACCTTTTGGCGATATCTTTCGACGCAGTTTGGCGTAACAGTTTTGGGACCTTCGCACAAACGTAACGAGGCGTCACGAATTCCCCTTGATCGAAAATATATATCTCGCCACACATTCCGCCTGTTAGGTCGATACATTTTCCGAGACCAAGGATCCCTTCCAACATCAGTATTTTCAGATGGGGCTCAAAGGAATAAAAATCGCTAGTTTCTGACATTGTTCATCTCGGTGTTGAACTGCGGTACGCACATGAGCGCTTAACGCCACTCTCTGTGGAAAAATTGAAGCGCAGCGGAAAATTTGGCAGACAATAGTGATCTATTAGAAGTTCTCATTGGCTAATCACTTCCTCACCGTCATCCGAGATGTGATTATCTTTCAAAAATTCAATTATCATTTGCCTATTGTCATAGGTAAGACTGTACCAACCTTTTTTCCAAGCGGTAAAAGCATCCCAAGAACGACCGAATATTTGCTTCTTTGACATATTTCCAAAAGATGTTCTCACAGCGGATAAGTAGACCTCTTCTAGTGAAGTATCCTTTATGTCCATAATTGAACCTAAATGAATTAGCCAATTAGCCAAATGTACGTATTGATTCCAAGCACCATTTTCAGATGTGAAATTATCTTTTCTTTTCAGAACATCTTTCAGGAACTTCACAACATCAGGATGAGATATCAAAATTCCATTTGAAGATAATGTTGCAACAATCTCGAAGAACGAATCGCTTTTCTTTAAATAATCGTCGGTGAACTTTTTTTTACCTTCAAGCACTGGCATTAATAAGTTTCTAGACTTGGCTACACGGTCTTTAATATATCTATGCTTATTTATAATGTTAGAAATAAAAACATCAATTTCGGTATTATCTATAACCCGCAGGCCATAACTTCTGTCGTAATAGTCTTTAACGTTTTGATCTACCTCACTCCGAGACAAGAAGAATAGGTTCTGTCTGTTTATATCGTGAATTCGATTAGATCTTTGGTTATTTAGAATAGCTCTAAAATTGATATCACCGAGGGAATAACCAATTATTATCGTAGTATTCTCTTCAATAAGAGTCTGAATTTTCTTCGAAAAATAATCCGGCCTATTTATAAATCGAAAGTAATCATCAGCTGTAACAACCATTTTCTTTGGGTGTTTAACTGAACCATGCACATGATATACCTGGACACCTTTAGGCTGCCTATTAACGGGATAACCGATAGAGTAAGATGTTGATTCTTTATCTTCTAGCAACCCCTTTTCTATCAAATCATCGTAATTAGTCGTTATGAATTTCAAATCAGAAAATTCTTCAACAAACTTTTTTACTTTTTCAGAACTTTTCCCTAATTTCAATTTTCGAATAATTTTTGCTATTTCCGTGTGTAGGCACTTGCCTGCAGACTGCATCCTTACTTGTATTATGCTAGCGCATTCCTCTAGCGGCATCACTGGCTTATTATCGGGAAATAACTGATCAATTAGTTCGTCACCATGTTCTATTTTTTTCGCACATTTTTGCAAAAGGCTTAACCATGACGGGGCTTCCAAATCGGTTAAATGCATAGAAAATCCCGTCCCTACAAACATACATAGCGATTTTGATTCTAATGCATAGGCTAACTCATAGTAGGGATCCAAATTTACTCTCCATGTTTAAATGAAGCTGAGCATGCTTCCATCAACTTAACAGAGATTGATTCGCTCCTTTTTCTGCTGGCGCGTCGCTCTCTTTCATCCTTCCGCATTTTTACCAGATCACGTAAGTGATTGCTATATATTGCTTTTTTATCGGCATTTCTCAATATTCATCCAATAAAAAGCCCGGCTAATGTGCCGGGCTTTTCGCTATCAAATCAACGCTGGATTAGGCCGCTTTTTGATAATGGTAGGCGTAATAAACCACCGGGATCACCACCAGAGTGAGGATGGTTGAAACCAGCAAGCCAAATATCAGCGATACGGCCAGCCCGCCGAAGATGGGATCGTCGAGGATAAAGAATCCCCCCATCATGGCGGCGACGGCGGTCAGTGCAATCGGGATAGAACGCACCGCGGCGGCACTGATGGTCGCCTGCTGCAAATCTTTACCCTCGGCCACCTGCTGCTGAATAAAGTCCACTAACAAAATGGAGTTACGCACAATAATTCCGGCCAGTGCGATCATGCCAATCATCGACGGTGCGGTGAATTGCTGCCCCAGTAAAGCATGGCCCGGCATAATCCCGATAATAGTCAGCGGGATCGGCGCCATAATAATCAGCGGCACGGAGTAGCTTTTAAACTGCGCGACCACCAGCAGGTAAATCATGATCAGGCCCACCGAATAGGCGATCCCCATATCGCGGAAGGTTTCAAAGGTAACCTGCCATTCGCCGTCCCATTTCATGCTCCATTGATAGGGGTTATCCGGCTGTGAGGTAAAGAACTGCGCGATGGGCTGACCATCCACCTGGGTTTGTTCCAGCGCCGCCTTGATGCCAAACAGGCCATACAGCGGGCTGTCGGTGTCGCCGGCCACATCGCCGGTGACATACACCACAGGCAGCAAATCTTTGTGGTAAATGGTTTGCTCGCGGGTCGCTTCTACCACTTTTGTCACCTCAGACAGCGCAACTAAACTGCCGGTTTGCGCACGGACACGCAGGTTCTGCAGCGCCAGCAGATCACTCTTACGCTCGCTGGGTAAGGTCAGGCGCACCGGTACCGGCACGCGGGCATGATCAAAGTGCAGATAAGAGGCATCTTCACCGCGCAGTGCAGCACTGACATCCAGCACAATCGCCGCCTGGCTGACGCCCAGTTTGGCGGCTTTGGCACGGTCGATTTCCAGTACCCACTTGGTTTGTGCGGCTTCACGGCTGTCGTCCACATCCACCACTTCGTCGGTGGCCGTGAAGGCCTGTTTCACCTGCCCGGCCACATCCAGCTGGCGCTGATAGTCCAGCCCATACACTTCGGCGACCAGCGGCGCCATTACAGGTGGCCCCGGCGGCATTTCTACCACTTTGACACTGGCGCCCATGTTTGCCGCGGTTTCGCTGATTAAACGGCGTGCCTCCAACGCAATGGCGTGGCTTTGTCGATGACGCAGACTTTTATGCACCAGATTGACCTGAATTTCGCCCATATGCGGCTGGTTACGCAGGTAATACTGGCGCACTAAGCCGTTGAAGTTGATCGGGGCAGCGGTGCCTGCATACAGTTGCAGGTTATCCAACTCGGGCAACTGCCGTAAGTCCGCGGCCAGGGCCTGCAAGGTCGCGTAGGTTTGCTCCAGTGAGGTGCCTTCGGGCATATCCACGACCAGTTCAAACTCGCTTTTGTTGTCAAACGGCAGCATTTTCATGATGACATCTTTACTGACCACTAAGGCCATGGAGCCAGCAATCAGCACAAAAATCCCCACCAGTAACACCACCCGCATGCCACGGCCCTGCTCTTTGCGTAAAAACGGGGTCAGCAGTTTGATAAACAAGCGTTGCAGTTTGCCCTCGCCCTGCTCTGCGTGGGTGGCATGATTTTCACTGCCTTCATGCTTTTTGAACAGGCGATAGTACAACCAGGGAGTGAGCATAAACGCCACCGCTAAGCTTATCAGCATACCGGTGGAGGCATTGATTGGGATAGGCCGCATATACGGGCCCATCAGGCCAGTTACGAATGCCATCGGCAGCAGCGCGGCAATCACGGTCAGGGTGGCCAGGATAGTCGGGCCGCCTACTTCGTCGACCGCCAGCGGAATAGACTCACGCAGGGATTTGGCGCCCAGTGTCATATGTCGGTGAATGTTCTCCACTACCACAATGGCATCGTCGACCAAAATTCCGATAGAGAAAATCAGTGCAAACAGCGACACCCGGTTGAGGGTGAATCCCCACGCCCAGGACGCAAATAACGTCATGGCCAGTGTCACCACCACAGCAATACCGACCACGATGGCCTCGCGCCGCCCCAGCGCAAACAGCACCAGTACAATCACCGACAAGGTGGCAAAAATCAGCTTTTTAATCAGGGTGTTGGCTTTTTCTTCGGCGGTCAGGCCGTAATTGCGGGTTAAGCTGGCCTCAACGCCATCGGAGAAATACACGCCCTTCATTTGTTCAAAACGGGTGGTGACAGCCTGCGCCACATCCACTGCGTTTTCACCGGGCTTTTTCGCCACGGTTAAGGTCACTGCCGGATACAACTCGGCACTGCTGCCATCGTTGGCCGCGCCCATACCAAAGGCGACGTAATTCGCGGGTGTTTCTGTGGTCAGCGTCACCTCGGCCACATCACGTAAAAACACCGGTGCGCCCTGATACACGCCAACTACTAAATCCTGCACATCTTCCAGCGAGGTTAAGAAGGTTCCAACCTGCACCTGCAATTCGCTGTTCTGGCTCACCAGCGCGCCGGCATCCGCGGAGGCATTGGCCGCGCCAAGGGCTTGCCGCACATCACTTAAGCCTAACTGATAGACCGCCAGACGTGCTGGCTGAAAGCTGACCCGTACGATGCGGCTCAGGCCGCCGATAATATCGATATCGCGGGTACCGGCTACCCGTTGTAATTCGGTTTCCATGGTGCGTGCGATGGCCAGCAATGCCTGACTGTCGATGGCCGGATCGTTACTCCACAACGTGCCGGCGACAATCGGTACATCATCGATGCCTTTGGGTTTAATCAACGGCTGCATCACGCCGAGGTTGTACGGCAGCCCATCCTGATTGGAATAGAACGCGTTATATAAACGCACGATGGCATCGGTACGCGGTTCGCCCACTTCAAATTGTACCGTCAGCACCGCCATGCCCGGCGAGGACATGGAATAGATATGTTTGACGCCTTTTATTTCCGACACCACCTGCTCGGCGGGCGTGGTGACCAGAGATTCCACCTCCTGCGCCGATGCACCGGGATAGCCAATAAACACATTGGCAAAGGTGACGTTAATTTGCGGCTCTTCCTCGCGCGGCGTAACAAAAATGGCAAACAGCCCTAACAGTAAGCCTACCAGCGCCAGTAACGGGGTGATTTCCGAGACCAGAAAGGTCCTGGCGATACGCCCGGATACGCCCATTGAATCGGTTTCCTTCATACTGCGCTCCTTTACTGGCTAATTGCGACGCGTTGCTGCTTGTACACATTGGCGGCGGCAACCGGATCGCTGATCACCTGCTGGCCGTCACTAAGCCCGGCCAGAATCACGGTAGTGCCATCGCCCAGCGTGGTGCCGGTACGCACGTAACGGAACGACAAAACCCCCTTCTCATCCACATACACACCGGTGATTTCGCCGCGCCGCGCAATGGCGCTGTCTGGCAGAATAATCTGCTCGCCGCTGCCGATTGCAAACGCCACCTTCACCAGCGTACCGGGCAGTAAACCGGCCTCCTGCTGCGCAGGCAATTCAGCCAATACTGCAAAGCTTTGTGACTGCACATCGGCACTGGGTGGAATACGTAACTGTGCAGCCGCAATCGATTGGCCTGCATCGGTTACCACCCGTGCCTGACGGTGGCTGCGCAGCGGCGCAATATATTGCTGTGGCACATTCACACGCACGCGCAGGTTGTCCAGCGCAATGCCCTCTAACAAGGGTGTACCCGGTGCCACAGTCGCACCAACGTCGACCAGACGGCGCACCACAATGCCGCTATAGGGCGCAACCACTATGGTGTAATCCAGCCGTTGTACCGCATCGTTCAGCGCAGCCTGCGCCGAGTCAACCCGTGCCGCCGCACTTTGCTGCGCGGCTTTTACCTGATCGAATTCCGCCTGGGACACTGCACCTTTGGCGAACACTTCTTCGATACGCTTAAGCTGCTGATTTGCTTCATTAAAGCGGGCTTTTGCTTCCTGCAACTGGGCACGGGCGGCATTGACGCCGGCCTGCTGCTGGGTATCGGTAATACGCGCGATTACGCTGCCGGCCGGCACCACATCGCCCACATCAAAAGGCAAGGATTCAATCTGCCCCGAGGTTTGTGCCGAAACCGTGGCGCGATTGACTGCCTCGACGATGCCATCTAATTCAATCTCGCGATCCACCCGGGTCATGCTGGCCTGCACATGGGCCAGTGCTGAGGTATCCACCGCCTGCACCTGTCCGGTTTTCTCGGGCGCGTTGCCACAACCGGCGATGAGAATCGCGCTACATGCCAGCGCACTGATGTTCATCCATTGGGGTTTGTTTATCACCTTAGTCATCCTCTTGTGCCGTAGAGCAATAATGTTGCTGCAGTACTTTAATAATTTTGAGCGCCGGCCCCTCCACTACCCGGTAATAGATGGTCTGGGAGTCGCGCCGGGTGGTCACCAGATTGTCCTCACGCAAGCGCGCTAAATGTTGCGATAGTGCCGAGCCGGACAGCGGAATCGCATTGAGCAACTCGGTTACCGACAGCTCGCGTCCACTGGATACCAGCGCACACAACACCGACAAACGGTGGGTATTAGCAAGGTTTTTTAACAGACGCGCAGCCTGATCAGCATAGGTTGCCAATTCGTCTTGCGGTGTATTACGCGCTGTCGCCATACCTCACCATACTTTAGAAAAAACTTAATTAAGATAAAGCTAAACTATCAAGAGGCTTTTGTCAAAATTTTGATTAACCATAGTTAATTGCAACTACACTGCTGCAAAAATAATCATATCGCCTACTATCGGAGACATGATTTTTGCTGAATAATGCCGCCGCATTTAACCCTTTGAGACCATCATGACCGACTTTTCCAACAACCGCCTCAGCGCCATTTCTTTGCCATTCGCTGATGAGGAAATTCCTACCCCAACCGATGCTGGCACCCGCTATCGCGATGCGGTGCAATTGGACGTTGCCGAGGGCGAAGCCTGGTGGTTTGATTATGGTGTAATTGTGTTTTGGGGCGGCGATGAAGACGAGCGCATTGCCCTGCTGCACCGTTTAGGATTCAGTGCTGACGCGCTCAGCGGTGAAAATCAGGAGCATTTTCGTTTTGAGCTCAATACCCAGCAGTTAAAGGTGCAGCGCGACCAGATAAGCCTGGCCGATGACGATCCACTGCAACGCCTGGCTATCAGCCATGCGCTGGCACAGTCGCTGAAGCTCAACGAGTACGAGCAAAAGGCGCAACAAACCATTACGGATTATGCCCACCTGCCTAAAGCACTGGCAGAAAGCGGTAAAATTCGTTTAAGCCGTCAGCAAATCGCCAGTATCCGTGGCCATTTGTTCAGCACCAAGAGTGATATTTTCCTGCACTATGGATTGTTGGATACCCCGGAGTTTTTCTGGGAGTACCCGGACTATGAGGCGGCATACAACCTGATGGCGCGCTATCTGGAAATTCACCAGCGCGTAGAGCTTTTGTCCAACAAGCTGAATGTGATCCACGAGTTGTTTGAAATGCTGGCCGATGAACTCAAGCACAAGCATTCATCCTTTCTGGAATGGATCATCATTATCCTGATCGCGTTTGAAATCGTGATGTTTGGTGCCCAGGAGCTAAAAGCGCTGTTTCATTAAACAACGCCTAACTGGCGGCGATTTGGCTTATTCCCCACAAGCCGGCCGCCAGCATTACCACATTTTCGGTAAGCGATACAAAACCCAGTGGCACGTTGGAGTTACCGCCCACGCAGGCACATTTCAACTCGCGCTGATCGATATACACGGCCTTGACCACCGATGCCGCCCCCACTGAGCCGATAAACACCGCTACCGGCGCGTACCAAACCGGACTTAAACCGGCAATCATCGCCAGACCGGCCCACGCTTCCAGAAACGGATAACAATAGGCGTAGCGTAACTGACGCATGGCAATGACATCGTAGGTAATAAAGGAATTGGTGAAGCTGTACAAATCCTGCAGTTTTTGCAGCGCCAGCAATGCCATGGCAAAACCTACGAACAGCATCACAGTGCTGAATGCGAACACAGATTGCCCCGTGGCCCACTGCATCGCCAACGCTAACAAGAACGCAACCGAGAAGATGGCCATCACACTCTGGTAGCTGGTGCGGTTTTTGTCTTTGACCGGCTTGCCAAAGTAGCGACACAGGTCGTCATATCCACCAATGCGCTCGCCGTCAATAAAGGTCTGAGGGGTGGTCTTTACCTCATGCTCAGCCTTAAATGCATCTGTTTCGGCGCGGCTACGCAACGGTTGATCATCAACCGTAAAGCCCTGACGCTCCAGTAAATCTTTGCTGCGCAGTCCATACGGGCAAATATGTTGGTCTGTGACCATCCGGTATAACACGGCACGTTTAGTCATGGGGCCTCCTTAGGTGAAAAATTTACCTGCCTGAAAGCTGAGCACGGTAATCTTTACCGCGCCAACCGCCTCCCCAGGGGAATTTTCGTTACTAACTCAAGGGATTACGCTTTGCTGCTTAAAACAGTGCAGATTCGATGCCAATCTAAATTTTGAAACCTTCTCACGTAGTTCAATCAATTTATCCGAATAACGGCATCTCTAAAAACGGATTTTGTTTTCTCGCCTACCCTCTAATATGAATTGGTCAACTCATCTCAGACCTCGCTCGTTACAGGAACGTCTGGCAGAAAAGGAATCAACAATGCAAAAGCACGAATCAAGTGGCGTATGTCCGGTTATTCACGGCGCCAACACTTCTAATCAACAAGACACGATGGCCTGGTGGCCCAACGCGCTGAATCTGGACATTCTGCATCAGCACGACCGTAAAACCGATCCGATGGATGAGGATTTCAATTACGCCGAGGCCTTTAATAAGCTCGACCTTGATGCGGTGATTGCAGACTTAAACGCATTGATGACCGATAGCCAAAGCTGGTGGCCAGCTGATTGGGGCCACTATGGTGGTTTGATGATCCGCATGGCATGGCACGCCGCTGGCAGCTACCGCGTGGCGGATGGCCGTGGTGGTGCGGGCACCGGTAACCAACGCTTCGCGCCGCTAAACAGTTGGCCGGATAACGTCAATTTAGATAAAGCGCGCCGTTTGCTGTGGCCGGTGAAAAAGAAATACGGTAACAGCCTGTCGTGGGCCGATTTAATCATTCTGGCCGGCACGGTGGCTTATCAATCCATGGGCTTAAAAACCTATGGGTTTGCCGGTGGCCGTGAGGATATCTGGCATCCGGAAAAAGACATTTATTGGGGTTCAGAAAAACAATGGCTGGCTCCATCGGACAATGAAAACAGCCGTTACAGCGGCGAACGCGAGCTGGAAAACCCGCTTGCCGCCGTGATGATGGGGTTAATTTATGTTAATCCGGAAGGCGTGGATGGCAATCCAGACCCACTAAAAACCGCCCATGATGTGCGTGAAACCTTTGCGCGTATGGCGATGAATGATGAAGAAACCGTAGCCCTGACCGCAGGCGGACATACTGTGGGTAAATGCCACGGTAACGCCAAAGAATCGCAATTGGGGCCAGAGCCGGAAGCGGCTGATATCGAGAATCAGGGCTTTGGATGGCTGAATCAGCAAAAACGCGGCATTGGCCGCGATACCATGACCAGTGGTATTGAAGGCGCGTGGACCACACACCCAACCCGCTGGGACAATGGCTATTTTTACCTGCTGCTTAATTACGACTGGGAGCTGAAAAAGAGCCCGGCAGGTGCATGGCAATGGGAGCCAATCAACATCAAGGAAGAAGACATGCCGGTGGATGTGGAAGATCCCAGCATCCGTAAAAATCCGATCATGACCGACGCGGATATGGCGATGAAAATGGATCCGGCCTACCGCAAGATTGCCGAACGTTTTTATGCCGATCCTGCCTATTTCAGCGAAACGTTTGCTCGCGCCTGGTTCAAGTTAACCCACCGGGATTTAGGCCCTAAGGCGCGTTATCTGGGTAAATATGTGCCGAAAGAAGATTTACTGTGGCAAGACCCTGTGCCTGCTGGCAATGCCAACATCAGCGATGAGCAAATTGCCAAACTGAAACAGCGAATTCTGGCCAGTGATCTCAGCACGGGCGAACTGGTTGCCACCGCGTGGGATAGCGCGCGTACCTTCCGCGGCAGTGATTATCGTGGCGGTGCCAACGGTGCACGTATTCGTCTGGCGCCGATGAAAGACTGGCAAGGCAATGAGCCAGAACGCCTGCAAAAAGTGTTGCGGGTACTGGAGGCCATCCGTCAGGAGTCAGACACAAATATCAGCATGGCCGATTTGATCGTGCTGGCTGGCAGCACCGCCGTGGAACAGGCGGCCCTTCACGCCGGATTTGATCTGAAAGTACCGTTTAGCCCCGGCCGCGGTGATGCCAGCGACGAGATGACCGACGTAGAAAGTTTTGAACCACTGGAGCCTCTGCACGATGGTTTCCGTAACTGGCAAAAGAAACATTACGATGTGCAACCAGAAGAATTACTGCTGGATCGCGCGCAGCTGCTGGGGCTGACCGCCAGGGAGATGACAGTATTAATCGGTGGCATGCGGGTGTTGGGCACCAATTACGCTGGCTCCGCCCATGGGGTATTTACCGATCAGGTCGGCAAACTGAGCAATGACTTTTTCGTTAATCTGACTGATATGGCTTTGCAGTGGAAACCTACCGGACGTAACAGCTACGACATGGTTGAGCGCGACAGCGGCAAAACCCGCTTTACCGCTACCCGGGTCGATCTGGTGTTTGGCTCTAACTCCATTTTGCGTGCTTATGCGGAGGTGTATGCCCAGAACGATAATCGCGAGAAATTCGTACGCGACTTTATCGCTACCTGGGTCAAGGTCATGAATGCCGATCGCTTCGACCTGAAGTGATCCATCCTTACTTTGCTAACTAAGCCCTGCGAGTCAGGGCTTTTTTTTACCCGCCGTAATTGTGGCATAATGGCCGGATTGCCGTTTTAGCTCAGAAGTTTATGTCGACACCCTCTGTCCTGATTGGACTGTATAACCCGAAAAGCCCGACCAATGTGGGGGCTGTGATGCGCGCCGCAGGCTGTTTTGGAGCCAGTGAAGTCCGTTTTAATGGCCAGCGTTTTGCCCGCGCAGCAAAATTTCATACCGATACTAAAAACGTGACGCAGCGCATCCCGTTGCAGCAACAGGACAACTTGCTGGATAACCTGGCGGATGGCGTCAAAGTCGTGTGTGTGGAGTTAGTCGAAGGCGCAACCGCCTTACCCCAGTTTACCCATCCCGAGAACGCGCTATATGTGTTTGGCCCGGAAGATGGTTCATTGCCGCAGGAGATTGTCGATAGAGCCGACGAAGTGGTGTTTATCCCCACCGTGGGCTGTTTGAATTTGGCCGCGACAGTCAATGTGCTGTTGTATGATCGCCATGCCAAACGAGCCACGCATACGGATTACGCCGCGCTTATTCAGCAAAGTCGCGACACCAACAACCGTCTGATCAAAAAAGCCCGCTAAGCGGGCTTTTTATTGAGTGTTTAGCTGGCCTTGGTGGCCTTGATAAGCATGACTTTCATCAGCACCAGCCCAATAAAGGTAATCAACGAGAACACACCTAACACCGGGCCAATCGTCTCGCCAGGCATCATTCCGCTGTACATGGAATACAGTCCTACCACCAGGCCTAAGGTACCCAACTGGTGCGCCCAATATTGTGCTTTACCCATGCCCGTCGCCCCGCTATCTGCCGGCAGCCACAGTTTATAGGCAATCGCATAAATCACACTGACCACAAATCCCACCAACATAATGTGGGCGTGAGTCGGCATTTGCACGTGGTTATGGCTTGCTGCCATATGCATACCCAGCAGCAACCCGACAATGGCGTAACCGAATCCGGTCATCAGATATTTACGTTCCATCTTGTTATCCTTGTTGTTATTGATTTACAGGTTAAAACGGTTAATTGCGCTACGCAGATTCTCTACCAGGCGGCTTAGCGTGCGGCTTGCCTGCGCAGTGGCTTCGGTGGTTTGCACACTTTGCTGTGCCAGTGCCACGGCCGAATTGAGACGCGAGCTGATTTGATCCAGTGCGCTATCCTGCTGCTTCGCATCTTCGGCGATACGGCGGTTGGCTTCATCGATTTGCTGCACTGCATGCAGTATATGGCTAACCGATGCATCAACCTGCTCCGCCACCTGCAAACTCTCGCTGGCTTGAGCCTTACCGCGCTCGATGGCCTCTACCGCCTGAGTCGCATCGGTTTGCAGCGCCATAATCATCTGTTCAATTTCAGAGGTTGATTGCGATGTGCGGTTCGCCAGGGTGCGAACTTCATCTGCCACTACCGCAAAACCACGACCCTGCTCACCGGCGCGGGCCGCTTCAATCGCCGCATTCAGTGCCAACAGGTTGGTTTGTTCGGCGATGTTTTTAATCACATCCAGAATGCCACTGATGTTGGTGGAGTTCTGATTAAGGCGGTGAATAATCGCAGCACTGGCATCGGCTTGTCTGGCTTGGGATGTAGCCTGTTCACGGCTCATGGATACCATATCGCCGACCTGACTGGCCTGTGCACTGGCTTCGGCTACCCGCTGCATACCCTGATTGATCTCACCGATGATGGCATGGGAGCTATTGCGCACCAGCGAGGTGCTTTCTGAGGTCTGTGCAATCTGATTTTGCTGCTGATCCATTTGTTGCGATGTCTGATTACTCAGTTCCACCGTCTCACCAATGGCCAGTTCCAGATTGTTGGCTTGGGTGGCGATTTCATTCACCACTTCACGCAAACTATCGGCCAGGGAATTGACGTTACGCGCCAGCGACGAGAACTCGTCATTGCCGCTGGTATCGGCATGATGGGTCAGATTACCGTTGGCAATAGTACGCAGGCTGTGGCGAATGCGCTCCAGCGGTTTGTAGATACTGCGCGATACCAAAAAGCCGATGACGACCAACACCACAATGGCGAACACCATAATCACCACGGAGCGGGTAATATTACTTTCCACCACATCGAGGATATTGTTCTGCCCTGCTTCTGTGCTTGAACGGGCCGCCGTAAGTAATTTACCCATTTGCTCGTAGGCATTGTCCTGATTGGTTTCGGCCTGCTGCAACTTGGTTGCCGCGGCTTGTTGCAGATTAATCCGTTTTTGCTGCGCCGCCACCAGACCACTATCGCCTTCCAGTAACGTCAGAAGTTGTTCGCGCTGTTCGTTAAACGCATCCATCAAACCATCGGTATTCACATCGATAGCCAAACGGTTAATAAAGTCGCTGTTGGTCTGCAAATCACCAATCGCCAGACGCATGTTCTCGGCGATGGTTTGTGAATTGGTTGGATCGGCTTCGGCGATATATTCTTTGCTGGAATTAACCAGCGCCACCAGCAAGTAGTCGATACGGTTACCTGCCCCTACCACTGCGGCCAGCTTTTTATCCGTTTCGGCATTATCCAGATACGCCATATCCAGCAGGTTCGCACCGGCATCCTCTGCATGGAATTTCACCTGCTTAAACATTTCAGCGATGTCATTGGCCAGCTTTAACGATGTCTGGCGGGTAACGAACATCTCCGATGACAACTGCATATAGTTTTGAATGAAGCCTTCCGCTTCGCGAAACATTTGCTTGGATTGCGGGTTTTTCAGCTGTTTTTCAGCTTTGACCAACTGTGCTTTTAGTTGTTGTTCTTCCGCCTGATAACGGGCTTGCAGATCACTCAGGCGAGCGATATCTCTAGCCTGATAGCCTTTGAGGGTTAAATACCGCAGTTCGCCAATTTTCAGCTGCACAGCATTGATTTCCTGCAGCTCAGGCATGTTCTCGTTGATAACGACGTTGGCCGAGTCACGAATGCCGGACAGACCGCTATAGGTCAGCACATTCGTGATCAATAAGAGGATGCCAAATAAGGCAAATCCGGCGATGATTTTAGCGACGACTGTAATACGCATGAAAGTTAAACCTTTTCACCTCTACAACAAATGGTTAGTTCGCGTCCATTGTGCGCAATATTCTTATTATTAACCCCATTTCGAGGCGCTTTCTCTATATCGACAGTTTATCCTAACATTTAACCTAATGTTTACAATTATCTGGATAAGATTAAGAAAGCCCGCTGGCTCAAGGCTTTACTTTCAATCGGGCTAAAGATGCATATAATGGTCGCAACGTTTAGCTGCACAGAATCCCAGCCATGGATCAAAACACAGAACTAAAAAAAGCTGGCCTAAAAGTTACTTTGCCAAGGATTAAAATTCTGCAGATTTTGCAGGATCCCGCCAATCAACATATCAGCGCCGAAGACGTATATAAAATTCTGCTGGAACTGGGTGAAGATATTGGTCTGGCGACTGTGTATCGGGTTCTCAACCAGTTTGATGATGCGGGCCTGTTGAACCGCCACCACTTCGAAGGCGGCAAGTCCGTGTTTGAACTGAGCCAGAAAAAACACCATGACCATTTGGTCTGTCTGGACTGTGGCAAAGTGATTGAATTTGAAGACAATGTGATTGAACAGCGCCAATTAGATGTGGCGAAAGCCAATAACATTGAACTGACTAACCACAGCCTGTATTTGTATGGCCATTGCAAACTAGCCAATTGCCCGGAAAAAGCCGACAGCTAATCCCGCGACACAGACAATAAAAAAGGCAGCCAAGGCTGCCTTTTTTGTATCGTATAGTGCGCTTAAAGGTATTCAACCGCGATAATTTCAAACTCAACCGGGCCGGCCGGGGTTTGAATGGTTACCACGTCGTCTAACTCTTTACCGATCAACCCACGGGCAATGGGCGAGGTCACAGAAATCAGGTTGTTTTTGATATCTGCTTCATCCTCACCAACGATGCGGTAAGTGGTTTCTTCATCGTTTTCCACGTTCAGAATGGTCACGGTAGTACCGAAAATCACCTTGCCGTTGTTGGCCATTTTGGTGACATCGATAATCTGCGCGTTAGACAGTTTACCTTCGATATCCTGAATGCGGCCTTCGCAAAAGCCCTGCTCTTCACGAGCGGCGTGATACTCAGCGTTTTCTTTTAAATCGCCGTGTTCACGGGCTTCCGCGATCGCCTGAATAATACGCGGACGACGTACGGTTTTAAGTTCATTAAGCTCAGCGCGCAATTTTTCAGCGCCCTGTACCGTCATGGGATACTGACTCATGAATTTACTCTTTTGTGTAAAGCCTGAACGGAAGTGACACGTGCACGATCATCAGCGTGGTGCGCATTAATCGTGGCAAATGCAGCGTTCATCGTTGTTGTATAAGTTACCTTATTTAACAACGCTGCTTTACGAATGTAAACCGAATCTGTAATCGCCTGGCGACCTTCGGTGGTGTTAATGATGTAACTGTATTCACCATTTTTAATGCTATCCATCAGGTTTGGACGACCTTCGGCCAGCTTATTCACCACTTTACAGGTCAGTCCGGCATCGGTGATCACCTGCGCAGTACCTTTGGTAGCTTCCAGCTTAAAGCCTTTGGCCAGCATGGCTTTAGCCAGCTCAACCAGGCGTGCTTTGTCCGGATCACGCACTGACAGCAGCGCAGTGCCACTTTTCGGGATTGGCGCACTGGCACCCAGATTCGCCTTGGCATAGGCCTCTTCAAAGGTATCACCAACGCCCATTACCTCACCGGTTGAGCGCATTTCTGGGCCCAGCAAAGGATCCACACCGTGGAACTTGGCAAACGGGATCACCACTTCTTTCACAGAGTAATAAGGTGGGATCACTTCTTCGGTGAATTTCTGCTCGGCCAGCGTCTGACCGACCATGGTACGCGCGGCGATTTTCGCCAGCGGTACGCCTGTGGCCTTAGACACAAACGGCACAGTACGCGCAGCACGAGGGTTAACTTCAATCAGGTACACTTCGCCATCTTTAACCGCAAACTGGGTATTCATCAGGCCGATAACGCCCAGTTCCAGTGCCATCTGACGCACTTGCTCGCGCATCACGTCCTGCACTTTCTTGCTCAGGCTGTAAGCAGGCAATGAACAGGCTGAGTCACCTGAGTGCACACCGGCTTGCTCGATGTGTTCCATAATGCCGCCAATCACAACCTGCTGACCGTCACAGATAGCATCTAAATCCACTTCGATGGCGTCATCCAGGAAGCGATCAAGCAACACAGGCGAGTCATTGGACACTTTCACCGCTTCGTTCAGATAACGTTTCAGGTCGTTAATGTCGTATACGATTTCCATCGCACGGCCGCCCAGTACATAAGACGGACGCACCACCATAGGGAAACCAATCTCTTCGGCTTCGGCCATGGCCTGTTCAATATTAGTAACGGTAGCGTTTGCTGGCTGTTTCAGACCCAGCTTATTAACCATTTGCTGGAAGCGTTCACGGTCTTCTGCACGGTCAATGGCTTCAGGAGATGTACCGATAATCGGCACTCCGGCCGCTTTCAGCGCGCGTGCCAATTTCAGTGGGGTTTGACCACCGTATTGAACGATCACGCCGATTGGCTGCTCAACGCGCACGATTTCCAGTACATCTTCCAGGGTAACCGGCTCAAAGTACAGGCGATCGGAGGTGTCGTAGTCAGTCGATACCGTTTCCGGGTTACAGTTAACCATAATGGTTTCGTAACCGTCCTGACGCAGTGCCAATGACGCATGTACGCAGCAATAATCGAACTCGATACCCTGACCGATACGGTTTGGACCACCGCCCAGCACCATAATCTTGTTACGGTTAGTCGGGTTGGCCTCACACTCTTCATCATAGGTTGAGTACATGTAAGCTGTGTCAGTGGAGAACTCAGCCGCACAGGTATCAACGCGCTTATACACAGGCACAATGCCGTGCTTGCGACGAATATCGCGGACGTCGGCTTCACTTACCCCGGTCAGGGCGGCGATGCGTGCATCGGCAAAGCCTTTACGCTTTAGTTTACGCAGCAAATCGGCATCGATACCGGCCATGCCCAGTTCAGCGATATGCTGTTCCAGTAAGACGATTTCTTCAATTTGTACCAGGAACCAACGGTCGATTTTGGTCAGCGCAAAGATTTCGTCTACGCTCATGCCGAAACGAATCGCATCGGCCACGTACCAGATACGCTCGGCACCTGGCTCAACCAGTTCACGGGTCAGGATGGCTTTGGCTTCCGGATGTTCCAGATCCAGCACAGGATCGAAGCCGCTCACACCTACTTCCAGTCCGCGCAAGGCTTTTTGCATCGACTCCTGTTGGTTACGGCCGATGGCCATCACCTCACCCACGGATTTCATCTGAGTGGTCAGGCGGTCGTTGGCGCCCGGGAATTTTTCGAAGTTAAAGCGTGGGATTTTGGTAACCACATAATCGATTGCTGGTTCAAACGAGGCCGGTGTTTTACCGCCCGTGATGTCGTTAGCCAGTTCATCCAGGGTGTAACCTACGGCCAGCTTGGCCGCCACTTTGGCAATCGGGAAACCGGTTGCTTTTGACGCCAGCGCCGATGAACGGGATACCCGCGGGTTCATCTCGATGATAACCATGCGGCCGTCATCTGGGTTAACCCCGAACTGCACGTTCGACCCACCGGTTTCTACGCCTATCTCACGCAGCACGGCCATGGCCGCATCACGCATAATCTGGAATTCTTTATCGGTCAGTGTCTGCGCCGGCGCTACGGTGATAGAGTCACCGGTATGCACACCCATAGGATCGAAGTTTTCGATGGTACACACGATAATGCAGTTATCGTTTTTGTCGCGCACCACTTCCATTTCATATTCTTTCCAGCCAATCAATGACTCGTCGATCAATAATTCATTGGTTGGGGATAAATCCAGCCCGCGACGGCAGATTTCTTCAAATTCGTCTTTGTTGTAGGCAATCCCGCCACCCGTGCCGCCCATGGTAAAAGACGGACGGATAATACACGGGTAACCGATGCGGCTGACCACATCGAAAGCCTGCTCCATGGTGTGGGCGATTTCAGCGCGCGGACATTCCAGGCCGATAGATTTCATGGCTTTGTCAAAGCGCTCACGGTCTTCGGCCTTGTCGATGGCATCGGCTGTGGCACCGATCATCTCTACGCCAAATTCCTGCAACACGCCGTACTTGTTCAGATCCAGTGCACAGTTCAGTGCAGTCTGGCCGCCCATGGTCGGCAGAATGGCATCCGGACGCTCTTTCTCGATAATTTTCTTGACCACTTCCCAGTGAATCGGCTCGATGTAAGTCGCATCAGCCATCTCCGGGTCAGTCATAATGGTGGCCGGATTGGAGTTAACCAGAATGACGCGGAAACCTTCTTCGCGCAGCGCTTTACACGCCTGAGCACCTGAATAGTCAAACTCACAGGCCTGGCCAATCACAATCGGACCGGCGCCTAAAATCAGGATGCTTTTTATGTCGGTACGTTTTGGCATGGCTCGCTTACCCCTTAGCCGCTTTAATCAGATCGATGAAATGGTCAAACAATGGCGCTGCATCGCGCGGGCCTGGGCTGGCTTCCGGGTGCCCCTGGAAACTAAACGCTGGTTTGTCGGTACGATGAATGCCTTGCAGGGATTGGTCGAACAATGACACGTGAGTGGCACGCAATGTGTCCGGTAACGTTGCCTCGTCTACCGCAAAACCGTGGTTCTGGCTGGTAATCATGACCACGTTACGCTCTAAATCTTTCACCGGGTGGTTAGCACCATGGTGACCAAATTTCATTTTGACTGTCTTGGCACCACTGGCCAGCGCCAGCAACTGGTGACCTAAACAGATACCGAATACCGGAATATTGGCATCCAGAATGTCCTGAATTGCCTTGATGGCGTAATCACACGGTGCCGGGTCGCCCGGGCCGTTACTCAGGAACACACCGTCCGGGTTCATCGCCAGTACGTCGCTGGCAGGTGTTTGTGCCGGTACCACGGTCAGTTTACAACCGCGTTCCACCAGCATGCGCAAAATATTGTGCTTCGCACCGAAATCGTATGCCACCACATGATACGGCAGATCCTGCACATCTTTACGGTAGCCCTCGCCCAGCGCCCACGTGCTGTCAGTCCAGGTATAAGGACGCTCACAGGTCACCACTTTCGCCAAATCCATGCCATTGAGGCCCGGGAACGCATTTGCCGCGGCTTGCGCTTTCTCAACATCGATATTACCGGCCATTATGCAGCCGTTTTGCGCACCTTTTTCACGCAAAATACGGGTCAGACGACGGGTGTCGATGTCGGCGATGCCAACGATGTTGTGTTCTTTCAGGTATTCGGAGAGAGTTTGTTCGGCGCGGAAGTTACTGACAATGAGAGGAAGATCTCGGATGACCAGGCCTTTTGCCCAGATTTTGTCAGATTCTTTGTCTTCGTTGTTGGTGCCGGTATTGCCTATATGTGGGTACGTGAGGGTGATGATTTGTTCTGCGTATGATGGATCGGTGAGAATTTCCTGATAGCCGGTCATGGATGTGTTAAAAACAACTTCCCCAACCGATATGCCATCAGCGCCTATCGAAGTGCCTTGAAATACGGAGCCATCTTCAAGGACTAAAAGGGCAGATTTGGACAAACCAACCTCCTGATTCTTAAGGGCTAAATTTTACCTACAAAAAACGGGCGTAAATTATTGATTTACATCCCGTTTACAGCTTGTAGCGACGAATTTTAACTTGCTTTTTCAACCTAAAGGCAAATTCTGCATAGTCTATAGCAGCTTACGTTTTACGTCCACCCAGATTTGCAAAAATAGTAAAAAATCCTGCTTTAGCACGAATATTCTGTGCAAGGCTCAGAAATCCCTATTTAATCAGGCCAGACCTAACACATTTTGCATGTTATAACGCCCTGCCTGACGAGATGCTAACCACAGTGCAGCCCTTACTGCGCCTTTTGCGAAGGTTAAACGACTGGAGGCTTTATGGGTTAATTCCAGCCTTTCACCGATATCTGCGAACAGAACCGTATGATCGCCAACAATATCGCCGCCACGCACGGTAGCAAAGCCCAGTGATTGCTGTTTGCGCTCACCGGTTTCACCTTCACGGCCATACACGGCGCACTGTGCTAAATCCCACCCCAGCTCATCTGCAATCTCATGGCCAATGGCCAGCGCGGTACCAGATGGTGCATCTTTTTTATGTCGATGGTGGCCTTCGATGATTTCGATATCGGCACTGTTACCCATCACCGCTGCCGCCTGACGCACCAGATTAAATAACAGGTTCACACCCACACTGTAGTTAGCCGCAAATACCACCGGAATCACCCGCGCGGCCTGGTCGATACTCTCCAGTTGCGACGCACTTAACCCCGTGGTGCCAATCACAATCGGTTTTTTATGGCGCAGACACCAGGCTAGATTGGTCTCCAGCGCCGCTGGCAGGGTGAAATCGATCATAATGTCGACCTCGTTGGCAATCTCATCCGGGTTACCGCTAATAGCTATGCCCTTCTTGCCGATGCCAGCCAGTTCGCCTACATCCATGCCAACAAAGGGTGAGTCTGCACGCACAAGCGCCGCACCCAGACTAACCGCAGGGTTATCATCGATGGCTTCGATCAGCACCCGTCCCATGCGCCCATTGGCGCCAAAAATTCCAAGTTTCATAGGCAATAATTTACCGTGAAGAATCAATAACCTGAGTGTGCCAAAAAAGCTGCAATCGCGCCAATCTTAAGCCCTAAAAATGATAGGCAACACTGAAACGCAAGGTGCGCGGTTCAATGGGGTGAAAATGCACATCCTCCACCTCGTTTGCCTCGTTGACGACGCGCGACGCATAGAAATAATCGATATCATGATCGCGACTGTTCAGTGCATTGAGCACACTCAGATCCAGCGTCCAGCCTTGCTGCCGCCAGCGAACACCGGCATTGACCACACTCAAGCTGCCCGATTGCACATCGCCCGTCTCGGTCAGCATACGCGGACCTATGTGGCGCAGGCGTACATTGGCCGATAGGTTGTCACTGAACTGATATTGTCCGCCTAGCGCGATCACGCGGTCGACCGCCCCGGGAATATGACGTCCGGTTTCGTCGCCCGCCTCAAAGGCTGAATGGCTTAGCGCAATTTCTATGTCGGCGCTGAGCTTGTCCCACCAAAAATAACCACTTAGTTCGACGCCATAACGGGTCGACGCCCTGCCCGGTTCGGTGCTACCGGCATCACCCACATACAATAATTCTGAGTCGAGCTGCAGTGCCCACAAGGTGGCAGAGAGGTTCATTTTGCGGCTATCAAAATAGCGAATGCCTAATTCAGCCGTCTCACCGCGTACCAGCAGATCCACTTTGTCCGCGTCATCGCCACTGATTGGATCGACGCTGATGGTCGCGCCACGGGCATCATTTGAGTGAAACGACTGACCGGCATTGATATAGCCTTCCAGTGATGGGGTAAATAAATAACTCAGACCAGCAGACACACTGAGTAATCCGTCACTGGCGTTGCCACTATTGCGCGCATTGTCGCTATTTACTGTCGCGTCGAGGTAGTCGTAACGCAGTCCGGTGCGAAACGTTGTATTGGCATCCAGCAAAATATCTGACTGATAAAACGCCGACCAGGATTGTTCATCGATTTTATCCCGGCGCACCGTGCTTAAGCGGGTTCTTGCCCGTGTATTAAAAAGTCCCACCTCACCAATGTCTTCAGCCTGCCACACCAGCCCTGCCTGTTGCTGCCAGTCCAGCCCGATGGCCAGTGATGACCAGTGCTTACTCAGCTCGGCACCATAGATATTGCGCTTGTCGGTTTGTTCAAACTGATCGCCATTAATCGGATCATTGAGGAAATAGGTGAAGTTGGAAAACAGCTGTAAATCGCTGTGCAGCGCATAGGCATTGAGTGTCCAGCGCCCTAATTGTGCGTTGACCGACAGGCTGTAGCGACTGGCATCACCGCCTAAGGTGTCGTCCAGCGAGCCCAGCGGGTTTAGCGCGCCACTGTCGACCAGACGCTGCGGAATTTGATCGGCGGAATGCCATTGATTGTCGTAGGCCATCAAAGTGACACCAATCCGGCCGTCGGTAAGGTCCTGAGAGTAATTCACTAACCCATTGAATTTGTGAATATCCTCGCTGATGTCCTGCCATGGCCCGGTATATCGGGTGAGCTCAACACCAGTTAACATGCGCGAGTCTTGCCAGTTTAGCGTGGTGGCCGCGACGCTGCGCAGGTAGTCATCCTGTCCCAACTCCAGTTTCAGCAAATTGGCGTCCATTCGATCGAGCAGAAAGACATCGGCCGCCCCGGCGGTGGAGAAATCACCGCCCAGCGCACTGTAGGCGCCTTTGTTGTAGCTGATCTGCCCGACAAACTCCGGCACGATAAAATTTAAATCGCTGTAGCCCTGACCATGACCATGACTGCGCATATTGACCGGCATCCCCATCACAGTGGTGCGAAAATCGGTACCGTGATCCAGATTAAACCCGCGTAGAAAATACTGATTGGCTTTGCCAGAACCGCTGTGCTGGGTGACCACCATGCCAGGCACCAGTTCCAGCATTTCGCCGGTGCGCAGCATCGGCCGGCCATCTATCTCGCCCTGTCCAATCACGCCCTGTGAGGCAGCCAGCGCATCACCCGTCATACGCGTACGGTGTCCGTATACGCTGATTTCTTCAAACGTTGGCCCATGCGCCCACACGGGCAGGCTGCTGACTAACTGGCTGATAACAAAAGGAACAACGACTCGACGCATAACACCACTGACCTGACAAAAACGGCCGAGAGTTTACGTGGCAGAGCCAAAGAGGTACAGGACGCTGGCAGGATTTTCAGGCCATTGGTCGGATTGATCCTGGCGCGCTCCGCACAAATTTACTCGTGGCTATGCGCCTCGTCTGCAGAATAAAAGCCGTCATGGCCGTGCTCAATAAAACCCTGCCGTACCATTTTGGTCAGAAACGGATCCGAGTGATCATCACCAATATCTGCGTAATCAGTGGTTTGAAAACTATCTAACCACTGATGGTGGGCAACTACTTGTGACGGGTCAAAACTGACTGTTTGTAACGTCCAGCGCTTGGGCTGCTGCTCACCGATTTGCAGTGAACGCAGTAGATTCAACTTCGGATGCCACACCAGTGTCACAGGCTGTGCAGCGATTTGTCCGCGAAAGGTTTGCTGTAGCTCGCATCCTGCGCCGCTTTCACTGACTAACTGCAACTTACTAAGCAGCGATTGGCTGACCAGCTGGTTGCGATAATCCCAGTCCGTCTCCTTTTTACCATGCACCACCTCACCTGCGGCATATTCGATACTGCGCTGGTATTGTTCAAAATGGCGGGTGGGTTGAATCATACCGGGTCGGCTCAAATACCAACTCAGGGTAATGTGCTGAGCCGGATAACGCTGTGCCACCCACTTTCCATCGCGTAACAATTGCAATTCGGTGGCGCTCTGCTGACCTTGCTGCAATTGGTAAACTGCGCGCAAATGACTGGCCTGCTGCTGACACTCTGCCGCCATGGCAAAGTGGCTCAGCAGCAATAAACACATGCTTAAAAATCTCATGTAATACTCCAACTAAACGGGCGGGTGCAGGCACCCG
>NZ_JXSY01000014.1 GCF_004329715.1 Bowmanella sp. JS7-9
CGGGTGCAGGCACCCGCCATGTCAGTTACTTCGCTGCAGGTAACGCTGCGTCGGCTTTTTCGGTTAACTCACCGGCATAATTCATCAGATGAAAAATCATGCTCTGTTCGTTCGTGCCGTTTACCAGCCACGCGCCCGGACCGCGCACATAGATACCCACGTCCTCGCCCGAGTGAGTCTCAGAGTCAGCCAGTGGGATCAAGGCTTCCTGGTGGTAACCCGGAGTGGTGGTATCTACCTCAGCCAAATCTTTACGACCGGCATCGGCCGCGGCAGCGTACGAGGCATCCGAGTCAGTCACATCGGCTAAATCGCGATAGCCCAAACCATTGGTGTAACCCAGTGTGGTATATGGCATGCCATCGGCCGCCATCGCTGGCTCACTGGCGCCAATATTGACCACTTTGCCCAGAATCGGGTTGCCACGCTTGGGATAACCGGCAATCGTAAACACGTGACCATGGTCAGCGGTAACGATGATCAGCGTATCTTCGTCACTGGTCATGTCTACCGCAGCCTGCACGGCTTTAGCGAACTCCATGGTGTCATTCAGCGCACCATAAGCATTACCAGCGTGGTGGGCGTGGTCGATACGGCCGGCTTCCACCATCAGGAAATACCCTTGCTGATTATTATCCAGAATATCGATGGCTTTGGTGGTCAGTTCGGTCAACGATGGCTCTCCGGCGATATCGTTGGCTCGATCGGCAGCATATTGCATATGCGACTCATTGAATAAACCCAGTACGCGCTCGGTGGTAGTGGCATCGATAGCATCGAAGCTGGTTTGATCCCACACATACTCGCCACCGGGATACTGCAATTGCCAGTTCGCCGTTAAATCCACGCCATCAGTGCGGTCGCCTTCGACTGAACTGACTGCATCCGGGGTGTTATATGCTGCATCCTTGGGCAGGAAGTGACGACGACCGCCGCCGAATACCACCTCAATACCGTCCACATCCAGGCCGCTATAGCGGGCTTCCAGCTGGCTTTCGAAATTAATCAGCTGCCAGGCAATGTCTTTACAGCCAGCATCAATCGCAGCCTGTGGCATATCTGACACGTCTTCCCAGTTGCGATCGGCCGATTTGGCATAGGTCGCTGCCGGAGTCGCGTGGGTAATACGTGCCGTCGATACAATCCCGGTAGATTTACCGGCAATCTCGGCCAGCTCCAGCGCGGTGACCAGTTCATTACCTGCCACTGTGCTGCAATCCCCACGGCTGATGTTTTCATTCACACCAATCACGCCAACGTCAGTTTTTACCCCTGACATCATCGCGGTCATGGTGCCGGCAGAATCCGGGGTTTGCGCATCGACGTTATAGGTTTTAGACAAGCCGGCAAACGGGAATTTATCAAAGCTTAACTGGTGCTCTTCACCCATTTTACCCTGCATCTGACCTTCCAGAATACGGGCTGCGGTCACGGTGGAAATACCCATACCGTCACCCACAAACAGAATGATGTTTTTCGCTTTACCCTGCCCCGGGCCTTTGCTAGTGGCATTTTTACCTGCCGCTACCGCAGTGGCATCCAGCCAGGTTTGCTTGTTACTGGCAATTTCCTGTTGCCCGGCCACAAACCAGCTGTTGTTCAATGAACTCAGCAATTCGGCGTTGTTCACACTGGTATTGCCCGGTGAACATACATACTCGGTTGCATCGATTTCGCCACTGTCCAGCACGCCATCACGGTTATCATCCAAACCAGAGTCGATTTGTACACCGCCATTAGGACACTGGCCGTTACCGACAACCAATGCGGTTTGCATAACCAGTGAATTCACACCATCTGATCCATTGCTGCCATCAGTACCGTCTTTACCGTCGTCACCTTCCAGTGAACAGGCTGACAGACCTAACACTGCAGCGGCAATCAAAGAATATTTAAATAGAGTCATTGCGCTGTATCCTTACTCGTTGACCAGGCCAAGTGCCTGATTAATCACATGAAACACCATGCTTTGTTCCATTACGCCCTGGACTAACTGTGCGCCCGGGCCACGGGCATGCAGTGAAATATCTTCACCGGAATGGGTTTCAGAACTCAGCGGAACCAATGCTTCCTGATGGAAACCGGCGCTTTCGGTATCTACATTGGTTAAATCGTTGCGACCGGCAGCACTGGTCTGGTTATAGACTTCATCTGCATCGGTTTCGCTGCCTAGATCCTGGAAACCCATACCGTTGGTGTACCCGAGCGTGGTGTATGGCAGGCCATCATCGGCGGTAGCAGGCTCAGTCGCGCCGACATTGACGACTTTGCCAAGAATCGGATTACCCCGTTTAGGATAGCCCGCGATGGTAAATACGTGACCATGATCGGCCGTAACCAGAATTAATGTGTCTTCCGGGTTGGTGTTTTCCATCGCGACTTTTACCGCTTGGGCAAATTCAATCGCATCGGTTAGCGCGCTGTATGCGCTGCCCGCATGGTGGCCGTGGTCGATACGGCCAGACTCGACCATCAGGAAGTAACCTTTCGGGTTATTGCTCAGCACATCAATGGCTTTTTCAGTCATCTCGGACAACGCCGGTTCGCCGGCGATATCATTGGCACGATCCTGCTCGTACTGCATGTGTGACTCGTTAAACAAGCCAAACACTTTGTGATCGGTGGCCGGGTCAATGGCATCAAAACCGGTTTGATCCATGACATATTTACCCTGTGGGTACATCTCCAGCCACTCGGCGGTTAAATCGCGCCCATCAGTACGGTCGCCTTCAACACTGCTAACTGCATCTGCTGAGTTAAACGCGGCGTCTTTTGGCAGGAAATGACGACGGCCACCACCCATCACAACATCGATGCCATCCACATCAACGCCGGTATAGCGCGCTTCCAGATTGTGCTCGAAATGCACTAGCTGGTCGGCGATGTCCATACACTCAGTCTGTCCTTCCGGCATATCAGAATTGTCTTCCCAGTCGCGATCAGCCGACTTTGCGTAAGTCGCCGCTGGCGTCGCATGAGTAATCCGTGCGGTGGACACCACACCGGTTGCTAAACCTTTGATTTCCGCCAGTTCCAGCGCGGTCACTACTTCATTGCCAGCAACACTGGCGCAATTGCCGCGTACCACTTCTTCACGCACACCAATCACGCCGGCATCCGTTTTCAAACCTGACATCATGGCGGTCATGGTGCCAGCTGAGTCCGGTGTTTGCGCATCGACGTTGTAGGTTTTGATAAGCGCCGTGTGCGGGAATTGCTCGAAGCTGAGGTAATGCTCTTCGCCCGGCTCACCAGCCATTTGCCCTTCGAGAATACGCGCGGCCGTCAGGGTAGAAATTCCCATACCGTCACCGACGAACAAAATAACGTTTTTGGCTTTGAATTGATTATTGGTGTGCAGTTTCTCGGTAAGTTTGGTCTGTGCGTCCACGTACCATTGGCTGCTGGATTGATAGGCTGGCAATACATCCGCCTGGGCCACATCACAAAGCAACAGCGCCAGCATGGCGCTGACTTTGGAAAGCTTAGTTTTCATAGTGATTCCTGTTTGTGGTGTCCATGTAAAAGAGCTCACGCTCTTAGGCACGCCAAACTAAAGAAGCAAAATGACAATTGATTGACCGTTAAATGTACAAATAGTGAAGCATTTTTGACTGTTTAGAGTCGTTTTTATGTCAGCCGTTAATTTTTCGCGGCAAACACCATCCCAATGATCGGGTATAAATCATTCGGGGTAAAAGAATAGTCCTGTTCAGTGTTGACCCGGTGCACCACCACCATGTCATCCTCGGGATAAACGGCCAAAAAATGCACGCCGACGCCTGTGTGGTAGAAGCTATTGCGTTTGCCGGCTTCGCGCGCTTGAACGACCGCCCACAACATCCCATAGCCCAGGTTAAAGCGTGGGTTGGTTTCGGAGATCATCTGAGTCGACTGACGGATCCATTCCGCCGGCACCAATTGTTGCCCATTCCACTGGCCGTTTTGCAGATAGAGTTGACCATAACGGGCTAAGTCTGCAGCCGATAAGCGCATGTGATAAGCAGGAAACTGTGATTTTGCTGGCTCAAACTGATAAAAGCCATCGACCTGGGGAATCTCATCATCATTGACGCCGACCTGAGTACGACTGAGTTTGCCAGAGAGATCCTGCATGCCGATGGGCTCGGCAATCTCACTGAAAAAGGCTTCCAGCACACCTTTGCCGGTTAGGCGGGTAAATATGGCCCCGGCAGCATTAAAGTCCCAATTATTGTAATAGTGAAACTCTCCTGGTTTGTGGCTGCCACGTGGGGGTTTTTGTTGCTTCATCCACGCACTCTCGGCAGTAGCCGGGTGGTAAACCCCTGAACGTGATTGCAATAACTGACGCAACGTGGCGGATTTTTCTGTTTCACTCAGGCCATGCACATCATCAATATTGAGCTCTGCCAGGGTTTTATCTAAATCAATCACCCCTTTCGCTACGTACATTCCATACAAACTATTCAGCAACGCCTTGCGAACAGAGTGGATCAGGTGGGGCTTATGCACATCCCCGTAACTGAACGCCACCTCACCCTTATGCACAATCAGCATGGATGAGCTGCCATGCTCTTGCAGGTAAGTGCGCAGAATTTGTAACTTTTGCGGGTCAAACGCGTCAGCTGCGGCGGCAGGCTCCGCAGCTAATGTTGTCAGGCTAAGTGTTAGGGTTAGTGTGAGTAATAACAGGCGCATAGCGGTTCCTTTTGCATCGGCTCTTACCTTAAAGGCCACAATGACTTACTGCAAATAAAGCCCGTAACAGAATGTGAATGATTGATTTTTAAGCAATTTGAGGTAGATTGGTGATGTCATTGTGTTAACGGACTAACCATGAAACTCATTCCTTTTTACCTGTTGTGCCTGGCGGGTGCTGCCGGAATCGACGCAAATTACCTGGATAAAATGCAGCATCTGTTGGATCACCAGGGTGAACAACACGGTTATATCAAGCCGCAAAACAATGATTCCCGCTTTGAACTGGTGGTAGCCTACCAACCACAGCCAGCACAATCCCACAGCATTACCGATATTCTCGCCACCCCAGTGCTTAGCAAACAGTGCGACGATAATCAGTGCCAGTACAGTTTTGCCAGTGACTTAAGTGATAACGACATCGCCATGCTCAGCGAGCCGCAGTGGCGGCAGGCTTATCAGGTAGCATATACCGCAGGTTATCAGGTAGGCAGCAAACCACTGCGTAGTGTGATGGTATTTGAAGTGGAGTAATGTAGTGTCTGATTTCTTTGCCTTTGAATGCAAAAGATAGGTAACCGAATGAAAATATTAACTTTTATTGGACTATTTGCTTATGGCTTTAGCAATTTAGTGCATGCTGAACCCCTAACTTGTCATACTGGCCCTGTGGTGATTGAAATTGCACAAGGAAACTGGCAAGTCACCTCATGTAGCGATAGCAAATCTTTGGTCTTTGTTACTATGAAAGACAACCCGTCAATGCCCTTTGTTTTTATTGTCAAACGAAGTGCAGATGAAGTAAGTATTCGAGGTGAAGGTAACGGAAACAAAGTATTCACCCAACAAGCCTATTTGGCATTAAAAGGAATGTCGATGGCAAACTTTGATGAACTTGTTCAAGCTACTCTGCAAATACAAAATACGTCGTCACAAACCCAAAAGATTTATGAAAAAACTGATCACTCTCGCGTGAATTAGTTGCGGTGGCGACAGCACCATCAGGGAATTCAAATCAACTTTAGAGAATGACCTCCATGTCGTTTTTCGCCCCGTCCCGATAGGGGCGACCTCCTTTTGGACAGACCCAAAAGGAGGGAAAAGGTCTTTCGCTCCGGTAATTTGCTGATCCCTCATAAAACAGATTCCGCTTATCGAACCGGCGCAAGGCAACATCCATGTAAGGCTATGCGCCTTGGCCTGACATCCTGTCAGGCCATTCGGCGAAATCCGTTTTATATCGGGCAAATTGAGTCGCAACTAATGCGGCTTCGCCGCCAAAAGAATCGCGCGGAGCGCGGACTCTTTATGTCCCTTCAGAAGC
>NZ_JXSY01000015.1 GCF_004329715.1 Bowmanella sp. JS7-9
ATCGGGCAAATTGAGTCGCAACTAATGCGGCTTCGCCGCCAAAAGAATCGCGCGGAGCGCGGACTCTTTATGTCCCTTCAGAAGCCCCCTGCTTTGTGCAAGTCAGACGCCGGTTAATTTTCAGGGACAGAAAATTAAGCGAAGGGGCGTAGGGAACGGGCGAAGCCTTTACCTCTGAGCGACCGGCGAATGACCAGCAAAGCAGGAATTGGGCTGATGCAGGGTGTCCTTTCTTTTGGTCACTTTTCTTATGGACAAGCAAAGAAAAGTGACTCGCGCACTGGAGGCGCGGGAAATCGTGACAGGGAGGTCATGGTTAAATATTGGTATGTGCTATCCAAAAGTACTGTCGCCACCGCGACAAAACCTCACAGGCTGATGGACGAAACCATTGCAGTGAGTGCGTTACTTATGCTTGCGAAGATTCCAATAACAACACGGGAGTAGACGAAAAATGGCAGGGATGTAAAACACTCACGCTTACCCACTCAACCAACTGATACCTAGTTAAAACACAGATTGCTTCTGCACAACGTTGGCTATTGCTATAGTGTCGCCAGACAAGATTAACCAACCTGCCAGCAAGATGTGTGAATTACTGGGTATGTCGGCCAACGTACCGACCGATATTTGTTTTAGCTTTAAAGGCCTGCGCGAGCGCGGTGGGCGCACCGGGCCGCACAAAGATGGCTGGGGCGTGGCATTCTACGAGAATAAAGGCGTATGTACCTTTAAAGATCCCCAGCCCAGTTATGAGTCGGAAATTGCCCGGCTCATCTCAGATTACCCGATTAAAAGCAAAGCGGTGGTCGCCCATGTGCGTCAGGCCAACCGCGGCCGGGTGAGCCTGGAAAACACCCATCCATTCAGCCGTGAATTATGGGGCCGCAACTGGACCTATGCCCACAATGGCCAACTCAGCGGCTACGCCGATCTGCCCACCGAACGCTTTACCCCGGTCGGCACCACCGACAGTGAGCGGGCGTTTTGTTATTTACTCAGTGAGTTAGACAAACGCTACCCGAACCGGCCGACTTCGCGCAAAGCAGCGTTTCGTTTTGTCGCCAAAAAAACAGGGGTACTGCGAAAACTGGGGGTATTTAATATGCTGCTCAGTGACGGCGAATATATGCTGGCGTACTGCACCACTAAATTACATTGGATCACCCGCCGCGCACCATTTGGGATGGCGCGCCTGTCGGACATTGATGTGGATATCGACTTTGATAAAGAAACCACGCCTAACGATGTGGTAACCATTATCGCTACCGAACCGCTGACCTGTAACGAGCAATGGCACAAAATGCAGCCGGGTGAGAGTCAGTTATTTAAATATGGAGAGGCGTTGTAGCATGATCGACACCGGCACCTTACTGCTTGGCCTGCTGTTTAGTTCTATTGGCCTAGGCTATTTTATTTATGGCAAACGCCAGGCCAACCTTGTAGCCAAATATGCTGGCCTCGCGTTGATGGTATTTCCCTACTTTGTGCACAATCACCTGGCCATTATCATTATTGGCATTGCCCTGATGGCGCTACCCAAATACGTGGATTTTTAACGCCCCACCAGCGGTCACCCATCAGCGCACTGATGTTAAGAAAAACGGCCACAAAAAAGCCCGGTTCAACCGGGCTTTTGCTATTTAACACTGAATCAACTTCTGCCCTGACGGGTCTTGGGCGTCTTTTTCACTCCCTGTTGAACCAGCTTGTGTTTTTTCACCGAGCGGCGCATGCGGCTTAAACGCACATGATCGAGCTGGGCCTTTTTCTCGTCCAGCACGGTTTCCGTTTCTTTCGGTAACTGCACGGTTTCACGCAGGTAGTTGATTTCTTCCAGCGGTAATTCCACCCACGCTCCTTGAGGGAGACGTTTTTTCAGCGGCAGTTTGCCATAGCGCACGCGGATCAGACGGCTGACTTTATAGTCCAGCGACTCCCACATACGGCGCACTTCACGGTTGCGACCTTCGGTCAGCACCACATCAAACCATTGATTGAGGCTGTCCTCGTCACTGCCCTGCTGGGTTACGGTGGCACGGCGTTTAACCTGTTTAAACTGCGCCATACCGTCCTCGAGCTTAATGCCCTGAGTCAGCTTGCGAATGTCCTGTTCTTTCACGTCACCAAACACGCGCACTGCGTATTCACGCTCCACTTCATGACGCGGGTGCATTAACCGATTGGCCAACTCTCCATCGTTGGTAAACAACAACAGACCACTGGTGTTAATGTCTAAACGACCAATCGCTACCCAGCGGCCATCTTTGATGCGCGGCAGGCGGTCAAATACGGTTGGGCGGCCTTCCGGATCTTTCCGGGTGCACATTTCGCCTTCCGGCTTGTTGTACATCAGCACGCGGCACACGCTTTTGCGTTTATTCAGATTGATAATGCGGCCATCGACACGGATTTGGTCGGTTGCTTCAACACGGGCACCCAGTGTTACCACTGTGCCGTTGACGGAAACCCTGCCATGCTCGATCCATTTTTCGATCTCCCGACGCGAACCGAGCCCGACATTGGCTAAAACTTTCTGTAATTTTTCACTCATGTAGTCAGTGTACTTTTACGTTCTGTGGAGGCAGCCCCTCGGCTGTCTCTACACTGTTAGTCGAATTCGCCAGCTGTGCAAACGCGTCCATCGACGGTAGCTCGGCCAGCGAACGTAATGAGAAGTAATCTAAAAACCCTTTGGTGGTGCCGTACAATGAGGGACGTCCCGGCACTTCTTTGTGCCCCACCACCTTTATCCAACCGCGCTCTGTCAGCGTTTTTACAATATGGCTGCTGACGGATACGCCGCGCACCTGCTCAATCTCGCCACGGGTTATGGGTTGACGATAGGCAATCAATGCCAGAGTTTCCAGCATTGCCCGCGAATAACGCGGTAGTTGCTCCTGCCATAAACGGGCTAAAAACGGGCTTAACGCCGGATTGGACTGAAAGCGGTAACCGCTGGCGACTTTCACCAGCTGAACGCCGCGGGGGCGATAATCTAATTCCAGTTCTTTCAGGCAATCGGCCAGCTGTTTTTTGCTCACCGTCCAGTTGGCCAGCACGCCTTCCATCAGTGCGGTATCATCCAACGGGCTATCGGCCACAAAAATTGCAGCTTCCACCAGTTGTTTGAGTTGATCCTTATTAATTCTTGCCATAACTGCTCACTTCTCAACCGGTGATTATACCGTGCGCGCCCGAATATGAATATCACCAAATGCATCTGCCTGAACTAAATCCAGCATGGATTCTTTGACCAGTTCGAGCATGGCTAAGAATGTCACCACCACACCGGCCCGGCCCTCTTCGGCGCTGAAAAAGGCGCCAAATGGCATAAATTTGTCACCTTGCAGCAAATCCAGAATCTGCGACATACGCTCTCGGGTAGATAATACTTCCGGCGTGATATGGTGATGTTCAAACGCACTGGCGCGCTGCATCGCTGCCTGAAATGCCAGGACCAACTCCTGCAATGCCACGTCCGGCTGCACTTTGATTGGCTGACAGCTTTCATCAACCCGCGCAGCAGCGACAAACACATCACGTTCTTCACGGGGCAATTGATCCAGTTCTTCCGCAGAATGTTTAACCAGCTCGTATTCACGCAGGCGACGGATTAACTCGGCGCGAGGATCATCCTCTTCATCATCGCCCTCGCTGCGTTTAGGCAGTAACAGGCGCGATTTAATCTCGGCCAGAATCGCCGCCATCACCAGATATTCGCCCGCCAGTTCCAGATTAAGATCTTTCATCAACTCAACGTATTCCATGTACTGGCGGGTAATTTGCGCCACCGGCAGGTTGAGGATGTCGAACTTTTGTTTGCGGATCAGGTACAGCAGCAAATCTAGCGGCCCTTCAAAGGCCTCCAGAATCACTTCCAGCGCATCAGGGGGTATATACAGATCTTCCGGCTTTTCCAGCACCGCTTCGCCATGAATAAAAGCAAACGGAAGCGGCTGCTGTATTTCCAGTTCTTTGTGTTCGCTGTCGTCGGCCATTAACCAAATACCGAGGGATCGCCGGTGCCGACGCGCATCACTTCCGTTTCACCCTCAGACATATCCACTACCGTGGTCAGGTGCTCACCCAGATAACCGCCGTGGATAATCAAATCCACCAGCTTCTCCAGCTTATCGCGGATTTCATCCGGGTCGGACTCAGCAAAATCATTTCCCGGCAACACCAGCGAAGTCGACATCAGGGGCTCGCCCAACTCTTCTAACAACGCCAGTGCAATTTTGTTATCCGGCACGCGAATACCAATGGTTTTACGCTTGGGATCGTGTAAACGACGCGGCACTTCCTTGGTGGCTTTAAGCACAAAGGTGTATGGTCCGGGTGTATTGTTTTTGATTTGACGAAATGCACTGTTATCGACCCGCGCATACAGCGATAGCTCAGACATATCGCGGCACATCAGGGAAAACTTGTGTTCTTTTTCAATCTGACGAATGCGGCACAGGCGCTCTAACGCGTCTTTATTGTCCATCTGGCAACCGATGGCATAACCCGAGTCGGTGGGATACACCACCACGCCGCCGCTGCGAATAATCTCGCAGGCCTGTTTAATCAGGCGCTGCTGCGGGTTATCCGGGTGTATATAAAAAAACTGGCTCACAATACGTCCTTAGTTCAGATCCCAGTCATGCCATATTGGCACAAGCTCGGGGGGGAGTGTTAAGTTTTTACCCAATTCGGTCCAGCGACCGGGCATATGAAAATCCGAGCCGGCGGAGGCCTGCAGCTCATGTTCGGCACATAAGCCAGCCAATAACTGCCGACGCTGAGGATCCAAATTACCGTGGATCACTTCCATGCCATGGCCACCGGCCGCTTTAAATTCCGCCAGTAAGCGGCGCAGCCACTTGGTACTCATGTCGTATAAACAAGGGTGTGCCAGCACGGCTTTGCCACCAGCTTCACTGATCCAGCGAATCGCCGTGGCAATATCAATCCACTGGGACGTCACATAAGCGCGCTCGCCCTTGCCCAGGTATTTATCAAAGGCTTTTTGCATTTCATCCACCACGCCGCGATTGAGCAGTACGCGGGCAAAATGCGCACGGGTAATCTGCCCGTCACCGGCCAGCGCAGCGGCATCTTGCAGGCAATCAGCAAAGCCGGCTTTGGCCAGTTTGTCGCTGATGCGCTGGGCGCGCTCATCGCGGCTGGCCTGTTGCTGTAACAGACGCTTTTGGAATAACTCATCATGAATATTCATATTCAGGCCAACGACATGAATCTCAAAGTTATGCCATTTGGTCGACAACTCGATGCCGGGTATTAAGGTAAGTGGTCGCGACTGGGTAGCCTGATAGGCCTTTGCCACCTCGGTGGCTTCAACCGTGTCGTGGTCGGTGATGGCCAGCACATCCACCTGCATATTGTGCGCCCGGTCGATTAATTCGGCGACGGTTAAGCGCCCGTCGGAAAACCGGCTATGACAATGTAAGTCAATTTTACGCGCTGAGAGTGTTGACATTAATCCGCTTTTGCATTCTTCTATGTGCATTGAACGCACATTGTATAAACAAAGACGATGCAACTAAACACTAAACTGACAGCAAACTGGTGGTGGCACTTCCCGAATTAGCGGGTTGTTGCTTATTTGTGTTTAGCAAAAAGTATTTAACAAACCCGCATAACGCGGGTTTTTTCGTTTCAGGGCCCGCAGCGGAAATCATAATTAAATCAACAATTAGAGAAAAATCATGAGTTTATCTGAGTTGAGCGGACAACCCGGTAAAGTGGAAAGCATAGTGCAGCAACTGCCCTATGTAGCCGAGCCCCTTGCGCGCTTTGGGCAACTGAGCCACAACAGCCCGGCGAGTTTATTGCTGGAGTCGGCTGAGATCAGCAGCAAAGATCATCTAAAAAGCCTGATGCTCATCGATGCCTGCCTGCGTTTGGAGTGTCGTGGACAACAGGTAGCGTGTGAGGCATTAAGTGATAACGGCAAAGCGGTACTTGAGGTATTGGCCAGTGCATTAGCCCCGCAGGTCGCGCAGCAGAACACCGACTCCCTGCTCCTTCACTTCACCCGCGCCAGCGATCAGTTAGACGAAGACTCCCGCTTAAAAGCCGACAGCGTATTCAATGCCCTGCGTCAAATCATCCAGCAAATTACCCCGATTCGGGACAACCCTAACGCCGTATTTTTGGGCGGGGTATTTGCCTACGATCTGCTGGCCAGCTACGAAGCCCTGCCTGATGTGGCTGAAGGGCCGAACGATTGCCCGGACTTTGTATTCTATGTGGCAGAAACTCTTGTCCTGATTGATCATACCCAGCAAACATCGGAACTGATTGGCAGCGTATTTAGTGGCGCCCAGGTCGCGACCGAATATTTCCGTATTTCTCAGCGCATGGAAACCCTGCGTAAACAATTGGATTTGCCGGTAGAGCCGGTCACCAACAGCGAAAACGCCAGTCGCGACGTTGCCTGCAATAAAGACGATGACGCCTTCTGTCGCGACGTGCTGGCACTGAAAGAGCACATTCTGGCCGGCGATATATTTCAGGTGGTGCCATCGCGCACCTTCAGCCTGCCTTGTCCGGCACCTTTGGCCGCCTACGCGAAGTTGAAGGCGCTCAATCCCAGTCCTTATATGTTTTACATGCAGGATGCGGCATTTCAGCTGTTTGGCGCGTCGCCTGAATCCGCCCTGAAATACGACAAAGATGCCAATCAGGTTGAGGTGTACCCGATTGCCGGTACCCGCCGCCGCGGATTTAATGCCGCCGGCCAAATCGACCGCGATCTGGACAGCCGCATCGAACTGGAACTGCGTGAAGACGGCAAAGAAAAAGCCGAACACCTGATGCTGGTCGACTTAGCCCGTAACGATCTGGCCCGTGTCTGTGAGCCTGGCAGCCGCTATGTCAAAGATTTACTCCAGGTCGATCGCTATTCACAGGTAATGCATCTGGTCTCCCGCGTCGTCGGCCAGTTGCGCAGTGATTTAGACCCCCTGCACGCCTACACCGCTTGTATGAACATGGGCACTTTGGTGGGTGCGCCTAAAGTCAGTGCCGCCCGATTAATTCGTGAAGTAGAGCAATGCCGTCGCGGCAGTTATGGCGGCGCGGTAGGCTATTTAAACAGCCATGGTGACATGGATACCTGTATCGTGATCCGCTCGGCGTTTGTAAAACAGGGGACCGCCTTTATTCAGGCGGGTGCCGGGGTCGTATATGACTCCAATCCGCAGTCTGAGGCCGATGAAACCCGCAACAAAGCGCAAGCCGTGATCCGCGCGATTCAGCTCGCCAACGGAGGGCAATAATATGCAACAGTCACAGCCTGCCATCGAACTGTTTTTGCTGGATAACATTGACTCGTTTAGCTACAACCTGGTCGATGAAATGCGCAAACTGGGTTACCCCATGACGGTTTATCGTAACCACGTCAGTGCCACAACCATTATGGCGAAAATGCGCGAAGCACAAGGTCAGCCGATTTTGATCCTCTCCCCGGGACCGGGCGCGCCGGCGGATGCCGGTTGCATGCCCGAATTACTAAAGCAGGCAGAGGGGCAGTTCCCGGTGCTGGGCATATGCCTAGGCCATCAGGCCATTGTGCAGCACTACGGTGGTGACGTGATCCGCGCCTCTGAAGTGATGCACGGCAAAGCCTCGCATATTGAACACTGTGGCGATGCTATGTTTGCCGGCTTGCCGCAACCTCTGCCGGTCGCGCGCTATCACTCGCTGATGGCAGCGAATATGCCAGCATGTCTGCGCCAGCTTGCGAGCTTCAATGGGATCCCCATGGCGGTATACCATGATGCAGATAAAATGCTCGGCTTTCAGTTTCATCCGGAGTCGATCCTGACCAGCCACGGCAGTCAGTTACTCAAACAAAGTATCGATTTTCTCGCAGGAGGCGGCCAATGACCCCGTTATTTGAACAGTTGTATGCAGGTCAGGCGCTTACTCAACAGCAAAGTGAAGCGTTTTTCGCCGATGTGGTTAATGGCAAGATCAGTGAAATCGAACTGACCGCCATGCTGACCGCATTAAAATTCCGTGGCGAAACCCCGGCAGAAATTGCCGGTGCCGCCGCCGCCCTGATTAATAATGCCAACCCGTTTCCGCGCCCGGATTATCCCTTTGCCGATATCGTCGGCACCGGTGGCGACGGGCACAACACCATCAACATTTCGTCAGCCGCCGCCATGGTTGCCGCCTCGTGTGGCGTTAAAGTGGCCAAACACGGCAATCGTAGTGTCTCAAGCAAATCGGGCTCGGCGGATTTATACGGTGAGTTTGGCATGGACCTAGCGATGTCGGCAGAGACGGCCCGCGCCTGTCTGGACGAGGCTAACCTGGCATTTTTATTCGCTCCGCAATACCACGCAGGGATCAAGCACGCCATGCCGGTGCGCCAAACCGTGAAAAGCCGCACACTGTTTAATTTGCTCGGCCCTCTGGCCAATCCAGCGCGCCCAACTCATATGATGATTGGCGTTTACAGCCCTGATTTGCTGGTACCGTTTGCCAACACGTTAAGATTGCTCGGTTATCAGCGCGCCGTGGTGGTACACGGTAGTGGCCTGGACGAAGTGGCGTTGCATGGTGCGACGCAAGTGGTATTCGTGGATGGCGACACGCTGCTGGAGTCAGTACTCCACCCGGCTGATTTTGGATTACAGGAATACAGCCTGAAAGACATCGAAGGTGGCGAACCGGCGCAAAACAAGGCACTGATTGAAGCGGTACTGCGAGGCCATGGCGAGGCCGCCCATCGCGATGCCGTCGCAGCTAACGCAGGGTTATTGCTGTATCTGTGCAATCAGGCCGACACCTTAGCGACTGCGACTCAATTAGCGCTGCAAGCCATGGCAAGCGGCAAACCCTATCAAACCATTTTGCACGCAGCGGAGGTAAGTCGTGGCTAACGTGCTGGAAAAAATCTGCAACCACAAGCGCGAAGAAATCGCGGCGAGAAAACAAGCGCTGCCGTTGGAGACCTTTCAGGCTAACCTGACGCCGTCCACGCGCAGCTTATTCGATGCCCTGAGCCAGCCTGAGGCGGGTTTTATTCTGGAATGCAAGAAAGCCTCCCCATCGAAAGGCCTGATTCGCGCCAATTTCGATTTGGACGAAATCATCAGCGCCTATGCCCCCCGTGCGGCGGCCATTTCAGTACTGACCGATGAGCAGTACTTTCAGGGTAGCTTTGCCTACCTGGACTATGTGCGTCAGCGCGTACATCAGCCAGTGCTGAATAAAGACTTTTTTGTCGACCCCTATCAGGTTTATCTGGCGCGCTACCATGACGCCGATGCCATATTATTGATGCTGTCAGTCTTAAGCGATGAGGAATATACCGAACTGGCGGCCATTGCCGACTCACTGAGCCTCGATGTGCTGACCGAAGTCAGCAATGAACAAGAGACCCAGCGAGCTATCGCGCTCGGCGCAAAAATTATCGGCATTAACAACCGCAACTTACGCGATTTGAGCACAGACTTAGCCACCACCGAACGCCTGGCGCCGATGATCCCGGATGATCGTCTGGTTATCAGTGAGTCCGGTATTTATACCCACGACGATGTGCGTCGTTTGGCACCACTGGCCGATGGATTTCTGGTCGGCAGCAGCCTGATGGCACAAGCCGATGTGGCGCTGGCGGTTAACCAGTTAATTTATGGACACGTGAAGGTCTGTGGTGTCACCCTTCCCGAAGATGCCCTGATGGCCAAACAAGCCGGTGCCAGTTATGCCGGGTTGATCTTCGCGCCTAAATCTCCGCGCTGTGTTAGTTTGCATCAGGCGCAAACCATTGTTTCGCAGGTGCCATTTCACTATGTGGGCGTGTTTGTCGACCAGCCAATTGCGATGGTCTGCGAACTGGCACAAAAACTGGACTTAGCCGCGGTGCAGTTGCACGGTAATGAGGACAGCGCCTATATCGCCACCTTGCGTGCAGAACTGGCGCAAGACTGCCAGATTTGGAAAGCCTACGGCGTCAGCGATGCCCTGCCCGCGCTACAAAGCGGGCCGATTGACCGGCATCTGCTGGATAGTCGTATCGGTAATCAAAGCGGCGGCACCGGGCAGCGTTTTGACTGGACATTATTTGCCGGCTTGGAAAGCAAAACCTCGCTGGCCCTGGCCGGTGGATTGGACGCCGACAATATTGCCGATGCCAAAGCAACGGGCGTGGGCTTATTGGATGTGAATTCCGGCGTCGAGTCACGCCCCGGCGTGAAAAACCACACGCAACTAACCAAATTATTCAACAACTTACGCCACTACTGAGAGATTTATGAATAGCTTACCAAGTAAATTTGGCCCGTTTGGTGGCATGTATGTGCCAGAGCTGTTGATCCCAGCGCTGGATCAACTTGAACAGGAATTTATCAAGGCGCAAAACGACGCGGACTTTCAGCAGGAGTTTATGGATCTGCTGAAAAACTACGCCGGTCGCCCGACTGCGCTGACCAAAACCCGTAATATTGTCAGTAATCCACTGGTTACCCTATATCTAAAGCGCGAAGATTTACTGCACGGTGGTGCGCACAAAACCAATCAGGTACTGGGTCAGGCATTGTTAACCAAGCGCATGGGTAAAACCGAAGTGATAGCCGAAACCGGCGCCGGCCAGCATGGTACGGCCACGGCGCTGGCCTGCGCACTGCTGGGACTTAAAGCACGAATTTATATGGGCGCCAAAGACGTGGAACGTCAGGCACCGAACGTATTTCGTATGCGCCTGATGGGCGCTGAGGTGATCCCGGTGGACTCTGGCTCGGGCACATTGAAAGATGCGGTTAACGAAGCCCTGCGTGACTGGTCAGCCAATTACGAAAAAGCCCATTATCTGCTTGGCACCGCCGCCGGCCCGCACCCTTTCCCAACCATCGTGCGTGAATTCCACCGTATGATTGGTGAAGAAACCAAGGCACAAATTCTGGCTGCCGAAGGTCGCTTGCCGGATGAGGTGATTGCCTGTGTCGGGGGTGGCTCCAACGCCATTGGTATGTTTGCCGATTTTATCGATGATAAAGACGTTGGCCTGGTGGGTGTTGAGCCAGCCGGTAAAGGGATCCATACCCATGAGCATGGTGCGGCCATTGCCAAAGGCACTATGGGGATTCTACATGGCGCGTATACCTACATTATGCAGGATGAAGACGGCCAGATTGAGGAGTCCTATTCAGTCTCCGCCGGCCTGGATTACCCTGCGGTTGGCCCTGAGCATGCGTTTTTACATTACACCGGTCGCGCCCGTTATGAGTCGGCTACCGATGATGAAGCGCTGGCCGCTTTCCAGTTGCTGGCGCAAAAAGAAGGCATTATTCCGGCGCTGGAGTCCTCCCACGCGCTGGCCTATGCGCTCAAAGCTGCAGAACAGGCGACAAAGCCGACACTCATGGTGGTGAACCTCTCTGGCCGCGGTGATAAAGACATTGCCCATGTTCAACAATTTTTAAAAGGAGCGCTGTAATGGCTGCAGATCGTTATCAGGCCATGTTCAGCCGCCTGGCTGAAGAGCAACGTGGTGCCTTTGTGCCATTTGTGATGCTGGGCGACCCGGATAAGGCCACCAGCATAGAGATCATCAGCGCTCTGGTGGATGGCGGTGCCGATGCGCTGGAACTGGGCTTTCCATTCTCCGACCCTATCGCAGATGGGCCGGTGATCCAAAAAGCCGGCATACGTGCGCTGGCGAATAAAATTCATCAGCAGGATTGCTTTGAAATTCTCAGCGAAATTCGCCGTCGTCACCCACAGACGCCAATTGGCCTGTTGCTGTATTCTAATTTGGTGTTCCACACCGGATTAGACGCATTTTATGCCAAAGCCGCCCAAGCCGGGGTCGACTCGGTGTTACTAGCCGATGTACCACTGCGTGAAGCTGAAATATTCCAGCAAACCGCACAAGCCCACAACATTCACCATATCCTGATTGCACCGCCCAATGCCGATGACGAGGCACTCAAGCAGATTGCCAGCCAATCCAGTGGCTATATTTATCTGCTCGGCCGCGCAGGCGTTACCGGCACGGAAACCGCCGCCAATGCACCGGTAAAAGCCATGGTAGACAAACTCAGCGTATACAAAGGCGCGCCCAGCGTTATTGGCTTTGGTATTTCCAACCCCGCTCAGGTCAAAGCTGCGATTGGTGATGGTGCGGCAGGTGCGATTGCCGGCTCGGCCACGGTGAAAATCATCGAGCAGCATCTGCATGATGTCCCGGCCATGCTTAGCGCATTAAAAGCGTTTGTCGCCGAGATGAAATCGGCAACCTGAGCCGTTTTTCGCGCCGCTCGACCTATCCCAACACAAGTCATGCCGGGCAGCGACCCGGCATCCATTTAGCTTCTCATGTGGATTGCGGCTCAAGTCAGCAATTACATGTGCGTGCGCAACAACAAACCTCTGTGCCGTCAGGCAGAAAATAGTCATTTACTCACACCCTTTTACAAATTCACTGCATACAATCTTTGAGCTGAAGGGGACTAATTTGATAGGGTTGTGCACGCAAAAAAACTATCAATTTAATGACTACCCCATCAGGGCATAGGGACATGAACAAAAAAACCAGAACCACCATCCTGCGCGTCATCCTGTTTGGCGGTACGGCGATTTCGCTGTTTTTTGTGCCATGGATCATTGTCAAAGCCTGGCTCATGCCATTGCCCGGCAGCGTGCAACAGCAGGTCAACGACGCAATCACCTATGGCTTTGATGGCATGTTGGTGTATGTGCAACAAGGCGATCAGCTTGGCCAAAGCTATACCGCAGGGTGGCACGACCGTGACAATAAACTCCCCGCCCGTGGCGATGCATTGTTTAAAATCGGCAGCATCAACAAACTCTATGTGGCTTCCGCCATCACATTGCTGATCAGTGACGGAAAATTACACAATGAAGGGACGCTGGCGGAATACTTCCCTGAACTTGAATCACGCATTCAATACGCCGATCAGATCACACTGGCAAATTTGGTTGGGCATACCAGCGGCATTCCTAATTTCACTGATACCTATGCCTATTGGGAGAATCCACCAGACACACAGGCAGAGCAACTGGCCCTGATTCTGGACAAGCCCGCTAATTTCAAACCCGGAGATGGCTACGAGTATTCTAATACCAACTATTTGTTGCTGGGCGAACTGATTGCCCGCGCCGCTGGCGTATCTCAAGCGCAATTTATTCAGCAACGCATCCTCGCCCCGCTTAACCTGACCCATACCTATTTTTCACTGGATGAGGTGAATATGGATGATTTAATGGGCGGCTATTACGTCGGCGTAGAGCCGGACATTAAAACTAATGATTACGGCGCGATGATTGCCAGTGCCGATGATTTAGCGACCTTTGTACGTGCACTTAACACCGGCGAACTTTTCACACCTGAGCAGCAAGCGATTTATTCATCACTCTATGTGTATGAGCATGGCGGCCTGATCCCGGGGTACCAAACCTATACCGCCTATTATCCGGATATCGACACCGTGGTGGTGCAGTGTATCAACACCACGGATTTTAATGGCTACGAATGGAACCTATCTCAGGTGTTTTTCAGCCGCATCGGCAAGATTCTGCACCAGAATTAACGGCTCGAAACTGGAACGGGCTACTCGCCCGCCCCACTGTTTTTTGACATCAGATATTCTGCCACCGCCTGATAGGCGGGAAGCGAAGTTGGGTCGATTTTACTGTTTTTGGCGTCTGGAAAAGACGCAAAACGCACTATTACCATCTCTGCTGTCGGGTCGACATAAATCGTCTGCCCATGCACCCCGCGTGCGGCGAATGCCCCATGCTCGTTGTGCATCACCCACCACATGCTGCGGTAACTTCCGCCTGCCAACGCCTTATACCCGGCTTGCGCTAACGCCTGTTTATCTCCTCCGGCTTTGATACTGTCGACCACACTGGCAGGAAACAGTGGTTGGCCGTTTAGTTGGCCGTTATCCAGCATTAATTGACCGATTCGCCCCAAATCACGCAGAGCCGCGCTAAGCCCGCCACCGGCAAACGGTGTGCCTTTGCCATCCACCGTCATATAGGCATCCTGTTCGGCGCCCATTGGTTGCCAGAGCTTTTCCGCTAATAAATCAGTTAATTCCTTGCCGCTGACCCGAGATACAATCCACCCAAGCGCATCGGTATTCACGGTTTTATAGCCAAACACTCTGCCATGCTGCCCGGCTTTTTTGACGGTCTTCAGGTAATCAAAATACCCATCCGGCCCCTGATAACCCGGAGGTTTTGGTAAGGGACTGGCAGCCGCAGAATATTGCCAGATATCCGCGTGCGGATCGGCATAATCTTCGCTGTAATACAGTGCCGTGGTCATATCCATCACCTGGCGCACCGTGGCCGAGCCAAAGGCACTGCCAGTTAGTTCCGGCACAATCGTGTTGACTCTGGCGTTTTCATCAAGCGAGCCTTCGGCAATCAATATTTCTGCCAGCAAGCCAGTGAGAGATTTGGTCATCGACATGGCCGCATGCTTACCATACTCATTCAGGCAACCCAGATAGCGCTCGTAGACCACCTTGCCCTTATGAAGAATTAACATACCGTCGGTGTAGTTGGCCGCGAGGGATTGCTCCCAATTCATCAGGCTTTTGCCACCGAGCGGCATAAAACGTATCTGGTCGATATTATCATCGAGCGCGTATTCCAGCGGTGCCGGTGCGCCAAGACCGCGGCTAACCTGCTGGGTGGGCAACAACTCCCGGATGTGACAAACGGTCCAGCGCAGTTTGGGAAAACTGAAATAATTGGATTGTGGTTGCATGATCAGTTTGTCTGCTGGCGGTGGTGTGCCAATCATCCAACCGAGGCGTTGTGGATCGGAGTCGGCCGCATTAGGCACATTTTTATTTTGTGCCTGCAACGGCGCAATCATGGTCAGGCTACAAATCGCCACACAACACAAAGAATGGGTAAAGCGGGCAAGTTTCATAAGCGTCCCTGTCAGGAAAAGAAAGATTTTTAGTACGAATATCAATGTACTAGCTAATCACACCATAGTGCAAAATACGCGCATTCGCGTAGTTTGGATTTCCTCCGTTTATCGCTTTAAAACGTAACAAATCGCTACCACCTGCAGCGGCTAAAATTCTTTATGGTACACTGCCGCCAGATATTAAATGAGAGACTTTATGGCTGCGTTACTGGAATTCTTACCCCTGTTGATTTTCTTTGTGGTGTACAAGATGCAGGACATCTTTTGGGCCACAGGTGCACTGATGGCCGCCACCTTGTTGCAGTTGCTGATAACCTATTTCATGCACAAGAAAATCGAGAAAAAACAGTGGATTTTCTTTGCCATGGTGGTGGCGTTTGGTGCGTTAACCCTGGCGTTTCGCGATAAGACCTTCATTATGTGGAAACCAACGGCGGTATATGCATTATTCGCCATCGTATTGCTCGGTAGCCTGATAATGAAAAAGCCCATCATGGAGCAGATGATGGGCGAAGTGGTCAGCCTGCCTCACGCAGTCTGGGTCAGGATCACAGCGGCCTGGGGGCTATTTTTTATTGGCGCTGCCATTGCCAATGTGTATGTAGCACATCATATGAGTGAAGATGACTGGGTCAATTTTAAAGTGTTCTGGATGACCGGCTTTTCTATGGGCTTTATGATCCTGACTATTGCCTATTTATATCGCTACCTGCCTCAGGATGAGGTCAAACCCGCCGACACCGCAAAGGACGACAACTAATGTGGTACATGATTTACGCTGAAGACGTCGAAAACAGCCTGCAACAACGCATGGCGGCACGTCCGGATCATTTAGCACGACTAATGCAGCTAAGAGATCAGGGACGTTTGCTGATTGCGGGTCCCACGCCGGCGATTGACAACGAGGATCCGGGCCCGGCAGGGTTCAGTGGCTCTTTGTTGGTAGCGGAATTCGCCAGTTTGCAGGAGGCGCAGGCATGGGCCGATGATGACCCTTACATCAAGGCCGGTGTATATGCCCGCGTAACGGTCAAGCCCTATAAAAAAGTCCTGCCCTGATGGCACAATTGTTCTTAACCGACACCCTGTGGATTGATGATGCCGATATCGACTTATCGGCTATCCGTGCACAGGGATCCGGTGGGCAAAACGTCAACAAAGTCAGCAGTGCCATTCATCTGCGTTTTGACGTCGCCAAATCCAGCCTGCCGGAATATATGAAAGAGCGCCTGCTGGCAGTCAACGACTCACGCCTGACCAGCGACGGTATTTTTGTGCTCAAAGCCCAGCAATATCGTACGCAGGAACAAAATCGCGACGATGCGCTTGCCCGCCTGGGTGAATGGATCAGTGAAAACATTAAAGTGCAAAAGGCACGTAAAGCCACCAAACCCAGCCGCGCTGCAAAAGCAAAACGACTGGACAGCAAAAAACAGCACAGTGAACGGAAACAGCGGCGCCAAAAAGTAGATTTCTAAGCCAACAGGAGTGTAAGGATGCACTGGTTTATATTGATTAACGCAATACTGCTTATTTACCTGCGGGTAAAAAATATTTTCGTCTGGCTGGTATTGATCTACGCCATTCCGTTGTCAGCGCTGTTGTATTTTCTCCCTCCGGACGCAAACTGGTATTCCCATCCATTTTTCATCATTTGGCTGGTTTGCTATTTTATGACGCTCTATTCACAATCGTCACCACGCAAGCCAAGGTAATAAATCAGCAGCATGAATAGCAGCCAGTGGGAAAAGATTCAGTTAGAGCATCAGGCCAGTGACCTGTTTGCCCGGCTTTATCAGCAATGCTGCGGAAAAGCGGTCACCTTTATCACCCATAACGAACCGCGTAAACCCGACGTTTCAGTCAGCATCGCCAACCAGCCCATCGACATTGAAATCGCCCACCTGTATGGCAGTGAAACCGAAGCCAAGCTGATTTTAGGCAAGTCGTTGTCAGAGCAAACCTGCACCGAATTGCAGGCACTTGACGTGAACACCTCAGCAGATGAACGCCTGGTAAACGCGCTTAACCGTATTTTGCATAACAAGGCGCAGAAGTTTTACGACAGCGACACGGTTTGGCTGGTGATCCGCAATGCCCATCCAGACTGGAATGCGGACAGTGTGCGTGAACATCAGAGAGAGATCCACATTCCCTCCGCCCATCCGTTTGCACAAATCTGGTTGATTGGTGATTTGCAAGGTCACAGCGGCTTGGTGCGTCTGGCGTAAACACATACCTCCACACCTAATCTAATACCTGTCTTGGTAAGACTTGTAGGCTATGCTGGTGTTTCGTTACATCACACAGGATTCACTCTCATGGACAGAGAAAAGATTGCATTATTTATCGATGCCGACAACGCGCCTGCCAACAAAATCTCCGACGTTTTGGCCGAGCTCGCTAAGTTGGGGGTCGTCAACATTCGCAGAGCTTACGGAAATTGGAAGAATCCCAACCTAACAGGCTGGGAGGAAGTGCTGCACGACAATGCGATCAAACCAATACAACAGTTTGATCTCACCAAGGGCAAAAATGCCACCGACATCGCCATGGTGATTGATATCATGGACTTATTGCACACTCGCCAATTTGACGTAGTGTGCATTCTTTCCTCAGATTGTGACTTTACCCCACTGGCCACGCGCGTGCACGCGGAGGGCAAAAAGGTCATCGGTTTTGGTGAGCGCAAAACTCCCATGCCATTCGTAAATGCCTGCACCTCATTTTTATATCTGGATAGCCTCGAGCAAACGGACAGAGCACCAGAGAAAAAGCCGCAAAATCTGAATCAGGATACTCGTCTAATCCGTTTACTTCGTAGTGCTATTGTCGCAGTTCAAGATGATGATGGGTGGGCGAAACTAGGTCAAATTGGTCAACATATATCAAATCATTCTTCATTTGATCATCGAAATTATGGCTTTAACAAACTGAAAGATTTGTTCGGTGCGATTTCTTTATTCGAATTAAAAACAACCAACTGTAGTCAGATTTGGGTACGAGATAAAAAAGCGCTTAAAACGGGACATACCCAACCAAGCGGAAAAACGAAATAAAAAAAGCGCCTGATGGCGCTTTTTGTGCTTTACGGCACGCAATCCAGTAAGCGCCGATCCATATCGGCCATCACCCTGGCTTTAAAGCTGTTCTCATCGCGGGCATTGACCAGCGACTTGTAATGGTTGATATCCAGCACTTCCAAATTGGCATTGATGGTTTTAAACACTTTAGGGAACCAGTCACCCGGCGATTGGATATGGTGCAAACCGCCGCTGTAAACAAACAGCATTTTGCCACCATTGAGGCGTTCGAGAATTTCGGCCACGCCACCTCGAACACTCATGGGTTTACCAAATTTATCCAAGCCGTTGCGACGCTTCATCCGCCCTTCCGGCAGGATGGCGGTGATCACGTCCTGACTCACCGACTGCAAAAATGCCTCCCAGGATTCATCTTTTTTGCGGGTAATCGGAATCACGCCAGGCAACAGCGCTTTGAGAATTTTACCCGCCATGGGGCGCTGCATGGTGATATCGGCACCGGGTACAATGACCTTGTGTGCCACATCCCAAACAAAGTGCCAAGGTGCAAAACGAATAAACAACGGCTCGAACAAACTGGTGTGATTCAGAAACACCACTAACTTGACCTCTTTAAGTGCCGCTTCCTTTTCCGCACTCAGCCACTGTAATCGCCCACGGTAAAGCAAGTGCGACAGCACCTTTACCTTTGCCATTAACAGAAAGCTTAAAAACTTCATGAAAAAACCTCGTTGCTAACACGGCGCGGCATTTTACGTAATCCCCGATAAAACACCATCTTTCGCCGCCTGTTCGTCGATTTTCCGCGCATTAATCAATAGCACATTTTTCATCGAACGATTTTTAAACATTTTTTGCAAGCCGCCGATAACTTTTTGTGGGAGGACACACGATGTCAGTATTACGTTACTTAGCCGGTAGCGCTTTGCTGGTTGTTCTTTTAACTGGCTGCATGCATAACGAAGCCAGTTCCGGTGATAGCACGCGCGACAATGTTCCCTCAACATTTGTCCCACCGAACAGCGTTAAAGTCGTCAATGGGGCCTTACACGCCATCCTGACCAGAGGCGACTGGTTGTATCAGGGCGCTCGCGCACATGCAGGAGCCATCAACGCTTATGTTGAAGTGCCTGCGGCTATGCCTATGAACGATGAGCAAATGCGTGCTTATATAGAATTTGCATTATGCGGCCAATTGGAAACCCAGAGTTTCTGGCACAGATTGCAAAACACCCCTCTGCGGATCCATCTGCGTCGGGTTGGCTCGCCACAGGGAGTGGCAGCAACATGCCCCCGTCCAAATGAATCAGCAACCTGATAAACAGGGCCTACGGGCCCTTTTATTTTGTTCAGTGATTGCTTAGTTAAAGTTCAGCCGCGATTCATGCAATGCCCCCTAGTGTTGAGATGTACACACAGGAGGAAGCGTTATGCGCAAATTACTATTACCACTATTAGCCTTATTACCCCTGACCGCCGCTGCCCACGGTAGCCGAACTGAGTATGCACGGGTGATCGATGTTGAGCCGGTTTATCAGAAATACAGTTATCGGCAACAAGCCAACTGCTATGTGGGCCATGGCGATGCCGGTGCAACCATTGCCGGAGCTGTGATTGGCGCGGCCATCGGCCATGAAATCAGCGGTCACAAAGGGGGTTCAGTAGCCGGCGCCGTAATCGGTGGCAGCCTGGGTCATGAGCTGAGCCGTGATGGGGTTTGTCGTCAGGATAAGCGCTATCGTCGCCCGGTATTGACTGGCTACAACGTCACATACCGCTACCATGGTGATCTTTATACCCGCTTTATGCCAGAGCACCCTGGTCGTCATGTACAGATTGAGCATCGCCGTCACAAGCGTTTTGCCAATGCCCACTAAGCAGGTACACTGAGCAAAAAAAACGCTCGGGACACACTATGAAATTACGCGTTGCACTGTTGGTTTTGGTCTGCTTGATGTCATTTGGTCAGCCAGTGATGGCTGACCAGCAGGACAAGATAAGCCAGTCACAAGCCGTCAGTCTGGCACAGCGTCACACCAGTGGACGGATCCTGAAAGTCGAACAGTCCCGCGATAGCTACAAAATTAAAGTGCTCAAGGACAATGGTCGCGTCGTCACACTGAGAGTTGACAAGCAAACCGGCCGGGTAAGCGGCCCCAAAGATAAGGATTAAGCATGCGCCTGTTGTTAGTGGAAGACGATCCTAATTTGCTAACCCAACTAGACTCACAATTACGCCAGCAAGGCTATAGCGTCGACTTGGCCGATCAGGGCGAACACGGCTTGTTCCTGATCCAGGAATACCCCTATGACTTAGCCATCATCGACATTGGCCTGCCCAGAATCGATGGGCTGGAATTAATTAAACGGGCGCGCGCCAATTCGGTTAGTTGCCCTATTCTGATCCTGACCGCGCGGGATCGCTGGCAGGAAAAGGTCGAAGGCCTGGATGCTGGCGCGGACGACTACCTGACTAAGCCGTTTCACCATGAAGAATTATTTGCACGCATTAAAGCCTTGATACGCCGCTCTGCCGGACAGGCCAGTCCGTTACTGGAAAAGGGTCCCATCTGCCTGGATACGCGCGCTGGAGAAGTGCGTGTCGACGGCCACGCGGTTGAACTGACAGCCTATGAATATAAAGTGCTGGAATACCTGCTGATGAACCCGGATAAGGTGGTATCCAAAACCGAACTGACTGAGCATATCTACGATCAGGAATTCGACTTGGACAGTAACGTTATCGAAGTGTTTATTGGTCGTTTACGCAAAAAACTCGATCCAGAAAACACCTACAAACCTATCGAAACCCTGCGTGGGCGTGGATATCGTATAAACCGCCAATTATGAATTCACTGTCCCTGCGCGCCCGCACACTGGGCACGGCCCTGATTGTGTTACTGGTGTTTGTGCCCTTGCTGGCACTGACACTAGAGCGTGCGTTTAGCCAGAGTCTGCTGGATGCGACCCATGAGCAACTACGCCTGCAAAACCTTGGGCTGATTTCTGAATTCGACTTAAGCGACGGTGTAATCAACATGCCGCAGCAATTATTTAACGATGCATTGAACTTACCTGATTCTGGTACGGTGGCGTTTATTGCCATGCATATGCTGCCCGCGTGGCAATCGTCCTCTGCCGCTGGCTGGGCAGAGCCCCCTACGCTAAATCTTCCCCCCGTGGGCGGCGAAATGTTTCAACGTGTGAGCTTGCCGGCGGGTGACTATTTCCAGTTTAGCTATACCGCCAGTTTCGAAGATCAGAACATGCTGTTCCCGGTTACTTTCCATATTCTGAAAAACGCCCAGCTGTTTGACAATCAACTGGCCGAGTTTCGCACCCGCTTATGGAGCTGGCTGGGAGTTATCGTCGCACTACTGATTATTGTGCTGTTAGCATCATTGGGCGCTGCTCTGCGCCCGGTCGCCCGTTTAACCGAACAGGTCGGCGAAATTGAACAAGGCGAGCGAAAACGTCTTGCCGGACACTACCCACCGGAGCTGGAAACGCTAAAAACCAATCTCAATCAGTTACTGGACTCCCAGCAACATCAGCGTAGCCGCTATCGAAACAGCCTGTCGGACTTAGCTCATGCACTAAAAACCCCGTTAGCGGTGTTGTCTGGCACCGATAACTTACCTGATGCGGCCAAAGCCCCCATCGAGCAGATCAAACAACAAATTAACCGCCAGTTAAAACGTGCCGTCGCCAGCCGCGACGCCATCATGCACGAAGGATTTACAGTGGCTGACAGCTGCAACAAACTGGTCAATGCGATGGATAAAGTGCACGCCAACAAGCAGCTGAGTCTGCATCTGGATGTGGATGAAGACGCACGATTTTTTGGCGATTTGACGGATTTTTCCGAACTACTCGGGAATCTGCTGGATAACGCCTGCAAAGCAGCCAGCCAACAGGTACAGCTAACGGTTAAAAACCAGCATGGCTTGCTGGTACAGGTGGAAGATGATGGCCCCGGCATTGGCGAAGAACAACGTGAATGGTTACTGCAACGGGGTGTGCGATTGGATACCTATCAGGAAGGCCACGGCATCGGCATGGCTATCGTCAATGATCTGGTGCTGGCCTACGGCGGCGAACTCAGCATTGGCACCTCACGCTGGCAAGGTGCCTGTTTCACCTTAAAATTCAATCATCCTCAGGGCTAGTCGGAGCCGGTTCAGGCTGCTGTGCGGGCAGATTTTCTGAGCCCAGTAACATCGCCAGCCAGCGGCTTTCCTCGTTACTTTCCAGCGCGATTTTTACAATCATGGTCAGCGGTACAGATAACAACATACCCACCGCACCGAGTAACCAGCCCCAGAAAATTAAGCTAAGAAACACGACCAGCGTAGATAATCCCAGGCCCCGTCCCATATAGCGCGGTTCGATAATGTTGCCCATCACCATATTGATGGCCACATACCCCAGCGCCACCATGCCGGCTTCAGCTGCACCCAGTTGCACCAGTGCCAGCAACACCGGCGGTAACGCCGCGATAATCGAGCCGATATTTGGTACATAATTAAGTAAAAACGCCGCCACTGCCCACAGCATAAAGTGATCAACACCGATGATGTACAGCAGTAACCCCGCCAGAACACCGGTCAACAGGCTCACCCCGGTTTTTATCGCCAGATAGTTTTTAACCGACGCGAGAAAACGGTCAATGTGCTGCAATTTCATGGCCGGATCGTCCAGCGCAATGTGCACCTTGCGTGGAAAGCTGTCGGCTTCAAATAACATAAATACCACGGTCAGCAATATCAGCATAAAGTTGGTCATAACGCCGCCAACACCGGACAGTAAATTACTCACCACACTCATGGCCATGCCGGGATCCAGATAGCTGAGTAACTGGGATTTATCGATACGAATATCCAGCACCGTCAGGTAGTGGGTCAGCATGGCGAATTTATCGCCTAATTGTTGACGATACATGGGCAGTTTGGCGGAGAAATCGTTCATGGAGCGCCCCACCAACCCGGCCAGGAACATACCCATAATGACGATCAACAAAATCACCAGCACGATGGCCAGCCAACGGGGAATACGATGTCGTCCGGCCCAATCAATAAGTGGGTAACAGGATATGGCGATAAACACCGACATCAAAAATGGTACGATAATCGCGCTGGCGGTTTTCAGACCGGCCAGAATAATCACCACACTGGCCATTACCAGCAGGGTGCGAAGAGAAGAAGATGGGCTGATCTGCATAGAGTGTTTTTTCGTACATAGCTTAGGAACCACGTTATACTGTCGAAAAATCAAATTGTTAGCAAATTTATGAAGTTAGATCTCGCCACAATCAGAATTAAGAATCTGCGTCTGCGTACTTTTATCGGTATCAATGACGACGAAATTAAAAACAAACAGGACGTGGTGGTGAATGTGCGCATTCGTTATCGCGCCGAGCAAGCGACCGATTCTGACAATATGGATGACGCGCTGAATTATCGCACCATTACCAAGCGCATTATTGCCTTGGTGGAAAACAACCGCTTCTATTTGCTGGAAAAGCTCACTGCGGATGTTCTGGCCATTGCTGCGGAGCACGCCTGGGTAGAATATGCCGAAGTAGAAATCGACAAACCCCATGCTCTGCGTTTTGCCGATTCAGTATCTTTGAGCCTATCCTGCAATAAGGCATAACATTCGGAGCAACCCATATGGCGATTCTGATCACAGGCGGTACTGGGCTGATTGGCCGCGCCCTGATCACCCATATGCCGCAGCATGAATGGATCGTCCTCACCCGCCAGGGTGAAGCGGCACGGCACGAGGTGTTTCGCCACCTCACAGCCGTATCACTGCGCTTTATCCGCGACCTGTCTGAACTAGCCGACAACGAAGACATCAGTGCCATCGTCAATCTGGCCGGCGAGCCCATTGCCGATAAGCGCTGGAGCCACGAACAGAAACAGCGCATTGTCGATAGTCGAATCCGCACCACCAATGAACTGATTACCCTGATAGAACGGCTACAGCAAAAGCCGGATGTGCTGGTCAGTGGCTCGGCGGTTGGCTATTACGGACGTCAGGGGGCAAACCCGGTGACTGAGCAGGAACAGAATTGTTATGACGAGTTTAGTCATCATCTGTGCGCCATGTGGGAAGCGGCAGCCTTAAAGGCCAACGACTACGGTGTGCGGGTTTGCTTACTGCGAACCGGCATTGTACTTAGTGCAGATGGCGGAGCGCTGGCAAAAATGTTACCGCCGTTTAAGTTTGGTTTGGGTGGCCCGATGGCCAGTGGCAATCAATATATGCCCTGGATCCATATCGACGATATGGTCGATGCAATTCAATATCTTCTGCGTGAGTCACGCCTGCATGGTCCGTTTAATCTGTGCGCACCTAATCCAGTTACTAACCGCGCTTTCAGCCGGGCGCTGGCAAAGTCATTGCACCGCCCTTGCCTGTTTCCTATGCCAGAATTCATGTTGCGCTTACTGTTTGGTGAAATGGCCGACCTATTAATCTATGGGCAGCGCTGCATCCCTGAAAAACTCAGGGATGCAGGCTTTATTTTCAATTACGAGCGGGTTAATGATGCGTTAAACGCGATTAACGGGACAAAATAATCGCGGTACGCAGACGGCTGCTGCCAAACTGCGACATTTTTTCAAAATCCTGACGAGCGATGGGTATGTACTGACAATCCAGCGGATCCTGATGTTTATCATCTGGATCCGGGTCATGCAGATAAAAACATTTTTCATCCACACCACTGACCACTACCCAATGAGGCGCCTTTTTGCTGTCCAGCCTGAAGGTACTGATCAGCACCAACACCACTTCCCCATCACGGCAGGCGTCAGCAATACGCTCCTGAGTAATGTTGGCGTATTCCACATCAATATGTAACGCCGCCGCTTCCTGTTCGTAGTCTTCATGTACCTTAGCGATAATCGCTTTTTTGTCGGTATCACGGACACCATCCACGAACAGGGGTTGCGTCTGATTGATCCAGACCTCGGCATTAAAATTACGCCGCACCGCCGCAATCGCCAGTCCCAACGGATGACAGCCACCATGGCCAGAGGTCATAAAAATGGTGGTCGCTTCGCGCCAGATGACCAGTTCATCACTGACAGTATGCACACGCTGTTTATCCAGCGCGCCCATGGCCATCATTAATGCCGCGGGGCCACAGGTAAAGTCGGTGGTTTGCCGGTACCAGGGCACCTGCGCCGTCATACTCTGTGCTTGCGGGGTCCGGATTTGTTTTTGCATCCGCAACGCGTCGGCATGATCTTCATAGTAATCATGCAACAGACCAAACTCGCGATAGCCAAACTTTTTGTACAGGCTGATAGCACCATGATTGTGCAGGTTAACTTCCAGGCGCAAATACAACGCACCATGCTCTATGGCGCCTTTTTCCGCATCCTTCATTAACTGTGACGCAATTCCACGCCCCTGCATGTCCGGATCCACCGCAATCGAATATAACCGGGCTAAGCGGGTACCCCGATGAAACAGTACCAGCGCATACCCAACCAGCTGACCATTGCATTCAGCCACCTCGAACACCGCATGATTGTGTTCGATAAAGCGTTTCATACTGCGCCGACTCATGCGGTCGGTTTTAAAGCATTTCGCCTCTAACGCCAGTAACTGCTCAAGATGCTGTTTTCCGGCGCTGAGGTAATTCACGCTATCGCTCACTGCGCTTTACCACGCATTTCAAGACGATTAGCAAATTCCTGCATAATCAGCATATACAGCTCATTACCCAGATATTTGTCTTCCACACCATGGTCGATGCTGGGGTTATCGTTAACCTCAATCACATATACGTGATTGTCTTTTTGCTTGATATCCACCCCGTACAGACCCTTGCCTATCATGGCACAGGCTTTTAACGCGGCATCCAGCACCTGTCTTGGCACTTCAAAGGTTGGCAGGGTTTCAAAGCCACCAGTACTAAAACGCTTCGAACCGTGGTTATAGATCTGCCAGTGTTTGCGCGCCATATGATAGCGACAGGCGTAAATCGCCCGGCCATTTAACACGCCGATACGCCAGTCATACTCGGTGTAGAGGAATTCCTGCACCAATACCAACGCGCTGACGTCCAGTAATTCCAGCAGTTTGGCGCGCAGCTCTGCACGGTCATCCACTTTGAAAACACCGCGGGAGAAAGACCCTTCCGGCAATTTTAATACCATCGGATAGGTAAAATTCTGCTCCAGACGATCCAGCTCTGCATCATCGGCACCAATGGAAACCATGGTCTTAAGCGACGGTACTTTGTTGTAGCTAAAGGCATCGTGCAAAAACACTTTATTACAACAGCGCAGAATCGAAGTCGGATCGTCAATCACCACCAGGCCTTCCTGCTCTGCTGCACGGGCGATGCGATAGGTATGATGATCAATCGCTGTGGTTTCGCGAATAAATAGCGCATCGTATTCAGCAATCTGCCCCGCCTCTTTGTGGCTGATGGTTTCTGCATGAATCCCCAGCTTGGAGGCCGCTTTAATAAAACGTTTGATCGCGTCAGCATCGCTGGGCGGCGATGGTTCGTCATCATTAACTAAAATCGCCAGTTCCCAACGCGGCTTGCGTTTAGTGGCCGAGGTGCGCCATACATCGCGGGTAAAGCGTTGCATACGGGTAACAAATGCGGCTTGTTCCTGCTCTGGCACATCATGTAATGCCGCACTTTGTACATTGGCCGCCACGCCATCGGCATCGCGACGCAAGGTTACACGCAAGATCGGCGCAGGAAATTGTTCAAATGCCTGACGAGACACCCGTTTAAACGCCTCGTTGGATGACCAGCCAAAAAACACCCACAGGGTCAGTTCATCGGTCAGTTTGGCGCTTTGTTCGGCAGATAGGTTAATCAGCAGGCTGTTGCGTACCTGCTCGGCGTTACGAATGTCGTTGATGCATGCCAGTCCCGGTAAAACCCGGTGCTGACGCGCTTCTGCCAATAATGAACAGTAATAGCCGCGACTCAGGTACTGGCTGGTATCGCACAGGTTAATTACCCGGGTTTTTGGCTCATTTACTTTCGGATATTGAGCGAGATATTGATCAAAGCTGAGTACTTCAGCGTCCTGTACTTCATTCAGTAACTGGGGATGATCGGCAACAATAAGTGTTTTGGTCATGAATTCCACATAAAAAATTGTGACTAACTTTACGCCCTAAAGCCTAGTCGGCTTTCGGTGAGACCCCAACCTGTTTTGCGTCAGACTGCTCGCTGACAAGGGGGATTATTGAGGAACGGCAGAATCCGCAATGAATGTGCGTATTCTGCAGTAAATTTAGCAAGTTACAATGGGTTGAGGGGCGTGCAAGCAACTATTTTTTATCTGCGTTTTGCGGGTACATATAACGGATACTGGCGAGGTAATTTTTGCCTTTTAATTTGCTGTGATCACCCTGCTCAATATTGGTTAAACCACGGTATTCCAGCAGACGTTGTTGGGAGTCATACAGCAGTGTGATCGGGTCAACCACCAGCGACACTAAAAAGCTGTCCGGTGCTAATTTTAGTTCCACTTGCTGTTGATTGCTGCTGACCAACTTCAAAGAAAAATCGACCAATTCACCCCGGTCAATCGGGAAAAATGCGAAGTGCAGTTTTTCTCCGTCAAGCAGACGCTGCCAGTTATCTTTAACAAAGCGATCAAAGCCCGCATCGACCACCACAGGACGCTTGCGCGGATAGTCGACCACCTTTACATCACTTTTACCCGGGCGCAGATGCTCGACCCGGATACCATCTTGCTCCGGTGTAGCGCGGGTGCGCACGCCACTGCGCAGATCGGTGAAATCAATGGACGGCATGCCGGGCTTATCACTGTAGGTAATGGACTTGGTGGCAAACACCTGTCCATTGGGATAGCGGTACTCCACCTCGGCACGCAGATTTCGGCCATCTTCGCCCTGCTCTATTTTGTAGTGCTCGCTGTAAACCGGCTGCTGCTTATCCAGGCTAACGGCATTGCCATCAATCAGGATATTTGCCTGCGCCCCTGCTGAAATCAGCAAGACACCGGCGAGTAAGATCCTTTTCAAAGCGAACAACTCCTTGCTGGCCGGCTCAGATACCAGCCGAAAAACGCCCAAAGTGGCACAAGATACCATAACCAGTGTTCACTTAACTGTACGGCACCGAGGGCTGCACCGGCCCGGTAAGATAACGGTGCCAACAGGGCGCACATCAGCACAAACCAGCGGGGTTTGGTGACAAAACGTTTAAGGGAGACAGGTAATGTGAGTAAAAAACCAAGCCAAATGATGGCCAGGAACAGCGGTAAACCGGCGATTTGCATCTCCAGTTGTCTGGCTTCAAACGCGAACACGCCAAACCCGTGCAACATGGCATCCATAAAGCCGCCGAGCAAAAATGCCGGGATCAGGGGCGCTAATACTTGCCACGGGCGTTCGCTGATCACAATGACGTGTACCAGCATCAGGCCAAGTGGCAGCAACGCCCATTGCCAGCCAGACAATATCGCGGCAAACCACAGGCCCTGAAATAGCAGGGCATTGATTACGACATCACGCCAATGAGGCATATCAGGCTCGACTCAATACTTCCTGTTTGTGCCGGGGTTTGGCAAAAATCAGATGGCTGACACCGATAGAGCGTTCTTTAAACCCGCCCTCGCAGTAGCGCAGGTAATATTCCCACATGCGAATAAATTCATCGCTGTAGCCCTGTGCCTTAATGCTTTCGGCCCGTTGCATAAAGCGCTGACACCAGGCATTCAGCGTCATTGCGTAGTGCTCGGCAAAGTCCTGCAGGTGCACCAGACGCAAATCCGTTTTCTCGCGCACCGCATCCATAATCGCGCTGACAGACGGTAAACCGGCACCGGGGAAGATATATTTCTGGATAAAATCCACGTCTTTTTTGTATTGCTCAAAACGCTGGTCGGTAATGGTAATTGCCTGGATCAGCATAGTGCCTTCTGGTTTGAGCAAGGATGCGCATTTATTGAAGTAAGTGGGATAGTACTGCCAGCCAACCGCTTCGATCATCTCGATGGACACCAGCTTATCGTACTGACCATCCAGCTTACGGTAATCCTGTTGAAGCAGAGTGATTTTATCGCCGAGGCCGGCCTCTTCGATGCGTTGTTTGGCCAGTTGATATTGCTGCTGAGAAATAGTGGTAGTGGTTATCCGACAGCCATATTCACGGGCAGCGAAAATCGCAAAACCACCCCAACCAGTACCGATTTCGACAATATGATCCGATGCCTGCACACCGAGCTTTTCACAAATGGTACGTAGCTTGTGCTCCGATGCTTCCTGCATACTGGCATCGGCGCGGGGAAAGATCCCGGAAGAATACATCATGGTCGGATCCAGGAAGGTGGCGAACATGCTGTTACCCAAGTCATAGTGGGCTGCCACATTGCGACGCGCGCCCTTTTCGGTATTGCGCTTGAGATTGTGCAGGAGTTTCATCAACGGTTTCTGAATCACCGTCCAGCCGCTGTCCATTTTGTCCAGCACATCCATATTGCGCACAAACAGCTGGATTAACTGAGTGAGTTTGTCACACTCCCAATCGCCGGTCATATAGGCTTCAGCTGCGCCAACACTGCCACCGAAGGCAATATCCACATAACTGCCCGGGTCTTTGATTATCAACTCAACCTGCAACTCGGCATGCTGCTCCAGCGGTTGACCGAACACATGACGCTGCTCGCCCTCGATAACGATTAACGTGCCAGTGTGTAATTGCTGCAGACGTTTGAATAACAGGTTCCGTGCCAGTGACGCGAGCCAGCCGCTGTTGGCGCCACTAATTGGTTGTGCGTTGATTTGCGCAGACATCCCTACTCCCAGGATTTATAAGCTATTGATAACTCTAGCCTATACGCCAGAAAAGCTAACTTTAGATCAGGAACAAAGTAGAAAAAAATACAAATATTTTTTGCTATCAGGGATGATCGTAAATGGGCGTGCGCTTAAACCACAACTTCAGGGCCTGCCAATAAATGCCCCACACCACCTGCACTGTCATCAATGGCTGGCGCCAGGCAAAGCGTGACAACTGTTCAATTGGCGCTAATTGCATCGCCATGGTGGCATCAAAGTGCTTTTCATTACCCTCACCCTGAAGGTGATTTTCAATATGCACGAACAGTTGTTTCCCAGGTGCACTGACACGCCACTGGTAGTCCATCTGCATCGGATTAAAGGGCGATACATGGAACACCTTGTGACAACGAAAATGCTGCTGATGACCATGATCGGTACTTTGCACATCGCCGATACTGCCCTGCATCGGCAACACGTAGGCATGACGCTCGTTCCAGGGCGTATTACCCACGTCCGCCACAATGGTTTGCAGTTGGTTGGTGGCATCGAAGCAGTAATACAGGGTGATGGGGTTAAACACTATGCCCAGATATCGAGGCTGGGTCAGCATACACACCCGCTGCCAGTCTGGTAGCGCAGTATCGTGCCTGCGATAAAAGTCGGCGGCTTTCGCCAGTACCGCCTGCTTTAAATCTTCGCCGCCACTGCGCAGGTAATCCTTGCGCCACCAACTGATCAGGTTGGCACGGTTAACGCCAAACCAGCGCACCTGCTTATCCAATGCGGGTAATTCATCCAAGTCCAGATACAACATATACAGCGGGTAACTGAAGCTGTGTCCGTGGGGCACAAAACGCCGGTGACGGACTTCGCCGTGATAAATTCCGCTGTTGAACTGACTCACAAGCTGATCCCAAAGGCCTCAGCCACGCGCAACGCAGAATTGACGCCATCTTCATGGAAACCATTAAACCAATAGGCACCACAATAATGACTACGCTGCTTGCCGCTGATTTCACTGTGGCGAGCCTGCGCCAGCATGCCGTCTGCGGTAAACACCGGGTGGCTGTAACGAAATCTATTGATGACTTTGGCCGGATCAATTTCGTTACTGCGATTTAGCGTGACCAAAATGGGCTCCGACGTTTCACCGAAATTCTGCAATAAATTCATATAGTAAGTCAGCATGGCACAATCCGGGGTGCGCTGTGGAATATGGTAATTCCAGCTAGCCCACGCCAATTTACGCTTAGGCATAAACCGTCGGTCTGTATGCAGCACCACATCATTCATCTGATACGGTATTGCGCCCAAAATCGCCTGTTCGGCTTCACTGGGGTTGGCTAACATGGCCAGAGCCTGATCCGAGTGACAGGCAAACACAACCTGATCGAAGCGTTCTGCACCGCGACTTGAATGCAGGGTCACCCCATCCGCATCGCGCTCGACGCGGCTGATTGGGCAATTGAGGTAAATTTGTTGTCGATATGGCGCAGTGATTGGCGCCACATAACTGTGCGAGCCACCGGTTAATACCCGCCACTGGGGACGATTATTCACGCTTAGCAAGCCATGGTTTTTGAAAAAGCGCAGGAAAAAACGCAACGGAAACGACAGCATCATGTCATAGGACGCAGACCAGATCGCCGCTCCCATTGGCACGATGTAAAAGTAGATAAACTCGTGGCTGTAGTTATGCTCACGGAAAAACTCGCCGAGGGTTTGCTCCTGTTCAAAAGCATCGGCTTCCACCAGCGCCAGCGACTGCTTATTAAAGCGCAGGATATCGCGGATCATGCGCCAAAACTTAGGGCGAAACAGATTACGGCGCTGGGCAAACAGGCTGTTGAGGTTATTGCCATTGTATTCCAGCCCGGTATTTTCACAGCGCACACTAAAGCTCATATTGGATGCTTCTGTCTGCACGCCGAGTTGTTCCATCAGGCGAATAAAATTGGGATAGGTCCAGTCGTTATACACAATGAAACCGGTGTTCACCGGCAGGATTCGCCCATCAATTTCCACCGATTGGGTGTGAGTATGCCCACCAATGTAGTCATTGGCTTCATACACATGCACGTCGTGTTGACGGCTAAGCAGATAGGCGCTGGTCAGGCCGGCGATACCGCTACCAATGACTGCGATTTTTTGTTGTTGTGAGTCCGTCTGCATACTGCATCCTGTCAAAATTAAGAGTGAAGTCTGGAGCTTTTGGTGGTTAATGCAAAGCGCCAGCGAATCGGTAACGCGTTTAACCCCTTCAGCAGCCAGGTTAGGCGCCGCGGAAAATGAATATCGAAGCGATTGCCGCGTAAACCGCTGGCAATCCGCTCAGCTGCCTCTTCTGCGCTAAGTAAAAACGGCATGGGGAAATCGTTCTTGTCGGTTAGTGGGGTTTTCACAAAGCCCGGACTCACCATGCGCACATCGATGCCCAGATGAATCAAATCGTTATAAATGCTCTCGGCAAAGTAACGCAATGCCGCTTTAGATGCACCATAGGCGGCCGCACGCGGTAAGGCCAGATAGGTCACGCTGGACCCCACAAACACCAGCTGTGGTGTGCGGCCCTGCTTGACGCTCTCCAGTAACAGCGGCAACACCTGATTAGTTAACGCGGTGATGGCGAGAAAATTAGTCTGTAACACCCGCTCAATGGCGTCCTGTTCCAACGCATCGCCATTCATATATTCACAGGTGCCAGCATTAAACACTACCCTGTCCACGCAGCCATAGGTTTCCTTCACCTGCGCCACAACCCCGTCACATTGTGCGCTATCAGTAATATCCAGCGGGAGTGCAACACGCTCGCCTTTGGCTGTGCTGGCGGCAATTTGTTCGAGCTTATCTGCGCTTCGCGCCGACATCAGCAAGGTATGATTGGGCTTATCCAACGCGTCGGTTAACGCTTCACCAATGCCAGAGGACGCCCCGATTAACCAGGTCAAGGTTGTGGATTGCATCATGCCAGCCTGCTTTTCAGTTTACGGATAACGGAGCCGAGCACAGGCACGTGCTCATACAAGAGTTTGCCACCGTCGAAAAAATCCCGATGGTAGGTGATTTTGTCGTCGAATCTGAGCAAGGACGCGCCCTCAACTGAGATATTTTTACCCCCGCGCAGGCGTGGGTGAGCGTAGTCCATGGTCCAGGTCAACATGGCTTCATTATTCTGGCTAATGCAACGTTCAAAGTTAAAGCGGCAATAACTGAGGTTCTGATACAAATTCGCACAGTAATCACAAAATGCGTCTGTGCCCTCAATGCGATGAAAACTATCCTCAAATACCATATTCGGCGCATACACCGCCTCAATCAGGCCACTGTGGCAATTACTGGCATTGAGCTGCTGAAACATTGTCTGTAACTGGCTCACTATCACCGGCGTGGACATGCGTTACTCCTGTTGCGAGGCGTTGAGTTCCTTAAACCAGGCTTTGGTTTGCGCAACGGCACTGGCGTGATCCACCATAGGTGCGGGGTAACCAAAACGTTTTGCCAAGTCGGCCGACGGCATATGAATTTTTTTGGCGTCGAACTTAGCTATTTCCGGAACATAGTTACGGATAAAATCCCCTTTTGGATCAAAACGTTCTGATTGCGTAACCGGATTAAAAATCCGGAAATATGGCACCGCATCACAGCCGGTTGAGGCGCTCCATTGCCAGCCACCATTATTTGATGCCAAATCGCCATCCACCAGCTTTTGCATAAAGTAACGCTCACCCCAACGCCAGTCGATAAACAGGTGCTTGGTCAGGAACATCGCTACGATCATGCGTAGTCGATTGTGCATCCAGCCGGTTTGATTCATCTGGCGCATGGCCGCATCCACGATGGGATAGCCCGTGTTGCCCTCACACCAACGCTGAAATTTGTCTTCGTCGTGCTTCCAGGGTAAGCGGTCGGTATCGGATTTAAACGCCTTGTGCTTACACAAATCCGGATATGCCACCAATAAATGGCGATAAAAATCGCGCCAAATCAGTTCATTGATCCAGGTGACAATGCCCTCGTTGCCGCTATCCAATTCGCCATTATTTTCAGCCAGCGCGGCGCGTAAACACTGCATGGTGCTGAGTGCACCGACGGCCTGATACGCCGATAAACGACTGGTATTATCCTGTGCAGGAAAATCGCGGGTCTGTTTGTAATCCCGGATGGCTTCGTGCACAAAACGCTGCAATTGTTGCTGCGCCAGTTGTTCACCGGCGGGCCAACGCTCAAGCCAGCTATTGTCCACGTCCAGATTATCCAGTGCCTGAAGATCACTGTTCATATCTACTTTTTGCTGGGCATCCGGCGCAGCGTAATACGGCCGCAGAATATCCGGGGCGGCTTTATACAGCGCCTTTTTAAACGCGGTAAACACCTTATAGAACTCGCCACTGCCAGTACGAATAGACCCGGGTACCGTCAGGACCTGATCATGCTCACTGCGCACCGCCACGCCCAACGATTTCATGCGTTTGGTGACCTGGCGAGACAAGCCCATCTCATTAACTTCGTATTCGTGGTTGTAATAAAGCTGTTGAATATCGTGTTGTTTTACCAGCGCCGCTAATGCATCCGGAATATCCGCAAACAGCGGGCAATCGAGCACGAGCAAGGGCACATTCAGTTGCGCCAGCGAGTCAGCGAGATCACGCACCTGCGCGACCAGCAGGGCTTTTTTCGCCGGCGAGATATCATGTTGCTGCCACTGTTTTTCAGTGGCACAAAACACCGCCAGCACCGGGCCATTTTGCATTGCCAGGTGCAAGGCAGGGTTATCGGCCACACGCAGGTCTGCGCGAAACCACATTAAGCTTTGTGGCTTAGATGGCATTTTGTAACCCCAGCTCCTGTGGATAAGGCTCCCACACCGCTAAACGCTTGGCACACTGATATTTCTGCATAAAGAAGCGCAGCGTCGACATGGGTGCCACCAGCGGGATGCTGCCCTGCTTATATTGCTCAATCAGCTGGTCGGCATATTGACGCTCGTCTGTCGTCATCCAGCGTTTCATATAGTGCACCATGCGCGTCATGGCATAGGCATGGTGTTTGACACCGATAACCTTGCTAAGCGCCCGCATAAAGTCCTCGATATACCGCTGTGCAAGTTCCTCGAGCGACACATTGTGTGGATCAGCAAGTAGTTTGCCCAATTGGCGCAGAATCACCTGATCATGGGCGCGCAGGGTCATTTTATAGCGATAATGAAAATCGGTGAGTTGGCGCACGGACAGATTCGGCATAATTTCGGTTTGCCATTCATGATAGGCGTACACCTGAGCAAAAAAGTGCTCACGTAGCTTGGCATCGTTCAGGCGCCCCGCCTCAGTAATGGGCAGCAGCGGTAGGTGTTTACGCAGTGCGCGCACAAACAGGCCATCATCCGAGCGCAAAGGCCCACCTTTAATGCCATACACCTTGGCGCTGCCAAGGCCGCAGGTCGGTGACTTTTGCATAAAAATAAAGCCACTGGCATCTCGCATGCCGGCCGCGACTTTGGCTGCATAGGCTTCAATCGCCGGTGCATGGTCATCTTTCGGTTCGTGGGTCTCGACCAGGGTTAACTGGTTATCCCGCTCGACAATCCGGATAGCTGGACGGGGAACCGGCAGGCCAATTGCCACCTCCGGACAAAATGGCCGATAGCGGAAATAGGCGCTTAAAGTGTCCATGCAATATTTGGAACGTTTGTGGCTGGCGTTGTAGCGCACTTCCTGGCCTGCTACACAGGCGCTGATACCAATTATGGGCTTGTTGGCGTTGTCGATAGGTTGTTGCATACAGCTTCCTCGTTAAGTCATGCCGTTACGCAGTGGGGTTTGATTTTGGATCACCTGAATTTGTCACTAAACCAAACTTTACCAAGGCAATTCAATCGTTTACCGTGTGAACGTAGAATTCAATATCATCAGGATAGACCTTGTCGACTCACTTCGCCGTTGAACCAGCATTAGAGATGCTGTTAATAGCGATCGCTCAGCAGCGCGATCAGGCGGCCTTTCGACAATTATTCAATGCTGTCGGTGGCAGGCTAAAAGGCTATGCAGTTAAATCCGGAGCCAATGATAAGGACGCCGACGAACTGGTGCAGGAAACTATGCTGCTGGTCTGGCGCAAAGCCCATTTATATGACCCGACTCAGGCCAGTGCCCTGACCTGGCTGTTCACCCTGTTACGGAATAAACGGGTAGATTTGCTCAGACGTAACAAGCATAACCTGATCAGCGCCGACGACTTATATCTGGAGCCAGAGTCAGCCCAATCCGAACACGATGCTGAACCACTGCAGCAAGAGATAGAAAGTGATCGGAATCAGCACATCGTGCGTAATCTACTGCAACATCTACCCACCGAGCAGCGGATTATCCTCTACAAGGTGTATTTTGAAGGGAAATCCCATAGCGAAATCAGTGACGAACTGGCTTTGCCGTTGGGAACAGTAAAAAGCCGGCTGCGGCTGGCATTGAGTAAATTTGAAGTATTAGCTAGGCAACATTTTTTATGGCTTCTTATCATCCAAATGACGAATTATTGATGCGCTTCAGCGCCGGAATGCTCAGCAACGCCCTGGGCGTGTTGGTGGCGTGCCATGTTGAACGTTGTCCGCATTGTCAGGAAAAGACCCGCATCTATGAGCAATTCGGTGGCGAACTGATTGCCGAGTCGGATGATGCAGAATTACCGGCCGATTTACTCGATAAAACCCTGGCTCGCCTGAGCGATGAAGCCGAACCTGCCCCCGTAAAGGTCAGCGGCAATGTGCCACGACCTTTGCAGCGCTTTTTACCCGACGACGTCAGCCAGATCCCGTGGAAAGGGATGAGCAAAGCCATTAAAGAATTTCGTCTGCCATTCGGCGATGACGAGTTCGATGCTCGCCTGTATAAAATAGCGGCGGGCAAGCAACTACCCGAGCACACCCATCGTGGCCGCGAATTTACTCTGGTGTTATCCGGCAGTTTCAGCGATAACGCCGGCGCCTATCATGCAGGTGACTTTGTGCTGGCCGATACCAGTGTGATGCATCGCCCACGTGCTCACGCGGAGCAAGACTGTATTTGTTTTGCCGTGCTGGACGCGCCACTGAAATTTACCGGCTGGTTTGGCGCACTGGTCAACCCGTTTATGCGTTAAAAAACCACTATTATGCTGGTCGTGATGGGGAAAACATTCCTATAATCAACGCCTTTGTGATTTAACAGGTTTTTTCCATGACGACTAAGCGTTACATCAGCGCCGCAGAGTTACTGCAAGACTCTTTCCGCCTGGCCAAACAAGTATTTGAAGATGGCTTTTATCCCGACTACATCGTCGGTATCTGGCGCGGTGGTGCACCGATTGGCATCGCGGTACAGGAATTCTTTGAATATAAAGAAGTCGACACCGACCACATTGCGGTGCGCACGTCATCCTATTACGGCATTGGCCAGCAAAGCCGTGAAATCCGTGTGCATGGTCTGCATTACCTGATTGAAAACGCCAACGCCGACGACAAACTGCTTATCGTGGACGATGTATTTGACTCGGGTCGCTCGGTAGAAGCACTGATCAATAAAATCCGTCATTTATCGCGCCTCAATACCCCAGCAGATATCCGTATTGCCTGCCCTTGGTATAAACCGACCAATAATAAAACCACCCTTACCCCGGATTACTGGGTACATGAGAGTACTGAGTGGTTGGTATTTCCCCATGAGGTGTGTGGCCTGACAGATGACGAACTGCGCCAGAACAAACCGGAACTGGCGAGCATTCTGCTAGAAAAGTAATCGTGCAATATAACGCGCGCCGGCAATATCTCCGTCAGGCGCGCGCACTGCCCCATCAATCGCAGAAACCAACACAGTGATGACCGATTGTGGCACACTCCCGCTTTGAATCAGGAGCCTGCATGCCATCCACCGCCCCCCGCTTTAATTTGGTTATTTTGTTACTGGCCGCCATTGTGGCCGTCACCCCACTTACCATTGATATGTATTTGCCGGCATTTCCGGCGATTGCCGAGACCCTGAATACCGATATCGCACTGGTACAGGTATCACTGTCGACTTATCTGGCGGGTTTTGCCGTTTCCATGCTGATTTTTGGCCCGATTGCCGATGTGCTGGGACGGCGCAAAATGGTGTTGTTTGGCTTAAGTGGCTTTGCGCTGTGCAGTATCGCCCTGACCTATGTCACCGACATCCATACTTTCTGGGTACTGCGGGCGCTTCAGGCCATCGCTGGCGGTGCTGCGGCGGTCACCATTCCGGGCATTATCCGCCATATATATGGTGAGCATACCGCCAAAGGCATGTCATACGTGTCGATGATTATGATGATCGCACCGCTACTGGCACCGGCATTGGGCTCAATGGTCATGCACTGGTTTTCCTGGTGGGCGATTTTCGCCGTGCTTGCCCTGTACGCCGGCGCCTTGCTGATCCCGGCATTTATCTGGCTACCAGAGGTCGAGACCCGCGAGCATAAAGGCTCCTGGTTCTCGCTGTTTTTCGCCAGTTATGTGGAAGTACTGGGTAACCGCCAGGCGCAACCGTTTATCGCCACCTCGATGTTCGCGTCATTCGGCTTTTTCGGCTATCTGACGGCCGTGCCTGTGGTGTACATGCAGGTATTCGGTGCCGATGAAAAACTGTTTGCCTTGCTGTTTGCCGGTAACGTCGGCAGCCTGATCCTGGCCAATTTGATCAACAGCCGGATCGTGGTCAGAATCGGTTCGCGCGCGATGTTGCAGTACAGCATCAGCAGCGCCATGCTCAGCGCCTTAATGTTGGTTGTGGTCAACATGCTGGAGTTAGGTTTATTCGCTACCTTTGCCGCCATCGTGCCACTGATGATGAGCCTGAGTTTATCCGCGGTAAATGCCGATGCGCTTATCATGATTGCCTTTCCTAAACACACCGGCACCGCTACCGCAGTGATTGGCACCCTGCGCTTTGGCAGTGGCGCACTGGTCGGCCCGATTCTGGCCCTGGCACACACACAATCCGCCATGCCGTTTTCACTGCTGATGTTCAGTGCCACTGTGTGTATGTTATTGATTTTAATCTGGGCCAAAGTGAAAAAACGCCGTGAGCAAGGGTGAGTTTGTTCAACAATTGGGCAACTAACCCGGTAATCCGCGCGACAGAGGCGTTTTGCACAAATTAGCGCTTGATTAGCCCGGGCAATTTCCCTAACATACGCGGCGCTTTGACGTGGTCGAGACCCGTCATAACACGCTCGGCTGGAGCGGCAGAAACCTGCAAACACAGACAAAATTTGGTGAGGTGTCCGAGTGGCTGACTAAATCGAAAGGAACGATTTAGGACAGTTCGCAACGCGATACTGGCCCGCAGGGTCGAAGGCAGGAGCCTGAGACAACGAGCACGCCTGGTGCTCAGGTTAATCAAAACCGACAATAACAGGTAACAATTTGGTGAGGTGTCCGAGTGGCTGAAGGAGCACGCCTGGAAAGTGTGTATACGGCGACGTATCGAGGGTTCGAATCCCTCCCTCACCGCCATAAAACGAAAAGCCCGGTCTGTTGACCGGGCTTTTTTCGTTTTAGCGCCTGGCGGTTTGGGCGGGTGAGAACCCTCGCAGGGTTCGACAAAAATGCCGGGAGCATTTTTGAACGCACGAAGTGCGGCCCGCAGGGCAAAATACAGGGACGTATTTTGTAATCCCTCCCTCACATTAAAAATCAGCCCTCGCCCTATTAACTACCGACTAGTCCAAAGCAAATTTTATCGTTCTAATGATATCTTCATTACCATGTAGCTCAGCGTATTCAAGATGAGAAAAGGCCTCTTGGCATTCATTCAGATCAATACCTGAATGAACAATTTTGCTGACTTTATCTACATCTTTTTCGTAAATCGCGTTCTGCAGTTGCCGGTGAATATTGCTAGTTTCATTCGCGTTTGGGGAAAAAGAACCGACCAATGAGCTACCACAGTGCTTACACAGCAAAGCTTCCGCTTTTATGATTTCTGCACAAAACGGGCATTTTTTGTGGGTTCCTGTATTAACTTTCTCCTTGTCTTTGGCATCGCTATCTTCACCGATAATTAGCAAAATGATAAATCCGAACAGCGGTGAGAGTATGGCGGATAGAATGAAAAACACGACGCCAGAACGGCCCTTGCTTGATGCAATCGCAGCCACTATCAAAGTGAAAATTATCCAAAAAACAAAAATATAGGTACTCATGGTTCTCCTTTACCATTAGATAGACTTTTACAAGCGTAGGTAATTCTTGGTTAAACGCTCTGGGGGCTATGCTGCATTGATTCAATACAACGTGACGATCTCACTCCTTCATCTCTTTATACTTCTGAGAGTACTGATGAATCTCATCCTGCACCGCGAGTAAAAAACCATTTTTTTGTATGCTCATGGCCTCATCGGAGATTGGTGCCTGCAACACAATGACCTTCCTCCCCGTCAGTGCCCGTAATGTCTTTTGATAAAACGGTGAATTGTGTAACACCTGCAGCAATGAGCCATCTTCAAATGCCAGATGCAATCCGCGGCCAATTCGCTCGGCTAATTCAGGTTTATTCTTGGCGGTAAAGAAAAATACCGGGTTGTCGTAATACAACACATAGTAAGGATCGATGTTCAGCTCCGGCATCTGACGGGCTTCTTCGAATATTTCTGTCACGGAGCGCGGAAACACATCGACAAAATGTTTACTGAGTAGCTGAAACGCGGAATGGTGTTCTTCTTCCAGCACTTCAAAACCGTTGCTGCGCAAGACCAGCGTATCCGGCCAGTCTTTGCCCTGTACAATTTTCATTGCCTGTAACTGCTGACGGCTGAGATTAGGTGCCAAAGGATGCTGCTTGTTGACCAGAAAAATGCGATAGCCATATAAACCGGCTGCAACCGGGAAATACACCGGAATGTATTCTTTTTCCCGCTCGGCATTGGTGACGGACCAGTTAACGTCTATATAACCTTTGTCCAGTGACAACATCTGACGGCGAATTTGCATCGGCGCCATGGGCTGAATCTGCACAGGCTCGCTGCTGCCCTTCTCCAGTGCCAATTCCAACACCTGGCTAAAGTAAGCGTACTGCTCCTCGGTATATTCCAAAGCGGCGGGTATATGGATGATTTCAGGCGACACTTCTGCTGCACCGCCTACCAGCGGAGATAATCCCAACACAAACAACCAGTTACGTACCCTGTTCACTGCACTACTGTTCATTTTTCAACCCGACACATTGTCAAACTACTCTGCCTTTTCCATTGATGCAACGAAGAAATCCCTGCGGTACGAAAAATTGACGCAAATTACCTAAGCTGTAACGCATTTAGGCTGGACACAGGCGTAGATTTTTTTAAGGATGTGCGCGCAAGTAAAAAAACCAATTTATCAGGGAGACTGATGTGAAAAAACTTATCCTAGCCCTACCTCTGTTGCTGGCTGGCGGGATGGCACAAGCCGATGAAGGCATGTGGCAACCACACCAACTAAAGCAACTGGCTAAAGAACTGAAGGCTAAGGGCCTGAAGCTTGATCCAAACAAGATGCAGAATCTGGATCAATTCCCAATGAACGCGATTATTAGCCTGGGCGGATGTACTGCATCGTTCGTTTCGCCTCAGGGTTTGGTGGTCACTAACCACCACTGTGCCTACGGCTCGATTCAGTACAACAGTACTGAAGAAAATAACCTGCTGGAAAAAGGGTTTGTCGCCAAAAGCCTGGACAAAGAATTACCCGCCGCACCAGGCAGCCGCGTTTACGTAACTGAGTCGCTGACTAACGTAACCGATCAGATTACCGGTTCGCTGGACAAGAACTTAAGCGGCGATGCGTTTTATGCTGCGGTTGAAATGAACGAAAAGCGTCTGGTAGCCGAGTGTGAAACCAACCCGGATTATCGTTGCAGTGTATACAGCTTCCACGGCGGTCTGGAGTACTACCTGATCAAGCAATTGGCAATCCGTGATGTACGTCTGGTCTATGCACCACCTTCCAGCATTGGCAAGTTTGGCGGCGACACAGATAACTGGATGTGGCCTCGTCATACCGGCGACTGGTCTTTCTACCGTGCTTATGTGAACAAAGATGGTCGTCCGGCGGATTTTAGCGCTGACAACGTACCGTTTGAGCCAAAAGCCTTCCTGAAAGTTAATGCAGACTCGGTGCAGGAAAACGATTTTGTCATGGTGCTGGGTTACCCTGGCCGTACAAACCGCTACCGCACGTCCGATGAAGTAGAAAATAACTTCACCTGGTCGTACCCAACAGCAAAAGCTTATCGCGAAAAGTATATCGACATTATCAAGTCAGTCGCGCCAAAAGGCTCTGATGCGCGTATCAAATACGAAAGCACCATTGCTGGCCTAGCGAATTACGCCAAGAACTACGGTTCAATGGTAGAGAGCTTCAACAAAGGCAACATGCTCGAGCGCAAAGTAAAAATGGAGCAGGATCTTCAAGCGTGGATCAACGCCTCCGCTGAGCGTAAAGCCAAATACGGTGATGCCATCAATACGCTGGAAGCGCTGATTGCCAAAGGTGATGAGCACAAAGAGCGCGATATGTTGCTCAGCTATCTGGGTCGTAACAGCATGATGTCGGTATCACGTAGCTTGCTGCGCTTAGCCCACGAAATGCAAAAGCCAGATGCAGAGCGTGATCAGGGTTTGCAAGAGCGTGATATGCCACGCATGAAGCAAGGCCTGATCAGCGTGAATCGCCGTTATGATGCGGAAGTGGACAAAGCCGTTATCCTGTATTTCATGAGTGAATACGCCAAGCTGCCGGCTAGCGAGCATGTGGCTGCACTGGATAAGTTCTTTGGTATCGAGAATGGCTTCGACGAAGCCAAAGTCAAAGCCAAACTGGACATGATGCACGCCAATACTCAACTGGATGAAGAAGCCGTGCGTCTGGCATGGATGAATAAGTCTGTTGACGAATTCAAAGCCAGCGACGATCCGTACATTCAGTTTGCCGTTGCCATGTATGAGTTTGATAAAGCCGAGCGTGATGCAGGCAAGGCGCTGTATGGTGAATTGCAACGTGCACGCCCTGCCTATATGCAGGCCGTCATCGACTACAAAAACAGTCTGGGTCAGCCTGTCTACGCAGATGCCAACAGCTCACTGCGTATCAGCTACGGAAGCGTAAAAGGCTACTCTCCACAGGATGGTCTGGTTGCCACTCCTTTCACCACATTGGAAGGCATTTTGGCCAAGTATATTCCGGGTGATGAAGAGTTCGATATGCCAGCCAAGCAGCGTGAGCTGATCATGGCCAAAGAATATGGTCCGTACAAAGACAAGAAGCTGGGCACCGTACCAGTCAACTTCCTGTCGACTCTGGATATCACTGGCGGCAACTCAGGCTCTCCGGCGCTTAACGGCAAAGGTGAGCTGGTCGGCCTGCTGTTTGATGGCGTATACGAGTCCATCATCGGTGACTGGGACTACGATGACGACTACAACCGTTCTATCTCTGTCAGCACGGCCTATATGTTGTGGGTAATGCAGTATGTAGACGGTGCGGACAACCTGATTAAAGAAATGCAGGTTATCCGTAGCAAATAAGCTATCTCGCATACCGAAAGGCGCCATACGGCGCCTTTTTTATTGATTGATTTTAGCCACTGTCACTCAACAAATTAAAAGCGCGTGACGCTGCCTTTGGCACCCACCCCAATACAATCGGTCTCGCCACAGGTCATCGACCAGGTGTTGTTATCGCTGATTTTGTGCCATTTCTGACCATCCCAGCGGGCAATGCCCTCAGGATTACTGATGTACCAACCGCGTGCATCCATCGCTGTACCATACACCGCACCGTTTAACGGTACATTGTCCAATGCTTGCCAACGCTTGTCTGCCAGGTGGTAGATGTACGCTTTCGCAGCCTGTTGCGGGGTCTTTAAACTGCCGCCCGCCACCAGTACCTGGTCATTACGTTTGTGCACTGAGAACACTCCGCTGGCTTCGCCGCCACCAAGCGGGGTATCAATTGCCTGCCAAACCCCTTCAAATCGCATCAACAAGCGCGACGTTGGCCCATTTCCGGTTCCAACCAACACGTCCCCTGCAGATTGGCTATCAACACAGGTACCACTAGAGGCAAAGCCGCCCTCATGGACAAGGGCGTCGGGTAATTGCTCTGCCCGTTGCCAGCTTAGTCCCGCATCGCTGCTGTGATACACAGCCAGCCCCTGCTCGTCGCTGTCGCCATATAACCAACCTTGCGCACCGTGAAAATCAACGCAATCGAAAAAGCTGTGTTCGCTTCCGGATAATACCGTTTGCCAATTAGCGCCGGCATCAGCGGAATAATACAGACGCGATTGATTGCCCTCACCGGCACTCATGGCCAATAACTTTTGTTCACCAGTAATAGCAATATCGCGAATTTGCAGTGATGCGGCATCGGATGGTAAGGCAATCTGCTGCCAGTTTGCGCCATTATCGTCACTACGGTACACACTGCCCTGCGTACCACTGGCGTAAATGGTCGCTCCCTGACGGGTCACTGATTGAAAATTTACCTCTGCAGGAAGGGATTGTGCCAGCACGTTCAGGCTGGCAACTGTCATACTCAAAGCAAGTTTTTTGCGCACCGTGTTTTACTCTTTTTCAGCAATAACAGCAGCTTAGCACGAAGTGAAATAAAAAAGCCCGCATTCAGCGGGCTCTTTCAAATCAATCGGATCAGGCGTTGCCTTTGACCTGCTTATTCAGATTGGCGGCAAAATCCAGCATACGGTCAAGTGGGATAAGCGACTGCACACGCAATGCTTCATCCACAAAAATTTCATGACCTGTGTTATCCGTCAGTGCCGCTTCAATGGCCTGTAAGCCATTCATTGCCATCCACGGGCAGTGCGCGCAGCTACGACAGGTTGCGCCGTTACCGCCGGTTGGCGCTTCGATAAAGGTCTTTGTTGGCGATAACTGCTGCATCTTGTAAAAGATGCCGCGATCGGTCGCCACAATAAATTTATCATTGGGCAGGGTCTGTGACGCTTTAATCAGCTGGCTGGTTGACCCCACAGCATCGGCCAGTTCAACGATATTTTGTGGGGACTCAGGGTGCACCAGAATCGCCGCGTCAGGGTGCTCGGCTTTCAATTGCATTAGGGCACGGGATTTAAACTCATCGTGAACCACACAGGCGCCCTGCCACATCAGCATCTCGGCACCGGTTTGTTTAGCAATATAGGCACCTAAGTGACGATCCGGGCCCCAGATTATCTTTTTGCCCTGGCTATCCAGGTGCTCAACAATTTCCAGTGCAATACTGGAAGTCACTACCCAATCGGCACGGGCTTTTACCGCCGCCGAGGTATTGGCATACACCACCACGGTATGATCAGGATGGGCGTCACAAAACGCGCTGAACTTATCCGCCGGGCAGCCCAAATCCAATGAGCAGGTGGCGTCCAGTGTCGGCATCAACACGGTTTTCTCCGGGCTGAGGATCTTGGCTGTCTCACCCATAAAGCGCACCCCCGCCACAATCAGGGTTTGCGCCTCGGCATCACGACCAAAGCGCGCCATTTCCAGTGAGTCGGCCACGCAACCATTGGTTTCTTCGGCCAGAGCCTGAATTTCCGGGTCGGTATAATAATGGGCAACCAGCACCGCATTACGTGCTTTTAACAGCGCTTTGATACGTGCTTTATATTCGGCCTTTTGCGCGTCATTTAACGGCGCTGGCTTAGGTGGAAATGGATAATCCAGATTATCGGGTATTACTGCTTGATTCATACTGACGTCCACTGACTTTGCTGGCGCGGATTATACGCGAGCTAACAGAAAATTTCATGAGTCGAATAGGCTTTACGCACAAAGAACTACTGTGTGTATTTTGTTATTCTGGGAATTGGTTTTGAAAATCAGATTGGCGTAGGAGCCGGGGAAGAATGGTGGGTCGTGCTGGATTCGAACCAGCGACCAATTGATTAAAAGTCAACTGCTCTACCAACTGAGCTAACGACCCATTCATAAATTGTATTTGCAGCGATTCCACCGTTAGGGAGAAAGTGGTGGGTCGTGCTGGATTCGAACCAGCGACCAATTGATTAAAAGTCAACTGCTCTACCAACTGAGCTAACGACCCACTGTTACATCCATCTTGCTGCTAGCGCCTGTCCCTTGGCGACGGGCGCATATAATACTTATTTATCCCCTTGGCGCAACCTAAAAAATGCAATTTTTCGCGCTTTTTTACTGTTTGCTGAATAAACCAACAAAAGCTGCTTTTATTTTAAACTTTTCAGCCGACTTTCCGCTAAACGGGCAGAAGAACTCTGAGAATATTCAGCAATCACTCGCTCAAAATACTGTTTGGCGGTTGCGTTATCATTTTGCGCCTGAGCAATCATGCCGAGCTTTAGCATGGACTCTGCACGCTTGGATGAGTCGACAAAATTATTCACCAGACGGCTGAATTTATCTTTGGATGCATCAAACTCGTTTTTATTAAACAATAACTGCCCTAACCAGTAATAGGCGTTAGCCTCATAACTGGAGCCAGGATAGTTTTGGATAAAGGCTTCAAATGCCGGAATCGCGTCGTCGTACTTCTTTTCTTTCAAGATCAGGCTAACAGCATTGTCATAAGCCTGGCTGTCTTTCATCGCGACGGCTGGATTGCTGGTCACAGGGGTTGGTGTGACGGGTTGCATTACCGGCACATTCTGCGTCGCCGGTTTAGCCTGCATCGCGGTCACTTCTTCGATACGTTTATCGATCTCGCGGTACAGCTCACGCTGGCGTTCCAGAATCTGTTCAAGTTGGTAAGTGTGGGTTTCCAGTGTGCCACGCAATTCATTGACTTCGTTTTGCATGGTATCCAACTGGGCTTGGATGCGGTGTTGGGCTTCAGTGCGGCTGTTGACGATCCGCTCCAGGGCTTCAACACGGGTTTCGAGGCTGGCGCCATTTACGTCCGTTACAGGTGCAGGAGCCGCAATAACTGCGGCTCCTGACGTAATAAGCGCAAGCGTTAACAGGCTGCGTTTAATCATGTATTACTTCTGGTATACCAATACCGCACGACGGTTTTTCGCCCATGCTGCTTCAGTAGCTGCTGAGTCAACCGGCTTTTCTTCACCGTAAGATACAACAGACATCTGGCTGGCGCTTACGCCGGCGTTTTGCAGGTACGTGGCAACTGATTTGGCACGGCTCTCACCCAGAGAAATGTTGTACTCAGGCGTACCACGCTCATCAGTGTGGCCTTCGATTACGATAGACACACCAGAGTTTTTCACCAGGAATGCGGCATGCTTGTCCAGCAGACCATAGAACTCGCTGCGGATAGTTGAACGGTCGAAGTCGAAGTAGACGGTCTGCAGATTTTGCAGCGCCATCATTTCGTCTTTCATTTGCTGTTCCTGACGCTCACGCTCTAAACGTGCTGCATCCGGAGCCGCGGTTTCTACACCAGCAGATGCCTGAGCATTCTCTTCCACTGCAGGTTTGTTCATTTCTGCGGCCTGGTCTTCTGCTGTACCACTGCTTCCACACGCCATTAAGGTCATGACTGGCAAAGCGATAATCAAGCCTTTCACTACTTTGTTAAATTGCATTTTACTTTGTCCTTCTTGATATCAAGTTTACTGTTACAGCAAAAAAGGTGACCAACTTGGCGACTTCACCTGCCCCTCTACCGATGGTAGCGTGGCCTTGAAGCGCCCATCTAACGACACCAGAGATAACACTTTACGACCTTTATCTATGGTGCTGTAAATAATCATGCTGCCATTGGGTGCTAAACTCGGCGATTCATCTAAGTAGGTGCGTGACAGCACCTGAATCATGCCGGTTTCCAAATCCAGGCGAGCAATATGATAATTACCATTGGTGCGGTTAACCATCACCACATGGCGACCATCCGGTGTAACCGTTCCACCCAGGTTCATTTCACCCTGATAGGTCAGTCGTCTGACCTTGTTCGTAGCTAAATTTACTCGATAAATCTGAGGTTTACCACCCCGTTCCGAACTAAATATCAGGTCTTTGCCGTCTGGTGTCCATGATGGCTCAGTATCAATGCTGCGGTTATTTGTTATACGACGCAACTGACGGCTTGCAATATCCATGACATAAATTTCGGAGTTGTCATCTTTCGATAGCACCATTGCCAGTTTCGTGCCATCCGGGGAAAACACCGGTGCACCATTAATACCAGGGAAAGAAGTCAGCTTGGTACGCTGCTGGGTGTAGATATCATGTAACCAGATTTCTGAACGCTTATTTTCGAAGCTGACGTAGGCCAGTTTGTTGCCATCTGGCGACCAGCTTGGCGACATCAGAGGCTCTGGGGAGCTAATCAGCACGGTTTCGTTGTAGCCATCATAGTCTGAGATCACCAGTTTATAAGGCAACTTGCTGATTCGCGGGTCAGAAACGGCAATGTAGGCAATTTGCGTCAGGAACGCGCCTTTGGTGCCTGTTAATGCTTCATAAAACACGTCACTGATACGGTGCGCAAACTGACGGAACTGATTCCCGCTAATAGTTTTTACACCGTTATAGAGAATGTGGTCGTTACTGGTGGTCATTTTACCGTTAACCAGTATCTGGTTCTGGCCGCCAGTGATTTGGCCACGCAGCACATCAATGACTTCAAAGCGTACTTCGTAACGATCAATCCCTACTTCGTTTACTTCACCGACGACAATGGCTTCTGCGCCAGCCGCTGCCCAGGCTGCGTGATCCACATCAGTGTCGCGAAATGGCAACTGCGACGGAAATTGCGCCAGACTCAAGGGTCTGAACTTGCCACTGTTGCGTAAATCAGCGGCGATAACGTCTTCGATGTTGGCGGGTTTGACGCCACTGCCGTTAAAACGAAAAGGTACCACCGCCACCGGGCGCGCGGTGTCAGTAAATTCAGTAATTAAAATCTCAATGGCAGCATGACTTTGTTGAGTAACCATCAACAGCATCAGGGTTACGCTGCTAATCAATTTTTTAAACATGGAGTCTCCGTATTATTGCCGTGGACTAAAGGTCAGGGTGATATCGCGCAGTTCACGATTCACTTCCGGGTCACTGGGCATTTCAAATTCAACAACTTTATACACCGCGCTTTTCAGCGCTGAACACAAGGCGTTATCACCCTGAATCACGCTAAAATCCGTAACAAATCCGGTGCTGGCCAGGCGAATCCTCACTTTACAACTGCGGCCATACATGGAGTTGTCACCGATCATATAGCTTTGGATCGCTGCCTGAATTTTGGCGGTGTACTTTTCTTTTTCAGTTAATACAAATTGCTGGCGTGCTGCGCGGGCAACCGCCTCTTCTTGTGCACGGCGTTCTGCTTCAAGCTGGCGCTGCTGCTCCAGACGCGCCTGCTCTTCCTTACGGCGTTGTTCTTCTTCACGACGCTTTTTGTCGTCCGCTTCTCGTTGTTTACGCGCCTGTTCTTCCTGTTGCTTCTTCAGCGATTCGTCTTTTTTGCGTTGTTCTTCGGCCTTGCGCGCGTCTTCTTCACGCTTTTTTTGCTCGGCTTCTTTTTTGCGCTTTTCATCCAGCTTGCGTTTTTTCTCACGGGCCGCTTCATCGCGCTTGCGCTTTGCTTCCTGCTGCTGACGTGTGATTTCTGCCTGCCGTTGTTGCTCGGCACGCGCGGCCGCCTGTTGCTGCGCTTCGATTCGTTGTTGCTGCGCTTCAACGACCGCGGCATCAATGGCCACCGCCTGGATGACCGGCTGCTGGATCATCAGCTCGGTCTTTTGTGGTTCGTCCTGCCACTCGACACTTAGCGCCAACAGTACCAACAATCCACTATGCAGCGCGGCTGACTTCAGCAGCGCAGAATTTAATCCTGTCATTTTTGTTCAGGTGTATCCGTCATCAACCCCACCGATGGCACGCCAGCACGTTGCAGCAACACCATCAATTGCACGACCTGGTCGTATGCGACCCGACCGTCCCCTTTTACTACCACCGGAATCTCTGGCTCTTTTTGCAAACGGCGCGCCACTAATGTAGCCAGTTCAACGCCGTCCAGGGGTTTTTCCGGGTCATCCGCCATATTCAGGTAATAATTACCCTCGGCATCCACGGACGCGATCATTGGGGGTTTACTGTCATCCGCCAGCGGATTGGCTTCAGCTTTGGGTAAGTCAACCTTGACCCCCTGGGTAATCAGCGGGGCGGTTACCATAAAAATAATCAGCAGCACCAGCATCACGTCGATATAGGGCACGACGTTGATTTCAGACATCTGGCGGCGTTTTTTGCGCACGTACATGTTGGGCTCCCGCTTAGTCGTTAGCACTCATGGCAGTCTGACGCTGCAATATGGCAGAAAACTCTTCCATAAAATTGCCGTAGTTATTTTCCAACTTTTCGACCTGATTACTGAACTTGTTGTAGGCAATAACCGCAGGGATCGCAGCAAACAGACCCATTGCGGTGGCAATCAGGGCTTCGGCAATACCCGGCGCAACCATGGCTAACGTCGCTTGCTGCACCTCACCTAACGCGATAAAGGCATTCATAATGCCCCATACGGTACCGAACAAACCGATGTAGGGCGAGATGGAACCAGTGGTCGCCAGAAATGGCAGATTGCGCTCCATATCTTCCACTTCGCGTGAAAGCACCACCCGCATTGAGCGGTAGGTACCATCCATGATTGCCTGAGGCGGCATGTTGGCACTTTTACGTAAGCGCATGAATTCTTTAAAACCGGCACAAAACAGCGCCGCCATACCAGAGTTGTGTGAACGTGCAGACAGCTCCTGATAAAAACGCGATAAATCGACACCCGACCAGAATTTATCTTCAAAGCGACGCATCTCTGCTTTAGCGGCAGACAGAGCACGATGACGCTGAAAAATAAATGCCCAGGACAAGACCGAGGTAGCCAACAAGGACAACATGACTAATTTAACCAGCAGACTGGCCTGCATAAACAGACCGATAAAAGACATATCAGCTTGCACGACGTAATTCCCCTAAAATATCAGCCGGTATCGCGACCGGTTTCATTGTATCCAGTTGCACACATGCCACTTTGACCTGCACGCTGACCAGACATTTTTCGTTATGATAAAGTTGTTGCTCAAACACCACACTGGCGGCTTTCAATGTGCTGATTTGACTGACCACCAATAATTCCTGATTAAATCTGGCGGCCGCCATATTGTCCATCACCACATGACGAACCACAAACCCGACGCCCTGCGCGAGTAGGGTGTCCTGCTCTATGCCCAGCGATCTTAACCATTCGGTGCGCGCTCTTTCAAAGAACTTTAGATAATTGGCGTAATAAACAATACCGCCTGCATCTGTGTCTTCGTAGTAGACCCGAATCGGCCAGTGAAATTGTGCCATGGTAAGACTCCGTAATCCTGTCGAAGTTGCACTATGTTAGCGAAAAGCACGATCAAAGTTTGATCATTTTTTATGATTTTTTAACGTTACGTTAGAACTTTTCAATAAAGCTTATTTTTTATACCAATTCACTACTCAGGTATTGATATACGTAGCTTTTTAAACTTTAGTTCAGACAATAAAAACAATTTATTAACATGTCTAAAGGCCAATCTAGACAGATAAAAAAATATTTAGACAGCAAAATGCATTTCATCTGCATTTTTTGTCACTTTAACTACATAAATCCATACATTTTTCTATTGCTCAAAAATTATCCATAAATTTTAAATGCCTGTTTTTAATGGGATTTATTGTCTATTTGTCTTTTTATTTCAACTTTATGACAATGAATAACTTTATTCACATTAAAAAAACTTATAGATAAATTGCAATTTTTCTCGGTTGTGAGAACTCATCAGACTTGTACAATACACTCGTTTTCTGAGGTAGCGCCCCTCTACGGACGCGTTATCTACGAGAGCCTTGTCGCTCATCTCCCATTGATGTGTACAGACATGTTCCCTGGAATCTTTTTCTACTTGTTGTTACTTTGCCCACGCCTTTGCGTGGGCTTTTTTTTGCCTGTTAATCAGTATTTTTAATATCAAAACCCAGATGCAGATAAGCTCGCTGGGTAGCAATACGTCCGCGTGGAGTACGCTGGATAAAGCCTTGTTGAATCAAAAACGGTTCAATCACGTCTTCAATGGTATCTTTTTCTTCACCGATAGCCGCCGCCAGGTTATCCAACCCGACGGGTCCGCCCATGAATTTGTCGATAATTGCGGTGAGTAGTTTACGATCCATATAATCAAAACCTTCCCGATCCACATCCAGCATATTCAGAGCCGCAGCAGCCACCTCGCCATCTACCTGACCGGCGTTTTTTACCTGGGCAAAATCCCGAACCCGGCGCAACAGTCGGTTAGCTATGCGCGGCGTGCCACGTGAGCGGCGCGCGATTTCTTCGGCGCCAGCACCCTCCAGATGCTGATTCAGATAGCTGGCAGAACGCTGAATGATTTTGGTCAGATCGCGTACGTTATAAAATTCCAGACGCTGCACGATGCCAAAACGATCCCGTAGTGGCGACGTTAACGAGCCCGCTCGGGTGGTGGCACCAATTAAGGTAAACGGCGGTAAATCCAGTTTGATCGAGCGTGCGGCAGGACCTTCACCGATCATAATATCCAGCTGATAGTCTTCCATCGCCGGATACAATATTTCTTCCACCACAGGGCTGAGACGATGGATCTCATCAATAAACAGCACGTCGTTTTCTTCGAGGTTGGTTAACATCGCCGCCAGATCACCGGCCTTTTCCAGCACCGGGCCTGAGGTGGTTTTGATATTTACGCCCATTTCATTGGCGACGATATTCGCCAGTGTGGTTTTACCCAATCCGGGCGGGCCGAAAATCAGCAAATGGTCGAGGGCGTCACTACGTTGACGCGCCGCCTGAATAAAAATTTCCATCTGAGCCCGCACATGATCCTGACCGGTATAGTCAGCCAGCATTTTGGGGCGGATGGCGCGATCCAGCGCCTCGTCTTCACGACTGGCACCGGCACTGATTAAACGATCGGCTTCTATCATGCGCTCACCATTGACCGCAGCGCTTCACGGATCATGTCTTCGCTGCTCTTACCTTCGGCATAAACGGCTTTGACTGCCTTTTGCGCCTGTGGCTGTTTATAACCTAACGCCATAAGTGCACTGATGGCTTCACTTTGATTATCGCTGGTCAGCAGGCCTTCCGGCGCCCCCGGAGCAAAGACCAGATTGCTATCGATGTCGGCTTTTTCCGACGGTTGCAGATTCTTCAGGCGATCGCGCATTTCAATCAGCAAACGCTCTGCGGTTTTTTTACCTACTCCCGGTAATTTAACCAGCGTATTCACATCATCAAAATTCACGCACTGCACAAATTGATCGGTAGTCATGCCAGACATAATGGCTAGCGCCAGCTTAGGCCCAACGCCATTGGCTTTGATTAATTCACGGAACAATGCACGATCTGATTTTTTCGCAAAACCAAACAGCAGTTGCGCATCTTCGCGCACAACGAAATGGGTATACAGAATTGCTTCGCTACCACAGGCGGGTAACTCATAAAAACTGGTCATCGGGATTTGAATTTCGTAACCCACGCCCGCTACGTCGATAAGTACGTCCGGCGCAGATTTTTCAATGAGTGTGCCTCGAATTCGGCCTATCACAATAACCCCTTATTAGAATATGTTAATCGGGACCTAGCGCAGGCGCCCTCGCACCGTTTTGCTGGCTTGTCCTGCCATTTTTATCAGACTCTGCTGACTATGCCCATGACATAATGCCACCGCCAGGGCATCGGCCGCATCAGCCTGGGGCGTACCGGGTAATTGCAGCAAATATTTCACCATATGCTGCACCTGAGTTTTGGCTGCCGAGCCCTTGCCCACTACGGCCTGTTTAATCTGTCTTGCTGAGTATTCTGCCACCGGCAGATTATGGTTGGTGGCGGCGACGATAGCCGCTCCGCGGGCCTGCCCGAGTTTTAACGCAGAGTCCGGGTTGTTGGCCATAAATACCTGTTCAATGGCAAATTCATCAGGCTGGAACTGGCCGATAATTTCACAGATAGCGGCATGGATGGTTTGCAGACGTTGCGGCAATGGCGCATCACCGAGGCGTATACAGCCACTGCCGAGATATTCGAATTTACTCCCTAGCTGCCTGACCACACCGTAACCGGTTAATCGCGAGCCCGGGTCAATCCCTAAAATGATCACACTGTGTTCCGATTTGCGTGAGAATGTGCCAGCCCACAATTTGCAGGCTGGCGCAGCTTATCAGGCATCCTGCTTAACAGTTTGGATAGCCAGTTCTTTTAACTGCTCATCATTGGCTACACCCGGCGCTTCGGTCAACGGACAAGCGGCAGTGGTGGTTTTCGGGAACGCCATTACGTCGCGAATCGAGGTCGCGCCTGTCATCAGCATAACCAGACGGTCCAAACCAAATGCCAGACCCGCGTGTGGCGGTGCACCATACTTCAACGCTTCTAACAGGAAACCAAACTTGCTTTGCGCTTCCTGCTCTTCAATGCCCAGAATACTGAATACCACTTCCTGCATGGCCTGATCGTGGATACGCACGGAACCACCACCCAACTCAACACCGTTTAACACCATGTCATAGGCATTTGACACGGCACCGGCTGGTGCGGCTTTCAATTCTGCCGGGGTCATATTGCGTGGTGCGGTAAATGGGTGGTGACAGGCAAACAGTTTGCCGTCCACTTCTTCGAACATAGGGAAATCCACTACCCACAACGGGCGCCATTCACCTTGCAGCAGATCCAGATCCTCACCGATACGCAGACGCAGCGCGCCCATCGCTTCGGTAACAACACTATATTTATCTGCGCCGAACAGCAGGATATCGCCATCTTCGGCATTCGTCCGTTCGATTAACTGGGCGACAACCTCGGCTGACAGGAACTTAGCCACTGGCGACTGCACGCCGTCAAAGCCCGCCGCTTTATCGTTGATCTTCATCCATGCCAGACCTTTGGCACCATAGATCCCCACGAACTGGGTGTAATCATCAATCTGTTTACGCGACAAGCTGGCACCGCCCGGTACGCGCAGTGCACTGACACGGCCTTTAGGATCATTTGCCGGACCAGAGAATACTTTAAACTCGACACCGGCGAGAATATCCGCCACATCGGTCAGCACCATTGGGTTACGCAGGTCAGGTTTGTCAGAGCCGTAGTACTTCACCGCATCGGCGTAGGTCATACGCGGGAATTCGCCCAGATCCACATTCAGCATCTGCATGAATAAATCACGGATCATGCCTTCGGTGATGCTCATAACGCCTTCGGCGTCGAGGAAGGTCGTTTCAATATCGATTTGGGTAAATTCTGGCTGACGGTCCGCACGTAAATCTTCATCACGGAAGCATTTTACGATCTGATAGTAACGGTCCATGCCCGCCATCATCAGCAGCTGTTTAAACAACTGAGGTGACTGTGGCAATGCAAAGAAACGGCCTTTGTGGGTACGGCTGGGTACCAGATAATCACGGGCACCTTCTGGCGTGGCTTTGGTCAGCATCGGCGTTTCGATATCTAAAAAGCCCTGCTCTTCCAGATAACGGCGCACTGCGCTGGTTACGCGGGCACGGAACTTTAAGCGATCGGCCATCAATGGACGACGTAGATCCAGGTAACGGTACTTCAGGCGTTGTTCTTCAGAGTTGTCCTGATTGAAATCCAGCGGCAGCGGCGCGGACTTGTTCAGTACGGTGACATCTTTGCCGAGAATTTCGATCTCGCCAGTGGCCATGGTTTTATTGATCTGGCTATCGGGACGCGCACGCACCAAGCCTTTGATCTCAACACAGAATTCGTTACGCAGGCTATTTGCTTTGGCAAAGACGTCTTCCAAATCCGGATCGTAGACTACCTGTACGATGCCTTCACGGTCGCGAAGGTCGATGAAGATAACGCCACCTAAATCCCGGCGACGGTTAACCCAGCCGTGTAAAGTGACAGTCTGGCCAATATGAGACGCGTTAATTTTACCGCAATAATCCGTACGCATTGATGTTACCTGTTGAGCCCACCTGACGGGCGAAAAGACTAATTACAAAAGCCGCTTATTATAAACATTCGCCACTTAAAGTCACCCGTCGCAGGCGGTGAATATCAGGATTATTCGCTTTCCTCCAGACGCATATCACTCGCATTAAGATCATGTTTTTTAAGTAGTTTGTGCATATCTGTACGATTTCTACCCGCCAGTTCGGCGGCGCGTGTGACATTTCCTTCCGCCATTTTCAGCACTTTCACCAGATACTGACGCTCAAACGCATCACGCGCTTCGGTCAGGGTAGGAAAAATTCCGGCAGACTCAGACAGGGCTTGTTCGACCAAATGCACGCCCACAACCGGCGTGTGGGTTAACGCCACGCATTGCTCCACCACATTCACCAATTGGCGCACATTACCCGGCCATGGCGCAGTGCTTAGTAACTGCATGGCATCATCGGCAAAGCGCGACACGTCAACATTATGTCGTTCGGCGCTTTGTTTGAGCAGATAACGGGCAATCAGCGGAATGTCTTCGGCACGCTCATTGAGCGCTGGCAAATGCAGATTCACTACATTCAAGCGGTAGTACAAATCCTCCCGGAACTGCCCTTCCTGCATGGCCTGTTTGATATCGCGATGGGTGGCGGAAATAATTCGCACATCGATATCATAGGTTTTGCTGCTGCCAACCGGGCGGATCTGACGCTCCTGCAACGCACGCAATAATTTGACCTGCAGATGCAACGGCATATCACCAATTTCATCCAAAAATAATGTGCCTTTATCGGCCTGACGGAACAGACCGGCATGCTCGGCCACCGCGCCGGTAAATGCACCTTTGGCATGACCAAACAATTCCGACTCCAGTAGATTTTCCGGAATGGCACCGCAGTTAATCGCGATAAACGGATGATCACGGCGCGGGCTGGCGCGGTGGATGGCACGGGCCAGCAATTCTTTTCCGGTGCCGGATGCCCCCGTCACCAGTACGCTGACATCACGTTGCGCGACCCGATAGGCTTGCTCCAGCAACTGTTCGACCACCGGAGAACGGGAAATGATATCCCGCCGCCAGTTATCATCCCTAGCCACATGGCTGACTGCCAGCGCCCGCTCAATACTGCTGCGCAGCGCCTCATGATCCACAGGTTTAGTAATAAAGCCATGCACCCCACGCTGAGTGGCGTCAACTGCATCGGCGATGGTGCCATGGGCCGTCATAATGATCACCGGCAGGCCCGGAAATTCGCGCACCACATCATCAAACAGCGCCAGACCATCGGCGCCCGGCATGCGCAAATCAGAGATAATTAAATCCGGGGTGTCCTTACGTAATAATTTCAGCGCCTGCTCAGCGCTTTCGGCACAGATCACATTGTGCCCTTCTCCCTGCAGACGAATACTGAGTAATCTCAGCAGGCTGGCGTCATCATCGACCAGTAAAATACGGCCTTTATTACTGCTCATTGGTTACCTCTTGGCTGGTAAGTCGTTGTTCTAGTTTTAACAGCGCCTGGATTTGTGCATGCATGGCGTCTAACTGCGCCTGCTGTTCGGTTAATTGGCTATCCTGCTCGCTCAATGTAGCGGCTTGCCGGGCGTTAAGCTTACCCAGCGTGACCAGCGCCGACTCATATTCGAGCATTTTCTGCGCATTTTGGTATATCAACAGATCTAACTTTGTCGCCAGTTGTGGCGGCAAAGACTTGATTAACGTTTGCATGCTTTGCTGCGCTCGCAGGCGGCTTTGATACGGCGTGTCAGACGGCTGACTGAGAATAATCGCCTGCAAACGTTCTTCCGGTTGCTCGCCCAGCTTGGCAATCATGGCTTTACGGGTGGGCCAGTCCAACTGCGCGCTTTGCTGCCAGTAATCCAGCCATGCCAGTTGGCTGCAGGCATCATCAGCAAGTCGCAGTGCGCTACCTGCACAGCTTAATTGCAGATACCCCTGTTGCTGCAATGACTGTTGCAGTGACTGACAACCACTGAGCAACAGCAATAATCCAATTAGAATTCTCATACCCTCTCCCTGTGCATCGGAATGCTCACCAATACACTAAATTCTCCACTTCCGGCCGCGACGATATCCAGTTTACCACCCATCATACGTACACAATCTGCCACAATTGAGAGCCCTAACCCACTGCCGCGACGGCCATCGTTGCGTTCCTGGCCTCCCCGTTCAAACGGCTCGAGCAGGCGTTTCGGATCAAGTGACTGTGTCGACTGACAGGCATTGGTGACCTGCAACATCTGATGGTTCTCATCGTTCCAGATCCGCAGCACAATGGTACTGTCCTGCAACCCATAGGCGACGGCATTGTTGAGTAAATTATCCATCACCCGGGTCAGCAAATTCTTATCAACCAGCCAGTTTTGCGCTTCAATCTGGTAGTCAATTTGTTGGTGCTGCTGCGCGGCCGTCAGGCGATGACTGGTCAACACCTCGTCTAAAAAGGGAGCAATGGCTAACTGCACCGGACGTGATTCAGCATCCTGCAGCAGGCGGTTATAGTCGAGCAATTCCTCTACCAGATTTTGCATTCGACGTACCGAGTCATTTAATAATCCTACCACTTCACGCTGTGAGGTTGAGAGCTCGCCTACCACCTCATCGGCAAGCAGTGCACACCCCTCGCTCAGGCTAGCCAACGGTGTTTTCAATTCGTGGGAGGCATGACGTAACATGGCGTGGCGTACACTTTCCAGTTCCTGCAAGCGAAACGCCAGCCAGCGTAAGCGGGTATCCAACTGGGCCAACTCATAGGGGTGTTCAAACCGGCGCAGTGGCAAGGCTTTGTCTCGCGTGCCAATCGCGTTAATCAAATTGCGCAACTGCTGCACAGGGCCAAGAATAAGCTGGCTTCCGCCCCACACCATCAATACCGTGGTAAGCACCAGCGCCAGTGTCTGCCAGGTCAGGCGGGATTGCATGTCGCTCACCTGCAGTTGCTGACTGGCTAATGACGCATCTAATTGCTCTGCTGCTAACGTCTCAAACTCGTTTAATTGCTGTGACAAACCAGCAAAATACAGCGACAACGTATTCTCATCGCTATTTTCGTCCAAACGCGCCAGGGTATCTTTGAGTTGTTCGCAGAGGGTTTGCTGAGGTGCCTGATCGCACAGATTGTTCAGACTCTGCAGCACTTGTTGTAATTGCTGAGAAATGAGCCCCTGCAGTTGGGCATTTTTAATAATGTTGTACTGACGAACCAGACGTTCCAGATCGCGACTGCGACGCTGCAGTAATTCGATATCACGAGTTAAATCAACGGCTTGACGCGCCTGCGTGGCATACAGTTGCACCACATGTTGCAGCGACTGCTGAGTTTGCCAAAGCAAAATCATCAATGGCAGCAAGGCCAAAAAAAAGCTAAACAGAATGATCTGTCGTAACGATCCTAACTGCACACTGTTCCTTAGTGGTCACAATCGCCACACCTTAAACCAAGCCTGTAACAAAGTAAAAAGGCTGGATGATCCAGCCTTAGAGTAGACAATAACCAGACTTAAGATTGCGCGCCGTTCTGCCCGGCTAATTCCAGTTCCGCACTGCTTAACTGGCCGTCACCATTGAGATCCAGTTTACCGAATGACGACAGCAGACTTGGGTTAGACATGGCCTCTTTAATGGTTAATACACCATCTTTGTCATGGTCTAGCTCGTTCAGTAAAACGGCTGAGTATTTTTCCTTGGCTTTTTCGGCTTTTTTATCAGCCTTTTCTTCTGCCTTCTGCGCTTTTTCCGCAGCCTTAGCTTTCATTTTATCCATTTTGTCCATGGCTTTTTCTTCGGACTTTTCTTGCGCTTTTTCTTGCATCATGGCGTGTTTTTCTTCCGCCGCCTGCTTCGCTTCTTCTGCACGTGCCAGGCCTTGTTCTGCATTGACCTGCGCTTTTGCCTCAACCACGGCTTGTTCCGCTTTGGCATTTTGCTTTTCAGCGCCTTTATCCTGAGCATTTGCTACCGCGCTTAATACCAATAAACCTGACACTAAAATTAATTTTTGCATGATTCTGATCCTTTCGTTGCTGATGTTGTCGTACTGCCTTAAAAACCCGGGGCACATGTGACAAGTTGTCACAGCCCCCGGAAGTCCGACAGGTCACGACAAACCTGCCAGGTGTGAGCCGGCGTCTCGGGTATTCCTGCTCACATCCTTGCTATATCAAAACTGATGCCAACTTTATTTTTTGTTTTGAATCAATAACTTAAAGCAGACGCGCACAACGGAGCGCTGAGATATGTTGCTAACTGGCGACACCAATTAAACAAAAAGACAAAAAACCATAATTTTCAGACAGTTAAGCTGTAATCAATTGGCGTCATCAGCGCCAGAGGTCGCTTCCAGCTTGGTTTGAATAAAATCGCTATGATTGAGATAGAGTAAATCGGCAATCTTACGAATTGCCCAATCTTCGTGTCCGTCTAAATGAGCATCTGCATAAGCCAGTTTCCACAATCCGGTGAGCAGTTCACGCTTTTGCTCATGACTGAAATGCGCATTGATCACACGGGTAAAACGCACCATATCCAGTGCTTCATCGGCGTGCTGGCGGGCATCCTGAATCAGTGCATCCAGCTCATCTTGTGCCACACCCCACGCGTCATGTAATAACTTGCGCAACATGCTCAATTCATCTTCACCGACCTTATGGTCGCTGCGAATGACCTCAAAAAATAATACCGCCGTAGCCATTTGAGTAGACAGGCTGTGGTGCTGTTCTGCATGCTGAAACTGACTTTCCAGCCAGGTTTTTAAACGCGCGATCATGGGTGCGTCTCCGGCCATAATTGATTAAGAATGTGCGCCAATCGCAATCCTGCCTGCAGGATCCGCTGGCGGCTATACAGGTTGTCCTGTCTGAAACGATTGGCGCTGATTGCCCCCTCTTCCAGACGATTAATACTGCGCGCTTTGTTAAAGGACTCCTGCGCGATTTGCATTAACGACGCGACCTGCCAGCGAACCTGCTCTTCATGGGAAAATTGCCCACGAATATTCAGCGCCAGTCGCTCGGCAAAAGGCTCATTCGCCAGTACGGCGCTATCCCAGTAGTCATAACGGCTTATCGGTTGTCCTTGCCAGCGGTCAACAGATGGTAAGCTGAACGCACTGGCCACATTAATGTGCATGGGTTGATGCAAATCGGCCATCAGGTGCGTCACGTAGGCCAGCGCCAACGCCTGCTTTTCCCCACTTTCCTCGCGCAGCAACAGCAAATTATTATGCAGCGCCCGCACGATACACATTTGCGCACAATCGCGGGCTAAGTCCAGTTGTTCGGTGCCAGCTGGTACCCGCCATTCATGCCAGGACTGGGTGTCGGCATACTGAGGCAACTGACGAGTAATGTCCGCCAGACCAGATGCTTCGGCCAAATTAGCCAGATTGAGCTGTGTCAGCAGTGATGCCACCTGCGCTCGCGCCGTCGGATTTAGCTGTGCATAAGCGATATGGGCCACAGTCTGATGGCCTTTGAGACTCATGGCCAACGCTGGAACACAGCTGAATGTCAGCAGCAGGGCCAGAAAACGAATCAATTTACCTCCGCGAAATTAATCGTGACTACTTTCAAACATCAGATAATGGCTCTCATGTAAGCCATTTTTGATATAGGTTTGCTGCGCAACATGATTGTCCTTTTCTACGTAAAGGCGAATACCACATACATTGCCCGCTTCGGCCGCCAGCGCTTCTACTTTACCCTGTAGCGCAGAATACAAACCGCTGCGGCGCGCCACTGGCAATACATAGACACTTTGGATCCACCAAAAAATGCCATTACGCCAGTCACTCCATTCATAGGTCACCATTAATCCGGCAACGATTTCACCCTGTTGTTCCGCAACCAGGTAAAAACCGTATTGTGGATTTTCCAGTACGGCACGTACGCCAGCGGTCAGGGTTACCTCATCCAAACGTTTATTTTCGGTTTCCAGTGCCATAGCCTGATTGAAATTGACCAGATGCGGCAAATCCGCCAGTGTGGCTTTACGAATAGTCATAGTGATCCCTTTGTTACATACCGGCCATTGGGGCGCGGCAACACAGGTTAATTATCCAGGTGATATACCACAGTCACGCGGGTACCACCGTCGGCATATTCAACGTTGCCACTGAGACAACGCAATAAATTCAGGCCGCGGCCATGCAGCGCATCCAATCCTTGGGGGCCCGTTTGCATCTCTTTATAACCAAAGCCCTGCCCCGAGTCTTCCACGCAAATGACGATTTGCTGTTGCCTTGGGTTAAATGACATCTCAATCCGGATTTTACCCGAATTGAGTGCGGCGAGACGTTGCTCTCGCAAACGGTAATAGGCACTGAAGCCTTCATCATCGTCTTTCATGGATGAGTCAAGTTGCAACAAGCCGTGCTCAAGCGCATTGGCGTAAAGCTCAGATAAAATCGTAAACAGATAACCGCTGTGACGGTGCAGCCCACGTTGGGCCGACAACTGCTCAATCAGGTGAGTGATGGGATTGATTAACCGAATATCCTCTCCCTCGATGGTCACCGTAAAATGCCAGGGCATCAGCGGCACAATCCGCGCTTTTTCCGCCGGCAACTGGCCGCAGCGAAAACTGAACAGGGTAATATCATCCAGTTGCTTACCCGGCCCGCGGAATATCTCCAGTCGCGTTATCAGCTGATGAATATCGATATCCGGGGTGTCACTTAGCCAGCGTTTGATGCCCTGTACGCCCAACATACGTCCGGCCTGATTGGTGACTTCAGTCACCCCATCGGTAAAACCCAGCAAACGGTCGCCGGGCTCAGCGATATATTGCATTACATCACGCTCAAACTCATTGGGCTCCATGATCCCAAGTGACATGTGCTGTGAGTTAAATTCTTTGCGCAGCTCGCCTTCTGCGCTGAACAATAACAGAGGCGGCATCCCGCCGTTCCAGATACGCATGCGCACGCCGGCGTTATCTATTTCCCCGACAATACAGGCAAAAAACATATCGCCCGGTAATAACTGGCGTAAGGTGCTATTGAGGGTGGCAGCAATCTCTTCGACCGGCAGCCCTTTGGCACTGGTGGTCATAAACGCTTTGGCAGTGGGCAATGCGCCAATGGCCGAGGCCAGACCATGGCCGGTAAAATCACCAATCAAAAAATACAGCGTGCCCATATAGGACGTATTAAGCAGGAATAAATCGCCGTTGAAGTTACTCGCCGGGGCAAGGTGAAAATCCATCAACTGCTGCGCATCAGCGTTGATCTCCAGCGCATTGGCAAAGATATGCTCAACAATCGCGTGCTCGCGTTGAATGCTGACCTGATGGCGCTTTAATTCCTGATTTTGTTGCTCTAACTGCTCGCTGAGAATTCGCGCGCGACTGTGTGCACGCAATATAGCTTCAATAATAACCGGACGATAAGGCCTGAGTAACACATCGTCGGCCCCCAGCTGCAGGCATTCTGCATGACGCTGTCGTTGTTGTTTATTGAGGATAACCAACACCGGCAAATGCAGTTGACCAGCCAGATTTTTGCAGCGACTGATCGCATCAGGCTGGGCCTGCAGTATTTGCCAGTCCACCAGCACCATGTCCACGGCGCGCTGATGAATAAGCTCACCGGCAATGTCGATATCATCAATGTGCGAGACACTGACGTAATTGAGTTGCTGCAATAACGCAGCCAGCGCAGAACGTTGCGACAGGTCGGCATCGACCACTAACAACCGCATAAGCTATTCAATATCAAATTTTTTATCGAAACGGGCAATTTGGAAGATATTACGAATCGTTTCCCGACAATTGATCAGCCTGAAGCATTTGACCTGTTGGCCCAGCACACGCTGCATATTGAGTAACATGCCTAATGCCGATGAGTCCATATAGGAGGTTTGTGATAAATCAATGACCACTTCGGTGACTGAATTGTCCAGCTCGGCATAAGCCTGGCGAAATTGCTGAACCATTTCAAAATCAAATTTATCTGCTAATTCGATGGTAAGGGTAGTGCCATCCTGGGAGAGCCTGTTATCAAGCTTCATTGTTATTATTCCCCGATAAACTGCTATCGATATATACCCACATATCACTGCATTGGGTAAACTAATCGGTACTATAACGTAACTCCCCTTCTGCACCAATAAGGTAACGCATGTCAAATAAGGATTCTGTACTGGTTTACAGCACGGGCATAGGTCGTATTGACACCCCTGCCCATTCAGAGCCACAACGCAGCGGTGATGGCATAGCCCGTATACGCCGAGAAACCAAAGGACGTAAAGGTAAAGGCGTTACAACCATTAGCGGCCTGCTATTTAGCGATGCTGAGCTAAAATTGCTGTGCGCCGAATTAAAGAAACAATGTGGTTGCGGCGGCTCGGTCAAAGAGGGTGTCATCGAAATACAAGGCGACAACCGTGAAAAAATCCAGCAAGTCCTTGAAAAAAAAGGTATAAAAAGCAAGCTTGCCGGTGGTTAACGAGGAGTATATGGCAAACGATATCGCATTATCAGAGTTGAGCATCCTGTTGGTTGAACCTTCGGATACCCAGCGAAAAATTATTACCAGCATGCTGGAGCAGGCCGGTATCGGACAAGTAGAAAGCGCCGGTACCATTGGCGAAGCATGGGATATGCTGGCCGGCCATGGCGCAGATTTAGTGGTCAGTGCTATGTATTTTTCCGACGGTACCGGACTGGAATTACTGCAAAAGATCAAATCCAATGAGGCCCACCAGTCTTTGCCATTTATGTTGGTGTCCAGCGAATACCGCAAAGAAAAGTTAGAGGAATTTAAGCAATCCGGCGTCGTTGCGATTTTGCCCAAACCGTTTGAACCGGTGCATTTATCCCGTGCGTTGGCCGCGTCATTAGATCTGATCAATACCCATGAAATCGAACTGGACTTATTTGATGTTGAACAGTTGCGGGTGTTGTTGGTGGATGACAGCAAAATGGCGCGCAACCATATTCGCCGCGTACTGGAAGGCATGGGACTCAAACAATTCGCCGAAGCGGAAAACGGCGCGTTGGCCCTGACATTGCTTAAAGACCAGACGTTTGATTTAGTTGTTACCGACTATAACATGCCAGAAATGGATGGCCGTGAGCTCTCTGAGTTCATTCGTTTCAGTCCGGAAACCGCACATATTCCGATTATTATGGTGTCATCCGAAGCTAACAGTGCCAAGATGGCGAATATCCAGCAAACTGGGGTGAATGCCCTGTGTGACAAGCCATTCGAGCCTGCTGAGGTTCGTCAGATCCTGGCCAGTCTGCTCAACCATTAGTTTGTCAGTCGGCGCAGATGGATTTGCGCCCAATCCTTGGTTAAGGTAGCCACTATGCCCTATCAAGGAAGAAACCATGTCCCGCGCCCGTCTCTTTATCTATAGCCTTTCCGGCATTTTGCTCCTGTGTATTGCCTGCTTATATTTGCTTCTGCGAGCCAGTCTGCCTGCGTTAGATGGTCAGGTAAAAAGCACTTATCTGAGCGATGCGGTGACCGTTAAACGGGATGCATTAGGGAGCGCCGATATCTTTGCACAGTCGCGCGACGACCTGGCGTTCGCGACTGGCTACGTGCACGGGCAAGAGCGCTTTTTCCAGATGGATCTAATGCGTCGCAATGCAGCCGGCGAACTGGCGGAATTAGTCGGTCAGGCGGCACTGCCACTGGATAAGAAACGCCGCTTGCACCAGTTTCGCCTGCGAGCTGAAAAAATACTGCCGACCCTGCCACAACAACACCGGCAGTTACTGGCGAATTACGCCGCCGGCGTCAATCAGGGTATCCACGACCTGAGCATGCGGCCATTCGAGTATCTGTTACTGAATCAGGCTCCCATCCCATGGCAGGCAGAAGACTCACTCCTGGTGATCTACAGCATGTACATGCAACTGCAATATAGCGATGGAAAGCGCGATATCAGCGTTGATGCTCTGCACAAACTGGTGCCTGAACAATGGTTTGACTTTTTAATGGCCAGTGGCAGTCGCTGGGATGCGCCGTTGGATGATTCGATAATCCCGGAGCCATCCCTACCCACTGAGCCGCTACCTGCACAAATAAACCAGCGCAGCCGGGAGGCTTTCGACCAACCTGGCGATTTGCTGCCCGGAAGTAATAACTTTGCGGTCGCCGGCAGCCTCACCCGCCATGGCGGTGCAATGTTAGCTAACGACATGCATTTGAACATTTCCGTCCCCAATATCTGGTACCGCATGCGCTTAAACTGGCAGGACGCCGATCAACGTCATTTTGTGGTTGGCGTCAGTTTGCCCGGCACCCCCATGGTGATCGCTGGGAGCAATGGCAAACTGGCCTGGGGCTTTACTAATACTCAGGGTGACTGGAGTGACGTGATTCGCCTGACGGTGTCACCGGGTGGCGAACAGTACCTGACACAGTCAGGCTGGCAGGCTTTCAGTTACCAACAAGAGACCATTAATATTGCCGGACAGGATAGCGAGCCCCTGCGGATTAAACACACTGAGTTTGGTCCGGTCATTGGTGTGGATGCGCAGGGCAATCCGTTGGCGCTGCGATGGGTCGCCCACGACCCGCGCGGGGTAAACCTGCAACTGATGCAGATAGAAACCGCAACATCCGTCACCGAAGGGGTCCGGATTGCCCATCAAGCCGGTATGCCGGCACAAAACATTATGCTGGCCGATGCTAGCGGGAATATTGGCTGGACGGTGGCTGGGCCTATCCCGGCGCAGCCAAAATCTGATAATCGCTTGGTACTGGACAGTCATGCCAAAGACAATCGCTGGCAGGGCTTTATTCCCTCAGAACGCTATCCACAGCGAGTGAACCCTGTGGATGGCAGGTTGTGGACGGCGAATGCCCGCACGTTAGGTGATGAATTCGCCGTCATCGGTGATGGCGGGTTGGCGCTTGGCGCCCGCGCCCAGCAAATTCGGGATGGACTGCGCAGTCTGCCCCAAATCGACGAGAAGGATTTATTCGCTATTCAACTGGACGATCGCGCACTGTTTTTAAGCCGTTGGCACGATTTGTTGTTGCAGAACGTTATACCCGGCGCTGATTTTGCCGGCAAGGCATACGCTATCGAGGCGCTACAGAACTGGCAAGCGCGCGCCAGTGCAGAATCATTGGGCTACCTGCTAACTCGTGAGTTTCGCTTAAAAGTCCGCCATCTGCTGTTTTCACCGTTATTCACCGCCTTGCAACAACAGGAGCCCGCCGTATCTGCCAAGAGTTTGTACGCGCCGTTGGAAACTGCCATGTGGGCCTTGGTGAGTGAACAACCCAAGCATTTACTGCCGGGTGGTTACGACAACTGGCAACAGCTTTTACAACAAGCCTGGCTGGCGACACTGACTGACTTAAACCAACAAACCGGCAACTGGCAAACCGCCAGTTGGGGCACTTATAACCAAAGCTATTTTCAGCATCCGTTGGGTAAAGTTATTGATACCCTAGCACCACTAACCAACATGCCGTCAGTGCCGCAAGCCGGTGACAGCTTTATGCCGCGGGTTGCCACCAACAGCTTTGGCGCCTCAGAGCGCCTTGTGGTGGCTCCGGGGCAAGAGCAAAGCGGCATATTGAGTATGCCCTCAGCACAATCAGGTCACCCCCTCAGTCCATACTACTTTGCCGGTGAAACCCGCTGGCAGGCAGACGATCCGGTGCCGTTGCTCCCGGGGAAAACGGTGTGGCAACTGGAAATGTTACCAGGGACTAATTAGCGGTTGACAGCCTACCCTTCGAGCCTTACATTCGTCCTATGAAAAAAGTATACGCGAAATTTTTTGGCTTCTTTACCCCCTCTCGTTAGGAGGATTAGCCGCATTTTGCCGTTAAAAACCTCCATTCAGGAGGTTTTTTTGTTTTAACCCGGTGAGGACAACACAGAATGACACAAACAGAAGATTTGCTTGCCCCAATCCGGGAGCAGATAAATCAGGTCGACCAACAGGTATTGGAGTTATTGGCCAAACGCCGCGGCCTGACGAATCAGGTTGCCGAGGCTAAGATCCAGACAGCTAAACCCATCCGCGATCAACACCGTGAACAGCAGTTACTGGTAAAACTGATTAAACAGGGGCAAAAACTGGGGCTGGATCCCCACTTTATCACCCAGTTATTTCACGTCATCATCGAAGACTCGGTACTCAACCAACAGGCGCTGTTGGCTGAGCGCGCCAACCCGGAACAATCCCAACCGCTCAATCGCGTGGCATTTTTGGGCAACAAAGGCTCATACAGCTATCTTGCGGCAAAAAAATATTTCTCCCGTCGCGCCGGTGAGTTCCTTGAATTAGGCTGCCAAAGCTTTGCCGAAATCATTCAGAAAGTGGAATCCAATCAGGCCGACTACGCAGTATTACCAATTGAAAACACCAGCTCTGGCAGTATTAACGAAGTCTATGATCAGTTACAGCACACCAGCTTAAGCATCATTGGTGAACTGACTCACCCGATTAAACACGCGCTGTTGGTGGCGGATAACACTGACACCAGTAAGATCACGACGTTATATGCGCACCCGCAGGTGTTCGCTCAATGCAGCCACTTCCTGGCTGAACTGGGCAATGTGGAAGTCAAACCGTGTGACAGTACATCCGCAGCCATGATGAAGGTCGCCGAGTTGCAATCACCTCATGCCGCAGCCATTGGCAGTGAGGCCGGTGGCAACTTGTATGGCCTGACCGCAATTAAATCTAACCTGGCGAACCAGAAAGAAAACCATAGCCGCTTTATTGTGGTGGCGCGTAAGTCGGTCAAAGTGCCGATTCAGGTGCCCGCCAAAACCACGTTAGTGATGTCGACGGTGCAAAAGCCCGGCGCATTGGTTGAGGCCTTGTTGGTGCTCAAAGACAACAACATCAATATGACCAAGCTGGAATCCCGCCCGATTACTGGCAATCCATGGGAAGAGATGTTTTATATCGACGTGGAAGGCAACCTGCAGGATGGCCCGATGCAAAATGCCATCGAAGGCTTACGGGCAATTACCCGTTATCTGAAAGTGCTCGGCTGTTACCCCACAGAGGAAGTCACGCCGACCAAAGTACCGCTCGCCGCGGCACTTCAGGACTAAAAAAAGAGCGCATCTGCGCTCTTTATTTTTAACACTGAATTCAGCTGCTAACCGCGGTCATCATCGGCTTTAAGCAGCAGCTTTTTGCTTTGCACCAGACAGGTTTTGGCGTAATCCCCAAACCATTCAGCAATCTCTTCGAACTGATGAATAAACGCCTGCTTATCTCCGCGTTCGACCATGGTTAATGCCTGCTGATAGCGCTGACTGAAACGCTGTAACAAGGCTTTGCCTTCGACGCTGCCAAAAATAATATCGGCATAGAGTTGCGGACTTTGTGCGAACAGACGCCCAACCATGGCCAGTTCCAATCGATATATCGGTGAACTGAAGGCAATCAGCTGCTCTAACAATGGGTTTTCTTCCGATAGGTGCATGCCATACACAAAGCTGGAGAAGTGACGCATCACCTGAATAAACGCCATCGCATGATCATGGTTCTCGGGACTGCTATGAATGACCTTTGCCCCCCAGATTTGCATCTGTTGAATCAGCCATTCGTAAATTTCCGGATAGCGACCATCACACACCACGATAACCTGTTTAGCCAGGCTGCCTACATCCGGACCGAACATAGGGTGCAGACCGACTACCGGCCCCTGATGCGCCGCTAACATAGCCTGTAAAGGGGCATGTTTGGTACTGGTAACATCTGCCAGAATACAGGCGGGCGGTAAGTTACTCAGGCGTGCGATGACCTGTTCGGTTAGCTTGATGGGCACGGCGACCAGCACCAGATCCGCATCATGTAATATGTCATCGGCGCGCGGCCAGTCATCCGCTTCCAGCACCGACACATGATAATTACTGTGCTCGAATAATCGCACAAACACCTGCCCCAACGCACCGGCACCACCGACCACCACGATTTTGTTGATGTCGGGATTGATGCGTACGAAATAGGTATCACTATCCTGATAGGTTTCGCGTTGAATACGTTTGGCCAGATCTTCGGCGAATTCCGGGTTTAGTCCGGCATTTTTCGCAAATGCCACCATTTCGGTTACGATGGCGCGATCCTGACTGGCTACATAGACCGGATGGCCTTCCTGACATTGCTGCTTTGCCAGCTGATACGACACGTGCATTCGCTTTGCCAGTAATTCAAATAGTTGTCCATCTAACTGACGGCGCTGCTCTAATAGCGCCGTGGCATCCTCTGACAATGTCATTGTCGCTTATCCCGCCTGTTGTAATGGCGACAAGGATAACAGGCGCTGATGGATGTTTGTAAGTAAGTTTTCAGTAGATGGCCAATCTATACAGGCATCCGTAATGGACACACCATAGGCGAGTTGGTCCAGTGATTTACCCTCTGCGGCCTGGTTACCTGCATGCAGATGACTTTCCAGCATAATACCGATAATGGACTGATTACCCTGCTCTAACTGAGTGACAACATCCTCGGCCACAACTGGCTGGCGTCGGTAGTCCTTCAAACTATTGGCATGACTGCAATCGACCATCAGGCCCGCATGTAAACCTGCCTTTTGCAGTGCCTGCTCACAAGCCGCTACACTGGTCGCATCATAGTTTGGTGCCTTGCCGCCGCGCAGGATTACATGCCCATCCGGATTGCCCGCGGTTTGAATCAGAGCCACCTGACCTTCTTTGTTAATCCCCATAAAACTGTGTGCGCTGGCAGCGGATCGCAACGCATTAATCGCGATATCCAGACTGCCATCGGTACCATTTTTAAAACCAACCGGCATCGACAAGCCACTGGCCATTTCCCGGTGTGTTTGCGACTCGGAAGTACGGGCGCCAATGGCTACCCAACTGAACAACTCCGCCAGATATTGCGGGCTAATCGGATCCAATGCCTCTGTCGCCACCGGCAGTTCCAACTCCGCCAGCCATAGCAACAATTCCCGCGCCTTTGTAAGGCCCGCTTCCACATCGAAGCTGCCATCCAGATGCGGATCGTTAATCAGCCCTTTCCAGCCGACCGTGGTGCGTGGTTTTTCAAAATACACCCGCATCACAATAAACAAACTGTCTTTGCATTGTTCATGCAGTGCTTTGAGTTTGACGGCGTATTCCTTGGCGGCCTCAATATCGTGAATCGAACAGGGCCCACAGATCACCAACAAACGCGGATCGCGCCGCTGAATAATATTGGCAATGGTTTGACGTGACTGACCAATCACCTGCAATGCATGCTCGGAGGCTGGTAACTGCTGCTGCAATTGTGCAGGCGTGATGATGACTTTTTCTGAAACAACGTAGCGGTTGTTTATCGCTTCTGAACTCATATTATGCTTCCCGCACACCCAAAATGAAAACTTATGTTTACACCCAACAAATCTAAAACTTAATGCGGGGATTGACTTTTTACCAATTGAACAAACTGCATGCAACTCTATTTTCTTCAATGTTACTCAAGTCCTTGAGTTTAAAGCAGTCTTTAAACGCTATTCTGTGCTAAGGTGTAGACACAGGAAGTTACCTCAAAACGTCATGCAGATAAGTCGCTTATTCAGCAAGCACTCCACTACGTTATTTTTTCTGATCGCCGGGCTGGGCTTTACTATCTCAACACTGGTATATCTGCGTGGTGATGACATTGTTAGTAATATCAATCAATTAGTTCGCAATAAAATTCCGGCTTACGATAACTTACGCCTTCTGAACAATCAGTTATCTGAGCAGGAACGCTACTTATATGAATTCTATGCCACGCAGGATGAGTCCGTATTCGACAAAGGCTTTAAAACGGCCAACCTGCTGGCACGCAATCTGGTAGAAAATTTGGAAGATAACACCTTTACTCACGAGGCCCGCGAACTGGTCAATCTGCAGTTAATGATGATTACCAATGCGGCGGACAATCTGCACACGGCCCTCGCCGACGATGCGCAGCAATGGGACACAGCTCGGGAAGAATTGCTGGTAATCAGTGAAGCGCGACGCAACGCCCTACCCGCATTGCTTCGTCTTCAACAAAATGTGCAGCGTGAGATTTATCAAAAGAGTCTGCAGGCTAATACCAATGTGCAAAGTGTACGCTATCTGGTCATTGCCTATAGCTTTGCTATCGCCATACTTATTTTTATTTTCGCCCGTGCAATTAATGCCTACTTTAACGCATCGAATCAGCGCGAACGTCTGGCGATGTTCCCGCACCGCACGCCCAATCCAATCATTACATTGGATCGGCATAACCAGATTGTATTCAGTAATCCCGCATACCAACGCCTGACCGATAAACTCGGCATGTCTGATGCGACTATCTGGCGTCAAATAAGCGAGCAGTTAAGCAAACAGCAGGCGCTGGCTGAATCGTCCGCTCAAGGGTTTCGCCGGTTTGAGGTATCGCTGGCTGGGTATGCGCTTGAATGCGAACTACATTGGCTGTCGGTTCAACAGGAATGGGATCTCCACCTGACAGATATTACCGCCCGCAAGCAAGCTGAGAAACGCCTGACCTATCAGGCAACCCATCACCCTGACTCTGGATTGTTTAACGAATATCAGTTGCAGGCCAGGCTACAAACGCTATTTGAAGAACAGCAAAACAGTTCACTGGTGTTGATTCAGTTGCGTCAGCATGCGCAGTTACTCAGCAGTATGGGCAGCCAGTCGACAAAACAACTGTGCAGTGAATTGGGGATCGGGTTCAGTCAGTTAACCAGTAAAATTGCGCCTCCCAATTCGGACGTTTTTCATCTGGGTGACCACACTTTCGCCATCATCTTCCCTACTACCCTGACACCAGATGGCTTAACGTCGGTGATCCAACAGTTATTTTCCTACGTGGAGCAGTATCCACGGATTCAGAGCCACCAACTGGAAATAGATGCCGGTGTGGTAAATCAAACCTCACTCACTGCGCCGGACGACATGATGCGTTATGCGCACATGGCGCTGGAAAGAGCCGCAGCAAGCGATGTTGCCGGCTGGACGGTTTATGACGCGCAGCTCGGCAGTCAGGTTGAGCGTGCTCGTCAACTGATCGCCGATATGCGTGATGCCCTCCAACATGATGCCTTTGAATTATATTTTCAACCGCAGGCCAGACTGGATAACCAGCAAATGGTCGGGGCAGAAGTATTACTGCGCTGGAACAAAGACGGCGAGTTTGTCTCGCCCGGCGAATTTATCCCATTGGCGGAAAGCTGTGGTCTGATTCTGCCCTTGGGCGACTGGGTGTTAAATAAAGCGTGCCAACAGGCGATGCAATTATTCGCCGATGCCGGTCGCGAATTTGTAGTTGCGGTCAATATTTCCCCGATTCAGTTCAGTCAGCGGGATTTTCTCGACAAAGTGCGTCACGCCCTGCAAAGCAGTGGCATGCCCGCCCATTTACTGGAGCTGGAAATCACCGAAGGCGCCACGATGCACAATGAGCTGGACACCATTTCATTGCTTCATGAACTGCATGATTTAGGCGTGATGTTATCCATCGATGATTTTGGTACAGGGTATTCATCGCTGTCATATCTGAGCCGCTTTCCACTGCATAAGCTGAAAATCGACCAGTCATTCGTGCGTCATCTGCTCAGCGATCCAAATTATCTGTCTATCGTGCACTCGGTAATCGAGTTAGGTAAAAGCCTGAATTTGACCCTGATCGCTGAAGGGGTGGAAGAGCCTAAACAAGCAGAATTATTACGTGAATTGGGCTGCGCGGAAATGCAGGGGTATCTGTATAGCCGCCCTCTGCCATACGATCAATTACTGAGTTTTATTCAACGTCACTAATTCCCTTTTCCCTTTAACAAAAAAGCCCGCAGATGCGGGCTTTCGGGTCAACGTTAACACTAGATTTAGTGAATAAGAATCTGCTACGCAGATGCTTAGTTAAGCTTCTCTCTGATACGTGCAGATTTACCTGAACGCTCACGCAGATAGTACAGTTTCGCGCGACGTACTGCACCGCGACGCTTAACTTCGATAGAAGCTACAGCTGGGCTGTGAGTTTGGAACACACGCTCTACACCTTCACCGCTAGAGATCTTACGCACAGTGAAAGAAGAGTGCAGACCACGGTTACGTTTAGCAATAACAACACCTTCGTACGCCTGAAGACGCTCTTTGTCACCTTCTTTAACGCGTACTTGTACAACTACAGTGTCACCAGGGCCGAAAGATGGCACGTCTGATTTCAGCTGAGCTTGCTCAATTTTCTTGATGATATCTTGGCTGATTTTACTCATCATATCCTCTCTACCTGGTTAACCGTCATCTTGCTGCGTGTGGGACTGTTTGAAATCATCCAGTAACCGCACTTGCTCCTCGGTCAGAGCCAGGGAATTTAATAATTCAGGGCGTCGCAACCAGGTTCTACCCAATTGTTGTTGCAGGCGCCACTGCCTGATTTTTTCGTGATTTCCACTAAGTAACACCTCAGGTACCGCATCGCCGTTGAGGACTTCAGGTCGCGTATAGTGCGGGCAGTCCAGCAAGCCGTGAGTAAACGAATCTTGCTCCGCTGAGTCTGCATGACCCAACACACCCGGCACATAGCGCGCCACTGCATCCATCAACACCATTGCAGGTAACTCACCGCCACTGAGCACATAGTCACCGATGGATATTTCTTCATCGATTTCGCGTTCAATCACGCGCTCGTCTATGCCTTCGTAACGTCCGGCAACCAGAATCAGTTTCGCTTCATCAGCGAGTCGTCTTACTGTTGCCTGCGTGAGTGGTTTGCCCTGTGGTGACAGGTAAATCACTTTAGCGTTTTGTCCCGCCGCCTGTTTGGCCGCGTGAATTGCGTCTGTTAACGGTTGCACCATCATCAGCATGCCCGGACCACCGCCATAAGGTCTGTCATCGACAGTACGATGCTTATCAGTGGCAAAGTCTCTCGGACTGAAAAACTCTACCGCAACCTGACCGTTTCGCACTGCCCGACCAGTCACCCCGGACTCGGTAAAGGCACTGAACATCTCCGGAAAAAGGCTAACCAGGCCAAACCAGCGTTGGTTATCCATTAAAATGCCGGATCCCAGTCTACCTTGATGGTTTTACTGGCCTTATCAATGTCCAGGATAACCTGATCCATTAGATAAGGAATCAACCGTTCTTTTTGACCAAAGGCATCATTGAAATTCGCCTGTACCAACATGACATCGTTGGCACCGGTTTCAAACAACTCTTTGACCGACCCCAGGTTGTAGCCCTTATCGTTCACAACCTGCATACCGACCAAATCTCGCCAGTAAAACTCGCCCTCTTCCAGTTCTGGAAGCTGACTGGCCTGAATTGCAATATCGAGATTTTTAATCATCTCGGCCTGATCGCGATTATCAACCCCGCTCAGTTTGGCAACCAAACCATTGTTATGGCTTTTCCATTGGTCAACCGTTACCTGCTTATGCGCTGGGCCTAACAGCCATGGCGAATAGTCGAAGATACCGGTGGATTCATCGGTAAAAGTGTTAATTTTGACCCAGCCCTTAACGCCATAAGGCGCTCCGATGCGGCCCAAAATGATTGTATCAGACGCGTTACTCACACTTTCACCTGTCGCTGTCTAATAAATTAAGCAGCTGCTTTTTGTGCATCTTTAACCAGACGCGCAACACGGTCAGAAAGGCCAGCGCCTTTGCTTACCCAGTGTTCAACACGTGCCAGGTCCAGGCGCAGTTTTTCTTCCTGGCCAGATGCAGTCGGGTTGAAGAAACCGATACGCTCGATGAAACGACCATCGCGCGCACAACGGCTGTCCGCAACTACGACTTGATAGAATGGGCGCTTTTTCGCACCACCACGCTGTAAACGAATAGTAACCATGAATATGCCTCAAACTCGTTGTAGATAAGTTGCTGCCGATAATCCTGTGGGATCGTCGAAACCAACTTACCCGCAGCGTTAACGTTAACCGCCCCGACCCGTAGATCGAAGGCCGCAGTATTGTACGGATAAATGGAGAAAACGCAACCAAAACCACGACTCATCAGTCTTGGTTGCGTGATGAGATTAAAATGACGTAACGACTTTCACATTCGGCGAGACATTTGTTGAGTCAACAAAGCCAATGGTATTGGGATTGGTTGCCACCAATTCGACAATAGCTTGCTCACTATCCATCTCTTTTGGTGGGACTCCAGCGCCAGTGAATAGCATCTTCGACCAATATGCCACATAACGCACATCGTCTTTGCCCAGTGCACGCTGATTGAAATCACCACGCAGCGCATTGCCCTCTTTAAGAGTCAGTGGCAAAGCATCTTTGCCGTCACTGAATGAGGAAATTTTACCTAAATAAATTTTCTTCACGTCATCGGCGGAGATGTCCGCGCTATTTCCAGGATTAACAATAACCGCTATCTCCGCGCAGGCAGAGGCACTTAACAACAGGCTAGCCAGCAAAGTATTTAGCTTTTTCATATGGCCCCCTAAAACGCGATATCAAGACTGACGGCAAATGCGGTCGCATCTGAATTGCCGTCCCGATCTTTGTCGATAAACACTGCGGCATCACCTTCATCAGTAAAGTCGGTGATCTCTGCTTTAATCGCTGTACGCGGGTTGAGGTTATAACGCACACCAATACCAATAGAGTGGTACTTGTCATCCAGTGAGCCAGTTACTCCATCTTCAAAGCCGGCCGTGACGCCACCAGGCGCGATAAAACGCAATACGCCTTTGAAATCACTGTAGAAAACGTACGGTGACCAATTACCGGTACGGTATACTAATGAAGTAAACCAGGAGCTGTAGATGTTGTCGTAATCATTGTATTCGGCAATCGCAAAAATACTGCCATAGTCTGCCGATACGGACACATCAATGAAACGGGTATCTGCCCACGCGCCACCAAATAATGGGGTGGAGCCAGCCCCTTCTGCATAGTATGTGAACTTCTCTTTACCCGTCAGGTAGGAGAGACGCACATTGAACCAGTCAATTTGCGTATCCACCACGATCCCTTTGAGATCTTCATAGTCCTTGGTGGTACGAATATCGCGCACACCACGATATTTACCACTGTCGTCATACAATTGTTCGGTTTTGTATTGCTCTATGGCGGTGATTAACTTGTTTGGATCTGTGTGTTGCTGACCAGTATAAAATTTAAAACTGGTCGTCCCGACATCCCAGTCAAGATTGTAATTAAAACTGACGCCATGAATGTTGGTTAGCGCCAAAGAGTAGGCATCTGACGGCACGCGTAGCCAAGGATACGCGATACCTACATCCATATAATCGGAATAATGATAAACCGGTAAACGAATTCGCCCGGCTGTGACGCTCGCGTCCGGCGTTACCCGGTAGGTGGCATACAGCCATTCCATCTGAGGTTCGAAGTCATTGACGCCACGGATCATTAACTGCCCGGTTAACGACAATTTTTTATCGATGGTGTAAATGCCCTGCAATCCCACCCGGGATTCGGTTTGAAAATCCCAACCTGTTGCGTACTGACCTGCAGCATCGGGCAACCTTGCCCAGTAACCGTCACCATCCAGGGTTGTTCCACCGACCAGAGACGCAAAGCCTGAGATTCTTAGGTTGTCGTCGGCAGTTGCACTGGCTGCGATCACAACCAGACAACTACCAACTAATGTAGTGACATGTTTTCTCATACTAAGCACCTGTGTGTTGTTTGACCTAGTCGAGAAAAGTGTAGGTGAGGTTAAATTTTTTGCTTATTTTTCCGTTAATTAACGACCAAACATGCCGCCAGGTCCACCCGGCGGCATCATGCCTTTCATGCGACGCATCATTTTCGCCGCGCCGCCGCCTGACATTTTTTTCATCATGGTTTGCATTTGCAGGAATTGTTTCAGTAAACGATTCACATCCTGCACCTGCGTTCCCGAGCCGGCTGCGATACGACGTTTACGTGAGCCTTTAATGATATCCGGCCTGGCCCGTTCACCTGGCGTCATCGAGTTAATGATGGCTTCCATCTGCGAAAAGGTTTTTTCATTAGCTTTATCTTTCAGTTGCGCGGTCATATTACCCATGCCTGGTAACTTATCCATCAGCGACATCATGCCGCCCATGTTACGCATTTGTTCCAGCTGCTCTTTAAAGTCCTGCAGGTCGAATCCCTTACCCTTCTGGACCTTTTGCGCCAGCTTTTGCGCTTTGTCTTTGTCGACTTTACGCTCGATCTCTTCGACCAGACTGAGCACGTCGCCCATACCAAGAATACGCGAAGCGATACGATCCGGATGGAATGGTTCCAACGCATCAGTTTTCTCGCCCATACCAATAAACTTGATAGGTTTACCGGTAATATGACGTACAGACAGTGCCGCACCGCCGCGGGCATCACCATCAACTTTGGTTAAAACCACGCCGGTTAATGGTAATGCGTCGTTAAACGCTTTGGCGGTATTGGCTGCATCCTGGCCCGTCATGGCATCGACCACAAACAAGGTCTCTACCGGTTTTACCGCGGCATGCAGTGCCTTGATTTCGTCCATCATTTGCTCATCAACGTGCAAACGACCGGCGGTATCCACGATTAATACATCAAAAAACTGCTTTTTAGCTTTATCGATGGCGGCATTGACGATGTCGATAGGTTTTTGGCTAATATCTGACGGGAAAAACGTCACGTCCACTTCCGAGGCCAATGTCTCCAACTGTTTTATTGCTGCCGGACGGTATACGTCGGCACTGACGACCATGACATTTTTCTTTTCACGGGTTTTCAGCATTTTGGCCAGTTTTGCCACACTGGTGGTTTTACCTGCACCTTGCAAGCCAGCCATCATGACGACAGCCGGAGGCTGAGCCGCCAGATTCAGCTTTTCATTAACCTGGCCCATCACGGCTTCAAGTTCAGCCTGGACAATCTTAATAAAGACCTGACCCGGGTTAAGGGATTTGCCGACGTCGGCGCCCACTGCCTTTTCTTTTACCTGGGCGATAAATTCACGCACGACCGGCAACGCAACATCCGCTTCCAGCAGCGCCATACGGACTTCACGTAACGTGTCTTTAATGTTGTCTTCCGTCAGACGGCCTTTGCCACTGAGGTTTTTCAGCGTTTTACCTAAACGCTCGGATAAATTCTCAAACATGTCATTATCTGATTACTGGTTATTGTTGCGATTATACCCAAACCAATCGAAGATCCCACCAGGATACTTGCCAAGTTAACCTGCAAAACGGTATAACTCGCGTCAAATGATTGAAGGAACGAATATCTTTATGTGGCTCTACTGGTTGGTTGTACTGGCATATATTGGCGCAGCAGCCAGCATTTCAACCCGCCTGTTTCATCAGCAGGGTCCGATGCATCGCTTCACTTACCTGTTGGCAGTCGGTGCCCTCGTCGGCCATATGCTGCTGCTCAGAGACACCATACTCATTGCTCCCGGACAGGATTTAAGTATTACCAACGTGGCATCTTTAATCGCCTGGGTAATCACCATCAGCATGACGCTGGCGTCGTTCTCACTGCAAAATGCCCTGATGTTGCCTATGGTTTACGGCTTCAGTGCCCTCATTGTTGCGATGCAGGCACTTATTCCAGCACATCACATAATGCACCTGCAATTACAGCCTGCATTAATAAGCCACATTACCATTGCACTGCTGGCCTATGGTTGTCTGGTTATCGCATTTTTATATGCCCTGCAGCTTAGCTACATCAATTTCCGTCTGAAACACCATCAGTCATCCTTGTTACATTCCTCATTACCTCCATTGATGACGGTAGAAGCTGGCTTGTTTAAGTTACTGCAAGTCGGTACCCTGCTGCTGACGTTATCGCTACTGACGGGTTTTGTTTTTCTGGACAACATGCTTGGTAGTGGTCAGGCACATAAAACCATTCTGTCGATAATCGCCTGGTTGATTTACGTGATTTTATTGGCGGGACATCGGCTGTATGGATGGCGCGGTCGCCCGGTTATTATTGCAACGATAACCGGCGCAATACTGCTATCACTGGCCTATTTTGGCAGTCGCTTTGTTAAACAGGTGATTTTAGCGTAAGGCTGTTTATAATAGCCTCTCAGCATTTGCTGAAAACGGAACGATTTTAGTCACATAGGAACAACTCGTTGGACGAGATATCCACCGGCTCGCTGTTTATACTGCTAGCCATTTTGATTTTGCTCTCCGCTTTTTTCTCCAGTTCGGAAACCGGGATGATGACCATCAACCGGTATCGTTTAAAGCATCTGGTTAACGAAAATCACGCCGGTGCCAAGCGCGTCAGCCACTTACTGGACAAAACCGATCGCCTGATAGGCCTGATCCTAATCGGTAACAATCTGGTGAATATTGGTGCGGCCATGATTGCAGGCATTATCGCCGAACGTTTTTTCGGTGATGTTATCGGCCCGATTGTCGCCACGTTTGGCCTAACGCTGGTAGTGCTGATTTTCGCCGAAGTGACACCTAAAACTCTGGCGGCACTGTATCCGGAAAAAATCTCATTTCCTGCGTCATTGGTATTATTGCCGCTGATGACCCTGTTTTACCCGTTTGTGTACCTGATAAACGGTATTACCAATTTACTGCTGGCGATTATGAATATTCGTCCGCGACATGATCAGGGTGATAATCTCAGCAAAGAAGAACTACGCACGGTGGTATTCGAGGCCGGTGTCTTAATCCCTAAACAACACCAACAGATGTTGAAGGGGGTATTTGAGCTGGAACAGGTTACCGCCGAAGATATCATGATTCCGCGCAACGAAATTTTCGCTATCGACATCAATGAAGACTGGAAAATCATTTTAAAGCAGTTAACCAACTCACATCACACGCGGGTACTGGTCTACCGCGATACCATCGACGATGCCGTTGGCTTTATTCATGTGCGTGATGCGCTGCGATTACTGGCCAAAGATCAGTTCTCTAAAGCCACATTATTGCGTGCTGTGCGCGAGATTTACTTCACGCCTGAGTCTACCCCCCTGGATGTTTTAATGCATAAATTCCAGACGGCCAAAGAGCGCATTGGCTTAGTGGTAGACGAATACGGTGATATACAGGGTCTGGTAACCCTCGAAGATATCCTTGAGGAAATTGTCGGCGATTTCACTACCAGCATGATCCCCTCGCACAGTAAAGACGTCCAGCTTCAGCAGGATGGTAGCGTGTTAGTGGATGGCTCAGCCAACATCCGGGAACTGAATAAAGAAATGAATTGGGACCTGCCCATTGAAGGACCTAAAACCCTTAATGGTTTGATTCTGGAGTTTTTAGAGGAAATTCCAGAAGCAAATATGAGTTTCCGAATTGCCGGTTACCCGATGGAAATCATTGAAATTTCAGAGAATATGGTTAAGACAGTTCGGGTTATTCCCGAACATTATCAAACCCCTGACGCGGTTTGACGTTTTAACTCGCGGCGGCGCAGGATTTCAGCTTTAAGAGATTCTGCGCGACTGTTGATTTCACCTAACCTACCAATTAACGCAGCAAATTCCTCACGCTGTTCTTCAGCCGCAACCTCAGCCTGACGTTCTAATTCGTCCTGCAAATGTGCGGTGAAGCTTTTCGAGACCATCGCGGCAAAAATCCGATAACAGTGTGGGTTAGATAATCTACTATCGGTTAAATCGCTAAAAAATAAAGGTGCGTTTAGCTTATTTGGGCTGAAATGTGCGTAATTGCGTGCCACAACCACGTTGCGGGTCATAATCTAATTCGATCACACTGGCCGTCGCCATCAGTGGTGCACAATTTCCACTCATTTCCTGGATCAGATAACAGACCAGTGGCATATGGCTTACGATTAGCGCCGTAGCTGCGTCAGGCAACGCATTTAACAATGCATCAATCGACTCGTGAGCAATGGCGGGAGGACTATCTGGCGTGATATTCGACTCATTGAACAACTGCCCGGCGTGAATATCGTCAGACAATGTTTGCCACGTTTGTTGCGCTCGCAAATAGGGACTAACCAGCACGACGTCTATAGTTAATGCCGTCTGCTTCAACCACGCCGCCGCCTGTCGAACTTCATCGATACCGGTTTGCGTCAAAGGGCGTAAACTGTCCTTGGAAGCTTGCAACTGCGCGTCTCCGTGACGCATAACATAAAGTTTCATGGATACACCAACGTCTCACTTGCTACTGGTCGGCAAGTGTTTGATATTTGCACAAAATTAAACCAAAGTGCGTTATGCTTTTTTAACACTTCGACATTGTGACATAACCTAATTGGAACCGCATCTTGATTAAACCGCCACGCGATAACCGAACTTACCACTTCACCGAGCTCAGTAATGGTGTAAAGGTGATGTTTGTGCATGACGCCGAGTGTCGCAAAAGCGCCGCTGCTGTGTCTGTTCGCTGTGGTCAGTTTCATGAACCGGACCAAATTAATGGGTTGAGTCATTTACTTGAGCATATGTTGTTTTTAGGTTGTGAAGCGTTTCCTCAGCCGAATCACTTATCTCATCATGTCAGCCAGTATGGCGGTCAAGCCAATGCATGGACGGGCACAGAATCAAGCCACTACTTTTTTGATGTACAACACGATGGCTTTTTGACGGCATGTGAACAGTTTATGGCGATGTTACAAAAGCCGTTATTCCACATTGGTCGCATACAGAAAGAAATCGAAGCCATCAATGCAGAGTTTCTGATGAAACAACAAGACGACCTGCGCAGGCTATATCAGGTGCACAAGGAAACCTGCAATCCAGCTCACCCGTTCAGTCGTTTTGCCGTTGGAAACAAAGAAGTATTCAGCGCGCACAGTTTGGAAACTCTGCAATCAGCACTAGAAACCTTGCACGGTCAGCAATATGTCGCAGATAAACTGGCATTTTGTTTTGTCTCAGCGTTGCCCCTGGATAGTTGGATGCATCAGATTGAGAAGAGACTAGAGGAATTTAGCTCTTTGCCTGGAAAAGAGCCCGATTATCCACCACTTTATTTACCCACTCAGCGCGGCGTGCAAATTCAGGTGATGCCGCTGCAGACGGCTTGCAGGCTGATCATGACATTCACCCTGCCCTCGCTTCACATTAATACCCGCAGTAAGCCGCTGGACTTTATCAGCCAACTGTTGGGTGATGAAGGAAACGGTAGTCTTTTTTGTGTCCTAAAACAGGCGGGCTGGTGTACCGGCTTGTCCGCCGGCGGAGGGATCAGCGGCAGTCACTTCCGTGACTTTAATATCAATATGCAGTTAACCGAGACGGGCTTGTCACACTATCATGACGTGTGCGAATTGGTGTTTGCCAAAATTGAACAAATTAAACACGAAGGCCTGCCGAGGTGGCGTTTTGAAGAGCGTCAGCATTTGGGTCAGCAGGTGTTTGATTTTCAGGACCCCGCCAAACCTATCGACTTAGTGCAACAAATTGCGGCCAATTTACATGATGTGCCGCCAAATGAGTGTTTAAGTGCCGATTACCTGTTAAGCGAGTTTGACCCTGCATTATTCGATGAAGCGATTAGTTACTTTACGCCTGAAAACCTGCGTCTGAAATTAATTCATCCCCAAGTACATACAGATAAGGTCGCAAGTTGGTACAACACACCCTACTCGATCGATAAATTCGCCCGACAGTTGCCAGCCTCACACACGCAAACATTGATGGCTAATCTGTCATTACCAGACAAAAACCCCTATATCATGAGCGATTTTAGCCTGCTGGCTAATGAGCTTGAGCCAGATTGTCCTCAGCGTTTGGTTGATACATCCAACTTCCAGTTTTGGTATTGTGCTGAACACACATTTGCCTCTCCGAGGGGGGAGTTTTACTTGTCATTTGACACACCCTATGTATTGGGCGGAGTCGGTAATCAAACCCTGAAACGCATATGGGTAGCAGTCCTGCAGGAGCATCTTAACGAACGATATTATCAGGCAGGAATTGCAGGGCTGAATATCTCCGCTTATGCACATCAGGGAGGATTCACAATACACACCAGTGGTTTTGCTGAAAAACAACCCTTACTGATTGAACAAATAAGCAAACAACTTGGTAAATTGCCGATTGAGCAGCAAAAATTCGAGCAAATACGGCACCGCCAGTTACAAAGCGCACAAAACAGTCTGCTGAATAAACCGATAAACCGTTTAATGGCCAAACTTAATACCCTGATGCAGGCTCATGCCTGGGAGGCACAGGATATTGCCACGGTATTAGAGCAGGTAAGTTATGAGCAACTCCTGCTTTGCTCAGAGCAACTATTAAACCAATATCATCTGCAAGCCTATATGCATGGGAACTGGCAAAAACAGCATGCGCGGCAGATGCAGCAGCATATTCAAACCAGTTTAATTGATAGCGCCACCACTTGTTCGGAGATCGACCGCCAAATTATTGATCTATCAGGTATGGACAGGATGGCGATCAGTATCGAGCGCAGTCAGGATGAGTCCGCCGTCGTGCTCTATTTACAAGCCCGCACAGCCAGCGTGCTGGATAAGGCGAAGACCATCCTGCTAGAGCAACTGCTTGCCAGTGATTTCTTCCATGAGCTTCGTACCGAAAAGCAATTGGGTTATCTGGTAGGGAGCGGTTATTATCCGATTAACAACCATCCTGGCCTGGTATTTTATGTGCAATCTCCTCACAGCACAGAGGATCAATTGGAACAGGCTATCATCACATTTCTGGAACAACGGGCTGAAGCCTTGTTACAGGATCCGCCGGAAAACTGGCCCGCTATCGTTCATTCCGTTGCACGACAGTTAATTGACCAGGACATTAACTTTGCGGTGAAAGTACAGAAAAACTGGATGGCGATTGCTAATAAAGACTTCACCTTCGACGAAAACATGCGCATCGCCAATGCTATGCAAACCATCACGCCTGCTCAGTTAGCCGATTTCTGTCAGCGATTGATCAGCCCTACCGAAAATGGTGGGCTGGTATTACATACCGGCGATGAATTGCACTCCCCGCTGAGGCAGCGATACGAACATATTGCGAATGTCAGTGAGTTCAAATTGTCAGCTGGGTATATCCCCACATACCTAACCGTTGAATAAGATACCCGATTCAGACCTGTCTCTATGCTAATTTGCGCTTTGTAATCGCGCAGGTTTGCGGTAAATTGGCACATTGTCGGTTCGCTTCTGCACAGCGGCAAGCCTGAAGTTAAAACGAAAAATAACAGCAGAGTCACTGCTGAAAGGTGTTGAGTGCGCTTAGTTTTACTAAATATCATCATGACAGTGTCATTCGTGCTGTCCTTTCATTGTGCTGCACAGCTCAAACCTATGCACTTGGATGAAGAATCATCAATTGCAGACCAATCAACTTACAGTTTAATTCAGTTCGACAGTCTCAATCTGGAAGATAACTCAGAAATAACCCCTCGCGATATCGTAGAAGACAATATGGGGTTCATATGGATGAGTTCTTCAGAAACTATGTTGTTGCGTTTTGATGGCTATCAATTCAAAGAATACAGCGGCAAGAATGCCGTTGAATATGGTTTGCCAAACCAGATAATCAGGAAGCTACTATTTTCCACTGATTCTAATCTTTATGTTGCGGGTTCCGAAGGTATCTATCGCTTTCGATATGAGTCAGAGCACTTTGAGCGATATATAAGTCAACCCACCACGGATTTGGTTGAGTTAAATGATGGCAAACTCATCGCGCTTATTAATAAAAACGCTTACTTCATAGAAAATGGCAAAACAATTGAAGTCAAAATACCGAAAAAGTTTGAAGGTGAGATTCTCTCAATCACCAAAGATAAAAACATCCTTTACCTTAGCCAGGAGGGCAGAAATTTAGGATGGCAAAACGGTGAGTTTTTCCTTGTTGAAGAGGTAAGTCAGCTCGACAAGCCATTAGGGGTAATAAACACTACGCTTCAGTTTGAAGATGAAGTCCTGTTTGGCACATCAAATGGGTTGTTTATAAAGAACGCATCCGGATCAATCTCCGAACTCAACAAAATAATGCTACCTAGCCCAAACGTGCTATCTATTGCCAATCGAAATGGCAATGAAATTTGGATCGGCACGGACTTAGGACTGTTAGTTATCTCCCCAGAAGGTCAGCAGCGGTTTGATACTTCGAATTATCTGGATTTTGGCTTAAAAGGAACCTACATCCAGAAGATCTTAAAAAATTCCAATGGGGACCTTTTAATTTCAATCCATGGCAAGGGTCTGCATCGAGTTAAAAGTTCCGGGTCATACATTAAAAAATTCACTCACGGAACATCCAAAAATTCAGTACCAGCGAGTTTAGTGTGGAGTATTGAAAAGCAACAAAATGATGAACTCATTATTGCCAGTCAAAATGATGGCGTGTTGTCATTCTCACCACAAAGAGGCGTGACACGAACACTGATAGAAGCGACTCAAGGCAATATTTGGGATCTCAAAATAGACCATAATAACAACTTATGGATCGCGAGAGACAATAAGCTTGTTCAATATAGATTGAACGGAGACTCGTACTCAGAAAATCAAGAACTTAAAATTGAGCTTCAACATCCCTACGTCAGACTGTTCCAGAATAAGGTCTGGTTTGAGTTACCAAACGGTATCATTAAATCGATAGATATCGACACACTGAAAATCGAAACCTACTCAATTCCCGAATTAAGCGATAGAAACTTCGTTATCTTTAATGCCAGTGATGACGGACAAATTTGGATTTTCAGTAATGAGTCGCTGTACGTTTACAAGACACATGAGCATAGTCTCGAAAGTGTTCAGCTATCTAAAGGTCAGCTATCTGTTACTGCCCTGTTCGAAGCTGACGATAAAATTTATATTGGCACGGTTCGAGATGGCTTAATAATCTACGATAAATCGCTAAAAAGTACAGTCAATGCCACGGATATTAACCGCTATGTAAATGGTCAACCCGTATCAGATATTACACTGGTTAACGATACTCTCTGGATTACAACAACCAATAGTTTGATTGCTTTTGAGGTTGCGAGTGGAAAAATTAATAAGTTTGGGGCGACCGAATTATCAGCAGAAATTGTTGAAGGGTCGTTATTAGTTTTAGATTCTAACCGAGCCGTAATTGCATTAGGCGACGGTATCGCCGTGATTTCAAAAGGTACAGCCTCAGAGATGATGGCCCCTAAGCCTACGTTCACAGGTATAACTGTCTACAACAAGCATTTGTCTCAGTCCGAAATGCGCGAGCGCAGTAAAAGTAGTATTTTTACTACCAGCGGTCTCAATCTTCGCAACAACGACTCACCATTTTCTATCGAGTTTGCAGCAATCAACGCGGTGTCGATAAAAGACATCGAATATCGTTATCAGTTGATTGGATTGGATGATAACTGGATTGAAACCAGTGGTAGCCAGCATGCCGCTACGTATACCAATCTGGGATTCGGTAATTTCCGTTTTAACGTACAGGCTCGCTACCCTGGCGGAAATTGGTCACATTCAGCAAGCCTTGAAATTGACATTGCCCCACCGCTCTGGCTGCAACCCAATGCATTAATCGCCTACTCCATTCTGGCGGCGATGCTCACAATTTATTGGTTGCGTCAGTATCAGGTGCGCCGACAGGCACAGATTAAGTTACGCGAGTCGGAAGAGCGCTTGAAGATGTCTCTTTGGAGTAGTGGTGACGAATTATGGGACTGGCATATCGGCAGCAACGAAGTCGTCCGTTCTAATACCTGGGGTCTGATTGATTTCCCAATAGATAATCAACGGAATTTTGCCGATGGTGCGTCCAATATCCACGCGAATGACCTCCCTCGCGTTCAAAAGGCGTTGCGCGCACATCTAAAAGGGCAAAGCGATTATTACGAAGTAACCTATCGAATTAAAAACAAACGTGGTCAATGGATGTGGCTATTGGACCGAGGTAAAGTGGTAATGTGGAATGATACGCAACCGCTTCGGATGGCGGGAACACTTAAAAACATCACACATTTAAAGCAGTCAGAAGAACAATTACGTCTGTTTAAGCGTTCGATTGAAACCATTTCTGATGGTGTTTTCATTACCGACCGACGCTTCCAGTATATTTCCGTCAACCAAGCCTACTGCAAGATAACTGGCGAAACGCGTGCCAGAGCCCTGGCCAGCAAATTGAATTTTGAACAATATCCGGAAAACTTTAATTTGCAGGTTCGGCAGGCGCTGCAGCAAAAAGGCACCTGGAAAGATGAAATCGAATCGATTCGCCCAAACGGCGAGAAATTTGAGATTGAACTGAATATCGATGCAATTTATGGCGAAGATCGCCAGATCACTCATTTTGTTGGGGTGTTTTCGGATATCTCGGGGCGCAAACGCTCAGAAAAAGAGCTTCTTAAGCTTGCCAACACTGATACCCTGACCAACCTACCCAATCGCTCTTTCTTCCTCGCGTCATTGGGTAACATGGTGCGTAAGAATAAAAATCATGTGTTGATTTGCCTGGACATGGATAACTTTAAAAAAATTAATGATTCCATGGGCCATCAGGTCGGCGACCAATTAATAGGTGAAATTGCCCGCAGGATGCAAAAACTTGCCGGTACCAATGAAACCGTTTACCGCCTTGGCGGCGATGAGTTTGCCCTGTTAGTTGAAAACAACACCGACATGCACCGCATCACGCATTTAGCACAGAATGTCCTCGCGGAAATGGTGCGTCCATTCACGCTGAATAATCAGGAATTTGTACTGGGTTGTTCTGTCGGCATCGCTTTCTATCCAAACGATGGTAATACACCACAGGAATTGTTGAAAAACGCAGATACGGCCATGTATTTCGCCAAAAATGCGGGTGGTAACAAGTATCAATTCTTCAGCGGTGAAATGAATCAAAATGCCGTTCGACAACTACAAATTGAAACCCTCATTCGTCATGGTTTAAAAGAAAACCTGTTTACTGTTTTTTATCAGCCAAAAGTGGATGTTGCTTCAGGGGATCTGGTTAGCATGGAGGCGCTGGTACGCTTTGAACATCCGGAAAAAGGCATCATCAGTCCGGGACAATTTATTCCCCTCGCGGAAGAAACCGGGCAGATTATTGATATTGGCGAACGGGTGTTATTAAAGGCATGTACCGATACACAAAAATGGGTGACGGAAGGTCTGTTTAAGGGACGTGTTGCTATCAACCTGTCGGCTCGTCAGTTTGAACTAGCTGATCTGGATGAACGAATCAATGCCATTTTGAAAAAGACCGGCTTGCATCCGCGCTATCTCGAACTGGAAATTACCGAAGGTACCCTGATGCAGAATCCCCAAAATGCATTGGTGATGATGCAACGTCTGCGTGATATGGGCATTCACCTGGCGTTGGACGACTTTGGTACTGGCTATTCTTCATTGGCCTATTTAAAGAAATTCCCACTCAATACATTGAAAATTGATAAAGCCTTCATTGACGATATCGTTACCAGTGAAGTGGATAGACACATGACCTCGGCCATCATTACTATTGCACACAATTTAGGGCTAACTGTCGTGGCTGAGGGTGTTGAGGATGAAAAACAGCTCGCTATCCTACGCCGCTATCAGTGCGAGATGATTCAAGGTTATTTATACAGTAAGCCTCTGAATAAAGAGCGATTCGGCAAGCTTCTGACTGAAAGCCACACCATGCGAAAATTGATTAATCATTCAAATTAATCAAAGGCGTCACAATCATGACGCCTTTTTTTATGCCTAAATGAACATCGTTCAAATAATTGACACACCCTCCCAGACCTTGTTTTTATTGATGTGCAGCCGACTTTAAAAGTTGGCACGACAATCGCATTCCTTTTAGCGAACAGGCAAAGACCTGATCACACACACACAAACAAGACGTTAAAAGGAACAATAAAATGTTAAGAGCATTAGTTATCGCAGCAGCGGTTGTAGCGTCAGCTCCGGCATTGGCGATATCAAAGCCTGGTGGTGTTATTCGCGTTGAGCAAAACATCTCTAAGCCTGGCGGTGTTATTCGTGCAGAACAAAACATCTCCAAACCTGGCGGTGTAATTCGTGCAGAACAAAACATCTCTAAGCCTGGCGGTGTTATTCGTGCAGAGCGCAACATTTCTAAACCAGGTGGCGTTATTCGCTAAGCGACTAATGTCTGCAGCACAGGCTGCATAAATGAAAAAAAAGCGCGATTAGCGCTTTTTTTGTGTCTGATAATTAGCGGTTATGCTCGCAGGAAAGCATTCTCAAAGCCAGCGACCCGTCGCCAGGCCATATGCTTTTGCATTTTGAATAATGGCAACAAAAATGGCCCACCTAATAAACCAGCAAGTGCCCAACGTTTCGGGGATAACGCATGTTTAAACGCCTGAACATAAAAATAAACAGCGCTGATTAAACTAATCAAAATGGCGATAAACATGGCGACTCCGACAACCTTCTGAAGTGAGAGCGCAGTATAGGTGGCGACGCATTTTTGACCAACGAATGAACAATAAAAAAGCGGCCTGCTGGCCGCTTTTTGTGTATGGCAGACTTGCCTGCTTGTTAATAGAAGGTTGCTTTTTCAGCTGCCATCTTCACCAGGACCTCTGCAGGCTTAAACTTGTCACCTAATACACCGGCATAATAATTTAAGCGCGCAACGACATGATCAATACCCAGGCTGTCCATATAACGGAAAGGTCCACCTAAGAATGGCGGGAAGCCGATGCCGAAGATAGCGCCAATATCTCCATCACGCGCATTGCGAATGACGCCCTCGTCCAGACACATGGCTGCTTCATTGAGCATTAACAACACACAACGCTCAGCAATTTGATCGTCGCTCAGTTGCTGTCTGGGCGAAATACCAAGCAAGGTGTAGACAGATTCGTCCACTGCTTTGCCCGGTTTTTTGCCATTGTAGTCATACAGGCCACTTTTGTTTTTCTTACCTTTGCGATCATCCTGCAGCAGTTTATCGAACGCATCTGGAGCAGTGAAACGCTCTCCCAAATCCGCGACCAGAATCGGACTGATCTTGGAGCCTACGTCAATACCCACCTCATCCAGAAGTTTCATCGGCCCAACCGGGAATCCAAAGTTAAGTAACGACTTATCGATATGCTCGATTGGCTCACCAGCCAGTAGGATGCATGCCGCTTCGTTCATGTATGGAGCCAGGATGCGGTTCACATAAAAACCGGCGCCGTCTTTGACTACAATTGGCGTCTTACCTTGTCTGCGTGCAAACGCAACAGTAGTAGAAATAGTTTGATCTGACGTGCCGCTATGGGCGATCACTTCTGCTAACGGCATTTTATCTACCGGTGAGAAATAATGCAGGCCAATTACGTTCTCCGGGCGCGCTGCTTGCGCAGCTATCTGGCCGATTGGAATTGACGAGGTGTTCGACGCGAAGATAGTTGTCTCTGCGCACTGACTCTCGATATCCGCCACCATTTGCTGTTTCAGTTTCAGATCTTCAAACACCGCCTCGACAACGATATCCGTATTTTTGAAGCCCGCATAATCGGTGCTACCGGTCAGCAATGCCATTTGCTTTTGCATCAGCGCTTTACTCATGATGCGACGCTTAACTCTTGGCATCAGCAAGTCAAAGCTGTACTTCATCGCGTTGGCGATACCCTCAGCTCGAATGTCTTTAATACGCGCAGGAATACCAGCCTTCGCGGTCACATAGGCGATACCGCCCCCCATCAAGCCACCACCCAGTACAGCTGCTTTGGCAACTTTGGCAGGCTCAACACCGTCGACGCCATGCTCTTTTTTCATTTCAGTGGTCGCGAAAAATATATTGCGTAACTGACGCGACTCCGGCGTCATTACCAGTTCACCGAAATATTTCGCTTCAGTCTTGTAACCCTTTGCCAAACTGATCGCACCGGCTTCCAGCACATCTAAAATGCGCTCTGGTGCCGGATAATTACCACGGGTTTTGCTCAGTGTTTGTTTGCGAGCCTGCTTAAATAAAACCTGACGCCCAAAGGGTGTGCGCTCAAGTAATTTGCCCACCAGGTTGAGTTTTGGTTGGCGTGGCGCAGGTTTACGTTTTAGCGCAAATTCAATCGCAACATCTAACAACACTGAATGCGGTACCACTTCGTCAACGATGCCGGCCTTTTTGGCTTGTTTCGGACGGAATTGTTTACCGGTCAGCATGGCTTGCATGCCCGCTTGTAACCCAATTAAACGCGGCAAACGCTGCGTACCGCCACTACCAGGTAACAACCCTAATTGCACTTCTGGCAAACCCATCACCGTTTTGTCGCTGTCGGTACACACGCGATAATGACAGCACATGGCGAGCTCTAAGCCACCACCTAACGCTGGGCCGTTGATCGCCGCTACCCACGTGACAGGCATATTCTCGATACGTTGCATGGTCGCCTGACCTTGCAGAGATAACTGCTCGGCCTCTTCCGCCGTGGTGCACTTATCCAGCATGCCGATATCAGCTCCAGCTACGAACGAGCTGGCTTTACCACTGATTAACACCACACCTTTGATGTTTTTGTTGCCTTCAATCTGATCCAGTACATGATTGATCTCATCCGCAAATTCAGCACGCAGGGTGTTCATGCTCTCACCAGGCACGTCCATGGTGACAACAGCCACACCGTTTTCGCGAACGTCTAGCGTGAACGCACTATTTTTCTCGTTTGTCATATGCGTGTTCCTTATTCAGTTTCAACGATCATGGCAGCACCTAAACCACCCGCAGCACAGGCAGTCAACAGACCCGTACCACCACCACGACGATTAAGCTCATTCAGCATCTGGGTAATCATACGTGTACCGGTCGCCGCAAATGGGTGACCATAGGCAATGGAGCTGCCCATCACATTGAATTTATCCATATCAATTTCACCCGTAGCTTTGTCGCGTCCTAACTTCTCTTTGGCAAACTTGTCGCTGGCGAACATTTTAACGTTTGCCAGAGTTTGCGCTGCGAACGCTTCGTGCATTTCGATGAGGGTTAAATCATTGAGCGTCATGCCTGCACGATCCAGCGCAATCGGCGTCGCGTAGGACGGGCCCATTAACATGTCTTCCCACACATCAATCGCTGCAAATGCATAGCTTTTGATGTAACCCAAAGGTTGGTAGCCCAGCGCCTTCGCGCGGCTTTCCGTCATCATTAATACCGCCGACGCACCATCGGTTAGTGGTGTCGCGTTTGCTGCGGTAACCGAGCCGTATTTGCGGTCAAATACCGGCCGTAATTTCGCGTAGCTTTCCAGCTTAGAGTCAAAACGCACGTTATTGTCACGTTCCAGCGCGCCTTTGTAGGGCTCTGCATAGGCTGTCATCACTTCACCGGCCAATTTGCCTTCTTCCCAGCTTTGCGCCGCCAGAGTATGTGAGCGGTGGGCTAATGCATCCTGATCAGCGCGAGCAATTTGGTGGGTTTTCGCCATTTGCTCAGCGGTTTGTCCCATAGACAGACCAGTAGAATATTCCGCCACGGCAGGTGGTACTGGCAATAAATCTTTCAAACCCAGCTTACGCAGAACAGCCCATTTTTGTCCTAACGTTTTAGTTTTTTGCAGATCCACCAGGGCACGAGCCAGATTTTTTGATACACCAATTGGCGAGACTGAAGTTGAATCCGCACCGCCGGCAATACCCACGTCGATGTTTCCTACCAACATAGATTCAGCAATGTTAACTGCGGCCTGAAAGCTGGTCGCGCATGCACGAGATACGCTGTATGCATCGGTATGCACGTTCATGCCGGTGCCTAACACGATTTCACGGGCGATATTTGGCGCTTCTGGCATTTGTACAACCTGGCCATAAACCAGTTGTTGGATATCAGAAGGGTTAACGTTATTCCGTACCAGTAACTCATTTACAACCATTTTGCCCAAATCAACCGCAGGCACGCCATGAAAATACGTGGCCATTTTGGCAAAAGGGGTACGCAGACCGGCAACAACCGCAATGCGATCGCCATTACGGGTTGTCAGGTTTTGTTTGCTCGACATAGGCTATCCTAATAGTGGTCAGACCTGTTAAAAGTTGTCCGATTTTACAAGTTCAGCGGCAAAAGTCCAAGTTTAGTCAATCTCAGCGCTAAACTATCGTTGCTAAACAGTTTTTCAGAATTTGTAACATTGTTTTTGTTGCGTTGAACCTTATATTGCTTAGGGTGTCAGCATTACACCCATTTGGGCATTCATTTTCGCGAAGTAACTAAACATTATGGCAGCACAATCTTTTCAACAACTTCTTGAGTACCTGGATAGCCAGGTCGTTGGTCAGCAGGCACTGACCCGCAATCTTCTTATCGCCCTGTTAGCAGACGGCCACCTGCTGGTTGAAGGCCCTCCTGGTCTGGCAAAAACACGCGCCGTTAATGCACTGGCCCAAGGCATCGAAGGTGATTTTCATCGGGTTCAGTTCACCCCTGACCTGCTTCCGGCGGATCTCACCGGCACTGATATTTATCGTCCTGAAGATGGCAGCTTTCAATTTCAATCTGGACCACTGTTTCACAACCTGATTCTGGCTGACGAGATTAACCGCGCGCCGGCTAAAGTGCAGTCCGCGTTGCTGGAAGCGATGGCGGAGCGTCAAATCACCGTTGGCAATAAAACCTATAAGTTGCCTGATTTGTTTCTGGTTATGGCAACACAAAACCCTATCGAACAGGAAGGTACGTATCCGCTGCCTGAAGCGCAACTGGACCGATTCCTGATGCATCTGGAAATTGCCTATCCAGGGGCGGAAACCGAACGTGAAATTTTGCGCCTGACCCGTGACGAAGCGCTGCATAAACCAAGTATTAAACCTGTACGTCTTACTCAGCAGGACTTATTCCGGGCTCGCGAAGATATTCTGAATATTCATCTGGCAGACTCGCTGGAAGAATATCTGGTGCAACTGGTTATCGCGACCCGTCAACCACAGGCATATGATGCCCAATTGGCGCGCTGGATTGAATTTGGTGCCAGCCCCCGTGCCACCATTGCGCTGGATCGTTGCGCACGTGCCCACGCATGGCTACATGGTCGCGATTTTGTCAGCCCGGATGATATTCAGGCGGTTTTCCATAACGTGTTGCGCCACCGCTTATTACTGAGTTACGAAGCCGAAGCGGAAGGGGTCAATGCTAATCATGTACTGGACAGTATTTTAAATCTGGTACCTGTGCCGTAGGAGCGTTAGGTGTTGTTTCAACCTGAACAATGGTTGCGAGAATTGGGGGCGACTGGCGCATCACTAGGGATCCGCGAACTGCTATATTACCGCAACAAAACCATGTACCTGGATTTAACGCCGAAGAAAGCCATTCATGCCAAAATGGCGGGGACCTACCTTGCCAGGAGCAAGGGCCGCGGTATGGAGTTTGACGAAGCCCGTCATTACCAACCGGGCGACGATATTCGTAGTATCGACTGGCGCGTGACTGCCCGTACCGGAAAAACTCATACAAAGCTTTATCGGGAAGAGAAAGAACGTCCGGTATTTGTCTTAGTTGATCTATCAAGCAGCATGTATTTCGGTACCCGCTTATTGTTTAAATCGGTGCAGGCAGCGCATCTAGCGGCACTCATTGCCTGGAGCGCACAAAAGCGTGGCGATCGCATCGGCGGATTGATTTTCAACCAACAACAGCATCGTGAATATAAGCCCTTTACCCGTGCAAAAGCGGTTCTTACCCTTTTGGGAGGTATCGAACAGCATCACCAGCCTGATGGCACACATGGTCATATGCATCTTACCGATGCCTGCGCGCGCCTGCGACGTCTGGCACATCCGGGTTCCAAGATTTTTATCATTAGTGACTTTTTACAACTGGATGACGCCAGTGTCAGACATATTCACCATTTAACCCGACATTGTGAGGTGACCGCTTGCGTGATCAGCGATCCCTTTGAGCACCAGTTACCTGACGTTTCCGTGCCGCAACAATTGGCCATTACTGATGGCGATATCCAGCAAAAACTCTGGTTAGGCGACAAAGATGCCGCTAAGTCATATCAGCAAAATCATGCACGCATGTATGCCAGTATCGAGCAACAACTTCAGCAAGCAAAAGCAAGTATTATGGCAATTGATGCTGCCCTGCCCCTCACCATGCAGTTAGGCCAGCCACGATGAATCCGTTACAAAATCTGAAAGACATTCACCTCAGTGAACCTGTTTCATGGTGGCCACCCGCCTGGGGATGGTGGCTAGTTAGCATTTTCGCAATACTCGCCATTACGATTGCCTTACGCTTTTTTATCCGCACATGGCGACAGCGCGCAGCACTTCGACAAGCGAAAGCAGAATTTGCGGCGCTGTCACCAGAACTTGCCGACTATCCGCAGCAGGTTAACCGCCTGCTGAAACGAGTGATGATGTGTTATCGGCCTGCAGAGAAAATAGCGTCTTTGCATGGCGATGCATGGACGCAGGCCTTAAGTGAAGTGTTACCAAAAACCAAACGTGATGAATTCACGAATATCTGGCAGCGGGTGCAAAATAATTTATACCAGCCAGTGCACGTTGGGGAGCGCCATCTCATTACACAGGCGGTAACGCACTGGCTAAACAATGTACGAATTTCCGGGAGGCAGGATGTTTGAGTTTGCCTGGATTTGGGTGTGGATAATCGCACCACTGCCCTACCTGTTCTGGCGTATGCCCAGAAAAGAACGTGAGCAGGGGCTTGCCTTGCGCGTTCCCTCTTTGTCGCACTTTGAATCAGGTAGCCAAACTGCGGGAAAACATTGGATCCGATTATTGCTGTTATGCGTGATCTGGTTATTGCTGGTTGGCGCTGCTGCCCGTCCGCAATGGCTCGGCGAACCCATGGCGATTCCCTCCGAAGGTCGGGATCTTATGCTGGCAGTGGACCTATCCGGTTCCATGAAAAATCAGGATATGACGGTAAATGGCCGACGAGTCGACCGGCTGCAAATGATCAAGTCGGTTTTGGATGACTTTATCGCACGCCGGGTGGGCGACCGATTGGGACTCATACTGTTTGCCGATACGGCGTATTTGCAGGCACCATTGACCTATGATCGGGATACGGTCGCGCAACTTCTTGACGAATCCGTGATTGGATTGGTTGGTGAGCAAACTGCAATTGGCGATGCCATTGGCCTTGCCGTCAAACGCTTCGAAGAAAAGAAACAATCCAATAAAGTGCTGATATTGCTTACCGATGGTCAAAATACGGCTGGCAATATCACGCCTGAGCAGGCCACAGAATTAGCCATGGCAAAGTCAGTTACGGTTTATACCATCGGCGTGGGTAGTGGTCAGGGTGACAGCATGGGATTTTCGATGTTTTTTAATAATGCCAAAGAGCTGGACGAAGCGTCATTAACGCGTATTGCCGAACAAACAGGCGGCCGCTACTTTCGAGCCAAGGATACCCAATCGCTGGAGGCCATTTATGAGAAGCTTGATGAGCTGGAACCTATAGAACGTGAAAGCAGAAAAATGCGCCCACTCACCGCACTGTTCTTTTATCCACTTAGTCTCGCCCTGCTTCTATCAGTATTACTGGCTGCGTCCCCTTTAATTAATCGTTTCGTAAGGGGTAACGCATGATCGACTGGGCAAATTTCCATTTTCTTCGCCCTGACTGGTTTTGGGCGTTACTTCCGCTAAGCGTCCTGCTGGTAGCCATGCATTATGTGCAGACCAAAAAAAGCGGCTGGCATAGCCTGATTGCTGCGCATCTGAGTCAAAATTTGCTTGAAGGAAAAATTGCCGCCGCGTCCAGTTCATACCGGTGGTTGCTTGCTATTGGCTGGTTACTGGCTGTCAGTGCGCTGGCAGGACCAAGTTGGCAACGCTTGCCCCAACCTGTCTATCAGTTGCACACCGGCAAAGTGTTGGTGATGGACATGTCACTGTCGATGCGTGCCACCGATATCAAACCTGATCGACTTACCCGTGCCCGTTACAAAGCGATTGATTTAATTAATCAAAGTGCCGAGGGAGAAATGGGGCTGGTTGCGTATGCCGGCGACGGCTTTGTGATTAGTCCGCTCAGTACTGACGCCCTGAACCTGACCACCCTGATTCCGGCATTAGAGCCGGAAATTATGCCCGTGCTCGGCAGTGACCCTATGGCTGGCTTACAGGCTGCCAGTGAGCTGCTTTCCAGTGCGGGTTATCAACAGGGGGACATTTTTTGGATCACCGATGGTATTGATAACGATCAGGTTGCAGAGCTTAGGGCATACCTTAATGGCATCCCTTATCGCATGTCGGTGTTGTTGGTCGGTACGGAGCAAGGCGCGCCTGTCACCTTAAAAAATGGTCAGTTTCTGAAAGATCGGCGTGGCGACATCGTGGTACCGAAGAGTTTTGACCACCAGCTAAAAAGCCTGGCTGCCCAAACCGGAGGGGTACTGGTGCATATGCAAGCCGATGCAAGCGATATTGACTATATCACCCGCCAAACTCTGGTAGAGCGGGACACAAACGATGAGCAGCAAGACGACAATCAGGGCGATCAGTGGCAAGAAGCAGGTCCTTGGTTGTTACTGCCGATACTTCTGTTCGCCGCAGCTAGTTTTCGGCGCGGCTGGTTGTTGTCTGTGGTTGGGGCGCTGGTGCTGACTCAACCAACCAAACCTGTATACGCCAGTGATATTGCCTCGGCCTGGCACACTCGCGACCAATTAGCGCAACAGGCCTTCGAGCAAGGCGAGTTCAAACAAGCTGCTGCCTTGTTTGAAAATCCCATGTGGCGTGGTATCGCGGCCTATAAGGCAGAAGATTACGAAACGGCGGCGCAAGCATTCAGCCAGGCCAGTGGCATAGAGGCGCAATACAATTTAGCCAATTCGTTGGCGCAACTGGGTCAGCTGGATGACGCCATTGCCCTGTATGACGCAGTGCTTGGACAACAACCCCAACATAGCGACGCGCAAGCCAATAAGGCTCTGCTTGAAAACCTCAAAAAACAACAAGAAGAGCAACAAAAACAACAAGAAGAGCAAGCGCAGCAGAATGAACAGCAGCAACAGGACTCACAACAGCAAAACGATGAGCAAGAGTCTGAGCAAAATCAGCAACAAAGCGAGCAGCAACAAAGTGAATCTGATGCATCCGAACAAGAGCAACAGCAGGAAGAGCAGCAAAGCGAGCAGCAAGCGCAGGAAAGTGATGCACAGGAGCAACAGGAGCGCTCTGCTGAAGAGTCATCCGCGCTTGAACAACAGATGCAATTGGAAAACCTGTTAAATAAAGTACCGGATGACCCATCCTATTTATTAAAACGCAAGATGTTACTGGAATATCAGCAGCGACGCAGAACACAAACGCTGTCACCAGCCGAGGAGAATTGGTAAGTATGAAACATTGGTTTGTCGCTATGCAGTTTTTAGCCTTGCTGACCTTCAGTTCTTTAAGTACTGCCAGCGAACTGCGCGCGGTAGTCGATAAAAATCGTATCGCTGAAGATGAATCTGTTGTCCTGCAAGTCGTGTTAGAAGATGATCCCGGTAATGATGTGCTGGACACCTCCCCATTACTGAAAGACTTCATTGTTGGACAGACGCAGGTTAGTCGCAGGACAGAAATGATAAATTGGAACACGCGTCAGTTTACCCAGTGGACAACGGTAATTTACCCACGCACAACTGGCAAGATCACCATCCCGTCACTTTCGGTTGGCAGTTATAAAAGCGATCCCATAACACTTGACGTTGTGCCTCTTGGCCAGATTCAGCAACGCCGGGACTTATTCCTGACCACCGAAGTCGACACCAGCAGTGTCTATGTACAACAACAAATCCGTTACACGGCAAAATTGTATATCGCCACAGCGGTACAGCGTGGTGGGTTAACCCCACCAACCATGCCAGATGCATCGGTTGAAATGATTGGCAAAGAGCGTGAATACAGTGATTACGTGGATGGCCAGCGTTACCGTATTATTGAATACACCTTTGCCATCACCCCTCAAAAAAGTGGCAGCTATTCCATTCGCGGTCCGGTCTTCGATGCTGAAGTGATTGACAATCAATCGGGTGGCTCGGGTTTATTCCGCAATACCAAGCGGGTCAGCCGCGTCGGTCCTGGTATAGACGTGCAAGTCAACGCGATCCCAGCATCTTATAGTCAGCATTGGCTGCCCAGCGAATATGTCGCATTGTCTGAAAAGTGGTCTGCAGAACCCACAGAATTTCGTGTTGGTGTGCCTATTACCCGGGAAATGATCCTGTCGGCTGTCGACGTGTCCCCAGAGCAATTGCCGGGAATCAATGCCATGTTCCCACCGAGTATGAAAACCTATCCGGATCAGGGCAAAACCGGCAGTGTCGAAAAAGATGGTAATTTACTGGCACAGCGCAGTGAATCAGTGGCCATCATCCCTGACACACCGGGGCTAACCGTGTTACCCGAGGTCAGTATTCCCTGGTTTAACGTCGTTACCGGTGAGACTGAATATGCCATATTGCCGTCACGCAGTATCAACGTATTACCCGCACTGAATGCGGCACAAACTAATTTGCCACCGGCAATATCTGATACACCTGAGTCGCCCGTTGCCAGTGAGAAACCTGATACGGCGGAACCACAACCCACAGCACTGCAATCCAGCGATGCACTACCCGCCACATCGGTCTGGTGGTCGCCTAGTAGCTGGATTTTACTGCTAGTCTGGCTGTTGACGTTAACCTTATGGTGGAATCATTCTCGCCGAGGTTTAGGTGCTAAGCAGGAAAGTGCTAATTCCCAAGCCATACCGACCATCAGCAGCGCAGAAATTAAAACGCGCTTACACACTGCGCTTGTGCAGAATCAGGCAAACAAGGCCACAGTCTTGTTAAAGGACTATCTGGGAATGCTGACAGGCAACCGCTCACAAAGCATTAGCTCAAGCCTGATAAAGCTCGATGACGCGAAACTCAGTACGTTGGTCAATGAGATGTTGGCAAGTCAGTACGCTAACCAGCCCAGTGCTTGGCAAGGTCGACCTCTGGCAGAATATTTGGGCCAGTTAGCGAAGGCTCAGAGGACCTCACCACAGGCGAGTCTTAAGCCGCTTTACCCTGTAACGTAAAAAATTTATGTGGCCACGAAAGCAAACGCGAGATACACAGGTCTTATCCGGCATGATGATGAAACAACGACGTTTTGAAGCGCTGGTTGATGCCTTTCAGGCTGATCTGTATCGCTATGCTTACTGGCTATGCCACGATAAAACTGTGGCAGAAGACATCGTGCAGGAAACCTATCTGCGCGCGTGGAAAGCGCTGGACTCGCTACAGGATGAGCATGCCGCCAAATCCTGGTTGATTACCATTTTACGGCGTGAAAATGCCAGACGTTTCGAACGCAAACAATTTGATCTGGTAGATATTGATGACTTTGCTGTTGCCAGCGAGGACGGTAGTCCGGATACCGCCATCGAACAGCGTGAAATTCAGCGTCATATCAGCGCTCTGGCGTTGGAATATCGCGAACCATTAATCCTGCAATTGATTTTTGGCCTCAGTGGTGACGAGATCGCCACACAATTGCAACTGAACAAAAATACCGTAATGACCCGATTATTTCGCGCCCGAAATCAACTAAAAGACGCTTTGCAGCCCTATTCTCAACAGGGAGGCCAACAACATGGATGATTTGACATTCCGCCGGGCACTGATGAGCAGCCCGGATGAGTTGGATGAGGCTCTGCGCAAAGCGATTGCCGAGCAACCTGACAAAAAGCAACTGTGGCTGGAACACCAACGTTTAAACGAGAAACTGCGCAACGCAGTGTGCGTACCTGCGCCAGATGGCATGCGTGCACGCTTAATGCTGCGCCAAACCATGCAACAGCGTCATCGCAGTCGGCGACGCCAATATTGGGCAGTCGCAGCAAGTGTTGCGCTGGTTAGCCTATTTAGCCTGACCTATCTGCTTCCGGGCAACGTCAATCTTGGCGACCATGCTTTAGCGCATGTCTACCACGAAGGGACGGCACCTTTTCTAATCGATGAACAAGTAGGACTGAGTCAGGTTAATGCCAAACTTGCACAATTCAGTGGCCAGTTCACCGGTGACATTGGCAAGGTGTATTACGCTAACCTATGTGATTTTGACCGGATAAAAAGCCTGCATATGATCATTGATGGGCCGGATGGCAAAGTATCGGTTTTTGTTGTTCCGCATCAGGCCCAGCAGCAGGTACCAGCCTATTTCCACGATGCCCTATACACAGGCGAATCAAAAAATTTAGGCCATGCCAGTGTTGTGGTGGTGGGAAAATCCGCCGCAGCGGTAGAACAGGCTCTACAGCGGGTCAGCAATCAGTTGCAATTCAGCGCATGATACCTGCTTAATCCGCGCTATTAGAGCGAACCATATCGATGTGCATTATGCCGCCATCGTCGTAGGGCTCGCTTGACTGCGCGAAACCAAATTGTGCATAAAAAGCAGAAGCCTGAACCTGCGCGGACAGTTTAACCGCTGTAACGTCCTCGCAATCAGCCACTCGGCGCAGCGCGCTGTTTAGTAGTATTTTGCCATAGCCAAGGCCCCGCACGTCAGGGCTGAGCACGATACGTTGCAATTTGGCTGTTTGCGCGGTGATGAGCAAACGCAAATATCCACACAGCTGATTCTCCCGGAAAAGCAAAAGGTGCTGGCTGGATTCGTCGTGCCCATCAATATCTTCATATAAGCTCTGTTGTTCCAGCATAAACACGTCCTGACGCAATTTCAGTACGGCATACAAGGTCTGGCAACTCATCTGTTCAAAATCCAGCCATCTTAGTGTCGGTTCAGCATGGTTTTGCAATTGGTGTCTCCGGTAAATCCTGTTAGCATGGCGTGATAACAATAAAAACAAGGCTTTGCAATGCAAACGGGTCAAGTCATTTCACTTTCGCTGTATTTTTTATTGATGTTAGGGATCGGTCTCTACGCCTACCGACAAGCATCAAGCAATTTGTCAGGCTATATGCTGGGTGGGAGGTCATTAGGGCCAGCAGTCACCGCACTATCCGCAGGCGCTTCTGACATGAGTGGCTGGATCCTGATGGGATTGCCCGGCGCGTTATATGTCAGTGGACTGGTTAATGTTTGGATTGTCATTGGCTTACTGATTGGTGCCTATGTTAATTACCTGTTTCTGGCCCCGCGTCTGCGCGTTTATACCGAGGAGGCCGGCGATGCTATTACCCTACCCGACTACTTTGAGAATCGATTCAATGACTCGTCTCGTCTGCTGCGCATTTTGTCTTCATTGGTAATTATTATATTTTTTACACTTTACACATCTTCCGGCGTGGTCGCAGGTGGCAAGCTATTCGAGAGTGCATTTGGCCAAAGCTATGAATTGGGGTTATACCTGACAGCCGGGGTTGTCGTGCTCTATACCCTGTTTGGCGGATTTCTCGCGGTCAGCCTGACTGACTTTGTGCAAGGTTGCATTATGCTTATCGCACTGGTTTTAGTGCCGGTAGTGGCCTTTTCCGATATCGGCGGGATGCAGCCGCTTACGGATGTACTCAACCAACAATCTGAGGGTTTTTTGAATATATTCAATGGCGTCGGCGCTATGGCAATCATATCGGCCATGGCATGGGGTCTGGGCTATTTCGGTCAACCGCATATTATTGTGCGTTTTATGGCGATTCGTGATGTGAAAGCGCTCCCTGTCGCAAGACGTATTGGCATGAGCTGGATGTTGCTATCTGTATTGGGTGCACTAGCAACCGGATTAGTCGGCCTTGCTTACGTTAAACAACATGGAGCAGAGTTAGCCGATGCGGAAACCATATTTATCTATTTATCCGGCGTGCTATTTCATCCGTTAATCAGTGGCTTCTTACTCGCCGCGGTGCTCGCTGCCATTATGAGTACCATTTCATCTCAGCTACTGGTTACCTCTAGTTCATTAACCGAAGATATTTACAAAGCATTTTTCCACAAACACGCATCCGATAAAGAGTTAGTGCTGGCTGGCAGACTATCGGTAGTACTGGTTGCTTTGGTGGCCATTTTACTGGCTACCCGTCGTGATAGCAGTATCCTGCAATTGGTGAGCTATGCATGGGCAGGGTTTGGCGCAGCGTTTGGACCAGTAATTCTACTTAGCTTATTTTGGAAAGGCGTCAGTCGTGAAGGCACTTTTGCAGGCATGTTATCCGGGGCAGTGACGGTTTTATGGTGGAGTAACAGCACTTTACAGATTGATAATCAGTCTTTAAATACATGGTTGTATGCTATCGTGCCAGGATGTCTGGTGGCAGCTTTAGCAACGGTTTTAGTCAGTTGGGCTAAATCACCGTCAGAACAAGTATTGCAAGGATTTCAGCGTTTTAGTGAGTTACTGAAGCGGTAATCCAAACGTAGTATTTAGCCAAAGATGAGGATATGCTGATCATCTCGACAGACTTCGCAAAAATCAGCATTTTCTGAGCGACCAATTAGATAAGTAGTGGTAGAAATCACAAAGGAGCAATGATGTTTTTTGCTGCCCGTCAGCCCATTCTTCACGCCGACCAGACGTTATTTGCGTACGAATTATTATTTCGTGAGGGATTGGAAAACGTTTTTCCAGACATCGATGCTGAACAGGCCACCAGTCGTATGGTGGAAGGTCTGCAGTCTACTCTGGACTTGCCTCGATTAACTCAAGACAAGCCTGCCTTTATTAACTTTACTCACGACAGTTTGCTCAATGGCTATCCAATGATGCTTAGCCAGGATCAAATTGTGGTAGAAATTTTAGAGACCGCCCGCCCGACCCGGCGCCTGTTAGACTCAGTTAAAGAGTTAAAAGAACGTGGCTATCAGATCGCGTTAGACGACTACGAACACGATTCAGTATGGGCACATTTTTTTCCTTACATCGACATTATCAAGGTCGACGTAATGGTTACGGATGAAGATACGATTCGTCAGATCATTCATGACATTCGTCTGTTTCCGCAAATTAAGTTACTGGCAGAAAAAGTCGAAACTCATGATCAGTTTCAACGCATGATTTCTCTGGGATTTAGCTATTTTCAAGGGTATTTTTTCAGCCGCCCTGAGGTGATGCAATCAAAACGCCTTGACCACTCGAGCATGGCGCTTACCAACCTCGTTGTGCAATTATCTAAAAATTCCGTGGCAGTTGATGACGTTTTAAAGGTTTTTGAAGGTGATGCAAATTTGTCCTTCAAACTATTGCGTTATGTAAACTCACCGTTATTTCGACGTCGAAACGAAATCCAAACTATTCGCCAGGCCATCGTGGTATTGGGGGAGCAGGAACTAAAACGCTTTGTTTATTTGCTATTCAGCGCCTCCGTGGGCGAGAGTAAACCAGCAGAATTGAGCAACATGTCACTGGTGCGAGCTCGCTTCGGTGAATTGTTAATGTCTGCCAGAGCGATGGACAGTCAGGCAGAAAGCGCCTTTCTGGTCGGTTTATTGTCCACGCTGGATGCCATGTTGAATACGTCTATGGAAGAGTTATTGCAATCGCTGGCTTTAGTCGATGATATGAAAAATGCGTTGCTGCATGGTACTGGCATAATGGGCGAGAGCCTACAGTTAGTTCAGGCGTTGGAACAAGCCAACTGGACCAAGGTAATGAATATGGAACAACGTTTGGGGCTTGCCGATGAACTGGCCAAAAAACTCTATCTTGAGTCGCTGGAATGGGCTGCAGAACGCCAAAAGGCGAGCGCGGCGGTCTAATTACTTATAACTAATTCACATAATGAAGCATCTAAAAATAAAGATATCGAATTAAAAAAGTTGTAAATTATTCGCGTTTTTGAATGCTTTCGGGTACGGACATGACGATATCAAATAAAACGCTCACTCACCTTAAACAACTTGAAGCGGAAAGCATTCACATTTTCCGTGAAGTTGCCGCTGAGTTCGAAAATCCAGTGATGCTGTATTCAGTGGGTAAGGATTCATCGGTTTTACTGCATCTGGCGCGCAAAGCGTTTTATCCAGGCAAAATTCCTTTTCCACTATTGCACGTAGACACCACCTGGAAATTTGCGGAAATGATTCAGTTTCGCGATCAGATGGCAGAAAAATACGGGTTTGAATTGTTAGTGCATCAAAATCCCGATGGCATTGCCATGAAGGTGGGGCCATTTACTCACGGCAGTGCCAAGCACACCGATATTATGAAAACTCAGGCGCTTAAGCAGGCACTCAATCATTATAAATTTGATGCTGCATTTGGTGGTGCGCGTCGTGACGAAGAAAAATCCCGCGCCAAAGAACGTGTATATTCCTTCCGTGATGAAAACCATCGCTGGGACCCGAAAAATCAACGCCCGGAATTGTGGAATATCTACAACGCGCGGATTAACAAGGGTGAGAGCATCCGTGTATTCCCCATGTCCAACTGGACTGAATTAGATATCTGGCAATATATCTACCTGGAAAATATTGAAATCCCTTCATTGTATTTTGCCAAACCACGTCCGGTAGTGGAACGTGATGGCGTACTAATCATGGTCGATGATGACCGCATGCCACTCAAGCCGGATGAGCAGCCACAGATGCGCTCCGTTCGATTCCGTACTCTGGGATGTTACCCGCTGACCGGCGCCGTTGAGTCAACCGCCAGCACCTTGCCTGAGGTGATTCAGGAAATGTTGCTAACCAAAACCTCAGAACGTCAGGGCCGCGTTATCGATCACGATGAAACCGGTTCGATGGAAAAGAAAAAAATGGAAGGATATTTCTGATGAGCACCAATCTGACCTGGCACCAACATAAAATAGACAAAGCTGCACGCAGTCAAGCCAATGGCAACAGGCCTTTCGTCTTGTGGTTTACCGGCCTGAGCGGCTCTGGAAAGTCTACCATCGCCAACATTGTCGAACAAAAACTGCATGTAGCGGGCAAAAGCACCTATCTGCTGGATGGCGACAACATTCGCCACGGATTGTGTGGTGACCTGGGCTTTAGCGATAAAGATCGGGTGGAAAATATCCGTCGCATCGCGGAAGTGAGCAAGTTGTTTGTCGATGCTGGCGTCATCGTATTAACGGCTTTTATTTCCCCTTTTCGTGCTGACAGAAATGCGGCCAGACATATTCTCGCCGAAGGCGAATTTGTTGAAGTGTTTGTCGATACGCCCTTAGAAGAATGTGAGAAACGCGATCCTAAGGGCTTGTATAAGAAGGCTCGCAAAGGTGACATCCCCGATTTCACGGGCATTGGCTCGGCTTATGAAGCTCCTACCTCTCCGGAGATCCACCTGACCTGGAAAGGACAGAATGAAATCACCGCTGCAGACGAAGTCATCGCACAACTCAAAACGCTGGGGTATCTGGCCTAATGCAACGCAAAGATATTGAAGCAGTAATTGATATTGCCAGGCAAGCTGGTGAAGCGATTCTCGACATATACCAGCGTGATTTTGATGTAGAGACCAAACAGGATAGTAGCCCTCTGACCGAGGCGGATTTGGCATCCCATCAGGTGATCATAGATGGCTTGCAACGCATCAGTAACTTGCCAATATTATCGGAAGAAAGCGCCGAGATAAGCTGGCAAGAACGCCAACAGTGGGACAAGTTCTGGTTAATTGATCCCCTGGATGGCACCAAAGAATTCATCAAACGTAACGGTGAATTTACCGTTAACATCGCTCTGATAGATCAAGGTGAGCCGGTGTTTGGTGTCGTCTATGCGCCGGTATTGGATACGACCTACTGGGGAGCAAAAGAAATCGGTGCGTTTAAACAGTCAAATTTACAGACCCAGCCAATTCGCGTCACCAAGCACAAAGCAGGAGAAGTCTGGCAGGTTGTCGGTAGCCGCTCCCACCAGAGCCCGGAAATTAATGACTTTTTAACTGCGCTGGATGGTGACACTAATTTAGTCGCTATGGGCAGTTCGCTGAAATTGTGTCTGGTCGCGGATGGGACGGCCCATGTTTATCCGCGCTTAGGCCCGACCTGCGAATGGGACACGGCAGCCGCGCATGCCGTTGTTAGCGCAGCTGGCGGTATCGTTACTGAACATGGCTCTGGCCAATCACTCAAATATAACCAGAAAGAATCACTGCTTAACCCTTATTTTGTGGTGAGTGCCTAATTATGATGAATCAAAACGAATTATTACAATCAGATATCCTCGCTTATCTGGAACAGCACGAAAGAAAAGATCTGCTGCGTTTTCTGACCTGTGGCAGTGTCGACGATGGCAAGAGTACGTTGATCGGCAGGTTGTTGCATGATTCTAAAATGATTTACGAAGACCAGTTGGCGGCGATTACCCGAGATAGTAAAAAAGTGGGTACCACCGGCGAAAAAGTTGATTTAGCTTTGCTGGTTGATGGTCTGCAGTCAGAGCGCGAGCAAGGAATTACTATTGACGTGGCCTACCGCTATTTTTCCACTGACAAACGGAAATTTATTATCGCGGACACGCCCGGACACGAACAATATACCCGCAATATGGTGACCGGAGCCTCCACGTGCGATTTGGCTATCGTTATGGTCGATGCGCGAGCCGGGGTCAAAACCCAAACCAAACGTCACTCGTTCCTCGCATCCCTTCTCGGTATCAAACATGTCATCGTCGCCGTCAATAAGATGGATCTTATGGGCTTTAACCGCGATGTGTATGAAACGATCCGAAAAGACTACCTGCGTTTCGCAGCACAACTAAATATCCCGGATATCCATTTTGTGCCGATTTCGGCGCTGGATGGCGACAACGTGGTCAATCCCAGTGAACATACCCCCTGGTATAACGGCCCTACCCTGATGTCTTTGTTAGAAACCATAGAGATATCCAAAGACGCCAGCGATGTTTTCCGTTTCCCGGTGCAATATGTCAACCGTCCCAATCTGGATTTTCGTGGTTTCGCCGGCACAGTCGTATCAGGCAACATCCAACCAGGTGATGAGGTCATGGCACTGCCTTCAGGTAAAACCTCTAAAGTCAAAGCGATAGAAACGTTTGACGGGCAATTGCCACAAGCCATTACGCCTATGGCGATTACCATCACATTAGAAGATGAAATTGATATATCCCGTGGCGATATGCTGATCAGGCCTGAGCAAATGCCTTGGGTTGGTAATAACTTTAAAGCGCATATTGTATGGATGGCCGAAGAACCGATGCTGCCAAATAAGCAATACGATTTTAAGTTTGCCACCAAGCTGGTGCCTGGCAGCATCAATGATGTGAACTATCTGATAGACGTTAATACACTGGAACAAAGCAACGGTACGCATTTACAACTCAATGAAATCGCCGTATGTGATGTTAAATTCAACCATCCGGTTGTGTGTGATGCCTATACTGAAAACCGCAGTACCGGCGCGTTTATTGTTATCGACCGTCTTACCAATGGCACAGTCGGCGCTGGTATGGTGTTGTCACATAATCATGATCAGAATAAAACACAGCAGTTTTCTGACTTCGAGTTGGAATTCAATCAGCTGGTCCGGAAGCATTTCCCACATTGGCAGGCACTAGATATCTCCAAACTCTAATTATGAATCTATTGCAGATATACGTTGTTGCGGTTTTGCTAATCACCATCGGGGCGTTGATCCTTTCAGAGCGACGCCCCTCTTTTGTGTTTGCCCTCAGCACACTGGCGTTAATCCTGCCGGGGATCCTGTCACTTGAACAAGCGATTCAGCAAGTCAGTAATCTGGGTCTAATCACGCTCGTATTGTTATTGCTGGTAAGTATGGCGGTGGACAAGACCTCGCTGATAAAGGGACTTGCCCACAAACTCGCTAATCAGGATTATTCGAAAAGTTTTATTCGTATCGTGGCATTAGCCTTTTCAACCTCGGCATTTTTAAACAATACCGCTGTGGTTGCGACATTATTGGGACCGGTTAAGCAAAGCCAGCACTACGCCCCCTCAAAGCTGCTGATTCCGCTCTCTTATGCCGCCATTTTAGGCGGTACGTTAACTCTGATTGGTACATCAACCAACTTAATTGTCGATAGCTTTCTGATCCAACATGGACTGCCAGGCTTTTCATTTTGGGACTTTACCTTATATGGTGGCATTGCTGGCTTGAGCTGCTGTTTACTGATGTATTTTTTACGCAATCAGTTACCGGATATCCCGTTAAGCCGGGAAAATTATCAACAGTATTTTGTTGAAGCGGAAGTATTGGCCGACTCTACGTTGATTGGGCGCTCTATTGAGGAAAACGCCTTGCGTAATCTGCCAGAGCTTTATCTGGCAGAAATTATTCGCGGTGGTACGTTAATCAGCCCGGTAGCCCCCAATGAATTAATAGAAGCCGGTGACAAGCTCATTTTCACTGGTAATCTCAAACGCGTTGATACCTTACAACATATCCACGGCCTGCAACTGTTCGCGGAGAGTGATGGTTTGCTAAATAAAAACCTCACGGAAGTCGTTATTAGCAATCGTTCCAGATTGATTGGTAAAACCTTAAAGCAAATTGGTTTTCGCGCACTTTTCGATGCCGCAGTGGTCGCTATTAGACGCGATGGCGAAAAAGTGTCAGGTAAACACGGCGATATTCGCCTGACTGCCGGTGATTTTCTGGTACTCGCGACGGGGCCTGATTTTCATAGCCGCCATAACCTGATGAAAAACTTCTTTATCGTCAGCCAACATCGGTTTACCCGCAAACTCAGTAATCTCCAGGAATGGAGTACGCTGGGTGGCTTCTGCACTATCGTGCTTGCCAGTGCATTCGGATTTATCTCTTTAACCAGCGGTTTATTATGCCTGCTGATTGGATTGATATTTGTTGGTGTATTAAGCGGTGATGAACTCAAACGCAATCTACCCCTAAATCTGATTTTAGTGATAGTCGGCGCATTGTCGCTGGCCAAAGCATTGGAAAATACCGGAGTGATCACGCTGTTAACCGAGACGCTTTCTCCCGTCTTGCTGGAAACCTCCCCCTTTATCGCACTGGTCGCAATTTATCTGCTGACAGTGGTGATGACGGAACTAATGACCAACAATGCAGCAGCAGCACTGATGTTCCCGTTCGCGTTTGGCATCAGTCTGGCGATTGGCGCCCCCCTCATGCCATTTGCGCTGGCGGTCGCCTTTGCCGCCTCAGCCAGTTTCATTAGCCCCTATGGCTATCAAACCAATCTGTTGGTCTTTAGTGCGGGTAATTACCGGACAAAAGACTTTATCCGCTTCGGCGTGCCGATATCCCTGTTGTATTCAACAATCGTATTAGCCTTACTGAAGTGGCAATTTAATTTATAAAAAAACCGGCAGCCGCCGGTTTTTTTTATGCTTTGCGCCAGGTTGTGCCCTGTGGCCCATCCAGCAACACGATGCCCATGGCCGTAAGCTCATCGCGGGCTTTGTCAGCGGCCGCCCAGTCTTTACTGCTGCGCGCTTCATTTCTAACCTGAATCAACCGCTCGATATTCGCTACGTCCACGTCGTCATCCTGGCCCTGTAAAAACGCTTCCGGCACTTGCTGTAGCAGCCCCATCACCCCAGCCAGGTATTTCAGGGTCGCGGCTAATGATGAGACATTATCTGGCTCGGCAGATTTGGCAATGTTTAATTCACGCGCTAACTCAAATAACACTGAATAAGCTTCCGGCGTATTAAAATCATCATTCATCGCCGCGTCAAACCGCGTTACGTAGTCATTAAGTAGTGTTTGACCCGCTTCGATTTGAACGCCCTGCAAGGCAGTATACAAACGTTCTACAGAGGCTCGCGCTTGTTTCAGGTTGTCCTCTGAATAGTTCAGTTGACTCCGATAATGCGCCGACATCAGAAAATAACGTACAGTTTCAGCGTCATGTTCTTGCAGAACATCGCGCAGGGTAAAAAAGTTACCCAGTGATTTGGACATCTTTTCTTCATTAACCTGCACCATGCCGGTATGCACCCAATAATTCACATAGGGCGTGTCAAATGCGCAGCAGCTTTGCGCGACTTCGTTTTCATGGTGCGGGAAGATTAAATCTGAGCCACCACCATGAATATCGAAGTGGGTGCCTAAATGTTTGCTGTTCATTGCAGAACATTCAATATGCCAGCCCGGACGTCCTTCACCCCATGGCGAAGACCAGCTAGGCTCACCGGCTTTGGCCGCTTTCCATAATACAAAATCCAGCGGATCTTGTTTGTCACGGGCCACTTCTACCCTTGCGCCGGCCTGCAACTGTTCCAAATCCTGACGGCTCAATTCGCCATATTTATCAAACGTGCTGACATCAAACAACACATCGCCATCATCAGCCACATAAGCATGACCACGAGCAATCAGACGTTGAATCACGTCAATGATCTCAGGCATATGCGTGGTCACACGTGGTTCAATATCAGCCGGCAACAGGCCAATAGCATTAAAATCTTCATGCATCATGGCAATGGTGCGGGCGGTTAATGCATCGCAGGTTTCACCATTGGCATTAGCACGTTGAATAATTTTATCGTCTACGTCAGTAATGTTGCGTACATATGTCACGTCATATCCGCTGTGACGTAAAAACCGCACCATCAGATCGAAATTCAGGTAGGTTCTGGCGTGGCCCATATGGCACACGTCATATACGGTAATGCCGCACACATACATACCCACCTTGCCGGCAACCAGCGGTTTAAACGCCTCTTTTTGTCGGGTTAAGGTGTTATAAATGTGTAGCATGCAGAAAACTCCGTATCGTAAAAAATGAGCGCAAAGTTTATCACTGCCCAGACTGATTCGCATCCGCAATTAGACCCATTTAGCGGTTATGAGGTAGAATCGCGCCCTAAACAATAAATCCGGAACACAAAATGGTTAACCTGCACACAAATTACGGCGTCATTACGCTAAACATGCTGACTGAACAAGCGCCAAACACGGTTGAGAATTTCCTGAACTATGTCAGAGAAGGCTTCTACGACAACACTATTTTTCACCGTGTTATCGATGGTTTTATGATTCAGGGCGGCGGTTTTGAACCGGGTATGCAACAAAAAGCCACCAATGCGCCAGTTAAAAACGAAGCGAATAATGGTGTAGCCAATAAACGCGGTACCGTAGCAATGGCACGTACCATGGATCCCCACTCGGCCAGCAGCCAGTTTTTCATTAACGTAAATGACAATGGATTTTTAAACTTCCGCAGCGAGACCTCCGATGGCTGGGGTTATTGCGTATTTGCCGAAGTGGTTGAAGGCATGGACGTAGTCGACAAAATCAAAGCGGTGCGCACCGGCAATGCGGGCTTCCATCAGGACGTGCCGGTTGAAGATGTCATCATCGAAAAAGCCGTTATAAGCGAGTAACGCAATTTGGCAACGTTATTTATTGCCGATCTGCATTTATCAGAAAGCCGCCCGGATATCCTGGCGGCTTTCGAACGTTTTATCGAACAACATATTCGCGGTATCGATGCCCTGTACGTTCTGGGCGATCTATTTGAAGCCTGGATTGGTGATGATGACCAGTCAGTATTTAATCAGCAGGTCAAGGCACTGTTTCAACGGGTCGCTATGCAGCGGGTCCCCATGTATTTTATCCACGGCAACCGGGATTTTTTGATTGGCCAACGCTTCGCCAATGAAACCGGGATGCAATTGCTACCCGAGCAGCAAGTTATCGAACTGTACGGCACTCCCACCTTGATTATGCACGGCGACACACTGTGTACAGATGACGAGGCTTACCAAAAGTTTCGTAAACGCTCACGGTCGCTCTGGTGGCAACGTATGATTCTGTCTCTGCCACTAATCTGGCGACGCAAAATAGCCAAAAACGCCCGACAGCGTTCTATGCAGGCCAATCAGTACAAAAGTGAAGCGATTATGGATGTGAATCAGCTGGCTGTTGAGCGTTCAATGCGTGATGCCGGTGTTCAACGTCTTATTCATGGGCATACCCATCGCCCGGCAATTCATGAATTTTCCCTGGCGGATAAAGCCGCCCAACGCATTGTATTGGGTGACTGGTATGAGCAAGGTTCATGGTTAGTGGTCACGCCTGACGCTGTCCGTTTGGAAAATACGCCTCTTTGAGCGGAGGGTTACACTGGTACCCCACTGTGGAACTTGAATTCACTATCGGCGCCTGTAATCAGGGATTTTTCTACCCCGGCAAAATAGGCCACCCGCGGCGCTAAATCATCTTCCGTTAACATTTGAGCCAGACTGAGATAATCCTGATAGTGACGTGCTTCTGAGCGAAGCAGGGACACATAAAAGTCGCTTAATCGCTGTTCAACCAAAGGCGCCAGCGCAGCAAAGCGTTCACAACTGCGCGCCTCAATAAATGCCCCACAAATCAATCTATCTACCAGCGTAGCCGGTTCATGGGTGCGTACGTGTTTGAGTAAACCGGCTGCATACTTACCCGCTTCAATATTCTGATAAGGCACATTCATTTCATGCATAATTTCCAGCACCTGATAGAAATGATGCAATTCTTCTTTAATCAGCAACACCATCTTATCAATCAGGTCCTGTTCAAATGCCGAACTGGATTTTGGGATCATGGCTTTTTTCAGCGTGTTGAATTTGCTTAGTTCCCGCCAATCCCCTTCGCGTCGGTATACGTAAGCTTCATAAGGTTTTAACCAGTTAAGCAGCGCGTCGCCGCTGTCTTTGTCCACCGCATATTTGCGGATCATCAGCATCGCCGCTTGCGCAGCTTTTAGTTCGCACAACAAATGATCGATCAAGAGTACCGGTAGGTTGTCAGGTTTCACTGCCAGCTGTAACCAGGCGTTGGGCGTTTCACAGGTGAGAAACTGTCGGATTGGCGCTAATAAGTCAGAATACATCTTGCAAACACTGGGTTAAAACCCGTGCATTTTATCCTGATTACGCCAGGATGTCGTTAAGGCAAAAAATATATGGTTATTTTTTGACTTGATTGTTGACTTTTTGAACGATCTTAAGGATTCTGAATTTAACAAGTTGTTAACTTTTACAACATTTGCACAACAGAGGTAAAAGCTATGATTCTGAATCACTTATGGGGTTTATACGCTCACCCAAAAGAAGAATGGCAGACAATCGAAAAACGCCATGAAAGTTTATCCCACAGTCTATCTCATATATTGCTGGTAGCGCTGATCCCAGCACTGTGCAGCTATTACTCAGCCGTACATATGGGCTGGAGTATCGGAGTTGGCGATCCCATCGTGCTGACTGAGTCCAGCGCCGCGTTTGTCTCTGTAGGCATGTATGCAGGCCTAATCGCCGGTGTATTTGCGCTGGCTTACCTTATCCAATGGATGGGTGTCACCTTTGACGCCAGACCATCCTTTGCGCAAGCGATGGAACTGGCCGCTTATACAGCGACCCCTCTGTTTATGGTCGGCTTTGCCGCACTTTACCCGGTGTTATGGTTTGTTGCGCTGGTTGGTCTGATTGGACTGAGCTATTCAGTTTACCTGCTCTATGCTGGCGTACCTATTCTGATGGACATTGAAGAGGAAAAAGGCTTTATCTACTCTAGCTCGGTAGTAACCTGTGGGTTGGTACTGCTGGTCAGCCTGATGGCTGGGTCGGTCATCTTATGGAGCTTTGGCGCCGGTCCGGTTTTAGCCTAAAACAATCAACCTCATTCGAAAAAAACCGCTCATTTGAGCGGTTTTTTTTATGTTAGTTGTCACCACCCATGTTGTGGATCTCGAGGTTGGCTACCTCCGGCACATTGCGCTGTGCCTTGGAAGAATCGTTGCGCTGCGCGTTGAGGTATTCCAGATAATCCTGTGACACATCGCCAGTGATGTAATGACCATCAAAAACGGAAGTTTCAAAACGACTGATCAGTGGGTTTTCTTTACGTACTGCCGCAACCAAATCCTTCAGATCTTGGAAAATCAATCCGTCAGCTTTGATTAGCTCACAAATTTCATCGACTTCACGGCCGTGGGAAATCAGCTCATTGGCGCTGGGCATATCAATGCCATAAACGTTAGGGAATCGAATCTCAGGTGCCGCAGAGGCGAAATATACTTTTGCAGCCCCAGCTTCACGAGCCATTTCAATAATCTGTTCCGACGTGGTGCCACGCACGATGGAATCATCTACCAGTAATACGTTTTTACCCTTAAATTCGGCTGGAATCGCATTCAGTTTACGACGTACCGACTTACGGCGCAGGGTTTGCCCGGGCATAATAAACGTACGCCCAATATAACGGTTCTTAACGAATCCCTGACGGTAAGGCTTACCTAATACCTGTGCGATTTCCAGTGCGATATCGCAGGACGTCTCTGGGATAGGAATAACCACATCAATATCCAGCTCCGCCCATTCTCGCGCAATTTTCTCACCGAGCTTTTTACCCATGTTGACCCGCGATGCGTAGACAGAAATATTGTCAATGCAGGAATCCGGGCGAGCGAAATAGACAAACTCAAAAATACAGGGGGCATTTAATGGAGACTCAGCGCATTGCTTGGAATGAAGTTTGCCTTCTTCACTGATATAAATCGCCTCACCTGGCGCCACATCACGAACGAAGGTAAAACCGACCGCATCCAGCGCGACGCTCTCAGATGCCACCATATATTCATCGCCCCATTCGGTGGTACGTTTACCTAAAGACAGCGGGCGAATACCGAATGGGTCACGAAATGCCAGCATACCATTGCCGATAATGGCGGCCACACAGGCATACGCGCCTTTTACCGTTCGATGTACTTCACTGACAGCACGAAACACATCTTGCGCAGTGAGCGTCATACCCGGGCTTTTATGTAATTCATCTGCAAGGATGTTCAATAACAACTCAGAATCAGACGTGGTATTGATGTGGCGGCGTGCCGCTTTGAACACATCTCGCTTGAGTTCATCTGCATTGGTCAGGTTACCATTGTGTGCAAAGGCGATCCCAAATGGAGAGTTTACGTAGAAAGGCTGAGCTTCGGCTGAACTGGACGTACCCGCAGTTGGATAGCGCACATGACCAATGCCAAAGTTACCCATCAGACGCTGCATGTGGCGTTCCTGAAAAACATCACGCACCAGACCATTGGCCTTACGCAAATGGAATACCCCATCATTGATGGTAATAATACCGGCAGCATCCTGACCACGGTGCTGCAATACAGTCAACCCATCATAAAGCGCCTGTGCAACTGGCGTTTTACCCATTATCCCGACAATACCACACATGCGAGTTACCCTTTTAGACGGTTTGTAAAAAGCTCGAATTGGTTTTTATGTACTCAAAGAACCATTCAATCACGACACGAAATTCTGGGATCAACACCGATTGTTGCCACCATTGGGCACTCGGTGCTGGTGTAAATACATCCATGGCAAATAGCAATGCACTGACGATTAATGCGCCGCGCAGCAGGCCAAATACCGCGCCAAGTGTACGATCTGTGCCACTTAATCCGGTGTGCTGCACTAACTTCCCTATGGTGTAATTAACTAACGCACCAAAAATCAGGGTAACGACAAACAGAATGACCACAGCAGCGCCATTACGCATCATGGGATCATCCAGTTTAGTCAGAAAAACGGCCAAATCTGCATAAAAGCGGCTGGCAACAAAGAAAGCTGCAACCCAAACAGCCAAAGAAACTGATTCTTTAACAAAGCCCCTTACCAGGCTAATCAGGGTAGACAGTAAGATAACGCCGAGTATGGCAAAGTCGATCCAGTTTAAGGTCATAGGAATAGATGACTCGGGTTAATAAATTGCGCGCAGATTCTATCAGAAAGGAAGGGTGTGCCAAAAGTGCCAACTGGGATAAATATCATCATTGGCACCCTGGTTTAGTTGACCGCGTATGGCGCGACGCGCCCCTGCAGGCCAGTAACCTGTTTTAAATGGGGAATGGCATTTTGTAATTTTTGTTGATCCAGGTCCGGGCCCACAAACACTTTATTTAATGGGCCACTGGTGGTTTGAATCTTGCGACTAAAGGCGCGGTAACCGGCGTCTTCAAGCTTTTTTAGCAGGCTTTTGACATTGGCATCATGGCGGAATACGCCTAGCTGTACCACCCAACCAGCCAATGCCTGGTCTTCTTGTTCGGCCTGCTTCGCAAGTTTGGCCAGCGTTTGCGTATCTTGCTCCGAGGCAACTTCTGTTTTGGCCACGTCGGTGTCAGTGGGGTTTTCACTTTTCACGCCAGCCTCAGATGCCTGTACAATGGGCGTTTCATTCAATTGCTCATCCTGTGCCTGTTGACTGACAACTTCGACTTTCCGCGCCGTGGCTTGATTAACCTGTTCTTGCGGGAACGGTTGGGTACCACGAATTGGATCAGTGGCAGGTCGGGGAGGAACAGAGACAAAACGCTCACTGCCCTGAATTTTTTCACCATCCAGCAGATCCGGCAAAAAAATTACGGCAATCGCTACGATGGCGATGGTACCGACTAATCGATTCTGAAATGCAGATGACAAACGTTACGCTCCCTGTTGCTGAGCGTTATATTGCAACACGTCTGCTACCGTATGAAAAGAGCCAAATACTAACACCAGATCATTTTTTGCCGCACTGGCGAGTGCTTGCTGGTAAGCAGCCGTTACCGTATCAAATCCCCTCGCCTCTGCATCGGCTGGCAGTTTCGCCAACAACCAGTCTGCCTCACTGCCACGTGGGCCATGCAGCGAGGCGCAATACCAGTGTGGGGCAAAATCGTTAAACAATGGCAAACAATTGGCACTGTCTTTGTCTTTCAGCATACCGACCACAATATGTAATCTTGCATAGGACAGCTGGCTAAGTTTATTCACTAAATAGCGGCATGCATGGGGGTTGTGCGCCACATCCAGAATCACAAATGGCTGTTGATGGATAATCTGACAGCGTCCCGGCAGTTGCACTGAAGCAACCAGTTCGCGCAGTTGGCTATCAGTTAGCGGAAGCGCCAGCCATTCGATGGCCGCTAAAGCGGTTGCAGCATTCATCGGAACCAAAGACGGGGCTGGTAACTGCTCAATCTGACGTTTTCCGTGCCAGTTCCATTGGTACCCTCTTTGTGTCAGCGTGAAATCTCGCCCGCTAAAACTGGCATTAACCCGCTTTTGTTCTATCACGCCTAACACTGACGCAGGAACATCCGTTTCACCGATAATCGCGGCTTTATTAGCACGCAAAATACCAGCTTTTTCGAAACCGATTGCGTCGCGGGTGCTACCTAACCAATCCTGATGGTCTAAATCGATACTGGTGATAATCGCTAAATCCGGGTCGATAATATTCACCGCATCCAAACGTCCACCGAGCCCCACTTCCAGAATCGCCACATCAGGCTTGGCATCGGTCATCAATAAGAAAGCTGCCAACGTGGTAAATTCGAAATAGGTCAACGAAATATCGCCGCGGACAGCCTCGATTTGTGTAAATGCCTGACAATAGGCTTCCGCAGACAACATCTGCTGGTCGATACGCACACGCTCGCGAAAATCAAGCAGATGGGGAGAGCTATACACGGCGACGGACTTTTCCGCGGCAAGACAAGCTTGCTCTATCATCGCACAGGTGGTGCCTTTGCCATTGGTGCCGGCGACGGTTATCACTGTGCTGGCAGATAAATCGATAGGTAAACGGCACATCACCTGTTGCAGGCGTTCCAGTCCCATATCGATATTTTTTGGATGGATAGATTCCAGATAAGTCAGCCATGCCGGCAATGTTGCAGGCATGACCTTTTCATTTTGTGACATTTACAGGTGCTTGTGATGCAGTTTGCTCAGAATGCTGTGGATTTTATCGCGCATTTGGCGTCTGTCCACAATCATATCTATCGCACCTTTCTCCAGCAGAAATTCGCTACGTTGGAATCCTTCCGGCAATTTCTCACGCACTGTTTGTTCAATGACCCGCGGACCGGCAAAACCAATCAAGGCTTTTGGCTCTGCGATGTTGACATCACCCAGCATGGCCAGACTGGCAGACACGCCACCCATGGTCGGGTCGGTGAGCACAGAAATATACGGCAAGCCTTTTTCGCTCATCTTCGCCAGCGCAGCAGAGGTTTTTGCCATTTGCATCAGGGATAACAGGGCTTCCTGCATCCTCGCACCACCGCTGGTTGAGAAACAAATCAACGGCATATTATTGGCGATACACGCCTCGGCGGCTTGCACAAATCGCGCGCCAACTACCGATGCCATTGAACCGCCCATAAAGCTGAATTCAAATGCGGCAGCGACCACTGGCATACCTTTCAGGCGTCCCTGTAATACAACCATCGCATCTTTTTCGTTACTGGCTTTTTGCGCACTGCTGATGCGATCTTTATAGCGCTTGCTGTCTTTAAATTTAAGAACGTCCTTGGGTTCGAGATTTGCTCCCAGTTCTTTGAGTTCGCCCTCATCCAGAAATCCGGTCAGGCGATCCCGTGCGCCAATGCGCATATGATGCGAACATTTTGGACAAACCTGTTGCTGACGATCTAATTCAGCCTGATACAGTACCGCATTACAGTCGGTACATTGTGCCCACACACCCTCAGGAACATTACTTTTGGTAGAAGACTGGGTGCGAGGCAAGATTCTTTCAATCCAGCTCATTTGTTATCCGTTTGTTTGCTGTCTAACTAAGTGAAATTGCGCATATTTAAGCACAACATCAGGGATATTCACCACAGATAACTGGTCTTAGAAGTTAAACCTGCTTATGCCGGCCAAAACAGCGGCCCCATCGGGGTGACAGGAAGATTAAATTCAGCTGGGTAATCAACCCGGACCAGATACAAACCATTGGGCTTGGCCGTGGCCGCCGCCAATGTGCGATCACGCCCAGCCAGTAACGTCGCCATCCACTCCAGTGGCTGGTTGCCCTGACCAATTTCTATTAATGACCCGACGATATTACGCACCATATGGTGTACAAACGCGTTGGCCTGAATCTCAACCATAACATAGTCGCCCTGACGACTTACTTCGACAAAGGTAACGTTGCGGTTGGGCGAGTGAGACTGACACTGGGCCGCGCGAAATGCGCTGAAATCATGCTCACCTATCAGTGCTTGCGCCGCTTCATGCATGCGTTGATGATCCAGCCGGCCATACACATGAGTTACACCGGGCAGTAAAATGGCGGGGCGATAGGGATGATTAAAAATCACATAGCGATACCGGCGTGCAGTGGCAGAAAAGCGCGCATGGAACTCATCTGACACAGGCATCGCCCAGCGCACCGCCACAGCATCAGGCAAATTCGCATTCATACCTAATGTCCAGGCGCGTAACGGCCGTTCTACCGGACTATCAAAATGAATCACCTGACCGGTGGCATGAACTCCCGCATCGGTGCGCCCGGCACAAAATATATCCAGCGGCTCACCGCAAATAGTTTGCAGTGCGCGTTCCAACTGTCCCTGCACGCTGTCGACTTCACGCTGACGCTGCCAGCCATAAAAGCGACTGCCGTCGTATTCTATTCCTAAAGCTATACGCATGATGATGTGTGTTGTACAAAAGCCGCTATCTTAGCGCAGCACGCCGCGCTAAGACAGGGTATCAATGTTATTCAGTAGCCGGTTAACTTCTGACAATTTGTTACCAGTTGCCGACTGCTGCATTTCCAGCAACAATTCTTTGGCCAATTCATTGTCACCCATTTCCATGTAGGCAATGGCTAAATCTAATTGGCTATCACCTTCGTCTTCGCTCTCTGCATTATCCTCAGAGGCAAGATCAAACCCCAGTTCTGACAGGTCAATGTCCAGCGCCGGAGGTGGGTCAACCATATCATCATCTGATTCGGCTAACAAAGACTCCACATCCAGATAGTCTTCTTCGCTGACTTCCGGGTCTTGCAATAAGGCTTCTAAATCCAAATCCGGGTTATCAAGTGCGGGTGCGCTTTGGCGAGAATTAGGTTGTGAGTCGAGACTTTCCGCGCCGAGCTCAGGGATGTCATTCAGCAATTCATCAAAACTGGTGTTTTCCAGTTCATCCAGCAACTGACTGTCATCGTTATCCTCACTTTGCGAGGTCAGAACATCTAATTCCGACTCGTCGTCTGCCAGTTCCCCATCAAATTCAAACGACTCCAGCGACGCGTCATTTAACAAATCATCCAGTTCACTGGCAAATTGGTCCAGGTCCTGAGGGACCGGTGCCTGCTTACGAGGCTCGTCTGGTTCCGCATCCAGTGCATCGAGCGCGGCATAAAGCTCTTCATCTCCGGTCGAGGCCGGTAATTCGCTCAGCATCTCGTCGGCAGTGAGTTCAGGTGTCGCCCCCTCATTTGCATCTTGCGGGTCAACTAATTCATCAAGCAGTGCGTCCGATAATTCATCCTGGTCATCCAATGGCGCTTGCTCGTTAAGGGACTGATTTTCAGCGATCAGTTCATCCAATAATTCATCTGAGAGCACATCATCATTGTCCGAATCCGGCTGCTCAGCTGCTGGCGCAGGTTGATTTTCAGCAATAAGTTCATCCAGCAGATCATCCGACAGTGCGTCAAATTCATCTGCTGATTGCGCTGGCGCGTCGTTGGCTTCTGGTGCTAACTCTGCCAGTAATTCATCGGCTAAATCATTGTCCGGATCGCTCTCATTTTGGCTATCATTGGCTGGTTCTGCTGCATCGTCTGTATCATCCAGATCACCAATCATGCTCTGCATTTCGTCAAAGCTATCCAGATCGTTTATCAACTGATCAGCCAGTTCATCAATTTTAACGCTGTTTTGCTCAATCTCTTCGCCAAGATTTTCCATTTGGCCGGCATTCAATGCAGCCTTACCTTCCAGTGACATAATTTCAATGTCAGTGAAATCTTCGGCATTTAATGCTTCGGTCGCTTCATCGTTATCTTTCAATACCTGCAGTTCGGTATCGTCTTGAGCAGCAGGCTCTGGGGCTATTTCCGCGGATGCTGTTTCGTTGCTGACAACCTCAGCTTTCGGCGGGGTAAGTAACTCGTCATCATCCTGATTGTCGAACAAATCATCCAGATCGCCTTGGGAGATTAATTCTTCTCCAAGTTCGGCCACTGGTGGCGCTTCATCTTCTGCAGACAGTTCCGCATCCAGCGGGGTATCCAACACAGTTTCATCCAACTCCGCTTCCATACTGGATAACTCGTCATTAAGGTCATCCAGTGAGTCATTTCCCAAATCCAGCGGTGTATCCAGCTCGGCTGTACCGAAGAGATCATCATCCATGATCTCTTCTCCGAGGGAATCGAGCATATCTTCATCTTCCAGACTGGCGTGGGTGATTGGTGCTGTAGCCGGAGTGCTCAAATCCGGTTTCGCTAAGGGAGGAGCAGAAACGGGGGTTTCAGTCGCGGTAACAGGCGTCGGTGCAGGCTCAGAATTTCCGGCCAGTTTGCGCCACATAAAGAACGCAATCCCGAGTAACAGCAACGTCCCGCCGGAAGCAACCCACACCCACCAAGGGATATCCAGGCCCTTTTCGGCTTCCATACGACGACGTTCTTCTTCCTCTCTGGCCTGACGAAGCTGATCACTCAACATTGCCTGCGAGCGGGCTAAATCGGTCAGTTGTTGTTCAACTTCCCCGCCCTCTCCGACCCGGGTTTGCAGATCGGCAAGTTCCTGACTGACAGCATCAAGGCGTTGATAAACCTTGCGGTTTTCTTCCAGCAAACGCTCAATATTTTCAATCGACGCGCCAAACTGATCGCGCAATTGCATAAATTGTTCAGTTTGTTGCGAGGACAGGGTATCCAGCTTGGTCTGCAGCTCTTGCTTGGCGGTTTCTAACGCCTCATTGCTGACTTTTTCACTGGCGGTGGCTTTTTCCGGGGTCTTATCGTCGCTGCTCTGCTTGCGCCAGCGCTGTTCGTCAATTTCGACCCGCTCACGCGCGGCCTTCGCATCCACACGCTTCACATAAGCTACCGATGGCAGCTTAAGCACGGCACCGTCGCGCATTAAATTCAGATTATCGTTTTCAAACGCCGCCGGATTAAGCTGATAAATCGCCAGCATGACCTGATACACACCAATTTCCCGATCCTGGCGTGCATATTTGCTGGCAATTGCCCACAAGGTATCGTCCTTGGTGATCGGGCCAACCGTGGCACCAGAATATTCGCGACTGGCGTTTTTGGGGCCCTTTAACTGGACTTGCTGGGATTCTGCGGCGGGCACTGCAGACAAGCCAAGTCCGGCGATTAGCAGCACTGCGGATAGCTGTCGCTTGTTCATAGACTGTCCTTTCCGATCCCCAAAACTATTGTCATTGTTGTTTTATCGTTTGCTCATGTTAAATGCAGTCGAGCCGATGCCATTACCAGCAAAAATTTGACGCTGGGCAAAATAGTAGCAAATTTCCCTGCAAGACCTATTCCATATCGGAACTGGTGATGGTGCCTTGCATGGTAACCTATTCGACGCAGTCCTTGAATATTGTTTATCGGCTAAATACACGGAAATTTAAACAAAAAAGGTGGCGAAATCTCGCCACCTTTTTAAACCCAACATTCTGATCGATAACGCTTTTTACATGTAATCGGCGATTAGACGTTCAGCAATTTGAATACTATTTGTGGCTGCACCTTTACGAACGTTGTCCGCCACCACCCACAGATTGATGCCGTGCGGGTGAGAAATATCTTTACGCACCCGGCCAACGAATACTTCGTCCTTACCACTGGCATCCGTTACCTGAGTCGGGAATTCCTCACGAGTATCTCTTAACACCACACCTGGAGCGTTACGCAGTAACTCTTTAACCTGTTCAACTTCAATTGGCTGATGGGTTTCAATATGAATCGCCTCGGCATGGCCATAAAACACCGGAACACGAACCGCTGTTGGGTTAACCAGTATGCTGTCATCGCCGAGAATTTTATGGGTTTCCCACACCATTTTCATTTCTTCTTTGGTGTAATCGTTATCCATAAACACGTCGATTTGCGGGATCACGTTAAATGCGATTTGACGGCTGAAATTCTCGACCTGCACTTCCTGGGCGTTCAACAGGCTGGCAGTCTGCTTGGCCAGTTCTTCCATCGCGTCTTTACCCGCCCCCGATACCGACTGGTAAGTACACACGTTGATGCGCGCAATGCCAACCGCATCATGGATAGGCTTCAATGCCACCAGCATCTGGATTGTTGAGCAGTTGGGATTGGCGATAATGTTACGGTTACGAAAATCTGCCAATGCATGCGGATTTACCTCCGGCACCACTAAAGGAATATCCGGCTCATAGCGATAGTGAGAGGTATTGTCGATCACCACACAGCCGGCGTCGGCGGCCAGCGGAGCAAATTTAGCAGAGATGTTACCGCCCGCAGAGAACAAACCGATTTGTGCTTGTGACCAGTCAAACTCATCTGCGTTCAGTACAGTAATGTCCTTGCCCTTGAAGCTGATTGTGCCACCAGCAGAACGCTCACTGGCCAGTGGATATAGGTTATTTACCGGAAAATTACGCTCTTCCAGAATCTCAATCATATGCTGGCCCACCAGACCGGTAGCGCCAAGCACCGCAACGTCAAAAGCACGTGACATTAATGGTTTTCTCCACAAAGTGATAATTGAATGTGCAGTTTTCAGACCGGCTGAAAACCAAGCCCATAGAGTGCCTGCGAAACAGAATTTTTTCCAGCATTTAAGCGATATGCAGAGCATTCTCTGCGTATCGGATAGTGTTTACGCAACGCGCTAAAATCACTGGCATTTCGCATTTGCTGCCTAAAGCGTAGATCATCTTGTGAAATATCGTAGACGGCGCAGATTAATCGGTCGATATCCGCTGGTTGCGGATCTTGCAAAGTGAAACATTCGGGCTGCGCAGGTGGTAAAAAATCTGCCAACGATAAATTCGCTTCCATGGCTAACTGCTCACAGGCTGCCTGATAGACCATTTCGGTACCGCGAGCTTTGCCTTCAATGCTGTGCCCCGCGATGTGGGCGCTGGCGAAAATCACATGAGGAATAAGCCGGGTGTCAATATCCGGCTCTCGCTCCCATACATCTAAAATAACATTCAACTTCCGGCCTGACTCAAACGCCGCCAGTAAGGCGCGGTTGTCTACTACCTCACCGCGGGATGCGTTGATTAATAATTGGTTTGAAGATAATTGTGCCAGTCGCGTGGCATCGAACAGATGCAAAGTAGGATGGTCACCATTTTTGACCAGCGGCGTATGCAGGGTAATGACGTCACACTGCATAATCGCATCCATGGTCACAAATTCCCGGTTATCGCCTGCGGCCTGTTTCGGCGGATCGCACAACAGATAACGCACACCCAGCGCCTCAAGGCGAGCAGCCAGCGCACTACCAACCTGCCCGGCTCCGACGATGCCGACGGTTTTATCCCGCCACTGCCATTGCAAACGGCCGGCGCTTTGCACCAGTGCACTGAGCACATATTCCGCCACGGATACGGCATTACAACCGGCTGCTACGTAGGCCGGAATATTGCGTTTTCGCAAATAATCTAAATCCAGGTGATTAAATCCGGCGGTGGCCGTCGCGACAAAGCGTAGCTTCTCACACTGACCAATTAACGCTTCATCCACTTTGGTCGTGGAGCGTACCAGCAGCATACTGGCATAGCGTAAATCCGCCGGCGTCACAGATCCGCCGCTAAATCCCTGACAAGGCCCTAAGCAGGCAAAAAACGCGTCGGCATAAGGCATCGACGTTTCATAAAAAATGGTCATGAAAAACTACTGTAACGAGTGTCAGATGTGCCATTATGCCATAAAAAAAGGGGCTTTCGCCCCTGATTGAATTGGATAATGATTACCCCTGATAACGAGCCATTACCAGCGTGGCATTGGTGCCACCGAAACCGAAACTGTTAGACATTACAGTATTCAGTTTCGCCTGACGCGGACTGGTCACGATATCCAGACCAGCGGCCTGCTCATCAAGATTATCGATATTTACAGACGGCGCGATAAAGTCATATTGCATCATCAGCATGCTGTAAATGGCTTCCTGTACACCCGCGGCGCCCAATCCATGCCCTGTCATGGCTTTGGTAGCACTGATCGCAGGCGATTTATGCCCGAAGACATGCTGAATTGCGCCTAATTCTTTTACATCGCCCACGGGTGTTGATGTGCCATGGGTGTTGAGATAATCAATTGGCGCAGACACGGTTTCCATCGCTTGCTGCATGCAGCGGATCGCGCCTTCACCAGACGGTGCCACCATATCGTAACCGTCTGATGTCGCCCCGTAGCCAACAATCTCAGCGTAAATATGCGCGCCACGCGCCAACGCATGCTCCAGTTCTTCAACCACGACCATACCGCCGCCGCCAGAGATCACGAAACCATCACGATCAGCATCATAGGTACGCGATGCTTTATCAGGTGTTTCATTGTATTTGGTCGACAGTGCGCCCATGGCATCAAACATCATTGCCAATGACCAGTGCACCTCTTCACCACCACCGGCAAATACAATGTCCTGTTTACCCAACTGAATCTGTTCCAGCGCCGCACCGATACAGTGAGCTGACGTCGCACAGGCGGAACTGATCGAATAATTCACACCTTTAATTTCAAAAGGCGTGGCCAGACACGCAGATACCGTGCTGCTCATGGTGCGCGGCACCATATATGGCCCCACACGTTTGACGCCTTTTTCACGCAAGGTATCTGCCGCCTCAATTTGGTTGGCCGATGATGCGCCACCTGAGCCCGCGATAAGACCCGTGCGTGGATTGGATACCATTTCCGCCGTCAATCCAGCGTCTTCAATCGCCTGTTGCATGGAGATGTATGCAAAGGCCGCGGCATCCCCCATAAAGCGAATCGCTTTACGGTCAATATGTTCTTTAATATCAATGGCGGGTTGGCCCCAAACCTGGCTGCGCAGTCCCATCTCCACAAATTGCTGTGAATGGCTGATACCGCTTTTGCCGGTTTGTAAGGCGGCCAGCACTTCCTGTTTGTTATTCCCAATACTGGATACAATACCTAATCCAGTGATCACCGCTCTTTTCATATTTAACCCTGAATGTAAAATTGCCCGCACATGTTAAAGATTTTTAGCGGAAAACTGGTCTGCTCTTTGCTCCGTTTTTCCGCGTGGATGACAGAATTTGAAAATTACCCCTGCCAGTATCGCTTTTAATCAGCAAGGCACCCCGGTTGCCACCGAATTTGACGATGTCTACTTCTCTAATCAGGATGGCTTGGCTGAAAGCCATTTCGTGTTTTTTCAACACAATGGCTTACCACAACGCTGGCAGTCACCGAGTAGTTTGCCATTTGTCATCGCCGAAACTGGTTTTGGTACCGGCCTGAATTTTTTGCAAACCTGGCAACAGTTTGTCGAAAGCGGTCAGCAAGCACAAGCCCTGCACTTTATCAGCGTGGAAAAATTCCCGTTAACCCGCGCCGATTTGGCTCAGGCTCTGGCCAGTTGGCCGACGCTACAGGGATTTGCCGCACAACTAATCCAGCAATATCCCGCCGCTATTGCGGGCTGTCACCGACTAGAGTTTGAACAAGGTAAGGTTTTCCTGGATCTGCACTTCGGCGATGTGGACGATATCTTCAGCGATATGGCCTGCCCGCCCGATGGACTGGTGGACGCCTTTTATCTGGACGGCTTTGCGCCGTCAAAAAATCCACAGATGTGGAGCGATAGTTTGTTTTCACACATGGCGCGCCTGGGGAAACCGGGCAGCACCTTTGCCACGTTCACCGCCGCGGGTTTTGTGCGTCGAGGCTTGCAAGCCGCCGGTTACAGCGTGGATAAGGTGCCGGGCTTTGGCACCAAACGGGAAATGCTGTGTGGCAGACTGGAGAACAAGCCGCTAACCCAAAGCGACTCCTGCTGGCAACGCTATCAGGCTAAACCTGCATCTAAACAAGTAACTATTATTGGCGCAGGGTTGGCGGGCGCAAATCTTGCTCATGCCCTGGCCAAACGCGGTATCGAGATCAATCTGTTTAGTCAGGCAGAGGGAGCGGCGGATGGGGCATCGGGTAATCTGCAGGGTGGGTTCTATCCACAGCTGCATGTGGCCCCCAGTCACAGCAGTCTGATTCAGGCGCTGGCTTTTACCTACGCAAAAAGGACCTATGCCTGTCTGCTCAATGACGGCTATGCATTTGACGGAGAATTTTGTGGCGTGTTGCAGGTAGGGTTTAATCCTGAACAACAGGCTCGGATTCAATCACTGGCAGAGCGCGCCAGTTGGCCGCAAGACTTAGTTCATTGGGTTGATGTGGATACCTGCAGCGAATTAGCTGGCATCGCCATGCCCTATCCCGCCCTGTTTATTCGCGAAGGCGGTTGGCTGAATCCGCCCTCCCTGATTGATGCACTATTGCAAAAGGCATCCAGCCTGAGTCCGCTGACTTGTCACTACCAGCATAGATTGCAACACGTAGAGCGCCTCCCTCAAGGCTGGCTACTGACGTTTGACAATGGCGTGCAGCACCAGTGTGAGACGTTAGTGTTTGCCACCGGTGCCGAGTCAATCAATCTTCCCCTATTAAATGCGTTACCGCTACGCCCGGTGCGCGGACAGGTCGAGCATCTGCCCTCACAGGGGCAACTTAGCAAATTGCGCAGTGTCGTATGTCATAAAGGCTATCTCACCCCCGCATGGCAGGGCCGGCATGCAATGGGTTCCACCTATACAAAAGGTGATATGGCAAGGGATGTGCGGGGGGCGGAGAGCGATTACAACCTCAGCACTTTGCAAACCGCACTGGCAGATTGTGACTGGGTCGGAGAGGTACATGGCGACGGCCAGGCGCGCGCATCGGTCCGTTGTACCACACCGGATCACCAGCCAATTATGGGCGCCATGCCTGATGTTGCCGCTCAGCAGCAGCAATTTCAAACACTGAACCAACGCAAAGCAGAGGATATTGCCCTCGCGCCATCTACCTTGCCGGGCATGTATGTACTGACAGGATTAGGCTCCCGGGGGCTGTGCACGGCGCCGCTGATGGCTGAGGCATTGGTTTGCCAGATGTACGGCGAACCTTTGCCGCTCGGTCAAACTTTGCTTAATGCCCTCAATCCCAACCGGTTTTTATTGCGAGAACTGAAAAAAAGCGCAGCTAATTAAGCTGCGCGTAGGCTTGCATGCTGTCCAGAACCGTGTAGGGAATTAGCACGTCAGCGCTGGCCACCACTTGTTTGTTATCCAGCGACATCATCCGTGCAAAGACCTTTAATCCATTCGGTGTAGGCTGCAGCGTGCCCGATACGATATGGGTGAGATTAAACGACCGGCTGAGTTCACTGGCATCGCGACTGAACACCCGTTCCCCATCCGCGCCTAACTGAATATTGCCGGTCAAACGTACATCGACCACACTGGCACCACTTTTTTGCAGCGCCTGCAGCAGATTTTCCGCCAGAATATTCCCCACCGGACCGGTCTGTTTCAAACTCTCATCCAGCATCACAAAAGACGCCACGGCAACACGACGGTCAGCCGGCAACATCTCGCCATGGGTGGCCATTTGCAGCGCTAGCTGCTCGGCATAATCCCCCAGGGTTTTATGGGTGTAGCGCGCCGCAAACGAACTCGGTAGCCGTCTACTGACGATTTCCTGCTGCTCCAAGTGACTTGGCGTTGTCATTGGCGTATGCGGATAAAAGCGTGGTGCGGGCTGTGGCGCCGTGCTGACATCAGTTTGCACAGTTTGCTCCATCTCCAGCAAGGTACAGCCGGTTAACATCAACACTGGCAACGCGTGCAATATTTTATTCATGCTCTAGCCCTGTTTCAGGTTAACGCGCTCATGGCTTTGCTGGCCTTCACCTAAGATGGCATCCACTACGTGAAAGGGGATCAGCATTTGCGCAGTCGCGACAACCGCCTTTGATTTCATGCCTAATACACGTGCATTGACCATATACCCACCACTGTGCTTCGCTAATGTACCGGTCAGGATGTAATTCAGACCGACATTACCGTCCAATTCCAGAAAATCACGGGTCAGGAAAAAATCCCCCTGCGGCGTGATGCGAATATAATCGGTACTTTTAAAGTCCACGACCGGGATCCGAAATTTATGCAACTCATGCATAAACGACTCGGCCATCTGCAACCCTAAAAGATTGGTTTGCTGTAAATCACTGTCCAACAGCGCGAAATGGGTAACACCAATGGGGGTCTTATCTGATACATATTCCATATTGCTGACCAAGTCCTGGGTCAGACTCTGGACATAGTCTCCAATATGCCGCCCCGTGTACTGGCTGAGATAGCCGCCACGTTGCAGGTGACTGTTTGACGCGGGGTTGCCAAACGCATCCAGCGACAACTTATCGCCATTTTCGTCCTGCTCATATTCGCGCACGTTAACCACGCGCATGGGTTGGGCAGTGGCAGGCATGTCCTTGCTGGTTTGAACTGTTTCATCCTGTCCCAGCCAGCTCTGCATATCCCAGCTGGCGCAGCCTGTCAGCATCAATACACAGGCCAAAGGTAATTGTTTAATCATTTTGTTCCCCTCACTCATTGCGTTTTACGGTAAAGCAGACCGTTGCGACTGGTAACTTGCTCCTCCTGCCAGAATAAACCGGCCGGGAAAAATTTGGTGGCTGCTGCGATCACATCCCGGGATTGCACATGCACCAGGCGTGCATTGACGATGGCTCCCGCTTCCTGACGCACAATCGTGCCACTTAAAAAGTATTCCGCCGGTTGCGAACCGGCAAGCTCTTCAATACTGCGGGAGAAAACCCGTTCTGAGTCACCGCTGAGCAAAATATCAGGCGTTAATTTATAATCCTGCGCAATCCAGCCACGACGGCTGAGTTCGGTGATCAGCCCTTGTTCCAGCTGATGGCCCAATAGCATCAGCGGATTCTGTTCAGTCAGATTAGATTTGAGCGTGGTAACCGGCACGAAAGTGGCTACAGCGATGCGACTGGTACGATCGACACGAATGCGTGACAGTAATTCCGATGCCAGTTCAGAGGTGTGATATTCCACATTGCCGAGCGCCGGGATCTCGTCACCGGACAACTGGCGTGACGTGTCGGCTACATCCGGGCTGGTACTGCATCCGGCGATAAAGGCAGTAAATACAAAGGGTAACAGCGCTTTCATAAAAGGACCTTTGGTTTGCGTTAGTAAACCAAAAGCAATAAACGCGCCAATTTATGCGGGTTGTAGCCCCAACCAGAAGCGCTGCACCTGCTGCTGGTCGTCACCATCCAGCTCACCTTTTTCAAAGGCCTGTTGCAGGCTTTCCTGCATTGCGCTTTGCAGTGCCGTGATTGTAAGTGATGCGTCCAATTCGCAACGGGCAACAACCAATGAAAAGTGACCATGCAGATAGCCGGCCATAAACAGCTCGTCATCGCTGCCCTGCTCCACAGTGGCATCAAATGCCGCCTCAATGGCGGCGCAATATTGCTCAAAATTCATCATCATTTCCGGGGGAGCGTAGTGGGTAGACCACTTTGTCCCGATAACCTGTAATTACGCTGATCACACCAGATAAACGTTTATCCAGCGCCACATCACCACTGTCTGTAATCAATGGGCGATGATTCAGCGCCTGTAATTTGGTTTTGCTGGCCACCAGCAAAATATTTTCCTTACCCACCTGTTCAATCACTGCTGGGCTTAACTGCTGATTGCCACGTCCCAACACATGGCCCTGGCCACCAATCAGCGTAATGACCAGTTTGACAGGATGTCCGCTGATCAGGCTCAATAACTGACTGGCACTGACATCACTGGCAAGCAGTTGATTATCCCGCACAACATCCACTCCCAACAGGGTATTTGCCAGGCCTCGCTGCTGCATAATGAAATCAACGGTAGAACCAGAGCCCATAACAAATAAGGTCTGAGGAGACTCGTCCATCATCTCGCCGATATAATCGGCAATGTCCATCAGCACCAATTCTTCTGATTCGCGGCCAGAGGTTTTGGTGGCCTGAATGTATTCTAAATCGGCGGGAATATTCATTTCACCATAGGGACGAGCCTGCACCCGTCCTGCGCGAAACGCGTCTTCATCAATATCGCGCACATCGGCCTGTTGCAGGCTCAATAACTCGCCCTGCACCATTTTCCGCACCACGCGGCCTGCGGCGGCGGGCGTCACCGCATATACACCGGAGTGAATTTTGCAGCCAGCCGGCACACCAAGCACCGCGACTCGCTCACCGACGGCGGCGCAGATATTACGCGCGGTACCATCGCCCCCGGCAAACAGGATTAAGTCGACACCGGCCCCGACTAACAAGGTGGCGCAATGTTCAGTATCACTGGCCTCGCTCGGCTCCTGCTTTGGCTGATACACCACCTGTGTATTGAAGCCCATTTGCCGGGCCAATTGTTCGCCCATCAAACCACCTGCGGTGAATACCGTCAGGTCATCGGTTAAATCTGCTATCGCACTCAGACACTGGGCCATACGGGGATTGGCATTCATTGACGCCCCCTGCGCCAATGCCTGCGTGCGGATTTCACAACCATCGCTGCCCTTGAGCCCCAAAGCGCCGCCAATTCCCGCATAAGGGTTTATGATCAATCCCAGTTTAAACATGGCTCGATTCACTCAGCAAAGCAGTGCTCAGCGCTCCGGTTTGATAGAAGGCTTGCAAGGCATCGATAAACATCTGTGCCCGTGGCGGAAATCCATCCAGCAGATAGGTTTGTAATTGTTGATAAACCGCCTGGGTAAAACCTTCGCGATCCGGCTCGACACCATTGAGGTTATCTGTGCTAACCCGAAAGACTTTGCCGGCAGCCAGACACAAGCCCCACTCTACCGCCTGAGGCTTAACCTCAACCTGTTCAAAGGCTTTTTGCTCAGCGGCATCACGCCCATCCGGGCAATACCAATAACCGTAATCCTCCAGTTCACGCCGCGCTGTGCCGGCAATACACCAGTGGGCAATTTCATGCAAAGCACTGGCATAGAAACCATGGGCAAAAATAATTTGCGCATACGGCGCCCCGTGCCCGGCGGGTAAATACAGAGGCTCATCATCGCCTTTTACCAATCGGGTATTAAATTGGCTGAAGAATGTCTGATCAAACAAGCGGATCAGATCCTGGTAGTGATGCACAACCTTGCTCATAACGGTCTGAAATTGCGGCGCATTGTACTCAAATCGCTCGCGCTGAACCAGAGCGTGGCATTAACGCCACGCAGGCAGCGGACAACAAGCCAGCTACCGCTGCCAACGAAAAGGTCAGGGTGGCCCCAGCCCCATCCTGCCAAAGATGCCCGGCGACAAGATTGCCAATCGCCCCGCCGCCGCCAAACGCCAGACTGACATACAATGCCTGGCCACGACTTTGATAACGCGGACCAAAGTAATGGTGAAGGAAATTAACGGAGGTGGCATGGGCCAGACCAAACGTCGCCGCATGGGTTAACTGCGCAACCACCAGCCAGATAATATTGTCACCGTGCCACGCGGTAAGATACCAGCGCAGTGCAGCCAGTAATGAGCATGCCAACAACACCAGGCGCACACCAAAGCGGGCGATGATGCGTCCGGCCTTTAAAAACAATAACACCTCGGCAATCACGCCAAGGGCAATCAGCCAGCCCGTTTGCTGCCCGCTGTAATCCAGCTCCAGCATATACAGTGCAAAGAAACCATAGAAAGGACCGAAGCTGAGTTGCAGTAAAAATGCCGAGGCCAGAAAGGTCAGAAACAATGGATGACGCAGTTTAGGCCAGATATCGCCGCCCGCCTGCTTATCACTGCGTAAGTCCGGCGCGCGGATCGCCAGGGTCGACAAAAACAAACCGGATAAAATGACCACGCTGACGGTCACCACAATATCGGCGCTAAACACATCCAGCAGATAGCCGACGCCCACAGCAAAGACGATATAACCAATACTGCCCCACAGGCGAATGCGTGAATAGCGCCCGGAATCGCTCGCCACACAGGTCATGGTAATCACTTCCAGTTGCGGCAAAATCGCCGTCCAGAACATCATCACCAGCCCCAGCGCTGCAGCAATGCCCCAGTAATCGTTATCCAGCAGCATCAGGGTAAAACTCAGCACCGCCAGTAAGCTACCGCCGCGCACAATCGGCAAGTAATGACCGGTTTTATCGGCGATTGCTGCCCATAAATTGGGCCCGACGATTCGCGTCAGGGTAATCATTGCCAGCAACTCGCCGATTTGCACGGAACTAAAGCCACGACCATCCAGAAAGACCCCAAGATACGGGGTCATCACGCCCAATTGAGCGAAATACAAAAAGTAAACCAGCGCTAACCCAATCAGGTTAGCGCGCAGCAAAGATTTATCTGACATAGATTATTTCTGAGCAGGAATGACCGGCGTTGAACAACTTACATGGGCGTTTTGCGCCTGATGACGCAGCAAATGATCCATTAGCACTAATGCCATCATTGCCTCGGCAATGGGTACCGCGCGGATACCTACGCAAGGATCATGACGGCCCTTAGTTACCACCTCGATGGCATTGCCATCCACATCAATAGTATTACCCGGCACACCAATGCTGGAAGTCGGTTTCAGCGCCATGTGCACCACCACATCCTGACCACTGGAAATACCGCCCAGTACGCCGCCGGCATGATTACTTGCAAAGCCTTGTGGGGTTAATTCATCGCGGTGCTCACTACCCTTTTGTTCTACCACCGCAAAGCCATCACCCACTTCCACGCCTTTCACCGCGTTGATCCCCATCATGGCGTAGGCCAGATCGGCATCCAAGCGATCAAACACCGGCTCACCCAGCCCCACTGGCATATTTTGGGCGATAACAGAAACTTTCGCGCCGATGGAGTCACCGGACTTTTTCAAGTCACGCATGTATTCATCCAATGCGTCCAGTTTGCTCTCATCCGGAAAAAAGAATGGATTGTGATTAACCACAGCCAAGTCTACAGACTCGGCTTTTATCGGGCCTAACTGACTTAAAAAACCATGGATTTCTATGCCGTGAAACTGCTTTAAATATTTTTTCGCGATTGCGCCGGCGGCCACGCGCACTGCCGTCTCACGGGCTGATGAACGCCCACCGCCGCGATAATCACGGCTGCCATACTTTTGCGTATAGGTATAATCAGCATGGCCGGGACGAAAGCGGTCTTTGATGTTGCCGTAATCCTGCGAACGCTGATCGGTATTTTCAATCAGCAAGCCAATGCTGGTGCCGGTGGTTTTACCTTCAAATACGCCAGACAAGATTTTTACTTCATCAGCCTCACGACGGGCCGTGGTGTATCGTGACTGACCCGGTTTACGCCGATCTAAATCAACCTGCATATCTTCCGGTGCCAGTTCCAGCCCGGGAGGACAACCATCTACCACGCCGCCAATGGCCGGACCGTGGCTCTCACCAAAGGTGGTTAATCTGAACAGGGTACCGAAACTGTTGCCCGCCAATTTAATGCTCCTTGAAATAGTTCACCAGGGTTTCCCGTTGTACCGCAAATACCCCATGCCCGCCGCGGGCAAATTCAATCCACTGTAATTCCAGCCCCGGGTACTTACTTTGCATATGCACCAGTGAATTACCTACTTCAACAATCATCCAGGCGCCCGCTTTGAGATATTGAGGCCCCTCTTTCAGCATACGATCGACTAAATCCAGGCCATCGTTGCCAGCGGCCAGACCCAGTTCCGGCTCGTGACGAAATTCATCCGGTAAATCCGACATGTCCTCTTCATCCACATAAGGCGGATTAGACACTATCAAGTCATATTGTTGGCCTGCGAGGTTATTGAACAGATCTGACTGGATCGGAAATACCTGGTCGCCCATGGCGTATTCCTGGATGTTCATATCAGCCACATCCAGCGCATCGCTGCTGATATCAACCGCATCGACTTGCGCGGTCGGGAACTGCTGTCCCATGGCGATAGCAATACAACCGCTGCCAGTACATAAATCCAGTAAGTGACTGGGTTCATCACTTAGGTAGTCTGCGAATTTTTGTTCGATCAATTCGGCAATTGGCGAACGGGGCACCAGAACACGCTCATCCACATAAAACGGCATACCGCAAAACCATGCCTGATTAGTCAGGTAAGCCGCGGGAATACGCTCCTGCACACGACGCACGATAATATCGGCTATGCGTTGACGCTCACTTTTGGTCAGGCGTGCTGCGAGTAATTCCGGTGTACTGCCAGGTGGTAAATGCAGTACCTGCAGAATCAGGCTCAAGGCCTCATCCCAGGGATTGTCTGTACCATGGCCAAAATACAATCCGGCATCGTTAAAACGACTTACCGCCCACCGGGTAAAATCATAAATGGTGTGCAGATCCTGCACGGCTTCTTCGAGGTAAAACTTGTCCACAGAGTTTCCTGACCCAACATGGGTGAAATTGCGTATGAAAGTGGTTATAGTCCGGCCTGACTGGTTTTGCAGAGGTACCCATGACTGATCGCCCAACTGATTCTGATTTAACTGCGTTTCTCGAGGCGGTGTCTGGCGTCAAGCCGATTAAGCAAGACAAAATACAGCTTAAACCCCGAGCCAGCAAGCCCAAAACGCCCAAGGTTGATATCCAGCGCAACCAGGCTCAGGCCGAGTTTTTCTTTTCTGATCAGTTTCAGGCACATTTTCCCGATGAAGGGCCACTACGCTGGCGCCGTGAGGATGTGGACTCCCACCGCCTGAAACAATTACGCCGCGGTGACTTTCAGCCTGCGTTGTTATTGGATTTACATGGTCTGACCCGGGAAAATGCCAAACGCGAAATTGCCGCATTATTGTTAGCCGCGCGCAAACAACAGGCCGAATGTGTCAGTATTATGCATGGATTTGGTACCCACACCCTGAAACAGGCCGTACCTAACTGGCTGGTACAGCACCCCCTAGTGCAGGCTCTGCATCAAGCTCCGCTTGAATGGGGGGGCAAAGCGGCCATTTTGGTATTATTAGACATAATCACATAATTTTTGGCACGCCGTGCCGACCTGAACTACGCTGAGTAAGTACATAAAATAAAACGCCTTTTTACTGCGTAGGAAGAATAACAGGTCGTTTATGAAAGGACTTTCTCAGCAGGCCAGCCTCCACCTGCTGCTTATCGCCAGCATGATGCTCAGCATTCTGTTGGAATCGCAGATTTATCAGGAACACCACCTACTCTACGTGCAAACGCTGAGCTTTGGCTTTGCTCTGGCGATGGTGCACCGCTTCGGTTTTCATGCCATTTTCCCCTGTACTTTGGGGTTTTATTTAGGGCTCAGTTGGCTCGTCGCGATTCCGCAGCAGCAGAGTATTGCTTACACCCTATGTCTTACTGTCAGTCTGATTATTTGCCTGTTGACCTACCAGAACCTGAACCGTTTTCTGCATCCGCAACAATCCGCCACGTTGCAGCGCTTCGCCTTCAATAGTGTACTGGTGGCCCCCCTGGTCATTACCCTGATTACCAGCGTGCTATTTCGTCTGGAATGGCTGGATACGCAAAGCCCCCTGCTGACTTCCACCATTCACGTCACTATGGGCGCGCTGGCAGGGGTCATGTTAATCACCTTGCCGCTGCACAGTTTTTCACTACAGGCAGTTATCAATTGTGACCACAGTAAACTACTGGTCGGTGCCTTACTGGTGCTGGTATGTCTGGCCGAGAGCAGTTGGCTGCAATTGAGTCCCTTTCCCGGCGTGTTTGTTATCCCGCCCTTATTGACCATGATCTGGTTGGGCACAAACACCAACCTTGCCTGCACCTCATTGCTCAGTACAGCCTACTCCTTAGCGGTATTAAAGTGGCAAACCCTGTCATTGTATGTGCCCGGTGATGCACTGCTGCATGAGATCGCGGATTGGGCTTATGTGTGCGGCCTGCAGGCGATTGTGCTGTACGTTGCGATGCGTAATGACAAAGCCAAACTACTGATTGAAAAACTGTCTGCCAGCGTTGACGCCAGTGCGCTGGGCGTTTGGGACTGGCAGTTAGCGACTCAGCAAATCAGCGTCAACTCTCACTGGAATAGCATGCTGGGCCGTGCCCCATCACAAACCGAATGGCATCGCGATACCATTAGGGCGCTGATTCATCCCGACGACGCCGACAAACTGGATACGTTTTACCAGCAGCTTAAACAAGGCGAGGAACGTTTCAATCTGCAGGCACGTTTACAGCATCAGGATGGCAGTTGGCACACGTTTCAAATATTCGGTGCGGTCGTACAGCGCAACATGCAGGGTGATCCGATTCGCATTTGTGGAACCCAAATCGACATTACTGAGCAGGTTAGCGACCGTGCATTTGTCAATAGCCTGAAACTGGCATTTGAGAACGCTACCGGCGGACTAATGGTGGTAAAGAATGATGCGCAATTTACCGTTTTGTATGCCAATCAGGCGATAGCCAACCTGACCGGATTTTGGCTCGAAGAGTTGATTAATCAACCTTGCTGGCTGTTTGACGCCGAGGTCGCCATGCTATCGGACAGGCAATTGCTGGCTATCCGCAATGGCCAAAGCATCGAAGTGACGCAAAAAAGTGTTAAAAAGTGCGGCCGCGCCTACTGGGCTAATATCATCATCGAACCCATTCAGCACACACAACCACAGTTCAGTGAATTTTTATTACACTTGCGCGATGTGACTGAAGAGCGCAAAGCCAATTTACTCGCCGAGCAACATACCGCGCGCTTACAGCATTTGGTAAGTCAAGCCCCCGGCGCCATGTTTGAGCTACAACTAAGCGGCGATGGGCAATTTATTTTTAATTATTGTTCTGAGGGCATGTCCGCCCTGTTCGGCCTGACCCCCTCTCAGCTGCAATTGGACAGCCGTTTGTTGTTTAATGCCATACACCCTGATGACACCCAGCGCCTGCGCGAAGGCATTTATCAGGCCAGGCGCAGCATGAACGTCTGGCGTCAGGAATTTAAGGTCATCCGCCCCACTGACGGCTGGCGCGAAGCCCATGCCTCGCCTGTGTTACAGGATGATGGGAATGTTCTGTGGTATGGCTTTTTTGCCGATATCACTATTCGCAAGTCACTGGAAAACGCGGTGCGCACGGTAGCCAATCAATTGCAACTGGCGCAGCAACATGCCCGCATCGGCTATTGGTCAATGGATACGGCCAGGCAGGAAATATACTGGTCGGATATTATTTTTCAGTTTATTGGCCGGGCGCCGGAAGCCCAGGCCTTTAGTCTGTCGAAATTTTACAGCCTGGTAATGCATCAGGACTTACATCAGGTTCAGCAAGTGTTTTCTCAGGCAGCCAGACGGGGCAGCGTCGATGTGGAATACCGCATACAACGCAGTGATGGCAAAGTTATCTGGCTGCATCAATTTGGCGATTGCCCGCAACAGCAATCTGATGACAAACAGATTCAGGGGATGATTCAGGATATTACCCAGCGTAAAACGCTGGAATTGAAACTATCGACTCAGGCGTTAACCGATGAGTTGACTGGCATCGCCAACCGACGGGCATTTATTACGCAACTGGAGCAGGAATGGCAATTATTTCTGCGTGATCCTCAACTGCATATCAGCATTATCATTCTCGATATCGATTACTTTAAGAAGGTCAATGATCAGCACGGTCACGATACAGGCGATGCCATGTTGCAGCATGTCACTAAACTGATCAGTGAACATATCCGCAGCTCTGACACCTTTGGCCGCCTCGGTGGTGAAGAATTCGCCATTTTGACCCGCAATGCGAATGCGCAGCAGGCATCCCAGTTAGCCGACAAGCTGCGCATGCATATAGAAACCACACCATTGCATGTGACCAAGAAATTACAGATTGCCGTTACTATGAGTTTTGGCGTCGCGCAATTTACCCAGCCCGACGACAGCGGCAAATGGGAAGCCACCGATATGTTATTCGCCGCCGACAAGGCCTTATATCATGCAAAAAACAATGGCCGTAATCAGGTCTGTCTTTTCGACTGGTCATCAGCCAATGGATCTGACTCATCCAAATAACAGCCGCTGCCACCAACTTTTGTTTAAGTCGTCTTCGCATTTTTTAAGCTGGGCTGCGTAGGTCAAGGCACGCTGTTTAACCTTTTTCGATACCTCGACCAGCCATTTTTTCTTTAAATAGGTTTTACGTTTAAAGCCTCCCCAACCCTCATGATAATTGAGGTATTGCGCGTAGGCATCCCACTTGGATACGCCATTAATCTTGTTGGTTTTATTGATAAACCAACCCATAAAATCGATGGCATCTTCAAAGTCATCACGGCTGGCCCAGCTGTTGCCGGTTTCGCGCACATAGTCATCCCAAGTAGGTGTTTTGGCCTGGGAATAACCATAGGCGCTACTCACCCGCCCCCAGGGAATCAAGCCAAACAGGATGTAATCCCGTGGTGGCAACGCATCGTGTCGAAACGAACTTTCCTGATACATCATGGCCATCGGCACATGAATCGGCACGCCCCATTTGTCACGCATATCCGCAGCGGCATCATACCAGTCTTCTTTTTCGTAAAAAATTTCACACAGGTTGGTTTTATTCTGTGGCGGAGTCACGCTGCAGCCCACCAGCGTCGTGAGGATGACCACGCCGGCTACGCCAATAATATTTTTTTTATTTATTTGGAACTTTACCGACATCACTCACTCATAACTAACGTAGTTTGTGTTTTCCCTGGTCGTAAAATATTTGCCTGGCTTCTTGCCAGGCATTTTTTTATTGGGCGAAATAATCACGCAAAAATTCTGCAAACGGTGCCTGCGGCTGTTGCTCTACCTGCGCCTGAGTAACACGGGATGCAGCGGCCTGACGAACAAAGAAGTCCTTGTCATAGCAACGGTACTCTTCTGTCAGAGCCTGCTGACGATACCGTTCCGCCAGTTTCAATGCCACCAGGCCATTATCCTCACCAGACTCCAGCATCATATCCAGTAACCGCGCCGAAGGGGTTAATTGCGCATCGCTAAATTTGCGCCATTCCTGCTCAAGTGCCTCACTATGGCATTGATGGTCATTCGCCTCATCCAATACGGCGGCGATGCTGCGCATCTTGGCGAACAGTTGTTGCGCCCAATCATGCATGCTGATCTGACTATCGCCGTGATTGAGCATCAATCCCGGTTCACGCCCGCGCTCAACCACAGCACGCAAGTTTTGTTCTGTCACCGCCAGTTCATCCGGCCCTAAATCCGCCGAAGGCTCCAGCAGACACAACAGCAGAAATACATCGAGGAAATAGATTTGAGACTTCTCAATACCAACCGAACTAAACGGATTCACATCCAGCGCGCGCACTTCAATGTATTCCACACCGCGCGCCGCCAGCGCATCAGTAGGCTTTTCCAGCGGTAAGGTCGGCTGTTTGGGACGAATCGGCGAATACAGCTCGTTTTCGATTTGCAGCACGTTGCTGTTTAGCTGTTCAAACGGCTCCTGCTCGCGGGCAAAGCGGGCAAATTCCGTAGACGGCGTACGAATGGCTTTGCGCAGTGACGCAATATACTTGTCCATTTGGTTGTAACAAATATACAGACCGGATTGCGCCTTGTTGGTATAGCCCAAATCACTCATACGCAGCGAGGTAGCATAAGGTAAATAACAGGTACCTTTGCCCAATGTCTGAAACGGCAGCTTGCCTTCCCGCCCCTGTAGGAAGGAACGACATAAGGCGGGTGAAGCGCCGTACAAATAAGGGATCATCCAGCATAACCGGCGATAATTACGAATCAAATGAAAGTAAGCAGCGGAGCGGTTTTCTTTATCAACACTGGTCGCGCCTTCGGCGAGTAACCAGCGATGCCAGAAAGCCGGTGGCAACGAAAAATTAAAGTGCACCCCGGCAATCGCCTGCATCATTGCGCCATAACGATTTTTCAGCCCCTGACGATAGAGAGTTTTCATTTTACCCACATTTGAGGTGCCATATTGCGCCAGCGGGATCTCGTCCTGGTTATTGATATAACAGGGCATGGACAGCGGCCACAGACGCTCTTCGCCGAGATTCTCATACACAAATTTATGAATATCGTGTAATTGGGTCAGGGTTTTGCTGACATCCGACTCGGCCGGGGTAATAAACTCAAGCAATGCCTCAGAAAAATCCGTCGTGATCCAATCATGCGTAAGCGCCTTACCCAGCGCATCCGGATGGGGTGTCTGAGCGATGCCACCGTGCGGATTGATACGCAGCGTTTCACGTTCGATGCCGTGCTGGATCCCGGTCAGGGTTGTCGCCACGTCAGGTTGCTGTAATCGCGCCAGACGCGCGGCGAAAGAGTCGGTTTGTGCAGGCAAAATGCATTCTCATTAACTAGCAGATTGCCATAATTGGGGTTTTAGCACATAAATTCAAGAGAATAGCGGAGGAAAATCGTTATGCCGCCTGCCATTCGGGACATTCTTTTTTGTGTTACACTTGCGCGAATTTTTAATGTGTAAACAGACAGTTGCATGATAGAGCTGGTCACTGACAGCGATGACTTTATCGTTATTAACAAACCCTGTGGTACCGGTGTGCATGCGGAAAACGGCGAACCGGGGATCGTCACGTTGGCTGAACAACAATTCGGTCACCAGAAGCTGTATTTAGTCCACCGTCTGGATAAGGTCACATCCGGTTTACTGATTCTGGCCAAACATGCTGCCGCAGCGGCAACACTCAGCCAGTTATTCGCCAAGCGTCAAATAGAGAAAACCTATCTGGCGATTACCGACCACAAACCAGCAAAAAAGCAGGGCCAGATCCGCGGCGATATGCAGAAAAGTCGTAATGGCACATTCAAACTTGCCCGTAGCCTGGATAACCCCGCTATTACGCAGTTTTTCAGCCAGAGCCTGACACCGGGACTGCGCCTGTGTATCCTGCGTCCGCATACAGGGAAAACCCACCAGCTAAGGGTGGCTATGAAAAGCCTCGGCGCGCCCATACTCGGCGATAAAAGCTACGCCGGCAGCGATGCCGAACGGGTGTTTCTGCATGCATATCAACTGCGTTTTGAATACCACCATTGCCTTTACCAACTCAGAGCCCTGCCTAGCGATAACATGGCAGCATTACTGCGAGCAGGCGCTATCGACGAGCATTTTGATCCCAATTCGCAGCCATGGCCGAGCATATCCAAGGGTGCTAAGCATGCCTGAACACCGCTCACCGGCCGGCTTAATCCGTCATCCGCTGGCGCTGCTGATATTAGTGCTGTTGCTGTTCGCCGCCTTGTATAGTCTGCTGGCACCGGCTGAGGCTGTGCCGTTTAAATTCAGCGCCGACTGGATGAATCACAGTCTGTTATTTTGTGGATTAACCCTGCTGGTCAAACTGGCATTTAGCATCGCCATGCGCTGGCAATGGGTGATAATGCTGGTATTAGCCGCTGTGCTGGAGTGGATCCAGCAATGGGCACCGGGTCGCTCCGCAAGCTGGCAAGATTTTGGGTTTAACCTGTTGGGGATAGGCATAGGCATGGCCATTGTGGCCCTGACATTTTTATCCAAACTGGAGCATCGGGACTAATGCACATTGGGATTATGAGTCAGGGCGCCATCGCCAGTATCCTCGCCTGGCGCCTGCAAAAACTGGATTTGCCTTATTGTGTGCTGAGTAAGCGGCCGCTGCATCCTGTGCAGATAGAGACTCTGGAAGGTGAAGCCGACATGGTTTTACCCCCTGGTTGTAACGGCAAGATACCGGATGTGCTGCTGGTACCGCTGAAAGCCTGGCAGGTGATGACAGCACTGGAGCCGTTGGCCGCTAAATTACGTCAAACCAATACTGTCATTGCCCTGATGCACAATGGCATGGGCGTGGCGGAACAGGTTCATGCCCTGTTGCCAGACAACCCGCTGCTGGCAATTACTACCCGCTGTGGTGCGCTGCGGATCGAATCGCAGCGAATCAGGCTGACTGGCACTGGTCTGACACAGGCCGGAGCAGTTGCCAATATCAGTGAGCCACACATGGCCCAACTCAGTGAATTGTTTAGCCGCCTGTTGCCGCCATTTGAATGGCAGCAGGATATTAATCAGGTGTTATGGGACAAACTGGCCATCAACGCGGTTATCAATCCGCTCAGTGCCCTGTACCAATGTAAAAATGGTGAGCTGCTGCAGCCACGCTTCGACTTGCTGCATGAACAATTAGCCGCAGAGATTGCCGCAGTGATGGATACCGCGGGCGTTAGCCGCTCTGCTGCGCAATTACTTGCCAGCATTCGCGCAGTCGAACAGGCTACCGCACAGAACTATTCATCTATGAATCGGGATGTTACGGCCGGCAAACCGACCGAAATTGATTTTATTAATGGCTTCATCAAGCAAAAAGGGGCCGCAACCGGAATTGCGACCCCTTTAAATAACGAGCTGGTCGAGCTTATTCAGGATGGTAAACCGCCACGTTGGTGAAACCTTTCTCCTGCAGATAAAGGGCCTGTAGCTTGCTCATCACGCCACGTTCACAATACAACAGATACTGACGCTCTTTAGGTAAGTCACCAAATTTGCTGCCCAACTGATAAAACGGCATTAACTGGATCTCAGCGTCTACCTGCAAGGGTTTACGTTCCTGCTCAACCGGTGGGCGAATATCCAGAATCACCGCATTATCCACGTCGCTTACCCGCTCGACTTCACGCAGATCGGCTTCGGTTTCTTTCAACAGGTCGCGAATATCTTCCACATTGGATGCTCTGACCACCTGCTCAATGATCGACAGATCCAGTTTCGCTTCCTGCGCTTCCACATCCGCCAAACGGGCGGCAACAGTCGGTTTATTGGAAATGACGCCACAATACTCAGGAATGGTACGGGCAAAATCTTCCGTACCAATTTCACGGGCGGTATCGATAATCTCCTGTTTATCAGAGCAAATTAGCGGGCGCAGCACCAGTTTATTGGTGACCTGATCGATAACATTAAGATTCGCCAGGGTTTGACTGGATACCTGACCAAGGCTTTCACCGGTCACCAACGCATCCACTTGCAGGTTATCCGCCACAATGGCCGCCGCACGCAGCATCATGCGCTTAAGCATCACGCCCATCAGGCCGTTATCCACCTGCTCCAGAATCATTTGCACTACAGGGGCAAAGTCAACCGCGATAAATTTGACCCGGTGTGATGCTCCGAACTGCTTCCACAGATAGTGGCTCACCTCTCGTACGCCGATTTCGTGCTCAGTACCACCTAAGTTAAAAAACACGAAATGGGTACGCGCCCCACGACGGATCATCTGATAGCTGGCAACGCCGGAGTCAAAGCCACCGGACATCAGCGACAACACTTCGCCCTGGGTTGGGATTGGGAAGCCTCCGAGACCGGCGGTGCGCTTATCGACCATTATCAACTGGTCGTTTTCCACTTCGAGATTGATTACCACGTCAGGCTTTTTCAGGCTCACGCCACCGGTATCACAGTGCTGATTCAGCCCACCACCAACATAAGCGGCAATTTGAGTGGAGGTGTATTCATGCTTACCACGGCGTTTTACGCGCACGGCAAAGGTTTTTCCCGCCAGTTTGTCCTGCCAGTGCGGTTTAACCTGCTCATAGATATCGTGCAAATCGGTATAGGTCGACTGACGCACCTGCATAAAATATTCGATGCCGGGAATCCGGCTTAACTGCATCGCGGCCAGTTCCACTGACTCAGGATCGTCCGTTTTCACATTGACCAATAATTTATCCCACAGGTTGGTCACGCCCACATCAAACGGATATGGCCGAAATACATTGCGGATATTGGATTCTAAAATGCGGGTAAAGCGTTTACGGACTGAATTACTTTTGATGGTGATTTCAGAATGCAAACGAACGATAAACTTCATAACAACCGGGCACATGAACAAAAAGGGCGCGGATTATACACAATAGCACCCTGTTTGGGAAAAAATGCCTATTGTGCCGGCGGCAACAAATTAATCGGATTGCCCTCTTTGGCCTTACCCTGCATCACGGTAATTTCGACCCGGCGATTGCGGCCACGATTTTGCGGATTATCATTCTCAGCCAGCGGTTGTGTACTGCCCCTACCGACAATCATCATGCGGTTTTCGTCAAATTCCGGTACCCGGCGCAATTCCTCGGCCACCGCTACCGCACGCTGAACCGACAACTCCCAGTTAGAGCGATATAACTCATTGGAAATGCGTTGGTTATCAGAGTGACCGGACACCACCACTTCACCGGGAATATCGGATAATGCCGTCGCTATGCGACGAATAATCGGCTTGAACTGTGGCTGCAGGAACGCCGAACCGGCAGAAAACGACCCCTGCTCACGGATACGGATGATCAACTGTTGCCCCAGCGACTCCAGCTCCACCGCGCCATCGAGAATTTCTTTTTGCAGCTGCTCTGCCACTTTCTTCATCTGCTGATTGATTTGCTCATCTTCTGCACTGGCCACTGAGGCCGCCGCTGAGCTTTCCGTGGCCGTATTTTGCGCCTGACCACCGCGTTGATTGCCATCCTGATTCTGTTTGCCGCCAGAGGTATCCTCTTCACCGGCCTGGAATTCCAGTGTCGGCTGGGTCAATTCCATAGTGTGTTGCTGAATTTCATCGATTGGCGTTGGATCCGGGCGGCCCGGTTTAAATTCCATCGCAATTACGCTGGTACCTTTGGGAATGTCTTTGGCTTCAATTTTATTCTGCACGCCAAAGGCGTACTTCATGGAGCCGGCAATCTGCTTGAACTTCAGTACGTCCATCTCGGAAAACGCCAGCAGCAGTACGAAGAAGCACATCAAAAGCGACATCAGGTCGGCAAAGGTTCCCATCCAGCCGGGTAGACCCGGCGGTGGACATTTTGGGCAGACTTGGTCAGACATAATTGATTACTCTGCCGCCGCGGCGTTACGTTTTTTCTCCGCCAGGTAGTTTTTTAAAATGCCTTCGATGACTCGTGGGTTCTGGCCGTCGGCAATACCGATAATACCATCAAGGATCAGTGACTGGTTGGTGGACTCTTCTCTGGTTCGCTTGAGCAATTTTTCCGCAAATGGGATACACACGACGTTTGCTAAAAACGCACCGTACAAAGTGGTTAACAAGGCTACCGCCATGGCAGGCCCGATAGCTTTCGGGTCATCCATGTTGGCCAGCATCGCCACCAGGCCGATCAGGGTCCCGATCATGCCCATGGCCGGGGCAATATCGCCGAGCGATTTAAAAAATGCCGCGCCGCTTTCGTGACGCTCGGCACTTAACGCAATGTCTTTGCTCAGGGTGCTTCGCACCACTTCCACATCGTGGCCATCGACCAGCATATCCACACCTTTTTGCATAAAGGGCGAACTGATCTCGGCTTCTTCTAGCGCGAGAAAACCGCCTTTACGCGCCGCGTCTGCCATTTCTACGATTTTGGCAATCAGCTCCTCTGGTACATCGGATTTAAACATAAACGCTTTACCGACCACTTTACCAATGCCAAGGAACTGCGGCAGTGTGTAGTGGGCCATGACCACAAACAGCGAACCACAAAATACAATCAATACCGACGGGATATCGATAAACATCGCAAGGCTGCCACTCATCAGCATCGCCATCACGATAAAACCAATTGAGCCTATCAATCCAATCAGAGTTGCTAAATCCACCTGTCTCTCTCCACCGGGGTAACACGTTGGTTATTATTATTACTGAGCTTAGCTAAAATCCTAAATTGATTTATGCAAAGCTACAATTGAAACTAAACAATTCAACATGTTATCGACATTTTCAGGCCTTTCTGAACCTCTTATTCACGGTAAAATACATTGACCCTGCACACCCCCTCAGGTATGGTTCGCGGGTTTAACGCGAGGCCTGTTATGAGTGAAAAAGTAGCATTGGAAAACCTGTCTTTTGAGCAAGCGCTGTTAGAGCTTGAGCAAATTGTCGGGCACATGGAACAAGGCGATATTCCGCTTGAACAAGCGTTGGCGAATTTCGAACGCGGCGTTTCGTTGGCGCGACACAGCCAACAGAAGCTCAGCCAGGCTGAGCAAAAAGTAAAGATTCTATTATCCCAGCAACAAGTCGCCCCGCTGTCTGATTTTACCCCTGATAGCGAGGACTAATATGTCTATCTCTGCGCTGATGTCTGCCAATCAGACTTTGATTGCAGCGGGCTTAGCTGATGCTATCGCCGTTCTTCCATCTCAGCCTGCACGCCTGCGCGATGCCATGCATTACAGTTTAACCCAGGGTGGCAAACGCATTCGCCCTCAATTGGTTTATCTGACGGGCAACATGCTGGGTGCTTGCCAGCAGGATCTGACGCCGTTGGCCGTGGCAGTAGAATGTATTCACGCCTATTCACTGGTGCATGATGATCTGCCGGCAATGGACGATGACGATTTGCGCCGTGGTAAACCGACCTGCCATATTGCATTTGACGAAGCCACCGCCATTTTGGCCGGTGACGCGCTGCAAACCCTGGCTTTCGATACCCTGCTCAACGCCACATTGAGTCCAGCCAGTGACCCGCAACGTATCGATGTAATCCGCCATTTAAGTGCGGCGGCAGGTTTTGCCGGCATGTGCGGCGGTCAGGCTATGGATCTGGATGCGACGGATAAACACATCAGTCTCGACGCGCTGGCCACCCTGCACCGCAAAAAAACCGGCGCATTAATCCGCGCAGCAGTACTGATGCCCGCAGTGTTAACCAAACAACCAGAACCTGTGTTGGACGCGTTGCATCAGTTTGCCGATTCACTGGGGCTGGCGTTTCAGGTGCAGGATGACATTCTGGATATCACCAGTGACACTGAGACCTTAGGCAAGCCGCAGGGCTCTGACCTGGAAAACCACAAAAGTACCTATCCGGCACTATTGGGTTTAGCGGGTGCCGAGGCTCATGCCCAACAGTTATTTGATCAGGCACTACACGCGTTGGACGCTTTACCCTACAATACCCAGCAATTAAAAGAATTTGCGGGACTTCTGATTAACCGCAATAACTAAATTACACAGCAGATTCATGAGCTTAGATTTACAACACTACCCTATCCTGGCCGGCGCTAATACACCGGACGAATTACGTAAGCTGCCACGGGAAAAATTACGTCAACTGGCCGATGAGTTGCGCCAGTATCTGCTGACCAGCGTAAGTATCAGTAGCGGCCATTTTGCCTCTGGCCTCGGTACAGTCGAACTGACTGTGGCCCTGCATTACGTGTATAACACGCCATTTGACCGCGTGATTTGGGACGTAGGCCACCAGGCTTATCCACATAAAATCATGACAGGTCGTCGCGAGCGCATGACCAGTATTCGCCAAAAAGGCGGTTTACATCCGTTTCCCTGGCCACCCGAGTCAGAATACGACACCTTTGCGGTAGGCCATTCATCTACTTCGATTAGTGCCGCATTGGGCATGGCGATTGCTGCCGAAAAAGAACAGCAGGGTCGCAAAGTGGTTGCTGTGATTGGTGACGGTGCGTTAACCGCCGGTATGGCCTTTGAGGCAATGAATCATGCCGGCGACATCAACAAAGATATGTTGGTGGTGTTAAACGACAATGAGATGTCTATTTCTGAAAACGTTGGCGCACTGAACAGCCATTTGGCGCGTTTATTAACCGGCAACGTGTTTAACTCGATTCGCGAAGGCGGTAAGAAGATCCTCAACACCGTGCCCCCGATCAAAGAATTTGCCAGCCGTGCCGAAGAGCACATCAAAGGCATGGTAGTACCGGGAACCATTTTCGAAGAGCTGGGCTTTAACTATATTGGCCCTATCGATGGGCACGATGTGCTGGGCGTAGTGGATACCCTGCGCAATATGCGCGGCATGAAAGGTCCGCAGATCCTGCACGTAGTGACTAAAAAAGGCAAAGGCTTCGAACTGGCCGAAAAAGACCCGATTAAATATCACGCCGTACCTAAATTCGACCCTACGCAGGATGGTTTACCCGTCAGCAAGGCCAGCAAGCCGTCATTCTCGAATATCTTCGGTGATTGGCTTTGCGACATGGCTGCGCAGGATCCGAAATTAATGGCTATTACGCCGGCGATGCGCGAAGGCTCCGGCATGGTGCGCTTCTCACGGGAATTCCCTAAACAGTATTTCGATGTGGCGATTGCCGAGCAGCATGCGGTCACCCTGGCAGCCGGCATGGCAATAGATGGGTTAAAACCGGTCGTCGCCATCTATTCCTCTTTCCTGCAACGCGCCTACGATCAGTTAATCCATGACGTAGCGCTGCAAAACTTGCCGGTGTTGTTCGCCATCGACCGCGCTGGCATTGTCGGTGCAGACGGCCCAACTCACCAGGGTGCGTTCGATATCAGCTTTATGCGCTGTATTCCGAACATGGTTATCATGACCCCGTCAGATGAAGATGAATGCCGTCAGATGCTGTACACAGGTCATCAATACCCTGGCCCTGCAGCCGTGCGCTATCCGCGCGGTAGCGGCACAGGTATTACCCCAAATGCGCAAATGACCGAACTGGAAATCGGTAAAGGTCGGGTGCTGCGTGAGGGCAAACGGGTCGCGATTCTCAATTTCGGTAACCTGGTGGGTGAAGCTCGGCAGGCGGCAGAGCAATTGGACGCTACCCTTGCCGATATGCGTTTCGTAAAACCGTTAGATACCGCCCTGATCGAGCAACTTGCCGCCAACCATGAGTTATTGGTGACAGTAGAAGATCATGCGATCGCCGGTGGCGCAGGCAGCGCAGTGGGTGAATACCTGCAGGACATGGGGCTGACTGTCAAACTGCTGAAAGTCGGCTTGCCAGATGCGTTTATTATGCAGGGCACTCAACAGGAAATGTATGCAGAGCACCAAATGGACGCCGCTGGTATTATCGCGCAGGTGAATAAAAGACTGAGCTAACGCCCCGTGGCGGTAACCATCAGGAATCAAAAAGGCCTGCTTACAGCAGGCCTTTTACGTAGATAAAATAAAGACTTATCGCCGCCAGCACGCCAGCCAGAATATCGTCCAGCATAATGCCCAATCCACCGTGCACATGCCTGTCCAGATAGCTGATGGGCCAGGGTTTGAGGATATCAAACAGACGAAACAGCACAAAACCGGCCAACAAGGTTTGCCAGCTAAGCGGCACCAACAGCATGGTCAGCATAAAACCCGCCACTTCATCCCATACAATAGCTGAATGATCATGCACGCCCATATCGCTAGCGGTTTGTCCGCAAATTTTGATCCCTATGACGCAGGCAACTGCGGTCAGCAACACGAATGCTGCATAGGGTAACAATCCACATAGAATCACCACTGGCACAGCGGCCAGCGTACCGAACGTGCCGGGCATAAATGGCGCAAGGCCTGAGCCGAATCCTAACGCCAGAAAATGCCAGGGATTTCGCATAGAAAGCTTTTGGCGTAACGCCGGGATCATTCGACGCTCTCTTCTAACGCAAAGTGCTGATAACCACGGCGCTGCAGTTGGTAGGCCTGTTTATTCCATTGCAACTGGATTTTGCCGGTCTGGCCAGTTAACTGGCCGATACAGGTCACGGGCACATTGCATTGCAGCATACTGCGCTCCAGATTAGTCACCTGCTCCTGCGGCACACTAAACAACAATTCGTAGTCATCGCCACTGGTCAGGGCCAAATCTATTGCTTGTTGCTGCCCGACTTCGGCAAGCAGTTCAGCGGATAGTGGCAAATGTTCAAGCTGTAACAGTGCCCCTACGCCTGAGCCTTGCAAAATATGTTGCAAGTCCACCAGCAAGCCATCGGAAATATCGATACAAGCCGATGCAATGCGGCGTAAATTATTGCCCGCCAGTACCCGTGGCGTAGGAAAATCCAAACGTTTGCGCAGATAGCTGGCATTGCCAGCTGCGGCCTGATGTTTGTCCAGCGCAATCGCAAGACCTAAGCCCGCATCGCCGACACAACCTGTCACGTAGAGCAAATCCCCAGGTTTACCGCCTTTACGGGTAATTGCCTGTTTCTCAGGTACAAAGCCATGAGCGGTGATAGTAATCACCAGTGGCCCCTGCACGGTATCGCCACCAATCAACTGCACCGAGTAGTACTCGCACTGGGCAAGCAGGGTTGCAGAGAATCGCGCTAACCAGTCAGGATCCCCCGTAGGCATACTGAGGGACAAATTAATCCATGCAGGCTCTGCGCCCATTGCCGCCAAGTCACTCAGGCTAACCGCCAGTGACTTATGTGCGATGGCTTCCGGACTGGAATCTTGTGGGAAATGAACACCGCTAACCAGGGTGTCGGTGGTGATGGCTAACTGCTGCCCGGCGGGGACCTGCGTGATGGCGCAATCGTCCCCGATAGGCAAGATAACATCCTTGCGCTGACAGTTTTGCTTGGTAAAAAAACTGTCAATAATCGTGAATTCTTTCACTTTATTAACCCTGATACGTTTGCCCTCAGATTACTGGGCTTTTTCGTACTTTCTCAGCGTCTTAACGGCTTTATCCAGTACACCGTTAATAAAGCGATGGCTTTCTTCTGCGCCAAAGGTTTTGGCCAGTTCAATCGCTTCATTGATAACGACTTTGAATGGGATTTCTACCCGATGCACTAACTCATAGGTAGCCAAACGCAGAATCGCCTTTTCAACCGGATCGATCTCTTCCGGCAAACGCCCCAAATACGGCTTAATGGTGTCATCCAGGCCAGAAGCTTGTTTGATCACTTCACGCAATAACTCCTGAAAGTAAGCCATATCGACTGCTTTCATATCGTTATTGGTGGCAAGATTCAGCTCGATTTGTCTGCTCGAGTTGCCAGACATTTGCCAGGAATAAATACCTTGTACGGCCAGCTCACGGGCCAAATGACGTGCAGATGGTTTCACAATCAGGCTCCAATCGCGTCCATTACGTTAACCATTTCCAATGCGCCCAGCGCGGCTTCAGATCCTTTATTGCCGGCTTTTGTGCCACTGCGTTCAATAGCTTGTTCGATACTGTCGGTGGTGATCACGCCAAATGATACCGGGATGGCGTATTCAAGTGATACCTGGGCCAGACCTTTGTTACATTCACCGGCAACAAAATCAAAATGTGGTGTACCACCACGGATAACGGCGCCCAGTGCAATTATGGCGTCAAATTGGCCGCTTTGTGCCAGTTTCTTGGCTGCCAGTGGCAACTCATAGGCACCCGGAACACGCACTACCGTAATATCCTGCTCATTCACTTCGCCGTGGCGCTCCAGGGTATCTAAGGCGCCATCGAGCAATGACTCAACGACAAAACTGTTAAACCGTGAAACCACCAGCGCAAATTTCTTACCTGTTGCGCGAATATTGCCTTCAATTACTTTCATTGTGATGTCCCATAAAAAAACGGCGCATAGTGTAGCACAGCGCTAAGGCTGAGCCGTACAACTTCTTGCTGAATCAGTCGCTGATATATTCAACCACTTCCAGTCCATACCCCGACAGGGCATGGTATTTTTTCGGTTTACTGAGCAAGCGCATTTTGCCAACACCCAGTGAGGCCAGAATCTGACACCCTACCCCAACGGTACGCGAACTGCCCTGCCAGGTTTTGCCGGTAGGTTGATCACCGCGATCTTCAGCTGCAAATTGGTAAATCCGATTGATGATATCGCGCTCTGATTCCTGTTTACCCAGAATTACCAATACGCCCCCTTCGGCAGCGATTTTTTCCATCGCCTCTGGCAACCCCATAGAGCGTTCGATTGAACGGGTCGAGCCGAGCACATCAGAAAAGGTATCCTGCAAGTGCACCCGCACGATAGTCGGCACATCCGCGCTGATTGGGCCCTTTTTCATGGCGTAATGCAGCTGATTGTCGATGACGTCTTTATAAGTGATTAACTGAAAATCACCGTAACGGGTTGGCAGGCGACATTCGGCGACTTTCTCTACCGTGGTTTCATTCAGGTTACGGTATTCAATCATATCGGCGATGGTGCCGATCTTGAGGTCATGCTTTTGTGCAAATGCTTCCAGCTGCGGGCGACGCGCCATGCTGCCGTCATCATTGAGGATCTCAACAATTACCGCCGCCGGTTCGCATCCGGCTAAACGCGCCAGATCAACACCGGCTTCGGTATGGCCAGCGCGGTTAAGTACGCCACCTTGCTTAGCAATTAACGGGAAAATATGCCCGGGTTGGACAATATCACTGGCTTTGGCGTCTTTGGCCACCGCGGTCAGGATTGTTTTGGCCCGATCCGCAGCGGAAATTCCTGTGGTGACACCTTCGGCCGCTTCAATCGACACCGTAAAGTTGGTGCTGAATTGCGCACCATTATTTTCCACCATTAACGGCAGGTTCAGACGACGACAACGCTCTTCGGTCATGGGCAAACACACCAGTCCACGAGCGTGGGTGACCATAAAGTTAATCGCTTCCGGCGTGACAAATTCCGCCGCCATCACCAGATCGCCTTCGTTTTCGCGATCTTCGTCATCCATCAGGATAACCATCTTGCCCTGTCGAATATCTTCAATCAGCTCGGCGGTTGTATTCAATGCCATAGTTTTTTACCTGTAGGGTTATTTGCGCAGAAAACCGTGCTCAGCCAAAAATGCCATATCCAGCTTGCTGGCAGGCTTTGCCGCTTGCTCGCCCAGCATCAGGCGTTCCAGATAGCGGGCGATGACGTCCACTTCCAGATTGACCCGGGTACCGGTTTTGTAGGTACCTATGATGGTTTCCTGCAACGTATGTGGCACCAGCGTCAAACGAAAGCTGGCACCGTCGACCTCATTAACTGTCAGACTCACGCCGTCGACCGTAATCGAGCCTTTTTCCGCGATATATTTTGCCAACTCAGTGGGGGCTTGTACCCATATTTCAATGGCTTTACCCCTTGGCGCGATAGATTTTATGCTGCCGACACCGTCCACATGCCCTGACACTATATGCCCACCGAAACGGGATGTGGCCTGCATGGCTTTTTCCAGATTAACCTGCTGGCCATTGGCATAATCGGCAAAGGCACTGCGGGCAATGGTTTCAGCTGATACATCTGCACAGTAATAATCCTTGCCAAACTCGACCACCGTCAGGCACACACCGTTGGTAGCAATACTGTCTCCCAGCGCCACATCGCCCATATTCAATTTGCCAGTCTGAACGGTTAGGCGTACATCCAGGCCTTTGTGGGTCAGGTTGGTGATGTGACCGACTGATTCAATAATTCCGGTAAACATAATGTTCTCTATGTAAGTCTCGCAATCAGGCGCAAATCCGCGCCAATCTGGCGAATATCTGTATATGTTAGGTGAATAATTTGATCCATCTGCTCGAAAGCCGGCAGGTTAAGTAAGCTGCGACTGCTGTTACCCATAATCACCGGAGCCTGATAGTGCACCAGCTCGTCAGCCAGGCCTTCCGCGATAAACTGACCTGCCAGTGTTGCCCCGGCTTCCACCCAAAGATTGTTAATTTGGCGACGTCCCAGCTCCAGCAGCACGTCGTTTACATCTACCTTGCCATGAGGTGTCAGGCGCGCAGCATAAAACTGCACCGCCTCGCTGAAACCTTCACGATGGCCGCTACCGTTGATGATCAAAATCTCGCCCGGCAAGTTAACGATCTGATGAGAAGGAGTCACCCGATGCTGCGTATCAATAATCACACGCAGCGGTTGGCGCACTGGTTCAGAGACGGGAGACGCATCATTAATCCGCACATTCATCGACGGATTATCTGCCAGCACCGTGTCGGAGCCGGTTAAAATTGCACAAGCAGCGGCGCGAAATTGCTGCACGTCCGCGCGCGCTGCAGCGCCGGTAATCCATTTACTCTGGCCATTGGCAAGCGCAGTTTTGCCATCGGCACTGCTGGCCAATTTCACCTGCACAAACGGCAACCCTTGCTCCATGCGTTTAAAAAAGCCTCGACTCAGTTCACGAGCCTGGGTAGCCAATAAACCGTGTTCGGTGGCAATGCCCCGTTGATTGAGCATGGCAAGGCCTTTGCCGCTCACTGCTGGGTTACTATCTAACATGGCACACACCACGCGCCCTACGCCGGCGTCAATCAACGCATTGGCACAGGGAGGCGTGCGGCCAAAATGGCTGCAAGGCTCCAGCGTCACATAGGCCGTGGCACCGCGCGCTTTCTCTCCTGCTGCTTGTAAGGCATGCACCTCGGCATGTGGCCCACCGGCTTTTTTATGCCAGCCCTCACCGAGGATCTCACCATCGCGGGACGTGATGACACAGCCCACCATGGGATTTGGCGACGTAGAAAATCTGCCCATGGCGGCGAGCTTAAGTGCACGGGCCATCATTTGTTGGTCGAAAATGGAAAATACCTGCATGTTAGTCGCCAAGTTTGGCTATTTCTTCACCAAATTCACGAATATCTTCGAACGAACGGTATACCGAGGCAAAGCGTACATACGCCACTTTATCGATCTCTTTGAGGTTATCCATAATCAGATTACCGACAAACTCGCTGCCAACTTCCCGCTCCCCGGTCGCACGCAAGGACGATTTGATGCGGTTGATACACTGTTCGACCCGCTCGGTATCCACCGGGCGTTTTTCCAGCGCACGCTGCAGACCCGCGCGCAATTTGTCCTCATTAAAAGGTTCGCGGGAGCCATCCCGTTTTACCACTCGCGGCATAACCAGTTCTGCCGCTTCGAATGTCGTAAAACGTTCATGACAGGCAATGCATTCACGACGACGACGCACCTGATGGCCATCGGCAACCAGACGCGAGTCGATAACTTTAGTTTCCTGCTCGTTACAGAAGGGACAAAACATAACAATCTCAAGGCGTTATTTGCGCGCTAAAGTAGCAAATATTCAGCACGAACAACAGGTTTGCGGCTAAATTAACTGTCTTAGCCGGCGCTTATCTGACGCGCCAAACACAGATTATCCAGTTCATTGCGGCTATTTCCAAATGACAACATTTTACGCAGCGCAGCCCAACTAAATACATCGCTTGTCTGCTCGTCTTTGATAAGCAACGAGCCCAGCGGTAAACGATTACGATCAATATTCCAACGTTGCAAACTTTGCTTATCAAAGGTGCAGGTGAAGAAGTCATGCTGCGGCCAATAGGTAGCGGGGGTAAATATGGTATCCACCATGCGCGCACCAATTTTCTCTGGCGAGACTAAATACCCTCCCACAATGCCCGTGCCCATCAATATTTCGGACCAGGAGAATACCGGTGCAGGCGAGCTTTCTGCGACCAATCGTGCCACTTCATAGGGGATCAGCAGCTGACCGTCGGCATTGGCGATACGCAGTGGATTGTAATAAACCACGTCGTTGACTGTCAGCGCCTGCAACGCCGAAACCAATTGCTCCACACTTTCAAACTGTTCCCAAAATTCCGCTTTCAGTCCCAGTTGCTCCTGCACATTATTGATGATGATATGGTTTAAGTCTCCGTCGTAATTGCCTACTACCACAAAGCGTTTTACACCCGGCACCAACTGCTTAATTAACTTTGCAGTCAGGTCGAAACGCAACCTGATCTGCACGTTATTGTCCCGTCCCACACCGAGCGTATTGAAATTAATCACCACCGGCCGGGAATCAAATGCCGTCCTCGGGTAAAAATCAGGATTATTCTGCAGCAAATGAGCAACGGTGATCCCTTCGGTAAGGATCATATCCATCGGCACGTCACGGTATTTAGTCATTATCGCGCCTAAACGCGGGTCATTGGCCTGAGGTGGATAATGATACAAATCGAGAAACTCGATATAGACGTTGGGAATACGCTGATCACCCGATTGACTCAGTTGCGCCAAACGCGATGAAATCCCCTTTTGAATGGACGTATACCAGGGCATCGACGGTTCACCGGTAATCAGGATCAGAACATTGTTTGCGGTTAACGTCTGCGAAAATGCTGAATGGCTCAGAAAAAATGTTAATACCACCAGCGAGACAAACTTACGCAGCATATTCCTCCTTATCGCATTATGGCGACATCCCTACTAAATCAGCGATGTCTGAGACTCCCTAACCCTAGCACATCGGCAGAAAAATCAGCTGAGCCTGCCATTTATATTCTGCTCGCCATACAGCCGATATATCAGTAAGGTATCTATTATCGGACACCTAAACCGAGCCGTCTGAGGTAAAAATGGCTATTGTTGGGCACAGCCTATTCAACATCACACGCATTGTCCTGTTGCTGACCCTATCGCTCCTGATGTCGGCCTCCGGAGGTGCCAGCGAGTCCCGCCGTTTATACTTTGATCTGGGGCTGGAGAGTGGTTGGATCCCATTTCATCGGGATTTTGACGGTCAATCCCCTGGCGTATTTCGTCTGGTGACTCGCGCCATTACACAGCAAACCGGGATTGAATTTATTCCGGTAAACCTACCTCCCAAGCGCGCGGAATTGGCGCTTCAGGCCGGTTTAGTGGATTTTGACTTTGTTTGTCTTCAGTGGTTTGCTGACGGCAATCCAGGCGAACAATTTGTCCTGTCAGAGCCGTTGTTTTCCATTCGGGAATACATCATCACCCTGAAAGAAAACGCCTACAAATTCGCTCAGCCAGAGAGCTATAAAGATAAGCCAATAGGCACCATTGCCGGTTACTTTTATCACAATGCCGAGGATTTTATTCGGGTCGACTTTTTGTCAGAAAGTTTATTGATGCAGGGTCTGCAAAAGCAGCGTTTTGAAGGCATTATTATGGAACAAGGTACAGCCACCCATTGGGCTCGCGTACACGATGTCGATATTGCCTTTGCAACTCTGCACTCCGATGGCTATCTGCGCATGCGACTGCACAACAAGTATCAGCCTTATTTGCCTGAGATAAATAGCGCTATAAAGAGCCTCCGGGAAAGCGGAGAAATGGCCAAAATTCTCAAACAATTTAGCCTCGAAGAGTTAGCTATCCCTACCCCTCTTAACGAAAATTGACAGTAATTGAATACAAAAAAAGCGGCCGATTGGCCGCTTTTTCACTTATCCGTTTACTCAGGCATACACAGGGAACGCGTTACATAAGGTAACCACTTCACCTTGTACACGTTTGATCACTGCTTCATCGCCCTTGGCATCTAATACATCTGCAATCCAGTTGGCTACTTGCTGTGCCTGAGCTTCGTTAAAGCCACGACGCGTAATTGCCGGTGAGCCAATGCGCAGACCAGAAGTTACGAACGGTGAGCGTGGATCGTTAGGTACAGAGTTTTTGTTCACTGTGATGTTAGCGTTGCCTAACCAGGCATCGGCATCTTTACCCGTGATATCTTTATCAATCAGATCCAGCAGGAACAAGTGGTTCTGAGTACCGTTGGAGACCACTTTGTAACCACGCGCCATCAAGGCCTCAGCCATAGCCTGGGCGTTTTTTACCACCTGCTGCTGGTAAGCTTTAAACTCAGGCTGCAATGCTTCTTTAAATGCAACAGCTTTGGCGGCAATTACATGGCACAAAGGACCACCCTGCCCACCCGGGAATACAGCACTGTTTAACTTTTTATAAATGTCTTCATCGCCACAGGCTGACACGATCAGACCACCGCGCGGACCGGCCAGGGTTTTATGGGTCGTTGTGGTGACTACATGAGCATGAGGCAATGGATTAGGATAGACACCTGCGGCAATCAGACCCGCCACGTGCGCCATATCGACCATCAGGTAAGCACCCACTTTGTCGGCAATTTCACGGAAACGTGCCCAATCCACAATGCCGGAATACGCCGAGAAACCGGCAATAATCATTTTAGGTTTATGTTCCAGCGCCAATTTCTCGACTTCGTCGTAGTGAATTTCGCCAGTCTCCGGGTGCAGTCCATATTGCACCGCATGGTAGGTTTTGCCTGAGAAGTTTACGTGAGAGCCGTGAGTCAGGTGACCACCGTGGGCCAGGCTCATGCCCAGAACCGTATCATTTGGCTGTAACAGTGCCATAAACACCGCATTATTCGCCTGAGAGCCAGAGTGTGGCTGAACGTTGGCATAATCAGCACCAAATAACTGCTTGGCACGCTCAATCGCCAGATCTTCCGCGACGTCAACATACTCACACCCACCATAGTAACGTTTATGTGGGTAACCTTCGGCGTACTTGTTGGTCAGTTGAGAGCCCTGCGCCTGCAATACCCGAGGGCTGGCGTAGTTTTCAGAGGCAATCAGTTCAATATGATGCTCCTGACGGGCAGTTTCCTGCTCAATGGCTTGCCACAATTCGGGATCAAAATCAGCGATATTCATATCACGGGTCAGCATGGATACTCCTGGAAGGTCAACTGTCTGTTTTTAAGGCGGCTATTCTAGCCATATCGTCAATAAAATAACATGGCAAATTTCGTCCATATGGTGCAGGTCAGCGCAGCTTAATTGTCGCAGTCCAATGCAATCATGGGTGACTTGCGACGCAAACGACGCATATAGGCATTGTCGGCTACCACTGCCAGTTTAAAAGACTCGACCTGATGATGGATGAGTAAATCCAGTATCGAAAACCAGCCAATATAAATACTGTGCTTGATAAGGCCGGCTGCATAACGGCGTTCCAGCTTTTCCAATGCATTCTTCGCAAGTAAGGGATCGGCAATCAGTTTTTCCACCGCGGCAACATGCAGGGCAAGAATTTGCCGATCACGAGGGCTATCGGTTCGTAGTCGGGTTCGCTGACGTCTGGAAATAGGCATAGTCACAGTCGGGTTCTGGTAATTCACTTAGCTTAACACCAGAAAAACGCGCCTTGAGGCACGTTTTTCACCAGTTTTTTTCTTCATTTTAAAATATGGCACGCTGTGTGCTTTTGGATCAGTCGAGGTCGTCACTGCGACAATATTTTGTCGACGACCCACAGACTTGGGTAAGGAAAAATGGCCGGGGCAGATACCCCGACCTAATTGCTCAAGTTAGGAGAACGAGCAAATTTGGTTTTAGTCCGACTGGCAGGTTTTGGGATTGCATACTGGCCTCTCAACCATTCCTACACTCTCAGTCCTGTTAGTCGGCGTTTTCTCAGGTTGGCCTCTCAGTTCCTACCCTCGAGTATTCCGCTATTAGTCTTAACCACCTAATAACTGCAATGCGGCTTGCGGTCGTTGATTCGCCTGGCTCAGCACAGTCACACTCGCCTGCTGAATAATCTGCCAGCGGGTCAATTCCGCCGTTTCGGCAGCAAAATCCGTATCACGAATTCGTGAACGTGCAGCCGAGGTATTTTCCGAAATATTGCTTAAATTCCGGATGGTCGACTGGAAGCGATTCTGAATCGCACCCAAATCAGCCCGGGTCGCGTTAATGGTTGAAATCGCACCACTAACGAGTGCCATCGCACGCGAAGCACTGTCTGTTGTCTCAACTGACAAAGTCGACCCCGCAAACAGTCCCGACGTGCCGTACCCGCCAACTCGGGATAAGCCCAGCGCAATCTTCTGTGAGTCTCCGGCATTGGCACCGACTAAGAACTCAGTACCATAGGTACCATCCAGAATATTTACGCCCCCAAACTGAGTAGTACCTGCAATCCGGCTAATCTCAATTTTCAACGCAGACACTTCTTTTTGCAGTGCCAGGCGGTCCGCCGAGGAGTTAATCCCATTTTGCGCCTGAATCGCTAATACCCGGATTCGTTGCAATGCGGTGGTAATTTCCTGTAACGCACCTTCTGCAGTCTGTGCCAGTGAAATTCCGTCATTGGCGTTTCTTACCGCCATATCCAGGCCCATAATCTGGCTGCTTAAACGCTCCGAAATCTGCAGACCGGCCGCGTCATCTTTGGCGCCGTTAATCCGGAAACCCGATGACAAACGTTCAAACGCGGTGCTTAAATTGTTGTTCGACGTAAACAGTTGACGCTTTGCGTTTAACGACGAGACGTTAGTACTTACATATAAACTCATGACTCTCTCCTATCTTCAGCTTCCTGCCCTTATTGCTTTTATTGTCTTGGGCAACTCACTGATAGTTAACAAAAACTAAAACTTGGCACGTTGTGTGCTTTGGTTTACTCGCCTGTCAGGTTACTGACGGGTGTTTTTGCCGGATGTCGAGCCTGCAAAAAGTTATGCTTAAAAAAATTGAGCCCTGCTCAAGTCGACCAGCGGGTTTGATGGCTAGATACCTCAAACCTCTCACTACCTCCTGGCGTTAAGCCCGCCTGGTCGGCGCTTTTAAGCAAAAAAGGCCCTGTTTTCGTTGTATGTAGAAGGCGCCCATTTGCTAAAAAGCTGGCTGTCTTTTTGTTTCTTGTTATTCGGTAAAGTCTCTATCTTCAGGTCGGTTGCAGCTTGCCCCCACAATTTGTATACCGACCTTTTTCTAATTCTATCTTCAACTCAGTTGCCAGTGCTTGCCCCCGCATTACCCGGCAAAAGAGGGATCATTTAGCCTCCCAATAACTGTAAGGCTGCCTGCGGCCGTTGATTGGCCTGGCCCAGCACCGTGATGCTGGCTTGCTGGATGATCTGCCAGCGAGTTAATTCTGCTGTTTCCTGCGCAAAGTCTGTATCGCGGATCCGTGATCTTGCTGCGGATACGTTCTCTGAAATATTGCTCAGGTTACGAATGGTTGACTGAAAACGGTTTTGAATCGCACCCAATTCCGCCCGGGTGGCATTCACTGCCGAGATAGCGGCAACCACTTGCCCCAATGCACGAGATGCATTGGCGATATTGCTGATATCTACATTAACGCCCAGCCCAGAGGTGGTGTAACCGTTGGGGCGAGAGATATTAATGCTGATGGTTTGACCCGCATTGGCACCGACCAGGAAGCGAGAGGAAAAATCGCCAGTCAAAATATACTGACTTCCAAACGTGGTGGTTTGTGCAATTCGGGTGATCTCGGTTTTCAGCGCTGACACTTCTTTTTGCAGAGCCAGACGGTCCGCCGAGGCGTTGATACCGTTTTGTGCCTGAATAGCCAGTACACGAATCCGCTGCAATGCATTGGTAATTTCCTGCATCGCACCTTCTGCGGTCTGCGCCAGCGAAATACCGTCATTGGCATTACGCACCGCCATGTCCAGGCCCAGAATCTGGCTGGTCATGCGCTCGGAAATTTGTAATCCGGCGGCATCATCTTTGGCACTGTTGATTCGATAGCCTGACGACAGACGCTCGAATGCAACACTCAAATTATTATTGGACGTGAACAGCTGCCGACGCGCATTCAGCGACGACACGTTCGTGCTAACGAACAGGCTCATTTTTTCTCTCCTAACTTGAATTTTGTTGCCGCCAGACTGTTGTTTTTATTAGCTGTCTTTAGCGGTTGCCGGCCCTGTTATTTTTATTGGTAGCTCGGCGGGCGTGCTTATTATTTTTTTTATTGCACTGCCTTTGCGATATGTATCGTGTGAGGAGGAAATTTACTTGAGATAATTTTTTGACAAATCAATTAAGTGATTGTTTTTTAAGGAATTAAAAACACGAAAAAAGCCGGGGGACAAGCCCCGGCTAATCGCTCTTCGTTAGGAGAGAGTGAGCGAAACTCTCTACCGTTTGGTCAGATTCCCCTCACTACCTCTGGCGTCAAATGCTCAAACGGAAGGATGAAGAGAAAGTGTCTTATTAACCCAGCAGTGACAACGCCGCTTGTGGACGCTGGTTCGCCTGGCTCAGTACAGTGATACTGGCCTGTTGAATAATCTGGTTACGGGTCAATTCCGCGGTTTCAGTTGCGAAGTCAGTGTCACGAATACGTGAACGGGCTGCTGCAACGTTCTCTGAGATATTGCTCAGGTTACGGATAGTAGATTGGAAACGGTTCTGCAGCGCACCGAGGTCAGCACGTGCCGCACCAATGGTAGACAGAGCTTTGTCTACTGATGCCAGCGCACCAGAGGCGTCAGAGAAAGTTGAAACTTTCATATCAGCCAGGTTCAGACCAGATGTACCGTAGCCGCCTGTGTTTTTCAGGGCGACGTCGATAGTTTGACCACCGTTTGCACCGACCAGGAAGGTAGCTGACAGATCGCCTTTCAGCAGATCCAGGCCTCCGAACTGGGTGGTTTGGCCGATACGGCTAATCTCTGTTTTCAGTGCAGACACTTCTTTTTGCAGTGCCAGACGGTCAGCAGATGAGTTGATACCGTTTTGTGATTGTACCGCCAACTGACGAATACGTTGCAGTGAAGACGAAATCTCGCCCATTGCACCTTCAGCGGTTTGCACCAGTGAAATCGCATCGTTAGCGTTACGTACCGCTTGATCCAGGCCTTGGACCTGAGAAGTCAAACGATCAGAAATTTGCAGACCTGCCGCATCGTCAGCCGCGCGGTTAATACGGAAACCGGACGACAAACGCTCGAACGAGGTATTCAAAGATTGTGATGAATTGAACAGTTGACGTTGTGCGTTTAACGCAGAAACGTTGGTGTTGACAAACATGCCCATGGGACTCTCTCCTACACTCTTCAGTCCAGCATTAGCTGGCAATCAGCCTTACGACTGACGGTTTAAACACTACAAAGTGACAACCATTTGCACTGGCAAACAGATTGTTACTGGCTCTCTCGGTTACAGTTATCGACCCTGCCTGAGATCCCTTTAGAAAAAATTTTGTATAAAATCGCCAAAAAGCCGGTGAAGCCTTCCACACACATCGCTAAGCTATTGAACAAACATGCAAAAATATCGGTGATAAAAAGCGCAAATGAGTACAAAAAAGCAACTCTGGCGTCTGACTCAGGACAACAAGCACAACGCCTTTGGCGACTTAGTGGTATTTGCTGACCAACTCATTTGTTGCTTTCGGCGTGCGTCGGCGCATGTCAGTCCGGATGGCGTGGTCAGGTTGTTAACGATTAACCCGCAGGGAGCGATTTTACGGGTGGCAACAATTTGCCGGCCAAATATCGATTTGCGTGATCCCAAGCTGAGTGTGATGCCTGATGGACGATTAATGTTGTTAGTTTACGGTCGTCATTTTGATGCAAACCAAAAACATCTGTATTCACAAAGTTATGTGGCATTTAGCCACGATGGCATCAGCTTTTCCGCGCTTCGGCCGCTGGCCAAACGTAACTGGTGGTTGTGGCGTTTGCGTTGGGACAAGCAGCAAGCCGGCGGATTTGCTTATAACCGTCGCGCCGAGCAAGTGGATTTTTATCTGGGTAACCCACTAGGTACGTTCGAATGTGTTGCCCCCGGCGCGCTGTCAAAAAGCCGCCATCAACGTGGCTACCCGAATGAGTCAGATCTGTGTTTTGACGGTAAAGGTAATGCTGTTGCCATCGTGCGACGCGACGCGGATAGCGGACGCGCACAACTGGGGCATGCGCGATTCCCTTACACAAACTGGCATTGGCAGGATTTGCCGTTTTATATTGGTAGCCCGGTGTTATGCGCCGATGGAGAGCAATTTTTGGTGGCCGGGCGTATTTTCCGCAACTTCAAACCCTATCAGGGTATTTTCCGGCTGGATATGAATTCAGGTAAACCCCGCGACGCGCAGCTATTGCCAAGTGGCGGAGACTGCGGTTACCCGGGACTGGTTAAATGGCAGGGCTCTTTGTGGCTAAGTTATTACAGCTCTCACGAGTCGGCAGCAAGTGATATCTACTTGTGCCGCCTGAACCCGGATAGCTTACAGATAATCGAATAAACTGAGGTTGGTCACCCGGCCGAATGTTTGCTGGGCAGCCTGCAGTGCGGTTTCCTGCTTGGATAATTCGGAAATGGCCTCAGCGTAATCCACATCCTCAATTTTACCCCGTGCAGTTTTAAGGGTAATTTCCTGATCCAGATTAGTCTCATACACTGACTCGGCAACATTCAAGCGCCCACCCACGGCAGAAATGGTGTTACCGATTTGTTTCTGACCATTATCAATACCGGTCATTACATCGCGGATGGCGTCATCCAGCGCCTGCCCCACCAAATCCGGATCCTGCAATTTCAGGAAAAAGTCATTCAGGGTCTCTGCCACATTTTTCTTTTGTGGGGTATCGAGCTGGAAGTCTACCGTGTCACCCGGACCGCCATTGAAATTAAATTGCAGGCCCTGATAGTTAAACGGCACGGTGGGATCATAATCCAGCGTATCCAGTGTCGCCCCCGTGCCCACATTGGTCACGGTAACCTGATTGCCAGCACCATTAACGGTAAAACGCAGGTTATTGTTGGCGGCCGTCACCGCATCATAATTATCGCTGAAGAAACGATCGAACTTGGCCTGCTGATCGACAAACACCTTTGCAGATACAGAACCACCGCTAACCGTCGCAGTATGACGCGCCAGCACATTTTCAAAAACCAGTTTACCCGAGTCACCGGCCTGAATCGCCACATTGGCTGATATTTGCACCCGGTTAAAGCCTTCATCGCCTTCAAACTGATATTTATTGCCGGTGGCGGCCGGATTGTAACTAAACGCCGGTGAATGGCTCTGATGCCCGGCAAAAATATAGTCACCATCGGCATTACGGCTATTCATTAAATCAAACACCTGATCGCGAATTTGCTTAATCTCGAGGCTGATGGCCTCGCGATCATCGGCATTCATAATGCCGTTACCGGATTGAATCGCCAGTTGACGGGCACGGTTCAACGCATCTGAGATGCTGCTTAATGCGGTTTCCTGCTGCTCCAGTGAACTGGTCACCAGATTATTGTTTTTTTGGTACTGGGCCATTTGATCCAGCGTTTCAGTTAGCCGAATCACCTGCGCCACACCGACCGGATCGTCCGATGGGGTAATAATGCGCTTACCCGAGGAGAGTTGTTGCTGAATTTTCGACAAATCGCCCTGATTATCCAGAATGCCCTGAATACTGCGGTCATATAACTGATTAGTGGAAATTCGCATAATTCACTTACCTGGCTGCACTTAAAATCGTATCAAATAGGGTTTGCGCGGTGCTAAGCAAACGCGCCGACGCCGCATAAGCCTGCTGGAACCGCACCAGATTAGCCGCTTCCTCGTCCAGACTGACACCAGACACCGACTCGTGCCAGTTTTTCGAATGGGTCAGCATAGCATCGGCCGCCTGATAGGCTATATCGGCAGACGAGACTTTTTCGCCAATCACCCCCACAGTCGTAGAAAACGCGGCATGAAAGGTGTACTGGTTGGTGCCACCGACCGCCACCGAGGCATTGCGACGCAAAGTATCTACGTTCTCCAAATTGGCTAACGCAAGACCATTGCGGTTATCGTCGGTGCCGTCGGTGTTAAAACTCAGGGTAAAGCTATCGCCCGCCTTTGGGATCCCCTGCAAGCTGAAATCATAGCCCGGATAGTCATTCAATGCGGTCCATGCTGCCGGCCAGCCCGCCTGTGCAGCGCCCTGGCCAAGCAGATTCTCCAGGGTGTTTGTGCCGGCAACCGTAACGATTACAGTCCCGGCACTATCGCGAATTTCATAGGTATCGGCAGCGGTAAAGTAAATTTCCGCCGGTGCACCAACGCCGCCACCCGGCGCGGCCCCTGGCCCTTGTAAACTTCCTGCCGCGGTAAATGCAGACGTATCAGGATCGGTATTGGTCGCATCGACTGTGGTATTGGTCACGCTGGTGCCAATTATGATGGTATCGCCGAGATTATTGATATCCGAGGACACTCTGATTGGCGAGGCCAGCGCCAGATCCTCGCCACGCACAGTATTCATATCCAGATACTGGGCAGCATATTTAGTTGGTTGAATTAAAAATGCATCACCGTCGGCATAACTGGCCGCATCGGGTAGCTCTACCTGTAAGCCATCGGCAATACTGACCCATTCACCCGGGCCGGCGTTTACACCGTTATAGGTAAACACCAAGGGGCTACCGTTAATATCGGTGACCGCAGTCCCATCAGGATTCAGTACTTCGACGGTTAAGTCAGCAGTGGCAGGCGCGCCCGCAGTGGCATTATTGATAGTGATTTTATAATCCGCAGTCGTCAGTTCGTTCGCTCTGCCCGCTTCTACCCGGCTGTTTAAACGCAATGCCAGATTGCTATTATCTTTGTATTCCATCCCAGCCACAGTGGGCAGGGTGAAAATATCACCGCCTAGCTGACCATCCAGATCCATACCCAAATGGTTTTGTTGGTTAACTGCATCCGCCAGCGCCAATGAGATCTGCCCCAAAGAACGTTGCGCATCATTGAGTAGTTCATCACGGTAGGTATATAAGCCACCAATACGGCCACCGACTTCGGTATCCGGCAGGTTAATCGTGACGCCGCGCGTTCCGTTATACAGGCGTAATTCTTTATTATTCGGATCCGGATCGCCACTGATTGAAAACACATTAAAGGTGCCATCTTCCATCACCAATGCCTGACCAGTATCCAAATACACCAGGGTTGAGCCATCGTCGCGATTTTGAGTTTGCAGGCCGACCAGTTCGGATAATTCCAAAATCGCCTGGTCACGCTGATCCATCAACACCCCTGGAGTATCTTTAACGTTCGCGCTCTGGGTAATTTTTATCTGTTGATTGATGTCGGCAATCTTCTCAATAAGCGAGTTGGCTCTGTCCGTTAAGGATTCAAATTCAATATTGAGGTCGGATTCCAAATCCTGCGTATAGCCTGACAAATAGGCAAAATGGCCCAGCAATGATTCGCCCTCGCCCAACACCAGCGAACGGGCAGCCATATTATTCGGCTCATCCGCAGCGGTTTGCAGCGATGCAAAAAACTTACTGATACTGGTGCTTAAACTGGCATCACTATTGGCAAACGCCTCATCCAGTAACTGCGCTTTGTCATAATAAGCTTCCAGTTCACTAAAATGGCTGGTGTCACGGCGCATTTGATTCAGAGCAAACTGATCCAGCACCCGGGAGGTGTAGCTTTGTCCCACACCGCCATTTTTTTCCGCTTCCAATGACGTACGCTGGCGTACATAACCTTCGGTGTTAACATTTGAAATATTGTTACCCGTGGTTTGCAGCAAGGTTTGCTGGGCACGTAATCCCGACGTCGCAATATTAAGCAGATCTGTTGTTATGGCCATTTATCCTGCCTACCTCGAACTGGCCGCATTAGCGGCAACTGAACGAACAAAGTCCAGTACTGACATTATTTTATTGGCGTATTGCGGGTCGGTGGCATAGCCAGCCTGTTGCAATTCGCTGAAAAAGGTTTGTGGGTTATCTGCGACTTTTAAGGCCTCGCTATAGCGCGGACTATTTTCCAGGGTGCGCACGTAATCCTGCATCGCGTCAGAAAAGCCAGGATAGGCTTTAAACGCTGAGCGCACTTTACTGGCACTGCCATCTTTGTATTCCACAGAATCGATAAGGGTGCGGTCACCCTGCCAGTTCTTGCTGGCTTTGATGCCGAACAGATTGTGACTGTTTTGTCCACCCAGCGAGTGGATCATCTGTTGACCCCATCCGGTTTCTACCGCGGCCTGGGCAATCATCGACAGACCGTCGACCGGTGAATTTTGCGTGGCTTGTTCAGCCAATGGCAGCAGTGCTTCAACAAATTGCTGTTTATCTGCAAATGCGGCCTGACGGGTACCCATATCAACCCGCGCAGGCTTATCAGTGGATTGATTTTCATTGCTGGTTGCCGCCGGCACAGCATATACCCGATCCGGACTAACCAGGCTTGCCGGGGTGTAATTAGGATCACCGCCGAGCTGACGCACAATCAGATCCGCTAATCCCAGGCCACCGGTATTGGATAATTCCGTCGCCAGTTGCTGATCGTGCATATCGCGGTAAAACTTTACCTGCTGCGAATTAAACGGACTGTCTTCGTCGGCCAGTACATCCGCCGAGTCGCGCATGCTTTTAAGCATCATACGCACAAAAATCGCTTCAAAATGCTTGGCGACTTCCTTCAGTGCGCCCTTCTCATCCTGACGTGCAGCGGTGCGCAACTTATCCAGACCAGAAAAGTCATTGGCATTGCGCGCGACATCCATTTGCATATCAAGATTGTCAGGTAACATGCTGCTCATCCCAGTTAGATAACGATTAGCTCGCCCTGTAATGCACCGGCTTCACGCAGCGCTTCCAAGATCGCCATCAGATCGCCAGGTGCTGCGCCCACCTCGTTTACCGCGCGCACTAACTGCTCGAGCGTCACGCCGGGGTCAAATTTGAACATGCGAGAATCATCGGCACGCACATCGATAATGCTGTTTTGCGTGACCGCGGTCTGTCCGTCTGCCAGCGCATTAGGCTGGGATACATTCTGATTTTCGGAAATCGTTACCGTCAGTCCACCATGGGTAATCGCAGCAGGTAACAATCGCACTTGCTGGCCGATCACTATGGTGCCGGTGCGGCTGTTGATAATGATCCGCGCTGGTGCTTCTGCCGGGGTAAACTGGAAGTTCTCAAGCGTAGCCAAAAAGCCCACACGCTGACCCGGGTCCCTGGGCGCAGTAACACGCACGGATGCCGCATCGATGGGGGTTGCAATCTGATAGCCTTTGGCTGGATCCGCGCCGAGCTTTTGATTGATCGTGTCGGCCAGCGCTTTGGCGGTAGAAAAATCCGGATAATTCAGATTCAGGGTCAGAAAGTCATTTTGGGTAAAGCCACTTTTCACTTCCCGCTCAACCATTGCCCCTGCCGGAATCCGCCCTACTGTTGGGGTATTACTGACCACTCGCGAGCCGTCAGCGCCCTGCACACCGAAGCCACTGACTACCAGTGACCCCTGCGCGACAGCATAGACATTGCCGTCCAGACCTTTCAAAAAGGTCTGCAATAAGGTACCGCCGGATAAACTGCCCGCTTCACCAATGGACGACACCGTCACGTCGATGGTCTGACCCGGTTTCACAAAGGGCGGCAACTCGGCGTGCACGGCAACGGCCGCGACGTTTTTAATCTTGGGTTTTAAACCATCCGGCACTTTAATCCCGAAATTGGACAACATGGTGCGAAAGCTCTGTTCAGTAAACGGGCTTTGCTCACCCGTCCCGGCCAAGCCCACAACTAGCCCATAACCAACAAGCTGGTTACTGCGCACACCTTGTACTGAGGCCAGATCTTTAATGCGCTGCGCCTGCGCCAGCGGACTGAGCAGCATGGCGAAACAACTGAATAAGACTACTACACGTTGCATAATGCCTCCCATCAGAATGGCCACCAATCTGAGTTAAAGAATTGGGTTAACCAGCCCTGTTGCTGGGCATTGGCAAATTCACCGGTTCCGCTGTACTGAATTCGTGCGTTGGCAATTTTGGTGGAGACCACTTCGTTTTGCGGACTGATATCAGCAGTACGCACAATGCCGGTCAAACGAATATATTCATCACCGTTATTCAGGGTCAGCCACTTCTCGCCGCGCACCACCAGATTGTCATTGGGCAGCACCTGCACCACAGTCACAGAGATGTTGCCACGCAGGTTGTTGCTCTGGTTAGTACTGGCATCGCCGCTGAAATCCTGGCTGTTGCCTAATCCAAATTGGATGGACTCTGGACCAATATTCACCGCATTGCCACCGAGGCCAATAATCGGGTCAACCGCGACATTGTTACTCTTACTTAGTGCGCTACTGGCAGACTTAGTCGCCGAGGTAGTTTCCTGCAGCACCACAGTAATCAGGTCACCGACACGGCGCGCTTTCATATCTGAAAACAGGCTATTAGCGTGGCCTGGCTGGAACAGCGAGCCATCTTCACTGATTTTCTGCGCCGGCATATCCGGAATCACTGGCGCATAAAACGGATCATTTGGCAGGGTCTCCCTCACCTGAGTGCTACCGCACCCGGCTAGCAAAGACACCAGACAAAACAGGCTTACTAAACGCATCTTTCACCCATTAAAGCTGTTGAATAACCTGACCAAGCATCTGGTCTACCGAACTGATGACTTTGGAGTTCATCTCATATAAACGCTGACTTTCAATCAGGTTTACCAGCTCTTCCGTGACGTTAACGTTGGAGGTTTCCAGCGCCCCTTGCATGATACTGCCGAGCCCCTGTAATCCGGGTACACCCTGCAGTGGCGCGCCACTGGTAGCAGTTTCCACATACAAGTTTTGCCCAACAGGCTGTAACCCCGTTGGGTTAATAAAATCAGACAAGGTTAACTGGCCCAGTACCACTGGTTCGGCCTGCCCGCGCACAGTGGCAGAAATCTGACCATCCTGTGAAATCGTGATCTGCTGCGCATCTTCCGGGATAGCGATGTTCGGCTGTAGCGGAAAACCGGCACCCGGCGTAACGATCTGGCCCTGATCATCCAGTGTGAACTGACCGTTGCGGGTATAGGCCAATGAGCCATCCGGCATCAGGATTTCAAAAAAGCCCCGCCCCTGAATGGACATATCCAGCGCATTATCCGTGGTTAGCAGGTTCCCCTGTGAGAACTCTTTCTGGGTCGCCACCACTTTTGAACCGGCCCCCAACATCAGACCGGAAGGTAATTCCGTATCGGCCGAAGAGCGTCCACCTGGCTGGTTAATATTCTGGTACAGCAAATCTTCAAAGATTGCGCGCCCCTTCTTAAACCCCACCGTACTGGCGTTAGCCAGGTTGTTCGAAATGGTCGCGACGTCGGTCTGAGCCGCGTCCAAACCGGTTTTACTGATCCATAATGCTGGGTGCATAGTGTCTTCCCCCTCGCAGAGCTGGCCGCTTACGCCGCCAATTTATTAAATAATGCGCAGCAACATATTGCCGCGGGCATCCAGTTCATCGGCCTTTTTCATCATCTTGACCTGCAACTCATAGTGGCGCTGGGACTCGATCATGCCGACCAGTTCTTCTACCGGATTAACGTTACTGTTTTCCAGCATGCCGCGTTTTACCCGCACAAAGGCGTCGGCAGCCGCTGGATTATTATCTTTGGTACGGAACAGGCCGTCTGTGCCCCGCTCCATCTCACGCACATCCGGGTTCACCAGTTTGAGACGATCGACCTCTTCAAATACAAAGACGGGCGCACCCAACTGACGCACGCTGATCGTGCCGTCATCGGCGATATTGATATTATCCAGTGGAATGGGCAGCTGAATTGGCCCGCCATCACCCAGCACCATATTGCCGTCCTGATCGGTTAACACACCGTTGGCGTCCAAATGCAGATTGCCAGCGCGTGTGTAGGCTTCGTTGCCATTTTTATCCTGCACTGACAACCAACCGTCGCCCTGAATTGCAATATCTAAATCGCGGCTGGTTTGCATCATGGCACCCGACTGATAGTTATTGCTGGGCGATTCCGTCATGGCGAAAACCCGGGTCGGTAAACCTTCACCAAAAGCAGGCATTGCCCGAGCCTGCGCTAACTGGGCACGAAAGCCAGTGGTTTGCGCGTTGGCCAGGTTGTTGGCTCTGATGCCGGTGGCTAACAAATCTTGCTTGGCACCGGAACTGGCGATGTATAACAACTTATCCATGACAGCTATTTGACGTTATGATGATTAGCTAAATGAGTTGCAAAAACAGTGCCACCAAATTGAGAACAACGCCCAGAAAACAAAAAGGCGCACTAAGTGCGCCTTTTTTAACCAATTTTATCCTTATCGGATATTCAGTACCGTCTGATTGAGCTGGTTATTTACTTCCAATGCACGGGAATTTGCCTGGAAGTTACGCTGCGCGATAATCATGTCGATCAGCTCTGAGGTCAGGTTAACGTTGGCCTGTTCCAGTGCGGATGAGTTGATGTCACCATATGTCCCCGTGGTCGCTTCACCGGCCAGTGCTTCACCAGACAGAATACTCTCTTTCCAGCTGGTACCGCTTTGCTGATCCAGACCCTGCTCATTGGCAAAACGCGCCAGCGCAATACGAGAAATCGGCTCAGATGTACCGTTCGAGTACGTTGCACGCACTAACCCATCCGGGCCGATATCCACCCCGGTCAAACGTCCTACCGGCAAACCGTCCTGCTCCAGTGAGGTTACCTCAAACGAGGAGGCAAACTGGGTTGGCTCATCTGCCGTAGCCAACGCGGTATTTAAATTGAAATCGATAGTAATAGTTTGGGTTGGATCCGAGCCATTGCCCAGAATACCTGCGCCTAATGCATGAGTGACCAACTTGCTGTCCAGTTGCGCAGCACCATCCGGTGATTGAATACCAATAAAGTCACCGCCGCTGCTAAACAGCATACGTGCACCGGTCACCGCGTTGCCAGTATTCGTTCCGCCGAAGTTTCCAGAAGCGATAACATCCGCGTCAGTCACAGCAGTGTCACTACCATCGGTTGAGCGGGCCAGATTCACTAAGTTACCGTCGATGCCGGTAAACATGAGCCACTCATTTGACGTTGGATTATTGGCGTCTTTGATGAAATAAAATGTTTGAATATGGCTGTCACCCAATGAGTCATAAACCGTCACTGAGGTCGCATTGTTATAGGTCAGTGGATCACCTGGATCGAAATCCAGCGGATCTAATGCCTGGTCACCAGCGGGCAAGTTCATTTTAATATCAACTTCTGAGGTTGGCGTCGGTGAGCCAGACGAATCTGGGATACGCACTGGCACTGTGGTACTCAATGCCACAGACGACGACGTACCATCGTTGTTGACTGGGAAGCCCAACAGGTTGTCGCCATTGGAATTCACCACAAAGTTATCCGCATCTAACTTAAATTGTCCGGCACGGGTATAGGAATATTCACGACTGCTGACTTCCGGCACGGTAATAAAGAAACCGTTACCCGTGATGGCCAAATCCAGCGCGTTGTTAGTAAATTGCAGGCTACCCTGACTGAATTGTTGCGCCACTTCCTGAGTCAGTACACCGTCACCGACTTTGGTTTTACCTCCCGCCAGCAACGATGCGGCGTATACGTCACCGAATTCCGCACGGCTTTCTTTGAAACCAACGGTATTAACGTTGGCGATATTATTTGCCGTGGTATCTAGGTCTTTTTGCGCGGCGTTAACGCCACTTAATGCAATGTTAAAAGACATCGTTCACTCTCTCCCGTTTAACCGCCAATCTCGATGACATCACTCAGTTTCACACTGGAGTTGCCATACAGATTTAAAACTACGCCCTGACTGCTAGATGCCAGGCTGACACTGCTAACCTGATGATAAATCGCAGTAGGTATTTCAATACCCTCGCCGCCGGCGTTGCCGCTGGCACGGATGCGATAATTGCCGGGCGGCATTAAATTGCCGCTTTGGTCTTTACCATCCCAGTTAAATTCAATATTGCCTTGTTGCTGATCACCCAAATTGATGACCCGCACAACCTGGCCAATGCTATTCTCAATTGACACTTTCATGTCTTTGACGGGTTCACCACTAATAACCATGGCTGTCATCGTACCGTCCTGCTGAAGTGTGCCATCACTGCCTTGCAGTAAGACACGCTGGCCAATAAGACTTGACGCCTGTAATGCCTGATTAGAGGTCATATTGGTGGCAAACTCGTCGAACTTGCTGTTAAGTTGCGACAAACTATCGGCCATTGTGAACGACGTCATCTGCGCAATCATTTGATCGTTATCCACTGGCTTAGTGGGATCCTGATTTGACAACTGTTCGGTCAGCAGTGAGAAGAAGTCTTCCTGAGTCAGTTGGCCATTCTGATTGCCGGTTGGCACTTTTTCTTCCTGCCAATACAAATCGCTACTCAGGCCGCTGGTATTAATTGACGTCATGATTTACCCCTTATTGTCCCTGGCCCAGCGTCAGCACCCGACGCAAAATTCGTTTGGTGGTATCCGCCATCTGAATATTGGTTTCATAGGCTTTTGAGGCGGACATCATATCGGCCATTTGCTCTACCACATTGACGTTTGGCTTATAGATATAGCCATCCTTATCTGCCATGGGATGAGTCGGATTAAATTCCACCTGCAGCGGCTTGTCGCTCTCAACAATACCCAAGACTTTAACGCCCACGCCGTCGCTGCGGTCACGTTGCGCTTCATCCATTGCCGCGGCAAACACCGGCACGCGGGCCCGATAGGTCTGGTCGTAGCTACTACTGACGGTATTGGCGTTGGCAATATTGCTCGCCACAGTATTCAGGCGAACATTCTCAGCACTCATGCCCGTTGCAGCCAGATTCATTACATTAAATAAGCTCATTAGCCTTGACCTCCACTAAGGGCTTTTTTCATGCCTTTAATTTTTCCATCCAGAAACTGCACGCTAGCCTGATAGCGCATGCTTTCTTCCAGAAACTTATTCCGCTCCAATTGCACGTCCACAGTATTACCGTCGCCAGTATCCGGTTGATCCGGAATAACATATTGCTGTTGAGCGGAATGGAAACGTGACAGCGCGAAGTGATTTTCGTGGGTGCGCGACATACTGCCAGCCTCTTTGCCGACGGCGCTTTGCGATGGTGAGATACCACCGGTCGCCTCTTGCAATGCGCGCTTGAAATCAAAATCTTTGGCTTTGTACCCAGGGGTGTTGGCGTTGGTGATATTGCCGGTGATCACCTCCATACGCGCATCCCGCAATTGCATCGCGCTATGGTGAAACCCCATCAATTTATCCAGACTAATTGCCATCGACTGACACTCCAAGGAAACGAAAATCCGACTCTATGGAGATTCCTAGCAATAGCTATGCCAGCCAATGCAGATGACAGTACGCAAATTGTTCACTTGAACAATAAATTACTGTTTTTTGGTGAAATACAGGCCAGGAGAACAGCGATGCAGGGTGAATTGATCACTCAATCCGGACAAGGATTCCGACGCGCCAAGAAACAAGATGCCATCGGTAGGCAGGGAAGCGGCAATTTGTTGCAGTATTTTCGTTTTATTCGCGGCAGAGAAATAAATCAGCACGTTTCGACAAAACACGATGTCGAATCGCCCCATGCCGGCATAAGACTCCAGCAGGTTCAATGAACGAAATTGCACCATATTGCGCACGCTACTGATCACTCGCATGCCACCATTGGGCGTGGATTCAAAAAATTGACGTTTGCGTTCATCAGACAAACCGCGTCCCAAGGATAACTCGTCGTATTCGCCACGCTGACAATGGGCAAGCATTTTATTGGAAATATCCGTCGCGACGATTTCCACCCCCGCACGCAGCGCTCCCGGTCGTTTTTGTTTGTATTCATGCACACACATCGCAATGGAATACGGCTCCTGACCACTGGAACAAGCGGCAGACCAAATTCTGACCGGCCGGCTAAGGTTTTCAAACTTCGGCAATAACACGTCAGTTAAAAGCGTGAAGGGATACTGATCGCGAAACCAAAGAGTTTCGTTGGTGGTCATCGCATCAATGACTTGCGTCATTAACTGCCGGTCATGCCCCTGCACCACTGATTCAATCAGTTTGTTCAGGTCGTCATGGCCGACTTGTTTTAACAGCGGCATCAGGCGACTGCGCACCAGATACTGCTTGCTGTCACCCAATACAATCCCACAGCGGTTCTCGAGGAATTCACAGAACCGCGAATAGACAAAATTATCCAGCATAGTTGATGCTTAACTCTGATTCTTAATCATCAATTTTGAGGCCGAGCCACTTTTTCACCGCATTGGCCAGTTCGTCCGGATGGAACTTGGCAATAAAGTCATCTGCACCGACCTTTTTAACCATGGCCTGGTTAAACACACCACTTAACGAAGTGTGCAGCACGATATGCAGATTCTTCAGTTCCGGCGAATTTTTGATTTCAGCGGTAAGGGTGTAACCGTCCATCTCCGGCATTTCAATATCAGACACTAACAACCCGACTTTATCGGTAACGTCGCCGGTTTCGGCGGCAATCTCTTTAAGTCTTTGCAGAGCTTCGTAGCCATTTTTAGCTGCTTCTATCTCCAAACCAAGCGGTGTCAATGCCTTAATCACCTGATTGCGCGCCACCGAGGAGTCATCAGCAATAAAAATAATTTTGTCGCGGACGTCGGCAATATCTAACCCTTCGGTTACATCAGAACTGAGAGCAGTATTGATAGGAGAAATCTCGTCGAGGATTTTTTCCACATCAAGAATTTCAACCAGTTCTTTGTCCACTTCCGTGACGGCAGTCAGATAACTGGCACGCCCTGCCCCCTTGGGTGGTGGCATGATGGAATCCCAGTTAATGTTGATAATGCGTTCGACAGAACCCACCAAAAACCCCTGCACTGAGCGGTTGTACTCAGCAATGATAATAAAGCATTTGCTGATATCCTGAATCGGTCGGCCACCGGTCGCCATACTCAAGTCAATTACAGAAATAGTTTGGCCTCGAATATGCGCAACACCGCGCACTAGAGGATTTAATTTGGGAATGGCCGTAAGCGGCGGACATTGCAAAACTTCCCGCACCTTAAATACGTTAATTCCAAACCTCTGTCTGCCATTGAGGCGGAACAAAAGTAACTCCAGGCGGTTTTGTCCAACCAACTGCGTACGTTGGTTTACAGAATCCAGAACTCCTGCCATTGGGCACTCCACTTTACAAATAGGCACGAAACTTGCCGTTTACACCGATAGAAACATGCAACGACTGATTTTTGACGGTTAACCCTCTATCGGCAAGTTAACTTCAGTTATTAAGCGTAAAGCATAGTCAAAGACACTTAAAGTGAACATGAAAAAATTCAGAGACTTAAATCAAATTACTAAATTCATTTTTATCACCGGCGCACTGCTGTGTGGCCAGGTTGTCGCTGACGAAACGGACAACCTGCGGACACAGGTCAGTACTATTGCAGAAGACTATGTCCGAACACAGATTTCTGCACAGGCAGATAGTCAATTGTCAGTTCAGGCCATGCCTATAGATGAAAGGATTCAAATTCCGGCGTGTGACGGTGGCTATCAGGCCAGCGCCAGCAGTAATTCCCTGCAGCAAAGCAATGTGACGGTGAGAATCAACTGCGCCATGTCCGACTGGTATCTGTATCTGATGGTAAAAGTAGCGCAAACGATTCCTGTGGTAATTGCCTCCAATGCATTGTCGCCCAACGTACCGCTGACCAGTAGCGATGTGCAGCAAGTTGAGATGGATAAAAATACTTTAAGAAACTCTACCTTTGCCGATATAACAGAAGTGATTGGTGCGCGCACGAAACGTCGGATTCGCGCCGGCCAGCCAATAACACCTGAGTTATTGTGCTTCGTATGCAAAGGCGACATCGTTACAATACATGCAGACATCGGTGGCATTGAAATCAAAACCAGCGGCACCGCCATGCAGGACGGCAATATCGGTGAACAGATTCAGGTCAAAAACACCCGCTCAGAGCGCAATGTTTTTGCCACCGTCCAGAGCCCAAGCGATGTCAGAGTGAACTTATAAGATGCCTTGCTCCGTCGCTATTAGCATAACCTCAAAATTTTCCAAATTATTTTTAAATTTTGCTAAAGTATCGCTACCAGCGGCCGATACAAACGTTGAGGTCGTATAGGTAGTGAGAAAATGTCATGACTATGAATGTAAACAATAATCCCAACAAGCCGTTGGTGGACGGGCAAAAGCTCGCTCAACAACAGCAAACCACGCAGCAGCAGAATGCAAACAATGCGTCCACTGCGCAAACGCAGGTTGCACAAACCCTGCGTCAGGACTCTGTTTCACTGACATCATCTGCGCAGCAGTTGAGTCAGTTACAGAAAAAGGCCGGTGATACCCAAAGTATCAATCAGGAAAAGGTCGATAAATTGAAAAAGGCGATTCAAAACGGTGAATACCGGATTAATCCTGAGCGAATGGCGCAAAAAATTGCGGCATTGGAATCTGAGCTGTTCGGGATTAAATAAATGACTAACGCTGCGCTGTTGACTAAATTAACGCAACAAAAAACGGCGCTGGAAACGTTACGTGATGCTTTAGAATCTGAACTTAGCCTGATCAGTGCCCGCACACCCGATGCGCTGGTTCAGGTGGTAGAGCAGAAACAGTTGTTATTAGACAACATTGCCGCCAACGACAAAGACATTTCTCACCTCTATACCGACGACGCTGCACAACAATCCGATGTGCAGCAATTGATTGCTGATGTACGAAAACTAGTTGAAGAGTGTCAGTATCGCTCTGACATCAACAGTAAAGCGGTTGAGCAGGGACAACTTCGCCTGACTCACTTACGCAATCTGATTATTGAATCCCGTCATAAAGAATCGCTGACTTATGATCGCACCGGCAAAACGACGCCTGGCGGCAAAGGTCGCGGTTACGCGGTGTAACCGCAAAAGCACTTCATTTAATAATATTTAACTTGTTTAACCCGTTTAGGTCTGGCCGTGGTCAGGTAAATTTCGTAAACCTTCTGCATATCAAGCTCTAACTCAGTCGCGTAACTATCTTCCCCAACCGGATAAGTTTTCACCACTTTGGCACCACGGATCAGCCCTTGAACAGATGCACGTAAATTATCATTGGTCAGCACCAAATCAGATAGGCGTTGCTCGCCTTCTAATTTCTGCCCATACACCTGCTCAGTAAGTTCGCGGTATGCATCCAGTTTCGAGGCGCGCATCGCCTGCAACATTTTGCTGGTCTCACCTTTACCCTGCTGAGCAGACAGCGGCGCATAACCCGTGGCATATAACACCGGATAATTCGCCGGCTCAACATATTCCCACTCCACATGCTTATCCATTAACGAGGTGCAACCACTTAAGCCCATCACGAAACAGGCCGTAGCTAAAGATGTTCTTAACATCAGACTCTCCCACCAATAGGTGTCAAAATTCTATTTCTTGATTTGGGTCTGCAAATTCTGTACCCAACAGTACGAATCTTGGTTAATTTCGTGATTCAGGCACAAGTTTTGCTGCTGGTGAGGTTACGTTAAGCAAACCGACAGTTTTTTGGCATGAGAACAACTCAACTATGGCGCGCCGTGTGGATAGGGCTAACGATGCTCGCATCACCCGTTAATGCCGGCTGGATCGAAGCTCAGGGCAGTGCTGAAGTGAAACAGGGCAATCAGCAGTTAGCCAGACAACAGGCAACAGAGCAAGCCGTACGTCAGGCATTATTATTTGCCGGCGCATCGGTTAATAGTGTCCAGCGCGTCACCAATGGTTTACTGACCGATGATATGCTTGAAGTACGCGCCAGCGGCGACATTAACAGTATGGAAATCATCGCTGAAGATTACAGCGGCGATATTGTGACCGTATCGATTCGCGCGGATATATTTGCCAATACCGATGTGTGCCGTCCCGGCGATTATCAAAAAACCCTGGTCACCACCTGGGCGCCGATTAAGCACAAAGATCATGCCACCTACGGGGGCATTTTTGACATAGGCAAAGCACTGCCAGATTACCTGCGTCGTCAATTTGCCGCTGAAGCACGTCATTCAATGGTCAAACACATAGAGCCCATTGCTCTGACCGATGACTTACAAAACGCCGAACAGGCTGTATTACTGGCACAAAAAGCCGATAGCCAGTTTGTACTGTTTATCAGTATCGACGATTTAAGTGTGGAAACGCCGCGCCACAACAGTCTGGCCTTTTGGAAAGATGCGACACCCAGTCGCTATGTGAATATGAATACCCAGCTTTACAACGGCGCCACTGGCGAATTGTTGATGGAAAAACGCCTCGCCTCCAGCGATTTATGGGAATTTGACTGGCAGGAACAGTTGGACAGTTTTAGCCCGCGCTTATGGCAATCTCGCTGGGGCCAAATGTTACAACATCAATTGGCCAACCTGGCTATTCAGGTGGATGAGCAACTGGCCTGTATTCCAGCTTATGGGCGCGTCACTCAGGTCAGCGGCGATGCCATTAATATCGATCTGGGTAAGCAACAGGGCGTGCGGGTTGGCGACCGATTACAACTATTTCAGTTACAACAGTTCTATGATGCCAGCGGAGAGCTCAATTCCCGCTACGTGTTGCATCCTGTAGAAGTCGAAGTAAAACAGGTATTTACCAACAGCGCGCTGGTTATGTCGGCAGATGACGCGTTATTGGCGAATATTCAGGCAAATGACTTCGTGATGCGCCGATAAGCGCTGGTCAGGGACGCAGGCTTTTGTATAATCGCCCTTTCGTCCCTGTAGTTTAATGGATAAAACAAGGCCCTCCTAAGGCTTAGATCCAGGTTCGATTCCTGGTGGGGACGCCAGTCTGGTTTCGGGAGTCGTGTATGCGTTTTTCATCTGCCATGCTGTCTACCCTGCTGCTTTTCGCAGTATCTCTCCCCTGTGCATCTGCGCAACAGGCTTCGCCTACCGTCATCCGGGTACTGGACAATAACCACAGCCAGTCGGCCAGTATGGATTTCTTTATCGGATTGTTGGATCTCGCGCTGCAACAGAGTGAGGCACAATTCGGTCCCTACCAGCTTGAACATGTTGAAGTCCCCCACTCACAAACCCGTGCCATGTACTTGCTTAATCAGGGCAATATTCTGGATGTGATGCATAGCATGAGTACCGATGAGCGGGAGTTTGGCGTATTACCCGTGCGCATCCCGTTGATGATGGGGCTAATGGGACATCGCATGTTACTGGTAAAGGCCAGTCGCATAGCTGAATTTAGCCAGCCGGATATCGTGAAAAAGTTACCCTCCCTCATCGCGTGTCAGGGTACTGACTGGCCCGATTCTGCAATATTAGAGGCAAACGGTTTTATCGTAGCTAAGGTCAGCCACTATGATGCCATGCTGGCAATGCTGGAAAAAGAACGTTGCGATTATTTCCCGCGCGGGCTGAATGAAATTTACAGTGAGTTCAGTCATTACAATGGCATTTACGGAAAACTGGCCATAGCGCCGGACATCATGCTGTATTATCCCGCACCTATTTACTTCTTCGTGGCAGCAAATCAGCAAACACTCGCAAAACGAATAGAACTCGGCCTGGCAATGATGATTGAGCGCCATGCGCTGCAGGATTATATAGCCCAACACCCAACTACGAGATTTATCTATCCGTTATCTCAATGGCAGGACATGCAGGTTATCGAACTTAAAAACCCGTTACTCACCCACATTCCTCTGTCATCAGAGAAGTGGCTGCAACTGGGTCAGCGGATCAAGGTTACTGTCGAATAAGACAAGGACGCCGCGTCGGCTTTGGCGCTAAACATTGCAGTGACCATCAAAATGATGACGGCGGCAATTACCCCGTATAACCCAAACCCTTTGGCACTTTTGTTCATGACGCGTTCTCTTATTATTTTTATACGCTGTTGGTGAAATAAAATTACAAAAACAGTCTATTCTCCATACAAACAAAACGCAACCATATTAAATAATCGCGGAAATTAGGTTACTTTTTGCCTTTGCTGAAACTTAGCATCAAGATAGGTGTGCTTTGTCAGGATATCCGCCAAGACTGTTTTTGCCCGCCATAGATCACTGAAACGTAAATACAATGGTGCCAGGCCCAAACGCAATATATCCGGCGCGCGGAAATCTGCCACGACGCCGTCTGCAATCAACGCCTGACACAACGCATATGCCTGTGGATGGCGGTAGGCAAGCTGACTGCCACGCTGCTCCGGGGCCCGTGGTGAGATCAATTGCAGCGCTGAACAGGCAGGGTCTTCATCAACCCATTGCAAAAAGTGCTCACTCAACAACAGGGATTTGTCCCGAATATCAGCCATATGCAGCCCGGCAAATACATCGAGCGCAGCATCTAATACCGACATAGAAAGTACCGCAGGCGTGCCACATAACAAACTATTGATGCCAGCGGCTGGCGTATAATCAACGGCAAAGGCAAACGGATTAGCGTGCCCCATCCAACCGCTCAATGGTTGTTGAATATCAGATTGCAGACGTTTGGCGACGTAGGCAAAGGCAGGCGCGCCAGGGCCACCATTGAGATATTTATAACCGCACCCCACCGCGAAATCCACGTTCCACTCAGACAACGAAAGCGGCACGGCGCCCGCACTGTGGGCTAAATCCCACAAAGTCAGAGCACCAACCTGATGGCATGCTTCGCTGACCTGCTGAATATCCAGCATGTGCCCACTGCGAAAGTCCACCTGAGTAAGCATTACGACGGCCACATCGTTGTCCAGCGATGCCAGGATGTCCTCTCGCTCAACTAAGTGCAGCTCTATATGCTCGCCTAATAAAGCGCGCAGACCCTGGGCCATATACAAATCTGTGGGAAAGTTACCTTTCTCGGACACAATGCGCGTGCGGTTCGGGCGCAGTTTTAACGCGGCACTAAGCAACTTGAACAGGTTAACCGAGGTAGAATCACAACAAATCACTTCATCTGCGGCGGCGCCGATAATATCGGCCACTTTGGCGCCCACACGGGCAGGCAGCTCAATCCACTGATGTTTGTTCCAACTGGTGATCAGATCCTGACCCCACTGGGTATTGACCACATCCATCGCGCGCTGTTTCGCCCCCGAAGTCAGCGGCCCCAATGAATTACCGTCCAGGTAAATCAAACCCTGCGGTATTTCAAATTGTGCTATGCAGGAGGCTAAGGGGTCTTGCGCATCCAATCGTTGGGCTTCAGCCAGAGACATCAGTTTTCCTGTAAGTAACGCATTAACAACTCAAACGCGGCACTGCCGGGAGCAAGCCAATCAAAGTGCCCGCTGTCAGGCTCAATCAGCACCGGCATATCAATCAGCTGGCTTTGCTTAATCGGCACAATATTATCTTGCTGACCGTGCAGTAACACGCCTTGCATTGGCAATGATGTGGGGTTTATCTCGCTTAAACGCGCCGGTTGATCTAAACCGGCAATTAAGGTTTTTGCAGCCTGCTGACAACCATTTCCACCCTTTGCATAGGCCGCAATGTCGGTGATTGCCGCAAGGCCAATGACCCCTTTGACCTCATACTGCGTGGCCGCATACAAGGCCAACTGGCCGCCAGCCGAATGGCCGAGCAACCAGCTTTCACCAATCGGTAACAGCCCATGCTTTGCAATGGTCTGTAGTGCCGTATTGATATCATTAAACATGTCTGGCCAGCCGCCGGAAGTATCGCCGATGCGGCGATACTCTATCGACCAAACCTCATAACCCGCATTGGCTAACGCACTGGTTAGCGGACGGCTATGCTCGATATCGTAGGCCTCTAGCCAACAGCCACCATGGATAAAGACGATTTGCCCACGTGCTTGTCCCTGTGCCCGCCAACGCAAAAGATATTGATTTGTATCGTCACCGTAAAACAATTGTTGGTCAGGCTCGCTGGCCTCTAATTGCACAACGGCTGAATAAGCAATGGGATCTGCAACTGCAGACCCCAGCATTAACCAGCTAAATACCAACAACATTCCCTTTCGCATGATTATCATCCCTGTTTCACACTGTGAGCGACTCGCGATTAGCCAACAAAGACCCGAGCGTTGCGGAACATCCGCATCCACGGGCTGTCTTCCTGCCAATCATCCGGATGCCAGGAGTTTGCCACCGTGCGGAATACCCGCTCAGGGTGCGGCATCATAATGGTTACCCGACCGTCACGGCTGGTTAAGCCAGTGATCCCCTGCGGCGAACCATTGGGGTTGGCTGGATAATGTTCTGTAGGGTTGCCGTAGTTATCCACATAACGCAGGCTGACCGCCTGTTGCGTCAGTGCAGACTGCGCGCCTTGTGCATCTGCAAACTCAGCAAAACCTTCACCGTGCGACACCGCAATTGGCATACGGCTTCCAGCCATACCCTGCAACAATACCGACGGGCTATCCTGCACCGCGACCAAGGAGAAACGTGCCTCGAAGCGAGATGAGCGGTTTTGTACAAAGTGTGGCCACAAGTCAGCACCTGGGATCAGAGATTTCAGGTTTGACATCATCTGACAACCGTTACATACCCCCAGCGAGAAGGTGCTTTGTCGTTCAAAGAAAGCGGCAAACTGTTCACGCGCGCGGCTGTTAAACAGCACAGACTTGGCCCAGCCTTCACCAGCACCTAATACGTCGCCATAGGAGAATCCACCGCAGGCCACCAGCCCCTGGAATTGATCCAAAGTAATCCGTCCGGCCAGGATATCGCTCATATGCACGTCAACCGCGCTAAAGCCTGCACGGTCGAATGCTGCTGCCATTTCCACATGGGAATTTACTCCCTGCTCACGCAACACCGCCACTTTAGGCGCAATACCTTTGGCGATATAAGGCGCAGCCACGTCCTCGTTTAGATCAAACGATAGCGCGACATTTAAGCCCGGATCGCCATTGTCTTTCTTAGCTTCAAACTCCTGATGGGCACAATCTGGATTATCCCGCAGCGCCTGCATCTGATGGGTGGTTTCTGCCCATACGGTGCGGAAATAGGTGCGGCTATTAATCAACACCGGCTCACCATGGCGGGTGAAACGCAGCTGGTCTTCACCATTTACCTCACCAATCACATGGCTCATGTCTGCCAGTTGATATTTTTCCAACGTCGCCAACACATCGGCTACATCGGCTTCTTTCACCTGCACTACCGCACCGAGTTCTTCGTTAAATAATGCGGCGAAATTGTCGTCGCCCAGGTGGTCGATATCCACATCCACACCGCAGTGACCGGCAAATGCCATTTCCGCTACAGTGGTAAATAACCCGCCATCAGAACGATCGTGATAAGCCAGTAACTTACCCTGCTGCAATAGCGCCTGAATAGCATCAAAAAAGTTCTGCAACAACGCTGGGCTATCCAGATCCGGTACCTGATCGCCCAGTTGTTTATAAACCTGAGCTAAACAAGACGCGCCCAAACGGTTTTGTCCATTACCCAAGTCAATCAGGATGAGCTTGCTGGCGCCCTGATCTTTACGTAACTGCGGAGTTAGAGTTTTGCGCACATCTTCGACCCGGGCGAACGCGCTGATCACCAACGACAATGGCGCAGTAACCGATTTATCGTCCCATTTGGTCTTCATCGACATTGAGTCTTTGCCGACCGGAATGGTTAAATTCAGCGCAGGACATAATTCTTCTCCTACCGCTTTAACCGCCTCATATAAACCAGCATCTTCGCCCGGGTGACCTGCAGCAGCCATCCAGTTAGCTGACAACTTCACTCGTTTCAATTCGCCAATGTTAGCCGCGGCGATATTGGTAATCGACTCAGCCACGGCCATGCGCGCCGCGGCGGCATGATTGAGTAAGGCCACCGGGGTACGCTCCCCCATAGACATGGCTTCACCATGATAGGTATCAAACGCTGCAGCGGTGACCGCCACATCGGCAACCGGGATCTGCCATGGTCCAACCATCTGGTCGCGAGCGACCAAACCTGTCACGGTACGGTCACCAATGGTGATCAGGAAGGTTTTCTCGGCAATGGTCGGTAAACGCAACAGACGTTCTGCCGCCTGTTCCAGCGTAATGCCATCAAGCTTCAGTGGCTGTCCTTTGACAGTCAAACTGGTGACGTCGCGATGCATTTTCGGTGGCTTACCCAGCAATACATCCAGCGGTAAATCCACCGGTTTATTATCAAAGTGTTTATCGCTCAAGCTCAGGTGCGGTGCCTCTGTAGCCGTCCCAATGACCGCATAAGGTGCGCGCTCACGACGACATATCTCATCAAACACCGCCAGATTGTGTGGCTCCACAGCCAGCACATAACGTTCCTGCGACTCGTTACACCAGATTTCCAGTGGCGACATACCGGGTTCATCATTGGGCACGTTGCGCAATTCAAAATCGCCACCACGGCCGCCATCATTCACCAGTTCAGGGAATGCATTAGATAAACCACCAGCGCCCACATCGTGAATAAATTGAATCGGGTTCTTGTCGCCTAATTGCCAGCAACGATCGATGACTTCCTGACAACGACGTTCCATTTCCGGGTTATCCCGTTGCACCGAGGCAAAATCCAGATCTTCACTGGACTGACCGGACGCCATAGAGGATGCAGCGCCGCCCCCCAGACCAATATTCATCGCCGGACCACCTAATGCGATCAGTTTGGCTCCCGGCTGGAAGTCGCCTTTTTCAATATGTTCGCGACGAATATTACCCAGACCACCAGCCAACATAATCGGCTTGTGGTAACCGCGGATTTCTTCACCATTAAAGCTGGTGACTTTTTCCTCATAGGTGCGGAAATACCCCAATAGCGCAGGACGGCCAAATTCATTATTGAATGCCGCGCCACCTAATGGGCCATCCAGCATAATATCCAGCGCATTGACGATGCGATCCGGCTTGCCAAAATCGGTTTCCCATGGCTGTTCAAAGCCTGGAATTCGCAGGTTTGACACGGAGAACCCTACCAAGCCGGCTTTCGGTTTAGCTCCACGACCGGTCGCCCCCTCATCACGGATTTCGCCACCAGAACCGGTCGCGGCTCCCGCATAAGGTGCAATCGCAGTTGGGTGATTGTGCGTCTCCACTTTCATCAGAATATCGATGTTTTCGTGGTGATACTGATATTCACCGCTTTGTGCATCGGCAAAAAAGCGCCCGGCTTCACTTCCCGCCATCACCGCTGCGTTATCTTTGTAAGCGGAATACACATAGTCACTGCATGACTCGAAAGTATTCTTGATCATCTTAAACAGAGATTTGCTTTGAGCCTGACCATCGATGGTCCAGTCGGCGTTGAAGATTTTATGGCGGCAGTGTTCCGAGTTTGCCTGGGCGAACATGTAAAGTTCGATATCGTGAGGGTTGCGGTTGAGTTTTTGAAAGTTAGTAAGAAGGTAATCTATTTCGTCTTCGGCCAGTGCTAGTCCCAACTGAATGTTGGCTTGTTCCAGTGCTGGGCGACCATCCTGCAGAATATTGACCTCAGAGAGTTTGGCGGGGCTTTGATGCTGGAACAGTGTTGAGGCGCTATCCAAACTGTCCATCACCGACTCAGTCATTCTGTCATGTAACAGGGCCGATAACTGCCGGTACTGGCTCGGGGTCAACTCATCGCATTGCAGATAATATGCGCAACCACGTTCAACGCGTTTTATCTGAGTCAATCCACAGTTATGCGCGATGTCGGTAGCCTTGGAGGCCCATGGCGATATGGTGCCAACCCGTGGCGTGACCAGAATAAGCTTGCCATTGGGCTCATGGATTGCTTTGGCAGGTCCGTAGGTTAATAACTTCTTGAGTACCGCCAGTTGCTCGTCACTCAGGGGATCACTATTCACAAAATGCACATATTCCGCATACACAGCCTGCACAGGCAGCCCTGCTGAATGGAATTGCGACATGAGCTTACGCTCTCGAAAATCAGAAAGTGCCGGGGCACCACGAAGAATCAGCATAGCGGCGGTTCCGAATTATTATTTGGATAGAGGCGTATAGAGGACCGGCATTATAGTGGAAAATCAATCATTTGATAAGCTGGAAAGCACGGCAATATTTCGTCAGAATAAGACATCGTAGATTTTCTGACAGGTGACGCTTTGACCTCTTTGTTGCGCGGTTTATTGCAGCGCTTGGCCCTCATTTTCACCTGTGCGGTAGTGCTGGCCTGCCAGCCCCAAATCAAAAGCAATGCACTGCAACAGGTACTCCAGCAAGGGGTACTCAAAGTCGGTACCCGTTATGGTCCCACCACGTATTATCAGGGCCCCGAAGGCCCGCAAGGTTTCGAATATGAGCTGGCGGCCGGATTTGCCGACTATTTGGGCGTTAAGCTGGAAATGTTGCCTTACTACAATCTTGACGAACTTTATCCGCAACTGGATTCCCGCCATGTTGACCTGATTGCCACCGGATTAACCGTCAATGCCGATTTGCATCAACGCTTTAAGGTCGGTCCTGCCTATAACCAGGTCAGCCAGAAACTGGTATTTAAACAAGGCAGACCCTGGCCACGCACCGCAGATGAACTGGACGGCGAGATAAAAGTCGTGGCGGTCAGTAGCCATGCCAGTAGCTTACGTCAGTTGCAGCATAATTTTCCCGCGCTGCAATGGACAGAAACCAACGAGCAGGACGAAGAAGAATTGTTGCAGGCGGTATTAGATGAAGACCTATCCTTCACCATTGCCGATTCTCACACCCTGGCGGTTATGCGCCGGCGCAACCCTGAACTGGCAATCGCCTTTACCGTAGAAGAGGAACAACCGATTGCCTGGCTGCTAAGTAGCCATCAGGACGATTCGCTGTTAGCAGCTTTAATTGACTATTTTGGTCAGTTGCGTGCGGATGGTCGCCTCACAGCGTTGAACGATAAATATTTCGGCCATATCCAAAGTTTTGACTACGTGGATACCCGTCGCTTTATCGAGGCAGTGGAACAAACCTTACCTGAATACCGTGAGCTATTCAGGGCCGAAAGCAATAATCTGGATTGGCGCCTGCTAGCCGCCATGAGCTATCAGGAAAGTCACTGGAATCCCAAAGCACGCTCACATACCGGTGTCCGGGGAATGATGATGTTAACGTTGGATACCGCACGGGATTTGGGCGTTAAGTCCCGTTTAGATCCACGCCAAAGTATTCAGGGTGGCGCTCGTTACTTCCAGATGCAGCTCGATCGCATCCCCGAGCGAATCGCCCAACCAGACCGCACCTGGTTTGCATTGGCAGCCTATAACGCGGGCTGGGGCCATGTAGAGGATGCACGTATTCTGACCCAACGCCAGGGCGGCAACCCGGATCTGTGGGTCGATGTAAAGCAGCGCTTACCGCTATTGCGTCAGAAAAAATATTATAAAACGCTAAAATATGGCTACGCCCGTGGCGATGAAGCTGCCGCCTATGTGGCGAATATTCGCCGCTATTATGATACGCTGGTGTGGCTGGATGAAAATCAGGGCATCGCACCAGAGCAGGTGCCGAATCAGGCGTTAGAGCAGGACTAATCAAGCATGGCCAATCAAAAATTTCGTTTTTCCCGCCGTATGTTTAAAAACAACACACACAGACGATTGGCACTCAAGCGCGCGCATCGCAAAGTCAATTTGCGCCGTCAGGCTTTTCAAAATCGTGAAATTTACTTATCCATGGATGGCATGACTGATTCTGTCGAATCTAATGTGGTAGTGGATTGACGCAATTGCTTTTGTTCTTTTCGGCGGCGACGAAAAAACGCAGATAGTGCCGTACTGCATTGCTTCGCTAAAACACCACTTTCTACGTCGATTTGGTGATTCAATGCCGGATGTCGGCAAATATCCATCACACTGCCAGCAGCACCGGTTTTGGCATCCGCCGCACCATATACAACACGCGCTACCCGCGCATGAACCAACGCACCGGCGCACATCGCACAAGGTTCCAAGGTAACGTATAGGGTGCTGTCCACCAGACGATAATTGTTTACTTTACGCCCGGCAGCACGAATTGCCTGCATTTCAGCATGGGCAGACGGATCGTTGAGCATAATCGACTGATTAAACCCCTCACCTATTACTTCATTATTTTTGACTAACACTGCACCCACAGGAATTTCACCCTGTCGCTCTGCCTGCTGGGCTAAAGACAGTGCATGCTGCATCCAGAATTCGTCTGTATTTGTTGTCACGCCGTTACAATTATTTACCTTAACACTCTGCCAATTAGACAAAAAATTAGCGAATATCACCAATGTTGTTCGTAACCATTTCACTTCGCTTTTATAAGATATTGATTTTTAAGACAATAAAAAGTGGCGAGGGAATTGCCTGATAACAACAGCAAGAGAATTTTATCAACAGGGGAAACATTCATGAATTTGACGTCGATCGGTATTATCGCGATTCTGACCTGGGGCATGATTGAACTGGTGAAGCAGTTCAAGCGTGGCGACAGCAAACAAAATAGCAAGACTGTCAATGAATTACAGAGTCAGGTGCAGCAACTGCGTGAGCGGGTTGAAGTGCTGGAAAAGATCGTCACCGACAACAGTTATGATTTGAAAAAACAGTTCGATAACCTCAAAGACTAATCGGTACTTTGCAATACAGATGACATTCGCTAAAGTGGCGGCTGATTGCCGCTACTTGTGTTTTCTATGCGACTGATTTTTACCACCCGCCAATTTCAGCAATTACACCATCTGGATTTAGCACAGCGCCAACAGGTGATTCAACGTGCGACGATGCGCCTGACGCCACCTGAACGTTTTGCACTGAATATTCTAAAATTGTTGGTGTATGTGCCGGCATTTGCCTTACTGGTCAAGCTACCCGAGCAACCATTCAATGCCCTCTGGGCAGGCCTGATTTTGCTCTGCATTCCACTGGTCATTCGGCCAATGCAATGGGGAATGGCAGAAAAATACTTGCAACTTCCTAAACAGGATTAACCAACATGGAATACGTACTAGTTACCGGAGGAGCCGGTTATATTGGCAGCCATACCGTGCTGCAGCTTTTACAGGCGGATTATCCGGTTGTCGTATTGGATAATTTATCCAATGCCAGCGAAGAGTCGCTGCGCCGCGTGCAGGCTCTGAGTGGCAAAACGCTGGCATTTGTCAAAGGTGACATCCGCGATCGCGCCTGTTTGCAGAAAGTATTTAGCCAGTTTTCGGTCAGTGCGGTCATTCATTTTGCCGGATTAAAAGCGGTGGGTGAGTCGGTAGAAAAACCGTTGAGCTATTACGATAACAATGTCAGTGGTTCGGTGATTTTGTGTGAAGAAATGGCCAGAGCAAAAGTCAAAACGCTGGTATTCAGTTCTTCTGCAACTGTCTACGGCGACCCGATAGCGCTGCCGTTAAACGAGAATATGCCGCAGGGCGTGCCGACAAACCCCTACGGCATGTCGAAGTTGATGATCGAGAATATTTTAAAAGATGTGTACCGTTCGGATAACGATTGGAATATCGCCCTGCTGCGCTATTTTAACCCGGTCGGTGCGCATATATCCGGCCAGATTGGCGAAGATCCCAACGGCATTCCTAACAACCTGATGCCATTTATTACGCAAGTCGCAGTAGGAAAACGTGCTCAGCTATCTGTATTTGGCAATGATTATGACACGCCGGACGGCACTGGCGTGCGTGATTATATACACGTCGAGGATCTGGCTAACGGCCACTTAAAAGCATTAGAAAAACTTGCCACCGGTGCCGGCCTTGTGACCTATAACCTCGGCACAGGTAACGGTTATTCGGTATTGGACATGGTAAAGGCCTTTGAACTAGCCAGTGGTCAGGCGGTTCCTTACCAAATCTGTCCTCGTCGCTCTGGCGACGTGGCGTCCTGCTTCGCCGATGCCAGCCTCGCCGCGCAGGAACTTGGCTGGCGCGCCACGCGCGGCATTGAAGAAATGTGCGCCGATAGCTGGCGCTGGCAATCGCAAAATCCAAATGGTTACAACAAGTGAAAAAGCGCCTCAGGGCGCTTTTTTATTTTGCTGGAGTCTGGCGTTGAGCCAACAATCATTACGAATGAATAACCCAACCTGTTGAGTGGCCAGTAATGTCTCAGAAAATTGTAACGTCTGTTCACCTGTTACTTCGGCAGACAGCCTCTCCAGTGCGTGCTCATCGCCAAATGCGTAATCCACCCGACTCAGCAATAACAACTCAAGCCCCTGCTCGACCGTTTCGACAAAGACTATTTTTTTACCCGCTTGTTTAAACCAGGCTGGAATAAAGCGTTCCTTAGAGCTTCGCAATAATGCGACAGATTTACCGGATAAATCCGTCAATTCATTCCACCGGAACGGGCTATCCGTCATGTTACGAAATAACCCCATTTTGACCACTTCATTGCCTAACGGTACAAAACGCACATCTTTGCGCTGCCAGGGCGGATAAAAGGTTGCACACCATTGTTCATCACTGATGGCTCTCTGCGCGCGCGCAGGAGGATAAAATAATGGACGGATGTGCACATCGGACAAATTTTGCTGGCGCAGATAGGCCTGTAATGCCACAAAATTTGAACCCAGATCGCTGCGCGACTGCGTCACATAGGGAGGATATTCCACAGCCACCACGCTCAGGGTGCTGTCACTGGCATAACCAGCAAACGTTAACAACGCGGCTAACCATGTCACATACTTCATTTGCACATCACATAAAAAAGGCGCTACCGAATACACGGTAGCGCCTTTTTCAAACACAAGCCAGCTTGATGATTATTCCCACTCAATAGTGGCCGGTGGCTTACCGGAGATGTCATACACCACGCGGCTGATGCCATCGATTTCATTAATAATCCGGTTAGAAACTTTACCCAGGAAATCGTAAGGTAAATGCGCCCAGTGTGCGGTCATAAAATCAATGGTCTCTACCGCGCGCAGACTCACTACCCAGTCATATTTACGCGCATCGCCCATCACGCCCACAGAACGAACCGGCAGGAACACGGTAAAGGCCTGACTGACCTTGTGATACAACTCCGCGTTATGTAACTCTTCGATAAAAATCGCATCGGCACGGCGCAACAGATCGCAATATTCTTTTTTGACTTCACCCAATACGCGCACACCAAGACCCGGTCCCGGGAATGGATGGCGATATAACATGTCGTATGGCAAGCCTAACTCAAGACCCACTTTACGCACTTCATCTTTGAACAATTCACGCAATGGCTCCACCAGCCCCATCGCCATATCTTCTGGCAGGCCGCCGACATTATGGTGAGATTTAATCACATGGGCTTTACCAGTGGCTGACCCCGCTGACTCAATCACATCTGGATAAATAGTGCCCTGCGCCAGCCATTTTGCATTTTGCAGTTTCTTCGACTCTTCATCGAACACTTCTACAAACACACGGCCGATCACCTTACGCTTGGCTTCGGGATCTTCCACACCAGCCAGCTCAGATAAGAAACGCTGTTCAGCATCTACTTTAATAATATTCAAACCAAAATGATCGCCAAACATATCCATGACTTGTTTGGCTTCATTTAGCCGCAGTAAGCCGTTGTCGACGAATACACAGGTCAGATTGCTACCAATAGCACGGTGTAACAACATCGCGGTAACGGAAGAGTCAACTCCCCCCGACAGGCCAAGAATTACCTGGTCATCACCCACCTGCGTTTTAATTCGGGCCACGGCATCTTCGATGATTGACGCTGGCGTCCACAATTTTTGCAACTTACAGATGTCCAGTACGAAGTGACTCAGCATGCGCAGACCCTGACGGGTGTGGGTCACTTCCGGGTGGAATTGTACGCCATAGAATTGACGGGCTTCATCTACCATCGCCGCATGCGGGCAGCTAGGGGTAGATGCGATTGTGGTAAAGCCACTTGGGATGGTTTTAACCTTGTCGCCGTGGCTCATCCATACATCTAACATGGCGTTACCATTGGTGCCGACATGGTCTTCGATATTGGCAAACAATTGGCCGGCCTGCAGAATTTCCACCTGAGCATACCCAAATTCGCGCACATCAGAGCCCTGTACAGAGCCACCTAGTTGTTCTGACATGGTTTGCATGCCATAACAAATGCCCAAAACAGGTACGCCTGCATTAAAGACGTATTCAGGCGCGCGTGGCGAGCCGGCTTCTGTCACTGACTCTGGTCCACCAGAGAGAATAATGCCATTAGGATTAAATTCGCGGATTTGCGCTTCGGTGACATCCCACGCCCAAAGTTCGCAATACACGCCAATTTCACGTACACGACGCGCAATCAGCTGTGTGTATTGAGAGCCAAAATCGAGGATCAGAATGCGTTGATCATGAATATTAGTGGTCATCGGTTTTCCCAACAGAATAGGCAAAAAAGACGCAGGCGGGTTTCCCCGCCTGCTGAATTCAGAATATTAGCCAAGTCGATAGTTTGGCGCTTCTTTGGTAATGGTCACATCGTGTACGTGTGATTCTCCCATTCCCGCCGCCGTGACTTTGACAAATTGCGGCTTAGTGCGCAGCTCATCAATGGTCGGACATCCGGTCAGGCCCATGGCAGAGCGCAGCCCACCCATTTGCTGATGCACAATATTGGCGATCGGGCCTTTGTACGCCACGCGCCCTTCGATACCTTCCGGCACCAGTTTCTCGGCATCTTTGCTGTCCTGGAAGTAACGATCCGAAGAGCCATGGCTCTGGTTCATCGCACCTAACGAGCCCATACCGCGATATGACTTATAATAACGGCCCTGATAAAGCTCCACTTCACCCGGCGCTTCCTCAGTTCCGGCCAGCATACTGCCGACCATCACACAGCTTGCGCCCGCGACTAAGGCTTTGGCGATATCACCAGAGAAACGAATACCGCCATCGGCAATAACCGGAATATCGGTGCCCGCCAGGCCGCTAACTGCATCAGAAATAGCAGTAATCTGTGGTACGCCGCATCCGGTCACAATGCGTGTGGTACAGATAGAGCCAGGGCCAATGCCCACTTTGACCGCATCCACACCTGCGTCGGCCAGTGCTTTAGCGCCTTCGGCCGTGGCAACGTTACCCGCAATCAGCTGTACATCCGGATAGTTGGCACGTACCCATTTAACCCGGTCAATTACGCCTTGCGAGTGACCGTGCGAGGTATCAACCAACAGTACATCCACCCCCGCTTCAACCAACAACTGAATACGCTCTTCAGTTCCAGCGCCAACGCTTACTGCAGCGCCAACGCGTAAACGCCCTAATTCATCTTTACAGGCATTCGGTTTGCTTTCGGCTTTTTGGAAATCTTTTACGGTAATCAGGCCTTTAAGCTTGAAGTTGTCGTCCACCACCAGAATTTTTTCGATGCGATGAGCATGCATTAATTCCAGCACCTGCTCAGACGGAGCACCTTCTTTAACGGTAACCAGTTTTTCTTTGACAGTCATAACCTGACTGACTGGCATATCCAGTTTATTTTCGAAGCGCAAATCCCGGCCTGTAACAATGCCAACCAGGTTGTTATCGTCATCCACCACCGGGAAGCCAGAATAACCATGACGTTTGCTCAGTGCGTTAATTTCACCGACGGTCGCAGCTGGCGACACGGTCAATGGATCAGAAACCACGCCACTTTCGTATTTTTTTACCATACGAACGTGTTCGGCCTGTTGTTCCGCAGTCATGTTCTTGTGAATAAAGCCCAATCCGCCTTCCTGCGCCAACGCAATCGCTAAACGTGCTTCCGTAACGGTGTCCATTGCAGCGGAAACCATCGGAATATTCAGCTCGATTTTACGTGTCAGTCGGGTTTTGAGATTCGCAGTGTGGGGGAGTACGGTCGAGTGACCTGGCACAAGTAATACGTCATCAAACGTGAGTGCCTCTTTAGCGATTCGCAACATTCAACAGCCCTTTTCAGTGGTGGATTTGTTGCGGCGGCATTGTAGCCGCTTTGCCCTTGCTGGTAAACTTCAATTTACAAAAAACCTTTGAGAAATCGCGCACCTAATCATGATATCCCGCTCCTCCCCCGACAAGGCATTCACCGTTAGTAATCTTAACCGTCTGGCACGTAACATTCTTGAGGATGAATTAGGTAACGTCTGGGTAAAAGGAGATATCTCCAATATGCTGCGCGCCAGCTCAGGGCACTGGTACTTCACCCTGAAAGACAGCGGTGCACAGGTTAAGGCAGCCATGTTTCGTGGTAATAACCGTTTGATAAAACAACCGCCGAAAGACGGCGACGAGGTTATTGTGCGCGGAAGGATCAGTCTGTATGAGCCTCGCGGCGACTATCAGTTGATTGTCGAGCATATGCAAGGTGCCGGTGAAGGTCTGCTCAAACAAAAATTTGAACAACTCAAGGCGCAATTGCACAGTGAAGGTTTGTTCGACCCGAAACATAAACAAGCACTGCCAGACAATATCCACCGGGTTGGGGTGATTACCTCGCCGGATGGCGCAGCACTGCACGATATTCTCACCGTGCTGAAACGACGCTCCCCGACCACAGAAGTCGTGATTTACCCAACTCAGGTACAAGGTACACCGGCCACCATGCAAATTGCCGAAGCAATTTCCATGGCAAATCTGCGTAATGACGTCGACGTGCTGATCGTGGGCCGCGGTGGTGGCTCGTTGGAAGATCTGTGGTGTTTTAACGAAGAGCCGGTCGCCAGAGCGATATTCGCCTCCCATATACCTGTTATCAGTGCTGTGGGCCATGAAACCGATTTTTCCATTGCCGATATGGTTGCCGACCTGCGGGCACCAACGCCATCCGCCGCGGCGGAGTTGGTCAGTGCAGATAGACGCGAACACCTGCGGCAATTGACCGCGCTGCGACAACAACTGCTGGCTCGCTTACAAAGCCATTTACGCACTGCGCACCAACACATCGATTTGGCCCAGGCCCGTCTGGCCCGATTGCATCCTGAATACCGTCTGCAACAACAGGCGCAGCGAATCGACAACCTGCAAGTACGCTTAAATGGCAGCATTCACAGCGTGTTACAGACTGCAGAAAGCCGTCTACAGCGATCATACGCCAGATTACAACAGCAGTCTCCGGTGCATGCTGTTAAACAAGCCACGCAACAGCAACGCATGCTGCAAAAGGCCCTGAATGCTGCGATGTTGGCTCGTATCCAGCAGGCTGGCGTTCAACTTAGTGAACAAGCGCACCTGCTCAATACGTTGAGCCCGCTCAGTACGTTGGAGCGTGGTTTTAGCGTGCCGTTTCAGCCAGATGGCCAGCTGATCCGTTCCGTACATCAGGTGAAGGCCGGAGATAATATGATTAACCGCTTAGTTGATGGCGAGATTATTAGCCAGGTAATTGAAGTACAAACAAATTAACGGTTAATTTCTGGTCTGCTGCCCATGGTAATGCTAGCCTTTAAACACTTACGTTTGTTCGGATCACGCCTTTGCCGGTCATTTACCGTATGCACGGGAAAATCAAAAACCGCGTCATCATGTTCTTTGTCGTGTTTGAACTGTTGGCGTACCTGCTGATCCAAATTTTCTATAACCTGACCTATTCCGATCAGTTGCTGCAGCAAAAATCTGTCGAAATCAAACGCCTGTTTGCAGTCAGTGCGATGCAAATCACCCGTATTAGTCAGCAAATGGAAGACAAAGCCACTGCATTAGCGATAAGTGGTGAACAACTGTATCGTCAGCAACAGCGCAATCCGCAGACACTCGAGGCTTTGCAGCAAGAAGCCGGCATCATTTTGCTCAGCCAGTTTAGTGACTTTACCCTGGCGCTTGGTGGTGGAATTTGGTTTGAACCATTCCGGCTGTTACCCGAACAACGACTCTTTGGCCCCTATTTTTTCTGGCAAGATCAACAACCCATTGTGTCCTGGGAGCTTAATTCAGATGAATACAATTACCCCAGTCAGGATTGGTACACAGTCGCAAATGCCGAGGCGCTAGATCAACCAGACCAATCTTTACATCCGTTAGTTTGGTCTGACCCGTATTTTGATGAAGCGGGTACGTTCAGCATGATGATTACCGTCGATGCACTGATGCGCGACGAAAATGGCGACTACTTGGGTATGGCCACCGTAGACTGGGCACTCAGTAACCTCAATCAAGTACTTCAAAACCACCGCCCTACTCCTTTGACGCAAAGTTATTTAATTCATCGCGCCAGCGATACTGTGGTTAATCTGGTCAATGACGATAAGAGCTTTCAGCGAACCGACAGCTTCTACTGGGCCAGCCAACTGGCCGAATTACAGTCGATGCAACAGGCACGTCAATCCCTGTTAACTGCCCCGGATGGTGAGTCTTACTTGATGTTTCACCAGCGCGCCGGACATGAATTTGATTTGATCTCGCTCACCCCGCTGAGTGAGTTAAAAAAGGAAATCAACCGATTTGCCGTGTTAGTCGCCAGCCTCGGCGGCTTCATAGCACTCGCTTTCATGATCTTAATGTTTTGGTTGATTCGCTTTGTGTTTTCACCGTTTGACAAGGTACTTAAACTGATTAATCAGTCTATTCAGATGCCTGAGCATAATCAGGTTGATGTTAAGATTAACCCGATCAATTACAACGAAGACAATGAATTTACCCCCATCGTGCAGGCGCTTAACCGGGTTTACTTACAGATCGATAATTACCTGCAACAAATTACCCGCAATAACCAGCAACTTGAGCGCTCACGGGCTGATTATTTGCAATTAAATGAACAACTTGAAGAAAAAGTCACTATCCGGACCCGCGAACTAGAAGCCAAACATCAAGCGATGACTGAGTCATTGCAACGGCTCAAAGACGCTCAACAACAAATGGTCGAACAGGAAAAACATGCTTCGTTAGGCAAATTGGTGGCTGGTGTTGCACACGAAATTAACACGCCTCTGGGCGTGTCAGTTACAGCGATAACCACCCTGGAACACAAAGTTAAGAACATTATCGATAAATACAACGACGGCAGCCTGCGTAAAAAGGACTTTCAACAATTCTGTGATGAACTTGTGCAGGTCAGCGATATCGTCACCGCGAATCTGGAGCGCGCCGCATTACTGGTGCAAAGCTTTAAACAGGTGGCCGTGGATCAATCGTCCGAGCAATGCCGAAGTATTGAACTTGGGGATTATCTCGATCAGGTTATTCGCTCTCTGGCGCCGAAACTGAAACACAGTCCCCATCAGTTAATCTTTACCCCGCCCAGCGAACCTGTTCAACTTTATGTGGCACCGGGCGCCGTCGCACAGGTGATTACCAATATTGTCGATAATGCGCTGGCCCATGCATTTCAACAAACACCCCATGGCAAGATCACCTTGTCTATCAGCCAGCATGGCGATAAAGCAAAAATCATTATTGCCGACAATGGTGCGGGAATGGATAAGGACACCTTGCGCCAGCTATATGAGCCATTTTTCACCACAGCACGCAATACAGGCGGAAGTGGTCTGGGCATGCATTTGGTTTACAACCTGGTACACCAGCAGCTCAAAGGCACGATCAAATGTAAAAGCGCGGTGGGCAAAGGTACTGAGTACACCATTTTACTGCCATTGGATGTGCGTACTCAAAAAACTGATGCTTAATCTCGCAGGAAGTAATCCGGGCTCAACACAAAAAAGCCTGACGCGAGGTCAGGCTCTTTTATACGTAATGATTTTACACGTTGTAGGTTGAGGAGGCGGTATCGCCACCGCGACCTGTCCAATTGGTGTGGAAAAACTCACCACGGGGACGGTCCAAACGCTCATAGGTGTGGGCGCCAAAGTAGTCACGTTGTGCCTGTAACAGGTTGGCCGGTAACCGTGCATGGCGGTAGCCATCGAAATAACTCAGTGCCGCACTGAAAGTTGGCGTCGGGATACCGTTTTGCGCTGCGGTAGCCACAACGTTACGCCAGCCAGACTGAGCACTCATCAATTTTTCGACGAAATACTCATCCACCATCAGGTTGGACAATTCTGGATTACGGTCAAACGCTTCTTTAATGTGTTGCAGGAAAGTCGAACGGATAATACAGCCACCACGCCACATCAGCGCGATACCGCCGTAATTCAGATCCCAGCCAAATTCTTTGGCCGCTTCACGCATCAACACGTAGCCTTGCGCATAGGAAACGATTTTAGAAGCCAGCAGTGCTTTACGAATATCTTCCACAAATGCCGCTTTGTCGCCACTGAATGTTGGCTGTGGCCCACTCAGGACAGACGATGCTGCTACACGCTCATCTTTTTGTGCAGACAAACAACGAGCAAATACGGCTTCACCGATCAGGGTAAGCGGGACACCGTGTTCCAGTGCCGACACCGCGGTCCACTTGCCGGTACCTTTTTGACCCGCTGTATCGAGAATTTTCTCGACCAGTGGCTCACCGTCTTCTTTGTAACCGAGAATGTCACGGGTGATTTCAATCAGGTAACTGTCCAGTTCGCCCTCATTCCAGTCCGCGAACACCTTGTGCATCTCATCGGCTGACATGCACAGCAGTTCTTTCATGATTTGATAGGCTTCGCAAATTAATTGCATATCGCCGTATTCGATACCGTTATGTACCATTTTTACGAAATGGCCAGCGCCATCCTGCCCCACCCAGTCACAACAAGGTGTGCCATCTTCCACTTTGGCAGAAATAGCCTGAAAGATATCTTTAACTGCAGGCCAGGCCTTTGGTGACCCACCTGGCATAATGGATGGACCGGTTAATGCGCCTTCCTCGCCACCTGATACTCCGGTGCCGATATACAGCAAACCTTTTTGTTCCAGATAGTGAGTACGACGATTTGAATCAGGGAAGTGGGTGTTGCCGCCGTCGATAATGATATCGCCCGGCTCAAGGTGCGGGATCAATTGCTCAATGGTATCGTCCACCGGCTGACCCGCTTTGACCATCAGCATGATCTTGCGTGGCGTTTCCAGCGACGCGACCAGCTCTTCTATACTAAACGCGCCACGAATGCTTTTGCCTTGCGCTCGTCCTGCCAAAAACTTGCTTACTTTATCGGTTGAACGGTTATATGCCGTTACCGTAAACCCTTTACTGGCCATGTTCAGAATGAGGTTCTCCCCCATTACTGCCAGACCTACCACCGCAATGTCAGAACGCTCTTTCATCTTCGACCTTTTCACCCGTAGTCCAGAAAGTCGCATAATGTATTGTTTTAGGCGCCGATTCTCAAGCCAAATCGCGGTTTTCAGCGCAATTCGCTAAGCGTCTGTGCCCAATTTATGATGCGAGTTTGAACAATTTGTTAACCATTGAAGCCCAACTTTGTGCCTGCACAAAGGTTAGGGCAAATTTTGTATAAAAAAACCCGGCGAAGCCGGGTTGTTAATCGTTATTCCGTAAAGAAATCCTGTAACGGTTGTAACAGTGACTGTAATGCCACATCGTTTACCACAAAATAGCGCCCTTGCTGATACGCCTGCACATCACCACTGATTTCCAGCACCACATGTTGCTCTGTTGTAGCAAAACGCCACAATTGCTGTCGCCCATCAGCAGCTATCAGGCTAAGTTCTGTCACTTCAGCGCCTTCTGGCCAGCCAGCAGAAAATTCGCTGAATTGCAGATTACCCACACTATCAAACACAGTTTGCGCGATGGTGGGGTATTTCAATTGGGCATTGTCAGGTTGGCTTAGCAACACCGCCTGGTTCTCCTGCAGTGCAATTTGCCAGCCGCCTTCGCCTATGCGCACCACCTGGCTTAATGCAAAATCAGCGGCAAGCAGATGTTTGTCCAGCCACTCTTCGGCAGACGTAGGCAAAGAAATTTGTTGGTCAATCAGATAACTTTGTTTGGCTGTCGGCAGACGCGCATACATACCAATACCTGCGCTGGCGCGCTTACCTAACAAAGCCTGCCAATTGGCATCGTCGCTATACAGGCCAACCAGCGTTGCTTCACTGCCCTCGTCATTGATGTCCTGCACACCAAGCCGGTAATACTGATCCTGACGGGCCGTTTTGGCTTCTTCCAATCGCGCTTCTGACAACCCCAGCAGCAGATCGGCCAATTTATCCTGCGCGGCAGGATATTCCAGCGAGTCTGCCCACCATTGCTGGCCACGTTGACTAAAGTTAAGTGCGGGTTGCCCGGGGCGCGCCAGACTGATTCTATTTATTTCAGTACCATGCAGCATAAGCCCCGGCAACAGAGGGCCATCCACCTGTTCCTGTTGGATTTGCTGGCTGGTGTACAGGTAATAGCCGCCCAGCCCCAGCAGGATAACCGCCAATAATCGCAGTAAATGGTTTGTCATTTTGCCTTTCTCCCCGCTCTGCGACGCATCATGCGCGACAGCAACCACAGGATACTTACCAATAACACTGGAGCCACAGCGATATTCAGTACTTTCAGCCACATGCCGAGTATCTCAATATCTTTATCCAGTTGATGGCGCACTTCACGTAACTCTTTTCGGATCTCAATTTTCTTATCGAGAAACTGATCAACCGCAGCCTGTTGTTCCGGGCTCAGAATCAATGCGCCACCTTCGGCCTGTTGCGCCTGCAGTCCGGCTAACTGCTGCTCGGTTTGCGCCAGCTCATCCTGCAATCGTTGTTCCTGAGCGCGGAATGATTGCTCTGCTTTGACGGTCAATGCCTGCACCACTTCAAACGGACGCGCATAGGTGCCGCGCCCGCGTACACTGATCAACGCATTACTGCCGCCGAGGTTTTCCACCGCATTGGTAACAAAATCACCGTTATTCGCGAATGGAGTAAACACATTCTGGCCGAAAAAGTTTGCCTGACTGCCCCAGAAGCGATCGGTCAGGAGGTCAGTGTCTGCCACCACAATCAGGTTGATCGCCGCCCCTTTGCTTAACCATGGAGACTGCCATTCCACACCTTCCGGTATGCTGGTAAAAGCAGAATTCGCCTTGCCATGAATGCGTGCGGCCAGCGTATAGCGCTGTTGCTGATCGTCAAATGCGCGCGCAAGCTCGGCGACATCGCGCAACTGTCCATATCGCGGGGCATCAATCGTCGCGGCATGCACAGAGCTTTGCAGTAATGGCGTGAAGCTGCTCTCGGCTCCTTGCTGCTTATTCAGCACGCCAAATGACGCGCCGTTAATTACCTGCAGCCCTGCGGTCGTGATGTCATCCACATCCAGGCTATCACCGGTCAGGCCCACATAACCAAGATGTCGCTCAACCCCATTTTGCGTGCGGATCTCCAACCCGTTCTGGGCATCCAACAACACCGCATTGGGATCAAACGATACGCCCCAGGCAGCAAGCAGCGATGCCAATGGGTTTTCAGCGGCAGGCGGGGCAAACATCGCCATGGGATCCGACTCAGCCACAGGATCCAAAAACAACATGGCCTTACCACCAGCCAGAACATACTGGTCAATGGCGACCAGTAACGCCTCCGAGTAACCTTTCGGCGCCACCAACATCAGCACATCAGTCTCTTCCGGAATGGATTGAGCGTCGTTACCGAGGGTTTCAACCTCGTATAGCTGCTCCAACTGGGTAAATAACACCCAGGCAGGATCGAATCGACCGGACATAGGATTTTGTCCACCGTTTACCGGCAGGTCGGTAATCACGGTGACATGCACGGGCTTAGGATCACTGAGCTTATGCAGCAGTTTACTGATTTCGTATTCTAAAAAACGCTCCTGTTGCAGATCGAAAAACGCGACCACCGCCTGCTCGTCATAGGCGTTGCGTCCGGCCAGCCCCAGATAAATGGCATCACCGGCGGCACCAATGCTGGCTGCGGTCAGGCCAAACTCGTCCGCTTGATCTTCCGCTTCTGAAAACGGCTCAGGATCGACCTTGTGCAGAATAATCTTGCCATCGGCGGTACTGGCGTATTCTTCCAGCAAGCTATACACGCGATTGGCGTAATTGCGTAACTGGGTCATGCCTGTGGAGGCTTTATCCGAATAGAAAAAATACAGGTTAACCGGTTCATCGATATCCGCCACGATGGCCTTACTGCCGGCAGATAACGAGTAAATCTGCTGCTCGGTTAAATCCAGACGGGTATCTTTTAAAAAGGTGTTGTTGAGTAACACCAGCACTGCAAACGCCAGTGCCAGCAACACAAATGTCAGTGAGCGAGAGAGAATCGTTAACATCTTATTCGGCCTTCTTGTGCTCAATCACTAAACGCCCGGCGTATAACCACACCAGCGCCACCAAAACAAAATAGCCCACATCATTTAACGCAATCACGCCTTTGGCCATCGCATCAAAATGGCTGAGGAAGCTAAAACTAGCGAGGGTATCCAACACCAGAACCGGGAGCACATCGTTAAACGCATTGAGGATGAGCCCACTGCCACTTAGCACAAACAGAAAACACACCACCACGGCGAGGATAAAGGCAATCACCTGAGATTTAGATAGTGCCGACATACACATACCGATGGCCAGAAACGCGCCTGACATCAGCCAGCTACCTAGATACGCAGCCAGAATAATGCCGTTATCCGGATTACCCAGATAATTTACTGTTAGCCAAAGTGGGAAGGTCAGTGCCAATGCCAGTCCTAACACCAGCCAGGCCGCGAGAAACTTACCCAGCATAGCCTGCCACACTGAAATCGGCAGGGTCATCAACAATTCAATGCTGCCGCTCTTGCGCTCTTCAGACCAACTACGCATGGCCATCGCTGGCACCAAAAACAGATACAACCAGGGATGAAAATTAAAAAACGGTAATAAATCCGCCTGGCCACGCTCGTATAAGCTGCCAAAGCTAAAGGTAAATACCGCACTCAAACTTAAGAAGATGGCGATAAATACGTACGCTACCGGTGTCGCAAAAAAGCTGCTGAATTCACGGCGCAGAATAATCAGGGTATTGCCCATTTTAGTTTGCCTCCATGGTTAACTGGCGAAATACATCATCCAAACGCCCTTGCTCCGCATACAGGGTATCGATAGGCAAGCCATGATCCTGAATGTAGTGAGACACCAACGGCAAAATATCCTGTTCATTCGCTGGAAACAGTGTCACCCGCCCAGTGCGACGATCCACCTCAAAACTCTCTACGCATAACATGCTGGTCAAGCCACTAATATCTGTAAGATGTTCAAAATGCACGGTAACCGCTTTGTGGTAACGGGACTGGCGTTGCAATGCCTCCGGCGTGCCGTCGAAGTGTAATTGGCCATCGGCAATAATCATGGCGCGATTACAAACGGCAGTGACTTCTTCGAGGATATGAGTGGAGATAATCACAATTTTATCCTGCGACAGATTCTGGATCAGCTCGCGTACCTGATGTTTCTGATTAGGATCCAACCCGTCGGTTGGCTCATCGAGGATAAGGATGGCTGGGTCATGAATAATCGCCTGCGCCAGTCCAACCCGACGTTTAAACCCTTTAGATAAATGCTCAATCTGGCGATCGAGCATATCCTGTAACTCAACCTGCTCAACGACCTTGTCGATACGTGCCTGCTTATCTTTGCCAAGGCCGCGAATGTCGGCAATAAAATGCAAAAACTGTAACACCGTCATATCGTTGTATGCCGGTGCACCTTCCGGTAAGTAACCAATTTGCTGTTGAATGGCGACACGCTTGTCTGCGATGTTCAACCCGTTGATCTCAATCTGCCCACTGCTGGGGGTTAAAAAACCGGTGAGCATTTTCATGGTGGTAGATTTACCCGCACCGTTCGGCCCCAGAAACCCGACAATATCACCGGGCTGGACCTCAAACGACAACTGGTCAACGGCGGTAAATCCACCAAAGGATTTAGTTAACTGCTTTACTGAAATCATGTCTTCCTCTGAATATCAGTGTTGTTCCGGCTTGTCCGCTCGCACATCTATATGGCGGCGGTAGATGGGAATTCAAGCAATAAAGAGTGGCTATGCTACCAGTTAGTTCGCCAAATGCTGTGATTATTTAACGCTGTTTGTCAGGCACTGGTCGAGAGCCAAAAAAAACGCCCGAAAATCGGGCGTTGGGGAACGTGTTCCAAATGGGAAAAATTGTTAAGTCATGTCACAATCAACCGTTACTATGGTACGCAGATTCGTGCTGAGACTTAATCATTAATTACGGATAATTTGTTGCAAACTATTTCAAATATGACACCAATATCCCCGATCGCGCTGATATCTACCCCGTATAAAGAGAAGTTCGCCATTCCACGCCAACCCAATCTGGTCAGTGACGTATTAGGGGAACTGCATTTCTGTGCAGGATTCGATGATGCCAATATGTTGCGGGGCATCGAGCAATTCAGCCACCTGTGGTTAATTTTTTCGTTTCATGCCACCGCATCACAAGGCTGGAGCCCAACGGTGCGCCCGCCACGCTTAGGTGGCAATGAGAAAGTCGGCGTGTTTGCCACCCGTTCTACTTTCAGGCCCAATGGCCTCGGCTTATCGGTGGTGAAAAATGAAGGCATCGTCAAGCAGCAAGGAAAAACCGTGCTGCGCGTCAGTGGCATGGATTTGCTCGATGGCACACCAATCATAGATATCAAGCCTTACGTGCCTTACGCCGATAGCATTGCTGACGCCAGCGGCGGCTTTGCCCCCGATGCCCCCGAGCAATTGCCGGTGACCTTTAGCAGCGCAGCCACCACCCAAATAAACGGGGTACAAAAGACCTATCCACAATTGCAGCAAGTGATTGCAGCTGTACTTAGCCAGGATCCCCGCCCCGCCTACAAAAAAGGCCAGGTGGATGACAAGGTCTATGGTGTGGCTTTGTATGATTTTAATATTCGCTGGCGGGTCGGTGCTAATGGCATTGAGGTGCTTGAGATCGAAAAAGCCTGAATTCCTACGAAACAGTGAATAACAAGCAGTAGGCCGCTCAGTCGGCCATCATCTCTTGGTCTTATCTTGGGATGAAAGACTGATAACTACCAGTTCAGCACAGCAAAAACTCGGACTGTGCCGACCAAATACAAATTGAAACACGAAATCAGTTCAGACCGCAGCGTGATTTGTATACCCTATGCGCCATTAAAAACATTCAGAGCCGTAAAAACCTGTGAAAAAGACCACCCTCGCATTACTTGCCACAGCTGCATTAAGTTTTCATACCAGTGCCACCGTCGTCGAAATCCGCACTAACATGGGCACCATCACAGTTAACTTGTTTGATGAAGATACCCCGAAAAGTGTCGAAAATTTTCTCGAATATGTCACTTCCGGCGCCTATGCCAATAACGTAGTGCATCGTCTTGAACCCAGTTTTGTCATTCAGGCCGGCGGATTTAGCTACCACAATGCGTTGCCACTGGATGTGGTGGCCACAGGAACTCCGGTTATCAATGAACCGGAATTATCCAATGTCCGCGGTACGATCGCGATGGCAAAGCAAGGAGGCAATGCAAACAGTGCCACCTCTCAATGGTTCATAAACTTAAAAGACAATAGCGCCAATCTGGATGTGCAAAACGGTGGTTTTACCGTTTTTGGACAGGTCATCGGCGATGGCATGGATGTGGTTGATGCCATCAGTGCTCTGCCACGTTTTAATATGGGGGGCGCGGCGAGCTCCATTCCATTACGAAACTACACTGCAGAAGATGGAAGTAACGGCAAAGATCCGACAGATGAAAACTTTGTGTTGATTACCGATATCGTCGTCACTGATGCCTCAACGGTCACCAACCCTGATTTAAATCCAAAGCCTAATACGCTGATTAAAGCCACGTCGCCATCAAACGGCAGCTCATCTGGCGGCAGTATCAACCCCTTGGTTCTTTTCCTGCTGGCAGCAGGTGCTGCATGGGCACGACGCTGTAACTGGTTGGCTAAGCGCTAAATCCGGATATTGTGCAGGTAGCCAGGCTACATACTGACTGCAACCAACACAAAAAAACGCCGCATATGCGGCGTTTTTTAATCTGGCATGACCCAACTCTTAGTGCGTCAGCCCCTGGCTTTGCAGGTATTCTTCATAGGTACCTTTGAAGTCAATCACCTTGCCGTCTTTGATAATCAGCAGGCGGGTAGCCAATGATGAAACAAACTGGCGATCGTGACTCACAAAGAACAAGGTGCCGTCATATTCCTCTAGCGCCATGTTGAGTGACTCAATTGACTCCATATCCATGTGGTTGGTCGGCTCATCCATTAACAGGATGTTGGGTTTGGCCATCATGATTTTGCCAAACAACATACGTCCCTGCTCGCCACCAGAAATCACCTTAACGGATTTTTTGATATCGTCGGCACCAAACAGCATACGGCCCAAGAAGCTACGCACATACTGGTCATCTTCACCCGGACGGCGATATTGGCTCATCCAGTCAAACAGATTCATATCTTCTTCGAAATCGGCGGCATGATCCTGCGCATAATAACCAAACTGAGTGTTTTCAGACCATTTCACGCTACCGCTGCTTGGCTCCAAATCGCCCACTAAACAGCGCATCAGGGTGGTTTTACCGGCACCGTTTTCACCGAGAATTGCCACCTTTTCACCGACTTCAACGATCAGGTTAAGCTCTTTAAATAGCAAACCTTCATCGAAGCCTTTTGACAGGTTTTCAATCTCCACTGCGTTACGGAACAGTTTTTTATCCTGTTCGAAACGAATAAACGGGTTAGAACGGCTGGACGCTTTAACCTCATCCAGTTTGATCTTATCGATCTGGCGGGCACGAGAAGTCGCCTGCTTAGCTTTGGAGGCGTTGGCCGAGAAACGCGCCACGAATTGTTGCAGCTCAGCAATCTGGGCCTTTTTCTTGGCGTTATCGGACAACAGACGCTCGCGTGCCTGTGTGGCGGCCAGCATGTATTCGTCATAGTTACCCGGATAAACGCGCAATTCACCGTAATCCAAATCCGCCATGTGCGTGCACACCGAGTTTAAGAAGTGACGGTCGTGGGAAATAATAATCATGGTGCTGTTACGCTGGTTCAGGGTTTCTTCCAACCAGCGGATGGTATCGATATCCAGGTTGTTGGTCGGTTCGTCCAACAACAGAAAATCCGGATCAGAGAACAGCGCCTGCGCCAACAACACCCGCAGTTTCCAGCCCGGCGCGACTTCGCTCATCAGGCCGTAATGTTGCTCTACCGGAATACCCACGCCAATCAACAATTCACCGGCATTAGACTCGGCTTCATAGCCACCCAACTCGGCGAATTCCACTTCCAACTCCGCCACTTTCATGCCGTCGTCTTCGCTCATTTCTGGCAGGCTGTAGATGCGATCACGCTCCTGCTTTACCTTCCACAGCTCTTCGTGGCCCATGATAACGGTGTCAACCACGGTATACTTTTCAAACGCGAACTGATCCTGACGCAATTTACCCAGACGCTCGCCTTCACCGTAACTCACGTTACCGGCACTTGGCACTAACTCGCCGCCGAGGATCTTCATAAAGGTCGATTTACCACATCCATTGGCACCGATCAGACCGTAACGGTTACCGTTACCAAATTTGACCGAGATATTTTCGAACAGCGGCTTGGCGCCAAATTGCATGGTGATATTTGCGGTGGTAATCAAAACCTTTTCCTGTATTGCGTAAGGGGCAAAAAATTGGCGCGCATTTGAGCATAAATCGGGCATTTTTAACAGGACAAATCACACCCGCAGAAGCAAACAGCACGAAAAGTTGTTCAACAATCCAGCAATTAAACCAGGCTAGCCGCTAAATCGTTGCAAAGGAAAAGGAAATCAGTACACTAGCGCGTCTCGGTCGGTGTGTAGCGCAGCCTGGTAGCGCACTGTCATGGGGTGTCAGGGGTCGCTGGTTCGAATCCAGTCACACCGACCATCTTCCTTCTCCCCAATTTTATCCAGAAATTAATCCAAGAGCATTGATTCGACACGCAGCGACATTAGCGCGTAGCGGTTACGTCCGGTTCACCAAAACGTCCGGAACGTTTTGGAACATCGCAACGCGATGGCCCGCAGGGTGGCTGACAGGACCTCCGAAATAAATCCAGTATTCATCATTTGCGATATCAGACAGTGGTCACATCTATCTGCGTTGTTCAGTTACTAAAAATTACACGAGCATTAACAAGTGTTTACATGCCGATAATCTTATAAGAAAAATATTTCTGAGCGTTGCAGATTTTATATGCCCAGTTATTTGTCAGTAGTTGCATCATATGAATGCATAAAACACAAAAAATTAATACTATACAGCGGACAGTAATTAACGTACTATCACTTCGCTTTAGAAAAGTTCTGCCTTATCTGCTACTGCTTTTGATTTCCTTTTTCTTCTTTTAATTAAAGTCGATTTAGCATCTACATTTGCTCTACTGGTTAATGTTTTGCTGTTTTATCGCTAAATTGGTGGATTGACCACCAACACAATTTAATTAAAAAGAGAGTTCTATATGTCTAATTCTGTAAATGGCGTAGTAAAGTGGTTTAACGATGACAAAGGTTTTGGCTTTTTAACCCCTGATACCGGCGGCAAAGATGTTTTCGTACATTTTCGTTCGATCGCCGCTGAAGGTTTTAAGTCTTTAGTCGAAGGCCAGCAAGTTCAGTTTACTATTGAGCAAGGTCAAAAAGGTCCGCAGGCAGCGAACGTTTTACCTTTATAAGATAGTAAGTCATCTGAGGTCAGGTATTAGCCTGATCTCACATCCGCCCCCAAAATATCCTTCTTATAAAAAACCAAAATTTCATTAAAAATTTAAAATTACCCACCATCTCATCATTAATTTCTTTAAAAAATTTTAAACTTGAATTAATTTAGATGCGACAGAAAACTTAAAAATAAAAAATCTTCATTTCATAACAACAATCCTCTCTTTACTTTACCCTTACTCGGCACACATAAAAAAACCAGTAACAGCTTTTGCTCAAGTCCACCGCTAGATTGGCGTGTTGCGATAGCATAGGGTTAAATATTAGACTGGGAAACAACTGAAAATTACAATCTGGCCCTATATTTCCGTTTTTACTTTAGGTGACCCGCGTCCCCTGATAGAGTATGCCCCGCTGTCGTACCTGTTTGAGAATTTCATGCCACTGTTATTCGTTATTACCCTGCTTTGGGCGTTTTCTTTTAGTTTGATTGGTGTGTATTTGTCTGGGCAGGTAGATGCCTGGTTTTCTGTATTAAGTCGAATCCTGCTGGCGACGCTGGTGTTTTTGCCTTTTTTGAAGCCCCGTCTGCTGGTAAGTAAAGACATCGCCTTACTGATGGGTGCCGGTGCAATCCAGCTTGGGCTGATGTATAGCTTTTATTACCACAGTTTTCTGTTCCTCAGTGTGCCGGAGGTATTGCTGTTTACAGTGATGACGCCAATTTATGTCACGCTGGTTAATGACCTGCTGGATAAACAGTTTCATCCACGTTTCTTGCTCGCCGCCGCCGTGGCTACGTTGGGAGCGATAGCTATTCGTTATGATGGTATCAACGAGAATTTCGTAACCGGCTTGCTGCTGGTACAAGGCGCTAACCTGTGCTTTGCCACCGGTCAGGTATTGTATAAACGTCAGTTTTCACAGCGGAATATTCCTCAGCACAGTGTGTTTGGCTGGTTTTTTGTGGGTGCCAGCATGGTTGCGATCATTTGTTATGCGCTGTTTGGTAATCCTGAGAGATTGCCACAAACCACCACCCAATGGGGGGTACTGGTTTACCTGGGCGTGATTGCCTCAGGGCTGGGTTACTTTGGCTGGAATAAAGGCGCCACGCAGGTTGACGTCGGAACACTGGCGGTGATGAATAACCTGCTGATCCCGGCGGGGATTGTGGTGAATGTGCTGATATGGAACCGGGATGCCGATCTGCTGCGCTTAGCCCTCGGCGGTGGAATTATTTTACTGGCACTAGCATTCAACTCGCCAAATTTGGGTAAAACCAGAATTGCTGATAACCCATAACCTATTACCTATTGCGTACTTTCTCAATAATAAAACTGACCAGTACATAGAAAAAAATAATCCAGCAGCCTACGGACAATATCAAACAGGGATAAGCCAATTGAGGCACCTCAGAGTGAAACCCAGCGTATGAAAAAACCGCGGAAATCAATCCGAAAGACAGGGACATCAAGAATAAATCTGTGTTAAATACTGCCAAAGGGGCAGCCGTTTTAGCTGCATAGTGTTTGAATTTGAAGGTCATCCTTGCCCCCGATTCTTAGAAATTTCTTTCGTATACCAACTCGACAATTTTCTCACAGGGTTTGTCCGGCTGGTTAAAGGTTGTGTTGGCGATTGTGCGCCGCGCCGCCCTCAGAAATATGCGTGAGTTAGATTCCAAGACTCGAATATCGCTCGTCTTGCCATCTTTTTGCACTACAAATTTAATACGAAAATAATGACGAACTTGACCGTCATTGCTTAGCCCACCGGCTGGAGCCCCCGGCCAGATCAATTCTAAAGGTTTTTCGGGCTGAATTAATTCCGGACACGGCGTAAGCTCGTATTTTTCATTAATGACGGTACTAGCCAGCGCCAATATGAGCAAACCGACCAATTACTTATCCGCTTCGTCCTGATTTATCCTGCTGGCCACGGCGCCTGCCTGATCTTTATACTTGGCATCAACCCGCGCGTTGTATGGCTTCTCAGCCGGACCGGAGATTTTCTCAAAGCTCAACGCACCAATTTTCATGAGTGGGCGCAGCGCCAGTGGGAGCTTACCGCTATTGAAAAACTCCAGCACGATATTGCCATGCCAGCCCGGATCGATGCGGTGTGCGGTTACGTGCACCATTAAACCCAAACGCGCCAGCGATGAGCGCCCATCCAGCCAGCCGACAATATCCGCTGGCAGAGTGATTGACTCATGGGTAATCGCCAGTGCCAGTTCACCCGGGTGCAGGAAAAACGCCTGATCGTCTTTCAGCACGATTTCATCGCTCATTACCGAGTCCAGTGCCGCCTGTACTTCGGCTTTCGGGCCGCTTAAGTCGATATAAGGTGCCTGATGATCCTGAAACACGCGAAACTTGTTACCCAGACGAATATCCACGGTCACACCACTGATCATACTGTCAGAAAGGGGTGGCTCAATCTTGATAATGCCAGCGTCCAGATGTTCCTTGATATGGGTATCGCACAAGCGCATGATTTTTCTCTTTCTTCTAATGATTTAGGCGGTTTTCGCGGTAGCGGTTATTAAACCCCAGTTAATCCTGGTTGTGTACCGGAATTTTCGCTCCGGCCTGCACAGAACGTAAATACAAGGCTTTCGCCAGTGCACGGGCGGCTTGTCGATAGCTGGCACTCAACGGGCTATCCGGCTCGGCCACCAGCAACGGCGTACCATCATCGGCATGCTGACGGATCTGAATATCCAGCGGCAATTGCCCCAATAACGGTACACTACGCTGCTGCGCGAGCTTCTTACCGCCATCGGTGGCAAACAAGTAGTCTTTATGCCCACAGGCACGGCATTGGTAGTAACTCATGTTTTCAACCACGCCCAGCACAGGCACGTTCACCTGTTCAAACATGGCAATGCCCTTGGTGGCATCGGCCAACGCTAAATCTTGAGGGGTGGTGACAATCACCGCGCCGCTGACCGGTATTTGCTGAGCCAGCGTCAGCTGAATATCACCGGTGCCCGGTGGCATATCAATCAACAGATAATCCAGATCCGGCCATAACGTCTCGCGCAACATCTGCATCAGCGCTTTACTCGCCATCGGGCCGCGCCATACGGTGGCTTTGTCCGCCTCAACCAGATAGCCGATGGAATTGGCCACCAATCCATGAGCCTGATTCGGGTGCATATGTTTGTCATCCGGGCTGGTTGGATATTGGCCGGCATTACCCAGCATGATTGGAATAGACGGCCCATAAATGTCCGCATCCAGAATCCCGACCCGCGCCCCTTCCTGAAATAGTGCAAACGCAAGATTCACCGTGGTGGCCGACTTACCGACCCCACCTTTACCGGATGTCACCGCAATTATATTTTTCACTCCCGGCACAGGCGCGGTGTTAGCGGCTACTGCAGTCACCGCCTGGCTAATCTGTACGTTACCGCCAAGCGCCTGCTTAAGTTCCTCGTGGCGCGACTGACAGGCAAATGGCACGATCACGTTATTGCCTTGTGGCCAATTGGTTACCTGTTGCTCAGTAAGGCCAAAAAATGCGGCCAAATCTGGCAGAAATGTTGCTGCCGGGGCTTTTTTGCCAAAAAACATGCACTACCCTTGTGTAAAACTGAAATTTCGATGCAAAAAAAGGTGGATTTGGGTAACATCACCCACCTTTATTTTGACCTAATTTAGAACCGGAAAACACAGTACCGCTATGACTCCACGCAAAATTCTTGTCACCAGTGCCCTGCCCTATGCGAACGGCTCCATTCACCTTGGCCATTTGCTTGAGCATATTCAAACCGATATCTGGACAAGATTCCAACGAATGCGTGGCCATCAATGTTACAGCGTATGCGCCGACGATGCGCACGGTACCCCTGTAATGCTCAAAGCGCAGGAGCTTGGTATTACGCCGGAAGAAATGGTCAGCCGTACCCGCGCGGAACACCATCAGGATCTGCTGGATTTCCATATCGCTTACGACAATTACTACGTGACTCACTCGGATGAGAACCGTGAACTGTGTGAGCTGATTTATAACCGCTTGAATGAAAACGGCTATATCGCTCGTCGCACTATCAGCCAGTTGTTCGATCCGGAAAAGCAGATGTTCCTGCCGGATCGTTTCGTTAAAGGCACGTGTCCGAAGTGTGGTGCCGAAGATCAGAACGGCGACAGCTGTGACGTGTGCAGCGCCACATACGATCCAACCGAAATGAAAAACCCGCGATCGGTGATCTCCGGTGCGACACCAGTGTTGAAAGACTCCGAGCACCTGTTTTTCGATCTGCCGCAATTCAGCGATATGCTGCAGGACTGGATGAAAGCCGGCGCAATACAGGCGGAAATGGCCAACAAGCTGCAAGAATGGTTCGCCGATGGTCTGCAACAGTGGGACATCAGCCGTGACGCGCCTTACTTTGGTTTCGAGATTCCGGGCGCGCCGGGCAAATACTTCTATGTGTGGTTGGATGCACCGGTTGGCTACATGGCCAGCTTTAAAAATTACTGCGACCAACATAACCTCAACTTCGACGAGTACTGGGCAAAAGACTCCAGCGCCGAGCTGTACCACTTTATTGGTAAAGACATTACCTATTTCCACAGCCTGTTCTGGCCAGCCATGCTGGAAGGAGCCGGGTTCCGCAAACCTACCGGCGTCAATGTACACGGATTCGTAACGGTAAATGGCTCAAAAATGTCCAAGTCCAAGGGCACCTTCATTAAAGGCCGAACCTATCTGGATCATTTAAACCCGGAATACCTGCGCTATTACTTTGCCAGCAAACTGAATGACGGCATCACCGACATCGACCTGAACTTTGAAGACTTCGTTAATAAGGTCAATGCCGATCTGGTTGGCAAAGTGGTGAACATTGCCAGCCGTTGTGCCAGCTTTATCAACAAGCGTTTTGACAATACGCTGTCAGCCAATGTGCTGGAGCCACAACTGGTGGCGGAATTCCAGCAGGCCGCTGAGCAAATTGCGGACTATTACGAAAAACGCCAATACAATCGCGCCGTACGCGACATCATGGCGCTGGCGGACAAAGCCAATCAGTTTATTGATGCCAATGCCCCATGGGTAACTATCAAAGACGAGACAAAACAACAGTTTACCCACGATGTGTGCTCACTGGGGATCAACCTGTTCCGTATCTTGCTGGTTTACCTGAAACCGGTCCTGCCGGCATTGACCGCCGAAGCAGAAGCCTTCCTGAATGACACCCTGAGCTGGGACAGTGCACAGCAACTGTTAACCAACCATGAAGTAAGCAAATTTAAAGCGCTGATGCAGCGTGTAGAAACGAGCAAAGTTGACGCCATGATTGAAGATTCTAAAGAAAACCTGCAACCCACTGGCACTGTCGCTCCCGACTCAGAATTAAGCAAAGATCCTATCAGCGACACCATCGAGTTTGCGGACTTTGCCAAGATTGACCTGCGTGTGGCTTTGATCGCTAAAGCCGAACATGTGGAAGGCGCAGAAAAACTGTTGCGTCTGGAGCTGGATTTAGGCGGCGAAACCCGCCAGGTCTTTGCCGGTATTAAGTCCGCTTATCAGCCAGAAGACCTGCAGGGCAAACTGACGCTGATGGTTGCCAACCTGGCACCGCGTAAAATGCGCTTCGGTGTTTCCGAGGGTATGGTGCTGGCAGCAGGCCCGGGTGGCAAAGATTTATGGGTGATGGAGCCCCACGCCGGTGCCAAACCAGGCATGCGGGTTAAATAACCCATCCAAACCAATAATCAGCCGGGCCCTGCCCGGCTTTTTTATATCTTTTGCCGCCGAGATAAAACGTGGCTTACCGTGCGACACAACTTATTGAGAATAATTCTCATTTTAATTGCAATTGATAACAATTCTCATTAACATGCATCCCGATGATAACCACAACGGGAAAATAACCATTATGGCAGAGGCCAAATCACCTTCTTTGACATTGGGTGCACAAGCTATCGCAGCGGCACTTTCTTTATCCGCACCTTACGCGCTGGCGCAACAGGTTCCGGATAGCAGCGATTGTAAAGGTGACAATCGCGAGGAATGTAAAAAGCAGCAGGAAATTGAACTGATTGAGGTGCATGGCATTCAGCATTCGGTTTATCGCTTCGATAAGTCTGGCGACCTGCGCCGCGTCGCAGATATCGTCGATACTCCGCAGACGATTACCGTGCTGACCCAGGATCAAATTCAGGAATCCGGTAAAACCGACTTGCAGGATATTCTTGCGGCGCAGTCTGGCGTGACGCTGGGCACAGGTGAAAACGGCAACGCGTTCGGTGACCGTTATATTATCCGTGGACACGAAGCGCGCAGTGACGTGTTTGTTGATGGTCTGCGTGACCCGGGCATGACAACCCGCGAAAGCTTTGCAACCGAGCGGGTTGAAATCACCAAAGGCCCCAGCTCTACCTTTGCCGGTCGCGGCAGTTCAGGCGGCGCAGTGAACAGCATCACCAAAAAAGCGTCTACCTCCTATGATTTCGGCCGGATTGATGGCGCGATTGGCAGCGATGAGCACACTCGCTTATCCGTCGACTATAACAAGCCGCTGTCCGATACCGCCGCCGTGCGTATCAATGCACTGACTGCCAGTGAAGACAAACCCGGTCGCGAAGGCATTAGCCAAAAGCGTGATGGTTTGCAGCTATCCGGCGTGTATGAACCCAGCGATAGCCTGAATTTCGTTGGCGATGTTTACCTGCTTAACGCCAAAAACCGTCCTGATCTGGGTAGCTTCCAACAATCCGATACACGCAAGCCGTTAAAAGACATTCCGGTTTATGCCCAGGACGAAGACTTCCTCAATTCAGAAGTACAAACCTTTACTCTGCGCAGTGACTGGCAAATCAACGGTACCGTTCGCTTCTATAACGCGACGCGGGTTGGTAAAACTGAAAATGGTTATATCACCACGGGTGCGCGCGGCAGCACACGTGATGCCTCCGACCCCACCGCACCAGGTGCCAGCACCATTAGCTTATCAACCCACCAGGGCTGGCAGGATGTCAGTTACTGGACCACCCAGTTCAACCTGTTTGTAGATACCAATTGGGCCAATATGTCGCACAAATGGGTATTGGGTGTGGAATACACCGATGAGTCAGTCGATAACGGCGTGTATGACATCAGCTATGGGAACGCGGGTAACTGTTTTGTACCGGGGCGAAATGGCGTGTCTCAGGCCTATTGTGCAACCGATGCTGACGGCAATGCACTGGCCAATATCAATCAACTCATGGCGCGCAGCTACAGCAAAGGCGCCTATGACGCCAGATTTGATATCGAAACCATCTCAGTGTATCTGATGGACACCGTGGCCCTGACTGAGCAATGGAACCTGTTCTTTGGCCTGCGTCAGGATAGCTTTGACTATGCCAATGACACGGTAAGTCGTGGCACGGAAAACCTCTACGCCTATTCCGACAGTATCTACAACGGCCATTTAGGTGTGGTGTACGATATCAGCGAAGATGGCAATGTCTACCTGACCTACAGCACCGCGACCAACATCAATGGCGGCGAATCAGACTTAGGGGCCAACTGCGGTTACGGCGGGATTTGCGGCGATCCGGAACAGGCGCGAATGGCAGACCCGGAAACGGTAGAAAACATCGAATTGGGTACCAAATGGATGGTATTTGATGACAGCCTGATGTTCAGCGCGGCGATTTTCCAGATGACCAAAGGCGATGTAATGGAGTCGGTCGGTGACGCCTACTCCACCCTTGGCACACTCAACACGGGTAAAAACCGTGTTAAAGGTTATGAAATTGGCCTGGTCGGTGACATTACTGAACAACTGAGCGTACAAATGACCTGGGCAGATATGTCGTCAGAAGTGCTGGATTCAGTCAACGATGCCAACATTGGCTTAGCCCTGTCCAACTTTGCCGATAAGAGTTTCTACCTGCAACTGCGCTATCAACCCAGTGAGCAGTTTGCCTTTGGTGGGGATTTCTCTTATCAAAGCGAAATGTATGGTGGCCAGCCAGATACCGCCGCCACGTTTGATACCACGCTCAACGATTATCGCGTCGTGGTGCCGTCTTACTCGGTGGTCAATCTGTTTGCCAACTATTACCTTAGCGAACAACTGACACTGCGCCTTAATGTGGGTAACGTGATGGACAAAGAATACTGGACAGCCGCATATCGTTCAGGCTCATTTATGTACCTTGGCGATGGTCGCAGCACCCGCCTGACTGTCAATTACACCTTCTAACAGGACTGGCCCATATGGTGATTATTAAAAATTTGCTCAGCGCACAGGAAGTGCAAGCATATCGGGAGCGTCTGCGTGAACATGACTGGCAGGATGGCAAAGCCACCGCCATGGGCATGGCCGCTCAGGTCAAACGCAACCGCCAGGCCGATGCCAGTGACAGCAACATTCGTGAACTGGCTAATCACCTGTTGGGCCGCATGGGCGACACCCCCAAGTTAATCTCCGCTGCATTACCGCAGCGGATTTTTCCGCCGGTGTTTAATCAATATGGCGAATGTGAGGAATATGGCTATCACGTGGATGCGGCAATTATGCGCATCCCGGGCAGTCATGAGGTACTGCGCAGCGACATGTCCATGACCTTATTTTTATCCGAACCGGATGAGTATGAAGGTGGTGAGCTGGTCATTGCCACCGACTATGGTGAGGAACGGGTCAAGCTGGCCGCCGGTGATGCGGTGGTTTATCCGTCACGCAGTTTGCACAAGGTAACGGCTGTCACAAAAGGAACGCGGATTGCCGCGATTACCTGGATGCAAAGTATGGTCAGCGATGTGACGCTCAGAGACAATTTGTTTCAGCTGGATCAAGCCATTCAGGGCTTGATATCAGAGGGGAAATCCAGCCGCGAGCAACTGGATAAACTGCATTATGTTTACCACAACCTGATCCGACAGTTTGCTCAGGTGTAATCAACCCCACCTTGCTTACAAAAAAAGCCGCAATTTTTGCGGCTTTTTTATTTACCTGCGTCGGTGTAATCACCGCATAAACATCATCAATAAGTAGAATTCGGGGTGATATCCGGGTTGATATCACCACCGACTTCTTCCGGATCAATATCGTGTTCCAGCAACACATTTCGCACTGCCTCTATTTGATCCAATACAATCTGATAGCGCTCACCATATTCATAGCGCGTGACTTCAATTGGCTTAGGCATATAAGTAAAGGCAATCATCAGGGCCTGCAACTGATCGTCATTCATTTTGCTCATATCTGTCTCCGGCGTTATTTTTGTAGCCATGGCGAGTTTACAAACGTCGCCAGATACAGTTGCTCGACTTTGCTGCGCGCCCAGGGAGTGCGACGCAAAAACTTAAGCGATGACTTGACCGACGGGTCACTGCGAAAACAATTAATTTCAATTCTGGCCGCCAGACCATCCCAGCCATAATGCTGTTGTAAATCCGTGACGATTTTTTCCAGTTTCACACCGTGAAGCGGGTTATTTTGCTGTTGCATGCAGACTGTCCGGTTGGAAGCTTAATTAACCCATTGTACCTCAAACTTGGCCGCAAAAGCCCACATCAACAGGTTGGCAACGTCGCTTGCAGCCCCGTTGAAAATCAGAGGTTCATGGGGTGTCGGATTGAGTATTTGCCTGCCCTGCCGGCATGGAAACCACCTGAGCCAACTTGGGTTTCGCCCGCCATTTGGGCTTAATCAGGGTGAGCGTCGACTCACGCTTTTTCGCCACAATCACATATACACTGCCGAACAAGCTCAGGTAACGTTGCAAAAAGGTCTGCACCTTACTGTTGTTACTGTATGCCTTGCTAAACAGCAGTGAACTGAATACGCGCCGCTCGTCACAGACAATGTCAAAGCCCAGCAGACTCAACCAGTCTTTGATCCGCGCAGCAGTAAAAAAGCGTGCCTGACGCAACAGATAACTGCGTTTTAGCGGAATAAAGCGGGTCAGGTTGGCCAGACTCAGCGGGTTGTAGCCAATAATCACCACATGGCCATCGGGAATAATCACCCGGTCTACCTCACGCAAAATTTGATGGGGATCACGGGAGAAGTCTAACTCGTGGGCCAGTACCACCACATCCAGGCTGTTTTCCTGATAGGGCAATTCCTCCGCCGAGGATACCAGCCCGGCTTGCGCGTCCTGATGGGTTTTCTGACGGATTTTGTGGCGGATTGGGCACGCACTGAGATTCATCTCGCTACTGAGATCCCCCAGCTGTAACAGATGATAGCCAAAAAACTGCCGGCAAAATCCTTTCAGCACCGTTTCTGCTGCATCACGCACATTCTCTCCCAGTGGCAGTTCTTGCCAGTGCTGAGGGCGGCGCGGTTTTTCAGGCAGGTAGGCTGGTTTCACTGAGACTCTCTTCTATGCCACAATAGGCCCATGCAAACGAATCAATCCACATTATCGATTTATCCGCTGCCGGCATTTGATGATAACTATATCTGGTGTCTGAGCGATGTAAATAGTGCCGCTGACCAGTTTACGGCGGTTATCGTCGATCCGGGCGATGCCGAACCGGTTATCCGCGAACTAACCCAACGCCGGATTGAGTTGGTCGCCATTTTGATCACCCATCATCATGGCGATCACACCGGCGGAATCAGTGCGCTTAAATCACGCTGGCCCAAGGCCAAAGTCTATGCGCCGGATAACCAGCGGATTAACGGGGTTGATGAGGTCGTGACTGACGGGCAGATCCTGCAAATCGACGGAATGTCTCACAAGTTTGAGGTCATCGCGGTGCCAGGCCACACGCGGGATCATATTGCCTATTACACCAATGGCCATTTGTTCTGTGGCGATACCCTGTTTTCCTGTGGTTGTGGGCGCTTATTTGAAGGCAGCCCGGCACAAATGCACCGGTCGCTGCAACGCATTGCTGCCCTGCCCGCCGACACTCAGGTATACTGCGCCCATGAATATACCCTGGCAAATATTCGATTTGCACAGGCCGTGGAACCTTCTAACCCGGCGCTAGTCCAATTTGCCCAGTGGGCAAACACACAGCGTCAGCAGGGATTGCCCACGATACCGTCACGCCTCAGCACAGAGCTTGCGGTGAATCCTTTTTTACGTTGCGCACAACCCAACGTCCACCAGCAGGCCGAGCGCCATGCCGGTAAAGCATTAATCGATGACGAGGCCGTTTTTGCCGCCTTGCGTCACTGGAAAGACAACTTTTAAGCCGTACCCAGAATAATGATAAAAAACAATTTACCTACTGCCATTTCTGCTATCGCTCGCGTGTCTGCCCTGATCGCCTCAGTCAGCCTGATCAGCGCCTGTAACCTGACCCCGGAATGGTTACGTGCCGAAGAGCAGCAGCAACTGGAAGAACAGCAAATTGCCAGTGAACTGGCCAAACAATGTGAAGATCACGCTGAACATGCCCTGGAAGAGACTTGTCTGGTCAGTCAGGAAGGCATTATCCCGACCGAGCACCCGGTGGATGATATCGAGATCCCACTGAGTACCGATGCCGAAGTCGCCGAAATCACCGACCTTTGGGTGCGCGTGCGCAATCAGCTGAGCTTTGATGTACCAGACGACAAGCGGGTAACCGAGCAACGTAACTGGTACCTGAAACACCCGCACTATCTGTTGCGCGTAAGCAAACGTGCCGAGCCGTTTTTGTATCACATTATCGACGCCATCGAGCAACGCAACCTGCCGATGGAGCTGGCATTACTGCCTATCGTGGAAAGCGCATTTGACCCGTTCGCCTACTCCCATGGCCGCGCAGCCGGTATGTGGCAATTTATCCCCGGCACCGGCAAGCGCTTCGGCTTAAAGCAGGAATGGTGGTATGACGGCCGCCGTGATGTGATGGCCTCAACCCGCGCCGCGCTGGATTATCTGGAATACCTGCTGAAGATGTTCGATGGTAACTGGCTGCATGCACTGGCCGCTTACAACAGTGGTGAGGGCCGGGTATTAAACGCCATCAAATACAACAAGCGTAAAGGCCTGAATACCGATTTCTGGGCGCTTGATCTGCCAAAGGAAACCCGTGCCTACGTGCCTAAATTACTGGCGCTGAAAGACATCCTGGTCAATCACCGCGAAATGGACGAAAGCTGGTTTCCCATTGCCAATCAGCCATTGACCGAGCTGGTCGATGTTGGCTCGCAAATTGATTTAGCCAAAGCCGCCGATATGGCCGGCCTCACGGTGAAAGAACTACACGCACTGAACCCTGGGTTCAATCGCTGGGCGACCGATCCGGATGGCCCTCATCACCTGCTGTTACCCGTCGATCGTGTGGAAGCATTTAAAACTAAACTGGCGGCGTTAGGTGAGCGCGACCGCTTAAATTGGGTCAGGCACAAAATTCGCTCAGGCGACAGTTTGTTGAAGCTGGCCAAGGAATACCACACCACGGTGGATGTGATCCGCAAGGTTAACAATATTAATGGTAATACCATTGTCGCTGGTGACTTTGTATTGATCCCTGTGGCGTTGAAATCGCTGGAAAGTTACAGCCTGTCGGAAGAACAACGCCTGCTGGCTACACAGGATAAACGCCGCGCCCGTTATCAGCTGACCCATACGGTAGTGTCCGGTGATAATTTCTGGGATCTGAGCCGTAGTTATAAGGTAAACATGCGTTCACTGGCGAAATGGAATGGCATGGCCCCCACCGATCCGCTGCAACTGGGGCAAAAACTGGTGGTGTGGGTAGACAAAGTCTCCGACGAACAGCGCAAAGACGCCGTGATGCGCAGCCTGACTTACACCGTGCGTAACGGTGACTCACTGGCCAAGATTGCCGGTAAGTTTAAAGTCAGGGTGGCAGACCTGACCAAATGGAATCAGCTGGACAGCAAGAAATACCTGCAACCGGGTCAGAAACTGAAAGTGTATGTGGATGTGACACGTACCTAAACAAGCTGTACAACCACAAAAAACGCCGGTAATTGCCGGCGTTTTTTGTGGGTCAGGATTGGTGCACTGACTTTTAGTTAACGCTTACTCTGACAACCCGATATTCGCATGTAATAAGTTTCTCTTTGATATTGACCTCCCTGTCTTATTTTCACGCGCCTCCAGTGCGCGCGAGCCACTTTTCTTTGCTTGTCCATAAGAAAAGTGGCGAAAAGAAAGGACACCCTGCATCAGCCCAATTCCTGCTTTGCTGGTCATTCGCCGGTCGCTCAGAGGTAAAGGCTTCGCCCGTTCCCTACGCCCCTTCGCTTAATTTTCTGTCCATGAAAATTTACCGGCGTCTGACTGGCGCAAAACAGGGGGCTTCTGAAGGGACATAAAGAGCCCGCGCGGAGCGCGATTCTTTTGGCGGCGCAGCCGCCTGAAATGCGACTTAATTTGCCCGACATAAAACGGATTTCGTCGAATGGCCTGACAGGATGTCA
>NZ_JXSY01000016.1 GCF_004329715.1 Bowmanella sp. JS7-9
ATGAAAATTTACCGGCGTCTGACTGGCGCAAAACAGGGGGCTTCTGAAGGGACATAAAGAGCCCGCGCGGAGCGCGATTCTTTTGGCGGCGCAGCCGCCTGAAATGCGACTTAATTTGCCCGACATAAAACGGATTTCGTCGAATGGCCTGACAGGATGTCAGGCCAAGGCGCATAGCCTTACAGGGATGTTGCCTTGCGCCGGTTCGAAATGCGAAATCCGTTTTGTGAGGAATCAGCAAATTACGGGAGCGAAAGACCTTTTTCCCCTTTTGGGTCTTTCCAAAAGGGGGCGCCAAGACGGGAGTCGGCGAAAAACGGCATGGATGCCGTACCGAAGCATTTTAAACGACTCAACAAACTGCGCCATTGGATTCAGTCTGGCATGAAATCTGGAATATGGAATATGGATTAAAAAAGTTTACTCAGTCCCACGATATTAAAAACACACATCAATTAAACTTACTCAATAACAATACACATCTATAAAATCATCTACAGGCTTCAATTCCATAGATTTCAACTCTTCTCTATAGACAAAAAAACCAGATACACCACAAAAGCTACCATCGAAATAATGAGATGTAATTTGCTCATCGTTAAAACCCAAATAAATGGAGCTATATGGATCAAAGTTTTTAAATGGAGAAATCCAATATCCATAATGCGGACCCTCTCCCTGATTAAAAATTAAATAACCACTGGTAACTATGGCTTTATTATTAAAACCCTCTGGATAGGCAACAATTTTTATAATTGACAACTGTTCAAACTTCACCCCCTTGCCATATGTAAAATTTATTGCAAGAAGATATAAAAACAAACATGGCAACCAAAAATTAAATTTAATACTTTTCATTCCCAACCTCACCAGCATTTCGAACAAACCTACTATTAAATAAACGGGGTCAGATCCAAATTACCTCATTTTTCATTAACCTGTATACACCTATCGTTTGAGTTTCTCCGCCCAAATAAAACCAATGCCATTGCCCAGCCACCAGTTGTTATGATCCCAAATTCTGTCGGCGCTGTCCCCAATTAACCACTTCACTGTGAACGGATTACCATCTCCTCTGACCAACGCTGCCCAGCCTACTGGCGTTTAAAGTGAGATTTGGCAATAAAACAGGGTCATAATGGTTATTGGAGCGTTCGCTAATAGTAAGCCGGCGATGTTTATCTCATTATTAATTATTTTTGTTCACTTATATTTCAGAATATTAATATCCAACACATCTAATCAAAATACTAATGCTCTATTTTTTCTTTAGTAAGACCCTGCCACCAATATACACCAAAAGAACAAGCGGAAATAATACAATACCAAATCCTAAAAATATAATTTCAAGAAAGATTGCAATCAATCCAAGTGACATACAGTAAAAACCTTCCTTAAACGACACCCTTAAGAAAGCGAGATAAGCAGCACCAACAAAAATAATAAGAAAGCAGAGGAGTTTTGCGTACACCAAGTCATTATTTTCCCTAGCTTTTTGCAATAACTCTTGCGCTTGTTTTTTTACCTTAACCTTTGCTTCGCTTATTTCTTGAGTAGTATATGTCTTATTGACAGAAGTGACTTTGTAATAATCATTAAAAACAAGTTGAAATGCTCCTGATAAAGTAAAAGACAGAAGATATGCGCAAGTTATAAAAGCTATGATGGTTTTGACCTTTGACAAACTGAGACCTCACATACTAAATTTCGGACATGTTACGCTAAAACAGAATAAACGGGGGTCAGATTCAAATTACCCCATTCTTCATTAACCTGTATACACCAATCGCTTGACTGAGTAGCTAAGTTTGCCAGAAGAAACGTGTGACTTATTCCCCCAACATAAAGCCATGAATGCCTATTGCTGTGTGCAAATGACCAAAAGCATCAACTGGATCATAGGATCGTGCCTGCATATAAAAACGCCCCGTTTAGACGGGGCGTTTTTTATTTGCGATTGAACACTTAATCAACCAATCCGCGACGCTTTAACAAGGCGTCTACCGTTGGCTTTTGGCCACGGAACTGCACATAGTTTTCCATCAGGTCTTCGCTGTTACCCTTGGACAGAATTTCCTTGCGGTACAGGTCACCGTTTTCACGGGTCAAGCCACCGTTTTGTTGCATAAAGGCAAACGCATCGGCCGCCAGTACTTCGGTCCACAGGTAAGCGTAATAACCGGCAGAGTAGCCACCAGCAAAGGTGTGGCTGAAGTAATTAGACTTATAGCGCGGTGCAACCGGCGCATAATCAATACCGTGTTTGGCCAATGCGGCTTTTTCAAATGCAGCCACATCAGTGATGGTCTCATCGGCGCCAATCATGTGCCATTCCATATCCAGTAGTGCCGCACCCAAATATTCGGTGGTGTTAAAGCCAGAGTTGAATTTCACCGAGGTCAGCACTTTATCCATCAGTTCCTGTGGAATCGCCTCGCCGGTTTTGTAGTGCTTGGCATAGTTAGCCAGTACCGACGGCTCAATCGCCCAGTCTTCATGGGCCTGTGATGGGAATTCCACGAAGTCACGGGCGGTGGCAGTACCTGCCAGGCTCTGATACTTCACCTGTGAGAACAACCCATGGGCAGCGTGACCAAATTCGTGGAACAAAGTCGAGGTTTCGTCAAAGCTCAATAGGGTTGGCTCGCCTGCTGCAGGCTTAACGATATTCAGTTCGTTATACACCACAGGTTTGGTATTGTTCAGGAAGCTTTGCGTTACAAATTCACTCATCCATGCCCCGCCGGCTTTGCCTTCACGGGCATAAGGGTCGAAGTAGAACAGACCAATGCTGCTGCCATCATCATTGAATACTTCAAACAAACGAGCATCTTCCACATACAGCGGCAGATCGGTGCGCTCTTTAAAAGTGATGCCGTAGAGCTTTTCCATCGCGAAGAACAAGCCTTTTTCCAGCACGTTATTAAGCTCGAAATAAGGCTTCACCTGGCTGTCATCCATGTCGTATTTGGCTTTGCGCACTTTTTCGGCGTAAAACGCCCAGTCCCATGGTTGAACATCACCCTCAACGCCTTCGGCATGCATAATAGCTTCGATATCCGCCGCTTCCTGTTTAGCGCGGGCAACGGCCATCGGCGCCAGATCATCCAGAATGGCAAATACGTTTTCCGGGGTTTGCGCCATCTGATCGGCAATCGAATAGCTGGCCCAGTTTGGATAACCTAATAACGCGGCTTTTTGAGCGCGCGCTTTGGTCAGTTCCAGGATGATCGGGCCATTGATGTCCATTGCACGGCCGGCAGACTGACGCCAGATTTTTTCGCGCAGCGCGCGATTCGTCAGGCTACCCAGCACAGGTTGGCGCGTGGTGTTCACCAGTGAAATCAAATAGCCTTGTTGGTCGGCTTTTTCTGCTGCCGCTTTCAGCGCAGCGATATCACCTTCTGACAAACCGTCCAGCTGTGCCACATCCGTAACTAAAATGGTGTCGTTTTTGAACGATGCCAGAATGTTCTGCGAGAACTGCGTCTGTAGTTTGGTGATTTGCTCGTTCAGCGCTCGCATGCTGTCTTTGTCAGCATCCGATAAGTTGGCACCGGCGCGCTCAAAACGCTGGAACTGATTCTCAACCAGGCGCAGGTCTTCACCGGATAGTTGTGCACGCTGCTCATACACGGCTTTTACCCGCTGAAACAGCGCATCGTTCAAATAAATGTTGTCCTGATGGGCCGATAAAGTCGGCGCAAAATCCGCTTCGATGCGCTGAAATTCATCATCAGAAATAATGCTGGATAAGTTAAAGAAGATAGTGGCTGCGCGGTTTAACAGCTCGCCACTTTGTTCCAACGCAAGGGTCGTGTTTTCGAACGTGGCAGGCTCCGGATTGTTGATAATCGCCTGAATTTCCACATTCTGCTCCGCCATACCGGCAGCAAAAGCTGGCTCGTAGTCAGCAGTGGTGATCTTGTTAAATTCCGGAGCCTGATAAGGCAGCGGACTCTTTTCCATCAAAACATTGCTTGCAACAGGGGCGCTTGCCACATTGGACTCCGCTTTTTCCGGGTTAGAACAGGCCGACAAGGCCAGTGCCGCAGTAATGGCTGCAGCGACAAACGTTTTACGCATGGGTACTCCAGATTGTTGTCGTTATAGGTGAGTTCACCAAACTTTTGGTGCTGGCAATGTAGCAAGTCCATAGCGAAGGCTCAATCAACTGACGTGGTGCGCCAGTGCGCTTGCGGATTTTTTGTACAAAGCCAATAAAAAAGCCGGCAGGATAACCCTACCGGCGCTAATTAACTGGTGTTTTTCCTTAGCGGAACAACACTTTTTCTTTATTAAACCAGTGAATGCAAAACGCAATCAACGCAACGGCAATCACTGCAGTGGAGGTAAAGATACCTATCAGGGCAAAGTAATCCATGGTGCCTTTGACCAGTTCTTTCATCGCCAATGCCACGTTGGTAAGTGGTACCCACACCCAGTGACCTTCCAGCTTCACACCGGGCGTCAGGGCAATGATTACCGGTAACAGCACAAAGATAATCAGTGAGCCCATATAGCTTTGCGCTTCCTTAAAGCTGCGCGCATAAATCGACAGGCTTAACAGCACCGCGGCGAAAATGGCCACCACCGGGATCAGCATCAGGAAGATCAGCACGAAATCAATCCAACCAATCATCGCCATAAACGCGGCCACTTTGGCAATTGCCAGCCCCTGCGACAAGACTAATCCCCATAGGGCTAAACTGGCGACGGTAATCAGCGCCGAGGTTACCCCCGCGAACCCGATTGTCAGGAATTTCCCCATCACCAGCTTGTAACGTTCCATCGGAGAGATAAGCAGCGTTTCCAGCGTGCCACGCTCTTTCTCGCCGGCACCTAAGTCCGCCGCCGGTGCCATCGCACCCTGTAAACACAGGATAAAGATCATGTAAGGCAGCATGCCGCCAATCTTTTCACCCCAGTTTTCCCGTTCATCCGCGACGTTTTTACGCTCCAGCGACACCGGCTCTAGCAAGCCTTGCTGCTGGGTTTCACTTAATCCCAGACGCGCGAAACTGTCCTGCTGTACCTGGTCAGATAAATCGCTGACTATTTCATTAACCCGGCGATACACCATGTTTAGCCCGGCATCATTGAGGTAAAGCGCAATTTTCTGCGGGCCATTATCCAACACATTGGTGCCAAATTCAGCGGGGATAACCAGTATAAAATCAACCGTTTTGTCTTTGATGAGCACCGCATAATCTGCGTTGGCATCTATCTCGATACGCTTAAACTTATCCGGCGCATCGGCCAGTGCCTGGCTTATTTGCGTGGAATACTCCGCGCCGACAATCGCATAGTTCAATACTTTGCTTTCGGCATCTTTTACGGCATTGGCAGTGAAAAAGATGATGGCACCAAAGATCAACGGGAAAAGCAGCATAGGTAACGCAATCATAAAAAACAGCGTTTTACGATCACGCAGTAATTCTTTCCATTCCTTTCTGAATATCATCCACATCGTTATGCGACTCCCTTAACTTGTGATTGATTAAGCACGGACAGGAAGCTCTGGTGTAGCTTGCCATCGGCCAATGCACTGAATGCCTCGACGGTATCGTCAAAACGGGTTTCACCCTGATCGATAACGGTAACCCGATCACACAGTTCCTGTACCTCATCTAAATGGTGGGTGGAGAAAATCACCGGCGTACCCTGGGACTTCAGTCGCTGAATAAATTCCATCACGGTGGCGGTAGCCATAATGTCCAACCCGGTAGTTGGCTCATCCAGTACCACCAGTTCCGGTTGGTGAATTACCGCGCGGGCAATGGAGACTTTTTGCTTCATACCGGTAGAGAAATTCTCCGCGCGGCGATCTAAGAACGACTGCATATCCAACAAGTTGGCCAACTCATCGATACGCGAAGCAATTTCCCCGGCGGTTAATCCGTGTAACTGACCGAAATAGGCGATATTTTCCCGGCCGGTCAGGCGGCCATATAACCCGGTAGTGCCGGATAAAAAGCCAATTTTCTTACGCGCGATTAACGGGTTTTCCAGCACATTATGACCATTGATCATCACCTGCCCCGCATCGGCTTTCAACGCGGTGGACAGAATACGCAACGTGGTGGTTTTACCTGCACCATTGGGGCCTAACAAGCCCAATACTTCACCCTGTTTACAGCTGAAGCTAACATCTTTGACGGAATGAAAAAAACGTCCTTGCAGACGTGGATCCTTGCGCTCCTGTTCACTGAGCTTTTTCGGGTTTTCCACCGCAAACTTCTTCGCCAAATGCTTTATTTCTATCATCCTGTTTCCCCTGAAATCATGATGGCCTGTTACATCATGTAACAAACAACTATCTCACCCTATCGGTTAGGCATTTACAACAGCAAAAACAATCAATTAATGTAACAAGCTATAACGATAACAGGGAGACACTGATGACAACCGTCACTAACCCGCTGCAGGCTTGTACGGAAATTTTCTTTAAGCCTAACGGCGTTTTCGCAACACTTAAAACCACGCACAACTGGTCGTGGGTACCGTTTTTTCTGGTCATTGTGCTGGCTGCTCTGCCGGCTTATCTGTACTGGGGCTTTGTGGATTTTGAATGGATCAAAGGCCAGATTGTTGCCTCGGTAGAGAGTGACATGAGCCCCGCACAGATTCAGGGCATGAAAGACAGTATGTCTGCAAAGACTTATCAGTTGGGCTCGGCGATTGGCGGGCCAATTATGATCATTATCATCAACGCAGTGATTGCCCTGTACCTGAGCCTGGCCACTAAGATTGATCAGGACAACGTACAAGGTTATACCGACTGGTACGGCTTTACCTGGTGGACGGCCATGCCGATGATTCTGGGTGGACTGGTTGCTATGGCGATCATCGTCACCGCTGACAACCATCAGTTAGCACCGGGCGCACTGTCTCCAACATCGTTGGCATTTGTCGCAGGAATCGGTTTTACTGATAACTGGTTTGGCTGGGCCAACGGCATCAAACTGGAAGTACTGTGGTCTATTTATCTGACCGCTGCCGGTATCAGCCAATGGACCAATATCAAAGGTGGCAAAGCCTGGTTGATTGCTGCCGCACCAACCGTACTGATTTACGGTATCTGGGCAGCATTCAAAATGATCTAACGCCCCACTCGCTTGGGCATAAAATACGCCGGGTTTGCATAAAATCCGGCGTTTTTATTTTCCGCATACCAGCCCGGCACGCCTAATAGGGGCAAGGGATGCATCGAGCCTTTATGGGCGAACACATTGTCATTAATTTGTTGTGCCAATGCCTTATCAAGCACTGCCAACTGTTCGGATAACGTTTGCGCAAAGAAGCAGTCATCCACTACCACCGGCAGCCATTTACCGGTCAGGCCAATAAACGGGTTTAACAGCATTTCAAAATTGGCATGACCAAACACGAATGCGCCTATTTCTTTACCCCACGCGGTGCGATGTTCAACAAACACCTCACTCCATTGATGCGCAGCCAGTTTTTCGGCCAAATCGGTATTGGCTACCGCCAACACTACGCCGCATTCATCAAATTGGGTAATGCGGTTTCGTCTTGGTGTACGCGGATTCAAGCCGTGTTCGGCAATATCCTGCATATGCTGCTGATTGAGCAGCGTTTTACTTTGCGGAAACTGCGCCCACATAGCGGCATTAAATAAATCGTGCCAGTTATCCGCGCGGGTCGGTACCCGTTGATGGGTGTAAATAAATTCTTCGTAATACAGGCCGGAGCTATCCAACTCCTGCTGACTGGCGAAACCAACTGGCCCACCTATTCGCCGTTCTAACCAGCTAAGCGACGGGAAGTTACTCAGTTCAGCAAAGTCGAGTGTGCGAAGCTGGGTAAAGGGCGATTGCGACCAAATGTCAGAAAGCCACTTTGCAGGTGCTTGATATTGCATGGTGCTCGTGTAGAGTCCTGTGAGTTAAATCGCTAGAAACAAGGGATAACAATGAAAAAAACATTTCTGGCTATGATGCCTCTGGCATTGGGCCTTACCGCCTGCAGTGACGCGCCTGCGCCTGCGCCAGCATCTCAAGCCACGGCGCAACCACAAACAGGTTTCGAACAAGCCTATGCCAATATCAGCGCGGCTGATTTGCGCGAGTATACCAAAATCATTTCCTCTGATGAATTCGAAGGCCGCGCGCCAACCAGCGTAGGTGAACAACGTACCATCGAGTTTTTAGTCGGTGAATTTAAAAAGCTCGGTCTGCAGCCAGGTAATGGCGACAGCTATCTGCAACCGGTAGAGCTGCTGGAAATCACCGCCGATGAGGACATGAGCCTGCAACTGGGTGAACAAACGCTGGTATACAAAGAAAACATGGTCGCAGGTACCTCACGCGAGCAAGCGTTGGTGGAATTGAAAGACAGCGATGTGGTGTTTGTTGGCTACGGCGTGAATGCGCCGGAATACGACTGGAACGACTATGCCGGTGTGGATGTAAAAGGCAAAACCGTGATTATTCTGGTCAATGATCCGGGCTTCGAAAACCCCGACAGCGGTAAATTTCAGGGTAAAACCATGACCTACTACGGCCGCTGGACTTACAAATATGAAGAAGCCAGCCGCCAGGGCGCTGCCGCCGCGTTTATCGTGCATGAAACTGCCCCAGCCTCCTATGATTGGTCGGTTGTCGCTAACAGCTGGACTGGCCCGCAATATGGTCTGGTTAAAGAAAACGGCAATATGGACAGAGTCGGCGTTGAGGGTTGGATTTCACGCGATGCGGCCGTGCAATTATTTGCTGAACGTGGGCTGGATTTCGATGCTGAAAAAGCCAAAGCAATGCAGACACCTTACCAAAAGGCGCTGGGTACCACTGCGTCCGTCACGGTTAAAGCCAAGCTGAAACGCTCCACCAGCAACAACATCATTGCCACCTTGCCAGGAAGCAAAACGCCGGATGAGCACCTGATTTACACTGCCCATTGGGATCATTTGGGTAAGCACGACAATCTGGAAGGCGAAGACAAGATTTACAATGGAGCCCATGATAACGCCACAGGCACCGCTTCGGCGCTGGTGATGGCCAAGGCATTTGCCAGCCTCAGTACCGCGCCAGAACGCTCCGTTACCTTTTTAGTGGTCACCGCCGAAGAGCAGGGCTTACTCGGCTCCAAATACTATGCCGAACACCCGGTTATTCCGCTTGCGAAAACCGTGGCTAATATCAATATGGATGCGATGAACCTGTTAGGCCGTACCAAAGATGTCAGCGTAATTGGCATGGGCAAATCCGAGTTGGAACAATATCTGGAAGCCGCTGCACAGCGTCAGAACCGGGTATTGACGCAGGAAGGTCATCCACAGGCAGGCTACTACTATCGCTCTGATCACTTTAACTTTGCCAAAAATGGCGTACCAGCACTGTATGCCAAAGGGGGTGAAGAGCCTGTCGACGACGCCACTGCACAATACCGTAAAAAGACCAATCTGGTGATCCGCGGTTGTTATCACAAAGTGTGTGACGAATTCCGTGATAGCTGGGATTTTAGTGGTGTGCAGCAAGATGCGCAGTTACTGTTTGACGTGGGCTATCAGGTCGCTAATTCGGCTAACTGGCCACAATGGTCAGCCACCAGCGAATTTCAGCGCAAGTAATCCTTTCATGCAAAATAAAAAAGCCGGGTTCGCCCGGCTTTTTGTTACAAATATTTCACAATTACCTCTAAAAACAGGCCGCGCCCTGCCATTTGTTCCACTAATAACCAAAATGCGCAAAATTCGTTTTGTTTGTCTTGCATTTTTCTGTGAGGCTGGCACATTCAGAGACGAGAAAGTAATCCCTGCCTTGTATTACAACAACCTACTTTCCGCAGTACTGACGGTTATAACCGTTCACCTTTTGACTGATACAAAGAGAGAAGCCTGATATGTGTGGTATTTTTGCCATTCTTGACATCAAAAGTGATGTCACAGAATTGAGAACGCAGGCGCTGGAGCTCACTAAACTTCTGCGTCACCGTGGCCCCGACTGGTCCGGGATCTGGAATAATAATCACGCCATTTTAGCCCATGAACGCTTGGCTATTGTGGATGTGAATACCGGTGCCCAACCTTTGATCAGTCAAAATAATAATCAGGTACTGGCAGTCAATGGTGAGATCTACAATCACAACGCGCTGAAAAAACAATTGGCGACACCTTACCCGTTTAAAACCGAGTCGGATTGTGAAGTTATTCTGCCGTTGTTCCAACAGCACGGCGTTGAGTTTTTAGATGCGCTGGAAGGCATGTTCGCCTTTGTACTTTACGACGCAGAACAGGATGCATACCTGATTGCCCGTGACCATATCGGCATTATCCCGCTGTATACCGGTTTCGACGTACACGGCAACTTTTATGTGGCATCAGAAATGAAGGCCCTCGCGCCGGTGTGTAAAACCATTAGCGAATTCCCGCCCGGGCATTATTTGTGGAGTAAAACCGGCGAGCTGAAACAATATTATCAGCGCGACTGGATGGAGTATGACAAGGTTAAAGACAATCATACCGATCTTGCCGCACTGAAAACTGCGTTTGAAAATGCCGTTCGTTCACATCTGATGTCGGACGTGCCTTACGGTGTATTGCTATCCGGCGGTCTGGATTCATCGTTAGTTTCCGCTGTGGCCGCACAGTATGTGGCTAAGCGCGTGGAAGATGAGGGTAAATCAGATGCCTGGTGGCCGCGCCTGCACAGCTTTGCAGTGGGCCTGGAAGGCGCACCGGATTTAATTGCCGCACGTAAAGTTGCTGAAATGATTGGCACCGTTCACCACGAAGTACACTTCACTGTGCAGGAAGGGTTAGACGCCATTCGTGACGTGATTTATCACCTGGAAACCTACGACGTCACCACCATCCGCGCCTCAACGCCGATGTATCTGATGAGCCGCAAAATCAAAGCGATGGGGATCAAAATGGTACTGTCCGGCGAAGGTTCAGATGAACTGTTTGGCGGTTATTTGTATTTCCATAAAGCGCCCAATGCGAAAGAGTTCCACGAAGAGACCGTCAGAAAAATCAATCGTTTACATATGTTTGACTGCGCCCGCGCGAACAAAGCCACCTCCGCCTGGGGTGTGGAAGCGCGCGTACCGTTTCTGGATAAAAACTTTATGGATGTGGCCATGCGCCTTAATCCTGCGGACAAAATGTGCGGCAATGGCAAGATTGAAAAACATATCCTGCGTGCCGCGTTTGATAATGGCCAATATTTGCCGGAAGAAGTGCTGTGGCGTCAGAAAGAACAGTTCAGTGACGGTGTCGGTTACTCGTGGATTGATTCAATTCACGACTTCGCCAATCAGGAAGTCAGTGATCAACAACTGGCCACTGCCGCGTTCCGATTCCCAGTGAATACCCCGGATACCAAAGAAGGCTATTTCTTCCGCACCATCTTCGAGAGTTATTTCCCGCAGGAAAGTGCCGCCCGCTGTGTCCCAGGTGGAAAATCCATCGCCTGTTCAACCGTGGAAGCCCTGGCCTGGGATGCCAGCTTCCAGAATAATGCCGACCCATCCGGTCGTGCCATGAAAGACGTACACAATCAGGCAAATTAACCCTGTAAAAAGCCCGGTAATCACCGGGCTTTTTAATGCCTTACAGCGGGCGATATGCCTGATAGTGTCAACTTTTACACCTCCGGCCAAAGTGATCGCCTGTTCACAAATTGCTGCGGATTAACGTTTCATCTCGTAAAAAAAAGCCCCCGCGATGGCGGGGGCAAAGGAGTGAGTGTCAGACACTCGTTCTGGAGACTAGGAAAACTCCAAATTAGTTACGCAGCCGCCTCCTCTTTGGCGGGAACAGGCGTGCGGATCAGGTAATCAAATGCACCCAGTGCCGCATTCGCGCCCTGCCCCATAGCGATAATAATCTGCTTGTAAGGGATGTTAGTTACATCGCCCGCCGCAAACACACCCGGGATATTGGTCTCGTTGTGCGCACCAATAATAATCTCACCGCGTGGGGTTAACTCTACCGTGCCTTTCAGGAACTCAGAGTTAGGCACCAGGCCTATCTGGACAAAGATCCCGGATAATTCAACCTTGTGACTATCCCCCGTAGTACGGTCGGTGTATTGCAAGCCAGTCACCTGACTGCCATCGCCCAGCACCTCAGTCGTTTGCGCATTTAAAATGATATCAATGTTGCCCATGCTTTTGGCTTTACGCTGCAGTACTTCATCGGCGCGCAGTTTGCTGTCAAATTCCAGCACGGTCACGTGCTTAACAATACCCGCTAAGTCAATCGCTGCTTCGATGCCTGAGTTACCGCCACCGATCACAGCCACAGACTTGCCTTTAAACAGCGGCCCGTCACAGTGTGGGCAATAGGCCACGCCTTTACCCGCGTACTCAACCTCGCCGGGCACGTTCATTTTGCGCCAGCGGGCGCCGGTAGACAGCATCACGCTGCGGCTTTGCACTACCGCACCATTTTCCAGCTCCACGCTGATATAGCCGCCTTCTTCGCGCGCTTCGATCACTTTCGCCGCACGATTGTTGGCCATTACATCAATGTCATATTCAGTCACATGGGCTTCGAGGTTTTGCACCAGTTTTGGCCCAGTGGTCGAGGTAACTGAAATGAAGTTTTCAATCCCGACCGTGTCCAGCAACTGGCCACCGAATTTCTCTGCGATAATCCCGGTACGAATGCCCTTACGTGCGGCATAAATCGCCGCGGCAGAACCCGCCGGGCCACCACCGACCACCAGAAAATCATATGGGGCCTTTTGATTAATCTTGTCCGCTGCGCGTTTGTCAGCATTCTTATCGATCTTTTGTAAAATCTCCGCCAGCTCCATACGGCCGTTGCCAAACAACTCGCCGTTTAAGTACACGCTGGGGACCGCCATAACCTGACGCTCGTCCACTTCTTGTTGGAATAGCGCGCCATCGATCATAACGTTGGTAATATTGGTATTCAGCGCCGCCATCATATTCAATGCCTGCACCACATCCGGGCAGTTATGGCAGCTTAGTGAAACGTAAGTCTCGAACCGATACTCACCTTCCAGTTGTTTAATCTGTTCAATGGTGTCTGCATCCAGTTTCAACGGATGTCCACCGCTATGCAGCAAGGCAAGTACCAGACTGGTAAATTCGTGCCCCATAGGTAAGCCGGCAAAGCGCATTTCAGAGCCAGTAGCGGTTGAACGTACCAGCATGCTGGGGATACGTTCGTTACTGCTATCCGCGGCAACGATGGTGACTTTGTCCGACAGGCTGGCGATTTCGTCAACCAGTGTGGATAGTTCTGCGGACTTCGCGCTGTCATCCACAAATTTGACCAGCTCAACCGGGGTTTTGAGGTTTTCTAAATAAGCTTTTAACTGCTGCTTTAATTTGGCATCTAACATAAATCTTCCTCGGTTTGTCCGACTTGGGGTGAAACATTGGCCCGCCGCAGCGGGCCACACAGGCTGGGCGAGGCTTAGATTTTGCCCACCAGATCCAGTGATGGAGCCAGCGTTGCTTCGCCTTCTTTCCATTTAGCCGGGCATACTTCACCTGGGTGAGAGGCAACGTATTGCGCTGCTTTTACTTTACGTACCAGATCATCTGCATCACGGCCGATACCTTCGGCGGTGATTTCCATCGCCTGAATGATGCCGTCTGGGTCAACGATAAAGGTACCGCGGTCCGCCAGACCTTGATTTTCACGCATCACGTCGAAGTTGCGGGTGATTTCACCTGTTGGGTCACCGATCATCGCGTATTTGATCTTACCGATGGTGTCAGACGCGTCGTGCCATGCTTTGTGAGTGAAGTGAGTGTCAGTCGATACTGAGAACACTTCTACGCCACGGCTCTGTAACTCTGCGTATTTGTCCGCCAGGTCGCCTAATTCAGTTGGGCATACAAACGTGAAGTCTGCTGGGTAAAAGAAGAAAACCGCCCATTTCCCTTTGATGTCATCGCTGCTGACTTCTACGAATTTGCCGTCTTTGAATGCTTGCGCCTTGAAAGGCTTAATAGCAGTGTTGATTAATGCCATTTTATGTCTCCAATTGTGGGGTTGTTTAACGTTACGGGTGCTAGATTAGCGAGCCCGCATCGATTTGAATAATTGATTGTATAAATTGTTTTGATAGAAAAAACCTATCGTAGGGTCTGTAAAACAACAACGCCCCGTTAAACGGGGCGTTGGCACTACAACATATTGCGCAGTAACTGACCGGTATTGATGCGCAACAATTGCCAACAACTCACCGCTCCCAACACACCGACGACCGCCGCGCCCACCAGCGGGGCTATCAGCCAGTATTCAAAATGCCAGGAGGCGCTCATATTAAAGACCTCAGTCTGTAAAAAATACAGGGCGATTTCATGGGCGAGTGCGGCCATCAATCCGGCCACCAGCCCGATAATCAGGAATTCAAGCACGACACTCCAACGGATCAGGCCACCGCGCGCGCCGAGGGTGCGTAAAATGGCCAGCTCCTGACGACGTTCATCCATGCTGGCCTGCACCTGAGCGATTAACACCAGCGACCCGGCGCTTAGCACCAGCACCAGAATAAACTCCACCGCCAGCGAGACCTGATCGATGATCTGGCGCAATTGGTTAATCCGCGCATCCACATCGATCAAGGTGACACTGGAAAGTGGTGCCAACAGGCTGGCTAATGCCTGCTTGCGCTCACCATCTAAATGAAAACTAGTGATATAAGTAGCCGGAAAATCTTGCATCGCGGCCGGCTGCAGGACAAAAAAGAAATTAGGCTGCATGGTTTGCCAGTTAACCTCGCGCAAGCTGGTTACCTTGGCCTGTAACGTTTGCCCCCCTATGTCAAAGGTGAGGATATCGCCCATTGTGATGCGCAGTCGCTCTGCGATCTTTTGTTCGACCGAAACTTCCGGGTAGTCGCCCACATCGTCACCAAAAAAGGTGCCGGCTACTACCTTGTTACCTGCTTGCACATTGCTGGCCCAGGTCAGATTGGCTTCGCGCCCAAGGCCCGGACGACGCGCTTCAGCAGGTTGCTCATTTTCCTTCGTGACGGCACTTTGGACTTTTTCACCAGCAATTTCAGTCAATCGTCCGCGAATGAGCGGATAGATTTCACCGGCATTGACGGTAAAATCCGTAAATTGTTGTTTCAGCACAGGTAACTGTGTCGCGGTGATGTTGGCCAGAAAATAGTTTGGCGTGCCTTGTGGCAGCTGTTCGCGCCACTGTTTAATCATATCGTTGCGTAGTGCCAGCACCACCAGCAATAACAGCAATGTCACGGAAAAACTGATTAGCTGCACGCTGTTATTCATTGCGCGGCGCTGAATCCTCGCCCATGCCAGTTGCCACGCGCCAATGTTGCCGCTACCCAGTAACCGGCCGATATGAATCAAGCCTACACTGACGGCAAACAAGGCAATCACCAACAGCGCCCCGGTCAGAAACAAAATACCACTGATTTGCAGATTGCCACTGTACAGCCACATCAGCGCGAAAATTGCACCGCCGGCTGCCACATATTGCACTAAGCGTTTTGTACCAGAACCCTCAATATCGCGGCGCAGGACTCTCAGCGGTGGAATACCAAACAATTGCATTAACGGATACAGGGAGAACAATAATGCGCAGATAAATCCGGTAAGCACTGCAATGCCGACCGGTTGCCAATACCAGGTATCGAGACTCACCGGGACTCTATCTGAGACCAGCATCACCACGCCATGCTGCAACACAAAGCCAAGCACACAGCCGAGGACGATCCCCAGCATAGTGACAAACAGAATTTGCAGCACATAGACTTTCTGGATTAGCCGTTTACTGGCGCCCAGAGTTTTCATTATCGCAACCGGATCAAAATGGCGCTGACTGTAGCGCTGCGCCGCAACCGCAATTGACACGGCGGCCAAAACCACCGCCAGCATAATGGCCAACAGAAAATAGCGCTCTGCGGTTTGTACTGCATTACCGATCGCAGACTCGTCGTCTTTCACTGAACGCCAGCGATGAAGCTCGCGATTAAGTTGCGGACGTAACCACTGATAAAATGCATCCAGATCGGCATCCCGACCGGTAAAAAAGTAGCGATAGCTGAGTCGCGCTCCCGGGCCGGTCACGCCGGTTTTGGCGATATCTTCGAGGCGCATGAGTACCAGTTGATCGTTTCCGAATACGGCAAAACCGCGATCCGGGATATCAGAGAGCACCCGACTGGCGATGAAGGTCCCGTCACCGATTTCAACCTCAGCACCCGGCTCGATATTCAGCAGCTGGAACAGTCGCGCATCCATCCACACCTGATTTTCAGGCGGTAACTCGGTGACTTCGCGCCCAGCGCTGAATGCTTGTTCACTGATCTTCACCGACCCTTTGAGTGGATAGGCACTGTCCACCGCACGGATATCAGCCAACACCAGATCGCCATTAGCGAATAACATCGACTGCGTGCTGATTTGCTCTGCAATGTTCAGTTCCAATTCGCGGGCCTTTTGCAGCCACGCAGGGTCGATGACCTGACGGCTGGACAATTGCCGATCCCCGGCAATAAATTCAGCGGTTTTATCATTTAGCGCACTTTGCAGACGGGCGCTGAACAATGATAACGACAGCACTGCGGCGACGGATAAAACGATTGCCGCCAGAATAATATTCAGTTCACCACGGCGCATTTCATGGCGAAACAAGCGTAGCGCCAGATTAGCCCACATGGCGCTGTTGCTCCGATGGGGAAGTTGACTCGGTTAGCTCACCTGCATGCATGATAACCTGACGCTGGCACTTACCCGCCAGCACGCTGTCGTGGGTCACCAGGATTAGGGTGGTGCCAGACTCTGCATTGAGGTTAAACAACAATTGTTCGACCAGTTCGCCATTTGTGGCGTCAAGGTTGCCGGTCGGCTCATCGGCGAACAGGATTTTGGGACGAGTGATAAACGCCCGCGCAATGGCCACCCGTTGCTGCTCGCCCCCGCTTAACTGGTTGGGGTAATGTTTAGCCCGGTGGCCGAGTCCAACTTGTTCTAATATGGCCTCAGCACGGCCTTTGGCATCGTCTACTCCAGCCAATTGCGCCGACAGCATCACATTTTCCAGCGCGGACAGGCTCTGCACCAGCATGAAACTCTGAAAAACAAAGCCCACATTAGCGCCACGCATTAATGCCCGTTGTTCTTCATCTAACGCATGTAAAGGCTGACCATTCAGGATTATTTCTCCACTGCTGACCTCGTCCAGCCCCGCCAGTAAACTAAGTAACGTCGATTTTCCGGATCCAGACGCCCCAACAATAGCCAGGGTTTGTCCATCTTCTACTTTCAGGTTTATATCGCGCAATATTTGCAACTGGCCTTCAGTAGTGGTTACGATCTTATTTACTGATTTACATTCAATCATTTAGTGGAGAACCCCGGGCAATGAAACACTTAGTGTGGTTATTACTTATACCACTGTGGGTTGGATCATTACAGGCAAGTGCACAAGCGACCAATGCCTCAACCAACGCGGCAGAACACCAGCAAAATGACGCACAGCGCCTGTTAATACTGGGCGACAGCCTGAGTGCTGGTTATGGTATCGACCCACAACAAGGCTGGGTAACTTTGTTACAAAATGCGTGGCAGGATAAAAACATTCAGGTGATTAACGGAGCCATCAGTGGCGACACCACAGCCGGTGGAGTCAGTCGCCTGCCAGCACTGCTACAAACCCATAATCCCACTCATGTACTGATTGAACTGGGAGGAAACGATGGATTGCAGGGGTACCCTATTAATGAAATGCGCGAAAACCTGAAATTGATGATTGAATTGGTTCGGGAGCACGGTGCTAAGCCGATTTTGCAGAAAATGCGCATCCCCACTAACTACGGCAAACGTTACACCCAAATGTTTACTGACAGTTATATTGGATTGGCCACTGAACACAAAGTACCGCTGGTGCCGTTTTTCCTTGATGATATCGCGCTGGATGCCAGCTTGATGCAAGCCGATGGCATTCATCCCAAAGCTCAGGCCCAGCCACAAATCATGCAGTTTATGCGGCTGCAGCTGGAAAATATTCTTATCCCCGCTCACTAGCTTGCGCCAAAATGCCATGGCTTTTCTATACTGACGTAACGACTGAATCAACATGAGGCAGATAGATGGACGTCAGCAATAGCACATCGATTCCTTACAATCCGGCGGCAAATACCCCGCCACCGCCGCCCAAGCCGGCGCCACCGCCGCAATCCAGTGCAGAGTTGGAATCGCCCCCTCCTGCGCCACAGCCCGGGCAGCGAGTGGGTGGCAATATTAACACCACCGCATAGGGCAACGATGGGACACAAAAAAGCGCACCGAAGTGCGCTTTTTTAGTCTCTGCCCGGTTGTTAAGGCCGGGTATAAGGTGCCGGCTTAGCAGGATCGCGATGCAAGTAACGGTCACGTAATTTGGTTTGGCGACTTTGCATATCGACCGCCTCACCGCCAATAAACACCTGTTCAGCCACTTCCATCACTTCCAGAGGGTCGCCAGACCAGATCACCACATCGGCCTGTTTGCCGCTTTCCAGTGAACCGTATTGGTTGTCCACCCCCAGCATACGCGCAGGGTTAATCGTCAGCGCCGCCAGCCCATCCTGCCAACTCAAGCCATTGGCTACCGCATTGCCGGCATATTGGGTGATCAGCCGGGCGTTATGGGTATTCATCCCGATACACACAGACACGCCCGCATCTGCCAGTCGCCCGGCATTGGCCAGGGTCGCCGCTAACTGATCGAAGTCATAGGGCAAATTCGACTCCGGATTAATCACTACCGGCACGCCGGCTTCAGCGATTTGTCCTGCTACCATCCAGGCCTCACTGGCACCACTTAGGGCCAGTTGCAAATCCGGATAGCGTTTAATCAGGGATAAAACCTGACGAATATCGGCAGCACGCTGAACCTCAACCAGCAAACGTACCTTGCCGGAAACTACCTGAATCAGACTATTCAGATCCGCCCGCGTCAGTGCACCATGGTATTCCTCATCAAGTCCCAGCAGCTTACCGTTACGCGCCATAGCTTCATCCAACGCCGTGATTAACTGCGGCCATAGCAGGGCACGACTGCCACCCAATCCATCCACCGCACGGCCACTGACATTCAGTGGCATAAAGGCTGCGGCTTTGACTACAGGTTGTTCTGCACCAGATAAGCTGATGACCGCCCCCTGCCCCTGAAACATTGCATGGGTATAGTTCATACTGGTACCGGCCAGCGTGACCCCTTCCATGCGCGTAATCCCCATCAGGCTGGACGCCGGATTGATTGCATAGGAGACATCGGCTGCCGCGCCAAGTGGACTAAACTCACTGTGATCAGCACTACTATCAACAATTCCTGCGGAAAATCCCACTTCGACCAAACCCAGCTGACTGTTAGACACGATAAGTCCGGGCGTGACTACCTTACCCGTGGCATCAAATCGGCTGTACTCTGCCGGCACGGCATCCGCGCCTACGAAGCCGATAATCTTATTACCGTCCATCAGCAAGGCCTGATTCGTCAGGGTACCGGCATCCGACATGGTATGTATGGTGCCACCGACGATGGCGATTTTCTCTGCCTGCGCCAGCGGATTGATACACAGCGCGGCAACGAGTCCAATTAACTTCTTCATTTTGCGTCTCCTTCACCCGTCTGCCCTAACTCGAAATCCGCCACCGGCCAGCTATCCGGATCTTGACGATCAAACGCCAACGCTCCGTCAATAAAGACCTTCTCGGTCTGTGCGTAGGTCGAAAACGGATCGGCACTCCACAGCACCACATCAGCGTTTTTACCCAGCTCAATCGAGCCGGTTTTATCAAATATGCCCAATGACTTGGCAGGGTTCGCGGACAGCCATTGCCATGCGGTCGCTTTAGAAATATCGATTCCGGCACGTTGACCATCACTCAACGCTTTGGCCGCTTCCTGATTCAGTCGCTGAATGCCTTTATCGTCGTCGGAATGCACAATGGCACAAGCACCTGCGGCATGGACCATAGGAATATTTTCACGAATTCCGTCATAGGCTTCCATTTTAAAGCCCCACCAGTCGGCCCACATGGCGCTACACACATTATTTTCTGCCAACTTGTCGGCAATTTTGTAGGCTTCAACAGCGTGTTGGAATGACGCGATCTGATAATTAAATTCTTTCATCACATCTAACATGGTGCCCATATCATCGGCGCGATAACAGTGCATATGCACACGGATATCGCCTTTGAGCACGCCTGCTAGCGTTTCCAGTTTTAGGTCGCGCTTGGGCGGGGCGGGATTTTTACCGGCATCAAAGTCTTCATAATATTTATCCCACTGACGCTGATAATTCTGCGCATCAGCCCAGCCCTGACGATAACCTGCCACGTTGCCCATACGCGTAGATGGCCCGCCTTTATTGCCATAAACCCGTTTTGGATTTTCACCACAGGCCATTTTTAAGCCGTAAGGCGCGCCCGGGAACTTCATATCCTGAATGGTTCGGTTCGGCGCATTTTTTACCGTAACGGATCGCCCGCCCACCAAATTGGCCGAGCCCGGCAAGATTTGTAATGTGGTGACCCCACCGGCAAGCGCGCGTTGAAAACCAGGATCCTGTGGCCAGATACTATGTTCTGCCCACACGGCAGCGGTGATAGGTGCGGTGGCTTCGTTACCATCAGAATGAGATTGGGTCTCAGGCGTGGCATACACCCCCAGATGAGAATGCACGTCAATAATGCCCGGTGTCAGCCAGCGACCACTCCCATCTATCACACGTGTGTTTTCTGGTTGCGGAATATCTTTGCCGATGGCAGTGATTTTACCATCCTGCAATAACACCGAAATGCCTTCCTGCATGCCGCCAATACCATCGAGCAAATTAACATTGCTGATAAGCGTTGGCGTGCTTGGCATCGCCTGATACGTACTTGGATAGGGATCCTGATTGATAACAACTTTTTCCCCTGCGGGAGCCGCAGGTTTATCGTCACAGGCAGTTAACCACATAGTACTGATGCAGAGCGCCAGTACATGAATTCCTTTGCGTTGTGTGTGCATAGCGTTTTTCTTGTTGTGAGTGAAAGACCAGCCTAGCAACAACGGAAAATGATGTCATGTACTGACTAACGTGAAAGCACGTTAACTATCTCATCGGATTGACGTAACGTTCTGATTTGATTAAAGAGTTCTTCAGCCTGACTGTACTGGCGCTGCAGATATCCCAGCCATTGTTTAATCCGGTTGGGGTAGTACCGCCCCTTATCTCCGAAAATCTCGTAGCCAGAGTAATCCAACAGCAATTGCTTCACATCCTGCCATTGCATCGGCATCTGGTGCCCTCGTACGACCTGCGCCAGATTAGGCATGGCTAACGCCCCCCGGCCGAGCATAATAAGATCAGTATTAGCCTGCGCCATGCAATTTTGTGCATCATCTGCCTGCCAGATTTCTCCATTAGCGACGACGGGAATATGCAAATGCTCCCGGATTTTTGCGATCCAGTCCCAATACGCGGGGGGACGATACCCTTCAGTTTTTGTGCGGGCATGCACCACAAGCAGATTTGCTCCGCCTTCCTGCAGTGCCAGCGCATTGTCGATTGCCAGTGATTTATCTTCAAAACCAAGACGCATTTTGGCACTGACAATATGCTCTGCGGGGACAGCACCCCGCACCGCTTTAAGAATTTGATACAGGGTTTCTGTTTCTTTTAGCAGTACCGCACCGCCTTTCGATTTATTGACCGTTTTGGCCGGGCAGCCAAAATTTAAATCGACGCCATGGGAGCCGAGCTCAACCGCGCGCACGGCATTTTCCGCCAAATACTCCGGAGATTGGCCGAGTAACTGCACGCGCACCGGCGTACCCGCTGGCGTTAAACCGCCATTAAGCAATTCCGGACATAAGCGGTAGAAGACCCGCTTCGGCAATTTTTGATCGACAACGCGAATAAACTCCGTGACGCATAGATCGAAACCACCGACCCGGCTCAGCATATCGCGCATTAGATGATCAACAACGCCCTCCATTGGGGCGAGCATGACTTGCATAAACTCTCAAATTACCGTTTAAAAAAAGCGCGCAAGTGTAGCAAAATAGTGGCGCAGGAAGAATCATTCTAATCGAAAAGCAGGAGATTACATGGCCTCGTGGGACACCATCGCAATTGTTTGGTTTTTTGCGCTATGGGTGGGATATACGGTGTTTGCGAGACGCCGTGCGCGCAACACCTTATGTCTGGCCAGCGAACTGCGTAGTAAACGGGATGCATGGATGATGCAAATGCTGAACCGTGAAAATCGCATTCCCGATGTTTCCATCGTTGCCACTATCGAACGGAATATCGCTTTCTTCGCATCCAGTTCATTACTAATTCTGGCTGGCTTACTGACCGCTCTGTTATCTGCGGACAAGTTGTCATCATTACTTAGCCACATCATGCCGCGCGCAAGTGGCGGCGAGATCCTGATTGAACTCAAAATTCTGCTGTTGATTTTTATCTTCGTTTTTGCGTTTTTCCAGTTTACCTGGTCCATTCGTCAGTATGGCTTTGCCAGCGTATTAATCGGTGCAGCCCCACCGGGCAAAGATATGGATGAGCAGCAGCAACAACAATATGCAAACCGGGCGGGCAAAGTAATCGATCAGGCCGGCCATACCTTCAATTACGGATTACGTTCTGTATATTTGTCGCTGGCCACACTGTCGTGGTTTATTGATGCACGGGTATTTATGCTGGCAACCGTGCTGGTTATTCTGGTGCTTTACCAGCGCGAGTTTCATTCAAAAGTGCTAAAAGCATTGCGCGATTGTTAGTGGTAGCGAGCGCGCTTAATGTTCACACTTTCCTCGACTAATGTTCTGAGTATCTCCCGATCAACTTCTGCCAATGATTTAATATACAAGCAAGATTTACCTAATTTGTATTTTCCTAACCTCGCAAGTAATTCTTGGTGCGGCTCAAAACCACTCATAATGTAGATGCTGATATTTGTGGCTCGCGGAGCAAAGCCGGTAATGAAAAAGTCCCCTTCCCGGCCACTGGCATAACGATAATGATAGGAATCAAAGCCAACCATGCTGTCGCCCTACATGACCGCAGGTGTGCCCGTGACTGACTCCATCATTGCCAATAGTGCCGTGCAATCCTGTCGTTGTTGAGCATTGGTAACCGCCTCCAGATATTGCAGTGGGTTAGCAATTTGTGGCTGATTTTTATTTGGTTTTGCCATTGATTACTGTTCCGGATGGTACCCAATGCGAATATTACCCCAATGTTTACCACGCACAAAAATAGGTGCAGATAAGTCGTGCATCACTTCACCAGTATCACGTTTATAAGTCTGTAGCAAAAACTTTTCCTGATTTGCACCACATCGCTTACCCGTTGGATCATTAAAAATCCGCTTGGTACGGTTATTCACCAGGTCTATGTCTTTATTGCCCGTAAGCGGCTGGCTGAACTTTTTATTGTGGGTAGGGAAATAGCCATTACGGTCGACCGCCCCCGCATACACAATAAAATCATGTTGTTGCAGTATCGGCTCCTGAATAGATGGCAAGATCTCATCAGTGAATTTATCGAACTGGGTGCTGTATTTGATCGGATCCGTATTGGCAATCGGTTGATATTGCGAGTCGAATAACTGGCTCTCCGATATCCGTCCGGATTTAAGTGCCTGTTCGAAATTATCTGCGATGGTAGCAGCTGCAGAGATCGCTACCTCGCGTATTTTGGCATTTCTGTCCTGAACATCAAAGTTCGCCAGAAAACGGAAGATCCCCTCGGTTTGTAAACTCACCTGCGCAGCTTTCTCAGAGACCTCGTGTAAGTCATGTTCAATTCCCGAAACCGAGGTGTGCAATAAGTTAACTGCCTCATTAATCGTGCTATTGCTGTTCGAATGACTATGCACTGTATCTCTGACATTGTTCATGGCTTGTGCAGCGATAACCGCGTTTTCTGCACTGACCTGCATACTGTCGACGACCTGATCGATAGATTGGGCGATATCCGCGCCCTGAGTAGCCACATCGGACATGGCTTTCACCGCGTTTTCGCTGCCAATATTGATTTCTTTAATAACGTCTTCGATTCCCTGGGTGGCCTCAGTTGTCCGCTTGGCTAAATCACGCACTTCATCGGCCACCACGGCAAACCCCCGGCCTTGATCGCCTGCACGGGCGGCC
>NZ_JXSY01000017.1 GCF_004329715.1 Bowmanella sp. JS7-9
CCCCCGGCCTTGATCGCCTGCACGGGCGGCCTCGATGGCGGCGTTTAATGCCAGCATATTAGTTTGGTCAGCTAACTGATTGATTGTATTGAGAATAGCTACAATATTGCCGATCCTGTCCTGTAATTTATGCAAATGTTCTGAGGTGTCACTTATTTGCCCTTCCAAGCGATGCTGCTTTTCCACCATGGTTTTAAGCAGAGCCGCACTCTTTTTGGTATTTTCCTCAGCGGTTAGCATTCTTGACTGCGCCAAATCTGCATCACTCAACAGTCCATGATTATCCTTTTCTAACACACTGACCATCTGTGAAATCGTGCCGACACTTCGTACTTGCTCTGCGAGGACATTCGAGAGTTTATCCACAAAGTGAGATACCGTAGCACTACCGATAGCAATCCGACTTGTCGACTCTGCCATAGGTTGTGCATTCTGTGCGCGTGAGGATGTTTGTGAACTTATGCCCTGTGTAGCCACTTCCGCTTGCTGCGACTGACCATCTATCAATAAAAATTGCGCGCCCAGATAGACAATCAGGATTAATACAGTGCTGAGCCAGAATGGCAGTTCGAAGAATCCACATAACGCTGTTACCACGACAAGGATAAAAGCAACGATGTATTTGTTTTGCATAGCTTTTGCCTCAAAAACTCTGACAAAAGCGTAGCAGCGAATAGATAATTAGGCAGGAAAACTGTAGCAATTCGAAGGGGAAGTCGTGCATTTAAACATAATGCAATTAACCATTTGCTAATTTAATACTTTTCATGGGAACGGTCAGGGCTGTACGGTACTAAATTGTCCTAAAACTGACCTAAATTTAAGGCAAAACAAAAAAGCCCCTCGCTT